>NZ_FMUR01000004.1:379181-404816 GCF_900101605.1 Butyrivibrio hungatei
TAGGCAGTTTATTCTTGCTTTTTCACTCTGCCACTATTCAGCATCGCTCTATATAGGCAGTTTATTCTTGCTTTTTCACTCTGCCACTATTCAGCGATTCCCTATATAGGCAGTTTATTTTTGCTCCCCCTGTCTCAAATTACATTAATCAAGGAATAGACATGGAAATGACAGTAAAAACCTGTCTCCAAAAACTTACACCCTTAACTTGGCACTCTCAATTTTTTTACAAAAAAAGAACCCCCGAGCTCATTCTGAGTTCAGAGGTCCATGATCTTACGTCTATAAATAGCTTATTGTAAAACAATTGCAATCATTCTCAATCGTATCCCGGAAGCCTTTCAAATTAATGCTTTAAACTCTATCACACTCCGGGATAGAGGTCATTCGTGCAAATTTGAATTTATCTTCTGATACCATTTTCATTAAAAGTTTTCTTAAGAGCTCTTTCCACAAACACAATTGAACCCAATATAGCCGCAAGCTGTATTCCTTCAACAATAAGTGTCATATATCCAATTGCATTTTCACTCAAACGTAAAAAAGGTATCTGAATAATAATTGTCGGAATTAATAACAGCAATCCGAGTTTAAGCCACAACTTACCGCAATAATCATGTGCAAAATTCCATGTATCCATATTTTTTCTGGACATAGTTGTTCTGTATCCAATAATTCCATTAATCTCTTTTGGCGGATATTTGGACATAAAGAATCCGCATATCAACATGACAATCGGAATTAATAAGTTACAGATAAACATCATAATATAAAACCACATATTTATTCTCCTTTGCCCAACAAACTCCGATTTCTCGATTTCATATGCAATATACCGAAAGTGCCAATTCATGCATTCTTAAACTTCATGTTCTTACATACCTACGTTTCTGCATTCATCACAAATACACATGATCACGCTCTTCCCGTAATCAATCTCAATTCCATATTCATCCATCATCTTTTTGGCTGCACTCTTAAATATACTGTTATCAAGATGAAAAATCTTCCCGCACACCGAGCACTGGGCGTGCATGTGCTCACAGCATGACTCGTGCTCTTCAGAGTACTGATAGCATGTAGCATTTACATCGGCTTCCTTGTATTTAACAAGCTTACCTTCCTTACTAAGTCTCTCAAGATTGCGGTAAACAGTAGATCTGTCCAAACCGTCACCTTTACCCTTAACGGCATTAAGTATGTCCCTTGCCGTAAATCTGGTATCCGCATTATCCTTCAGATATTCTATGATAAGATTTCTTGGTTTAGTCTTATATTCACTCTTCACACTGCTCTCCCGGAAATCAATTCTTCCGCAATCTTATCCCTGCTGCCCGTTGGCCTGTCTTATCATATCTTCAACGACGATATCGTAGATCTCACCTACACTGTTGCAATATTCAAGAATCTTCCACGGCTCGTTTGTATGAAAATGAATCTTTACAAGATCCTCATCTCCTGCCGCGATCAGGCTGTTGCCCTCAAAATTCTCTGTAATATAATCAGCTATCTCATCCTCGTCGAGATCCTTATCTCGTCTGTCTATAAGAAGCTGTGTATCGTAACGATATGCAAACTGATCGTCTTCCGCATCTATTGAATTAATTCCCATATTGTTTCCCTCCGTTATTATAAATTATCTCCTTGATAATACCACATTGCATCATATAAAAGAAATCAAAACATTTGGCTCGCGAAATAGTAAATTTCAAAAGAAATTTACTATTCAATAAAAAACGTTGACAAATACCCTCATTCGGGTTACTGTATTATTGTATTATGCATCTAGTACAGTAATACAATATATTTTTTCAGAAAGGAAGACTCACTATGCCATGGAATCTTAATTCGGACGCTCCTATCTTTGTCCAGATTATTGATCATCTACAGACTGATATTATTTCAGGTTTATACAAACCCGGTGATAAGCTGCCAAGTGTTCGCGACCTTGCCGCTGAAGCCGGTGTCAATCCAAACACGATGCAAAAGGCGCTCAGTGATCTTGAAGCTACGGGACTTGTTCACTCAGAAAGGACAAGCGGTCGTTTTATTACGGAGGATGACAACATGATTAAAAATATGAGAATATCACTCGTTGATGTACAGATAGAAAATTTCTTCAAAAGCATGGAAAAGCTCGGATTTACCAAAGAAGAAATCTTAAAACTGGTAAAACAGTACACAGACAAAAAGAATTGATAAACACATTTAAAGAAGGAGAAAAGTATGAGTAATCTGTTAGAAATACAGGGGCTACACAAAAAATATGGTAAAAAAACGGCTCTGAATGATATAAATCTTTCAATTGAGCCTGGACATATTATCGGACTTCTAGGCCCAAACGGAAGCGGAAAAACAACGCTTATAAAGATAATATGCGGTTTATTGCAACCAACAGGCGGTTCTGTTCTTGTTGACGGCAATCCGGTCGGTCCAAAGAGTAAAGCTATTGTGTCCTATCTTCCCGATAGAACCTATCTTGATGAATCTATGACAGTCGGATCCGCTATCGACATGTTTAAATATTTCTATGATGATTTTGACGAGAAAAGAGCTGAAGAGATGCTTTCAAGTCTCAATATAGATCCAAAGAATAAGATTAAGACTCTTTCTAAGGGAAATAAGGAAAAAGTTCAGCTTATCCTTGTAATGAGCCGCAAAGCCAAGCTCTATATTCTTGACGAACCTATCGCAGGCGTAGATCCTGCTGCCAGAGATTATATATTGCGTACTATCATAAGTAATTTTGAACCGTCCGCCTCCCTTATTATCGCTACTCACCTGATCAGCGATGTGGAGCCGGTGCTGGACGAAGCAATTTTCTTGCAAGACGGCAATATCAGGCTTTATAAACCTATCGATGACATAAGAGTCGAAAACGGCAAATCGGTTGATGCACTATTCAGGGAGGTATACAGATGTTAAAGAAACTTATAGCTTATGACTTAAAAAGAACAAGACCGGTAATGACAGGGATAATATTATTTACATTTTTACTGACTATCATAATAGTAATTACCAATGCTTTCACAAATAAAATAGATAACGCTCAAACAGAAAAATTGGAATCGGGCCTCATTCAGACACACAGTGATAATTTACCTCCTATTTATTTTACAATGACCAATATACAGACAATAGCTCTTTTAGCAATTCTTGTTTTAGCTACGCTTGCAACAATATATATGCTCAGATACTATTACAAAACGATATACCTGACACAAGGATATCTATCATTCACTCTTCCGGCAAAAACAACAGAAATTGTGAGTTCAAAAATGCTGGTCACATACATATGGGCTTTAATATTTATTATTCCATCGATATTCATTTGGACTTTTGGATATTCTGTTGCCGAAAGATTATTTGATCCTCATTATGAAAAGCTCTCTGTAAGTGCCTATTTACCTGGACTTGTACTGTTTGCGCTTGACATATTATTTATTATATTTGAAATTTTTGTTCAGATCATGGCTTTTTTCTTTTGCCTCAGCATCGGACAACTATGCCGCAAACTCAAGCTACATGTCACTGTACTTAGCTATATAGGAATTGCCATAGCTTCAATGATCCTCTTTTTTTACAACATGCAAATGCACCAAATGAAACGCGGCACCTGGTGGTGGGATTATGACGATGTGATTTGTCCCGCTAACATTATCTGCGCGATCATTCTTTTTATAAGCTTCTATGTTGCAACTATAAAGATTACTAACAAAAACCTCAACCTCGAGTGATAATATAAAAATTACATCTTAATAAGATTATAAAGGTGTAGCTGAATTTATTGGCTACACCTTTTTCAAAAAAAGAACAAGGAGTCCCGATAAAGACTCTTTGTTCTTTTTTTACACGCTATTTAAAATCAAAATATTTAAATCAGCTCTTACAGACAAGCCTTATATATCTCTACGATATCTTCATTCGTAAGCGCAACAAAAGCATCCTTTAAGTAATTTCCGTCATTTGCATGCGCGGCCATCTCTTCAAAATGTTCATCTGTTATCTTAAGCTCGGTAAGATTTTTGGGAATACCCGACTGTGCAAAAAATTCTTCGAGTTTTTCAATTCCCGCGATTGCAAGAGCTTTTTCATCATCACCGTCAAGCCCCCACACATTCTTTGCAAAGCGAACAAATCTCCAGGTACATGAAGGATCTTTTTCCAATATAAAGCGCATCCAGCGCGGAGTAAGTATTGCAAGGCCGATTCCGTGTGTGATGTCATAGAATGCCGACAATTCGTGTTCCATAGCATGACACGGCCAGCCTGTATCCTGCTTTCCATACTGCGGAATGCCTGAGCAGGCAACCGATGAAATAGCCATAAGATTTGCACGAGCCGTGTAATTGTCAGGTTCTTTTAGAGCAACGGGAAGATATTTAATTGCAGTCTTAAGAACCCCCTCGGCAATATGATCCGAAAGGTCGCTGTCCTCGGTACGCGAGAAATATCCTTCGAAAATATGGCTCATTATATCCGCAGTTCCCGATGCCGTCTGGTATTTTGAAACCGAGAAGGTATAAGTCGGATCGCAGATAGATGCGTAAGGATATGTATAACTGTTTCCAATCTTTTCATGAGTCTTAAGATTGGTTATAACACCGCCGCCGTCATACTCAGATCCCGTCGCACTAAGCGTAAGGATATCGACCAGCGGAAGCGCCTTTAATGTGCCATGATAAGACGCAACCATATCCCATAAGTCGCCGTCATAGAATACTCCGGCAGCAATCGCTTTGGAGCAATCGATCGTGCTTCCTCCTCCAACAGCAAGGATCACATCAATATTGTTCTCCTTGCAGAGCCTAACGCCCTCTTCAACGGATTCAATACGCGGATTCGGCTCAATTCCGGATAATTCCGTAACTTCAAATCCGCCCTTTTTCAGAATGTCGATAACAGTGTCGTAAAGCCCCATCTTCTTGATAGAACCTCCGCCATAGGTCAAAAGAACTTTTTTCCCGAGAGATCTTAGGATCTCATCAAGATGACTGATCTGCCCTTTGCCAAAATAAAGCTTCGTCGGAATCTCGTGAACATAATTGAGCATAAGTAACCCTCCTTGTCTTAGGAAAAAATGTTTTATTCTTGCCTTTTAATCCGAAAAATTGTAGTCCAAAAGAACTTCCACCACATATTCCGGATACATCTCTTCTACTCGCTTTGAAACTTCAGAAATGACCTCTTTTTTATTTTTGGCTTCTATATCTATAACAAGATCAAATTTAATCTCTTTAGTCTTATGATTCATATAAAATCCGTGAATCTGCAATGCTTCCTTGTATTCGCTCACCATCTTCGCAATTTTTTTATTTGCTGAAGCAGCAATCTCATCTCCCGTATTATTTGAATATACCGACACGCCACCGATCAAAATTCCTGTATCGGCAAACACTTTATTGGCAATAACCCTGTCAAGCGCATCGATCTCAACAGCCGTCATAGTATCGGGAATCTCAATATGCGCAGAACCTATAAGCTTCTCGGAACCGTAGTTATGAATAATAAGATCATACACGCCTCTAACTTCTTCAAGTTCATTGATACTTGCCTTAACGCGCTTTGAAAGCTCAGGCGTAATCCTCTCTCCGAGCGTCATGCTTATCGTATCTCGAAGCGTCTCAAAACCTGTTTTTATAATGACAAAAGAGATAATAACACCGATATACGCCTCAATACTTAAGCCTGTAATGATAAATATAATTGCGGCAACAAGCGTAGATGCAGATATTATCGAGTCATTGAGTGCATCTTTTCCCGATGCGACAAGAGATTCCGACTCTACTTTCTCACCTGTCTTTTCCGTATATATTCCAAGCAAAACCTTCACAACGATCGCAGCCGAAACAATGATAAGCGCCGGTGTTCCGTATTCGGGAGTCTCCGGATGAATTATCTTTTTTACCGACTCTGTAAAAGATGTAATTCCAGCGTAAAGAATAATTATACCGATCACCATAGTCGAAAGATATTCGATCCTTCCGTAGCCGTATGGGTGCTTTCTGTCAGGTTCCCTCGAAGAAAGCTTCGCTCCGACTATCGTTATCACTGACGAAAAAGCATCACTTAAGTTGTTGACCGCATCCATCGTTATGGCAACAGAATGTGATACAACTCCCACAATTGCCTTAAACACAGACAGCAATATATTTGCAGCGATTCCAATGATACTTGTTCGTACTATTTTTTTGGTTCTATCCATCTTTGATGCCTCTCATATAAAATTGAATTATTAGACCGATAATTTCATTATCTTAAAAATGACTACACAATCTCAGTTTAGCATATATTTGTAAATATATTCATCATTTATGCAATTTCATTTGAGATGTCATATATACTCAATTCCGCTCTTGAAAAAAAAGAACATTATCGAGATAATTGTTTCTATGGAAAAACAAGAACAAATCTCAATTAAAAATGATATGCTATCTATTGATGAAACTGCTGATGTTCTGGGCATTTCTTCAGCGACGGTAAGAAACTGGATAAAGCTCGAAAAACTTTCCGCCACAAAGTTTGAGGAAAAATATTTCCTTAATAAGGAATCGGTTTTAAATCTTAAGGAAAATCTTGCAGACTCAGACCTTCTCAAAAAAAGAAGAAACAAGAGCACTGCCAACGGCCGTTTCATCCCAAAATCCTACATAAGTAAGGCATCACCTAATTACGACATCATATCATCTGTCATAAAAGCCCTTGAAGAAAATTCACAGATCACAGATAAAGACTTTCTTGCAATACTGACCTACTACGGAAAAGCTTATCTTGATACTCTTTCACTTGATGAAGCGGGTAAAAAAAGACTTCTTGAGCCTTTGGCGCACGACGAAGATGATTCTTTTTCCCATATCTTATCCATATTGAAAGAATATCCTCTCACATACATCGAGGGCGAAGATACGCTTGGAATGTTCTATATATCGCTTCGCTCACTTAAGACAAAAAAAGCTTCCGGAGCCTACTACACTCCTTTTTTCGTTGTAGACAAATGCATTGAAAATCTGCGAGATGTCACATCAGGCACAGTCTGCGATCCTTCCTGCGGAACGGGAAATTTTCTTTTAAGACTTCCAAAAGACATACCGCTCCATAATCTCTACGGATATGATATAGACAGCATTGCCGTTGTCATCGCAAGAATAAATCTGGCAGTCAAATATAGAATCAAGGAAAATAATGAGCTCGACGTTTTATTCAAAAATATTAAAGCCGATGATTTCCTGACACCTGCTGCTCCGGATGCCATAACGCAAAAGTTCAATCATATAATAGGGAACCCGCCATGGGGATATTCCTACAGCAAAGACGAGATTCAAAAGCTTGGAGAGGTTTATAAATGCGCCCGTGTATCAGGTAATCCTGAATCTTTTTCCATATTCACGGAAAGAGCTCTGAGCCTGTTATCACGCGAAGGTACCATGTCTTTTGTCCTACCCGAAACGCTGCTCGGCGCGGGAGTACACGAAAATATAAGGCAGATTATTTCAGGGAAAGCAAACATCGCTTCTCTTTATTATATGGGCGAAATATTTGACAATGTGCAGTGCCCATGCATACTCCTAACGCTAAAACAAAGCGATTCGGAAAACGGATTCAAAGCTTCCGGAACCAAAACCTTAGTCTCTTTCTACAAAAAGAGTCTTAAATCAAAGACTAAAGGTAAAGACAGCTCTTCTGAAGGGCTCTACCCCGAAAGGCTCGTTCTTATCAAGAGTTTTGAAACAAGCCGAAAAAAAGACGATACAAGCTCTTTTCACATGCTCTGCGATGACAATGAAAAAAAGATACTTGATAAGATTGACGGTTGTGAGCATTTTACGCTTAAAGGAAAAAGTGAATTTGCACTCGGGATCGTCACGGGTAATAATAAAACTCTTTTATCCCCTGTTAAAAAAAGCGGATATGAGGAGATCATAAAGGGTTCAGACATAGAGAGATACAAGATTGGCGAGATACACAATTTTATTAAATACGACCCTCAAAAGTTCCAGCAGATCGCTCCGGAAGGCATGTACAGGGCAAAGGAAAAGCTCCTTTATAAATTCATATCGAATACTCCGGTATTTGCATATGATGACAAACAGCGCCTTTCACTGAACAGCGCAAATATACTGATTCCGAATGTCCCCGGATACAGTGCGCTTTACATACTTGCAATCCTGAATTCGCCCGTTATTTCTTTTTACTACTCTCATACCTGCAAGAATATGAAGGTGCTGAGATCTGAGATTGAAAAGCTCCCGATTGCCAAGTGCGACCCGGAAACAGAAAGAGAGATTTCGCTTCTTGTAAAAAAAATTATCAATTGCAATGAAGCATCTTTGTATCAAAAAGAGTTAAGTAACAAGATTGCTGCACTTTACGGTCTTACTTCCAATGAACTTGATATAATGACAAAGTAAGAAAAATAGTGTTTACTTTTACAGTTTAAAGTGCTATAGTAGCATACGAATATTTATTCACGGAGGATTTATTAATGTCATTTGAATACATACAGAAACTTCCCACACCCGATGAGATCAGGGAGGAGTTTCCATTAACAAAAGAACTTGCCGCACTCAAGGCTGAAAGAGACGCGATGATCAGCGATGTCTTTACAGGTAAAAGTGATAAATTCCTTGTTATCGTCGGCCCCTGCTCTGCAGACAATGAGGATGCCGTGTGCGACTATGTTTCACGCCTCGGAAAACTCAATGACAAAGTTAAGGATAAGCTTATCCTTATTCCCAGAATATATACAAACAAGCCTCGTACAACAGGTGAAGGTTATAAGGGTATCACTTCTCAGCCAGATCCTGAGGGAAAGACAGATTTCCGCGCAGGTCTTATTGCCATGAGACATATGCAGATCAAGGCTATTCAGGAATCAGGTCTTACTGCTGCCGATGAGATGCTCTATCCCGAGAACTGGGGATATATTGCTGATATTCTTTCATATGTTGCCATCGGTGCACGTTCCGTTGAGGATCAGGAACATCGTATGACAGCCAGCGGATTTGATGTCCCCGCCGGAATGAAGAATCCCACAAGCGGAGCTCTCGGAGTAATGCTTAACTCAGTATATGCGGCTCAGCAGTCTCACTCTTTTGTATACAGAGGTTATGAAGTTAAGACAAACGGTAACCCTCTTGCACACTGCGTACTCAGAGGTTCTAACAATAAGCACGGCCAGTCAATCCCCAACTATCACTATGAGGATCTGAGCCTCCTTTTACAGCTTTATAATTCAAGAAACATCGTTAACCCTGCTGCCATCATTGATGCCAACCACAACAATTCAAACAAGCAGTTCAAGGAACAGATCAGAATCGTTAAAGAGGTTCTTCACTCAAGAAACCACAACAACGATATCAAGAACCTTGTTAAAGGTGTCATGATCGAAAGTTACATCGAGGAAGGCTGCCAGAAGATCGGCGAAGGCATCTACGGCAAATCCATCACAGATCCTTGCCTCGGATGGGAAGACACAGAACGTCTTCTTCTTGAAGTTGCAGAATTAGTCTGATACAAACAAGCTCATAGCTCGTTCACACGTACTTAAAAAGGTGCAGAGAAATAATCTTCTCTGCACCTTTTGTTTATAGGTATAAAAACTTTCCACACCGGAGGGGGGCGCACAGATGCAGTCTTTTTGCTGCTTTCATCGAAATTATATTGCCTCAATGGATTGGATATATGCTGCGCGAAGTTGTCTGAGCAGATGCACCTTAGAATTTTCGGCTGTTTATGCAGATTCGTTATACCCTTGGTGTTTTTCTAAAAGGTCAGACCACTTTCCTTTAATGCATGCTTCAAAAAGAACTTGCAGGACGCTGATATAAGTTCATAAGGTCATGGTCATATGTTGCGTAGCAACTACAACAAAAAAGCCACGAACTCCCGAGCTCATTCTGAGTTCGGAGATTCGTGGTTTTATTTGTTGTGGCAGTCCGCTTTGCGGACATGACCATGACCTTTGTCTGTCTCTATGCGTCCTGCTTCAGACATTTTTCTCCGCATGCAGGAAAGTGGTCTATGACCTTAAGAAAAACAGACAAGGGATATAAAATGAATCTGCATAAGCAGCCAAAAAATTCTTTGGTGCATTTGTGAGTTTATGAAGCGCAGCATATGATTATCCAATCCATTAGGCCAATATAATGTTTTGAGATGATGCAGCAAAAAGACTGCATCTGCGCGCCCCCTCCGGTATAGTAAGTTTTTTCAGTCCAATTTGGCAATGCGGGCTCTTATGTAGCCTTCAATCACATCTACTGTTTCATCGATGCCTAGTTTCGAGCTGTTGATTGAAAAGTCGTATAATCGCGAATCGCCCCATTTACCCTGGCAATGATAATTGTGATAGCGCTTTCTCTTCTTGTCTTTCTTTAGGATAAATCTTGTCGCGTCATCTTCATCAAGTCCGTAGACATCCATGACACGCTCAATTTTCTTATCCATGTCTCCTAGTATAAAGAATGAGATAAGTCCCGGATATTTTTTTAATTTTGTTTCCGAACATCTGCCGACAACAACAAAGGACTCTCCGCTCTTTGCCTTCTCTTCCATGACATTAAACTGCATCTCGGCTATATTATCCTCTATCGAGTTGCTGTAACCGTTTACGCGTCTTGAAACGAACACATTCTTCGGAGTCTCGTTATATTTTGCCACTGCCTCAATTGTCATACCCATCTTCTCAGCAATCTCTGTAATAAGATGGCGATCGTACAAAGGCAGGTTAAATCTTTCCGACAATTTTTCTGCAATAACTCGTCCGCCACTTCCAAATTCACGTCCAACGGAAATAATGATCTGTGACATAAGCACCCCTCCTGAATATTACTATTATAAGTATATTACAAAAAGATAGATTGTTGAAATGATCAAAACCAAAACTGTTGCCGGAGCAAGTTTTTTGCAATAGCGTCCCCATGTCACGGGATAACCGTTCTTAGCCGCAACGGAAGTACCTACAACATTTGCGGATGCACCGATAGGTGTTGCACTGCCTCCGATATCGGTACCTATCGCAAGCGCCCATGCCAGCGTATTTATAGGCATTCCCGAAGCCGCCGAAAGATTCTTGATAACAGGAACCATTGTTGCCGCAAAAGGAATATTGTCTACAAATGCACTTGCAAATGCCGAAACCCATACAATGATCGCTATCATCATCTTACTGTTTCCGCCGCTGATATTTTCGATAAACGAAGCAATGATATCAAGTATCTTCGTCTCTTCCAAGCCGCTTACTACAATAAATAATCCGATGAAAAAGACAAGTGTCTTGTAGTCCACTTTCTTAATGATTTCTTTTGCATTCTTACCTGCAGTTAAGAGTGTGAGCACTGCGATAAACAAACCTATCGTTGCAACCGTAAGATGCGTCGATCCGTGTGTTATAAGAAGTACAACCGCACATCCGAAGATCACGCTGCTTACGATAAAATCTTTCTTGTTACTTATTGCTTCCGAAGGATCGGGCAATTTACTCATATCTATTTTCTCATCACCTTTTGTAACAAGCTCTTTTCTAAAAGCAAAATACAAAAAGAAAACAGACACTACAAGATTTATCCCTGCTATAACACCTGTATTTGTAAGGAAATCAAAAAATGAAAATCCCAAAGATGTACCAATTATGATATTCGGAGGATCTCCGCACATTGTTGCGCTTCCGCCAAGGTTTGCACAAAATATTTCCGATAATATCATTGGTATGGGATTAAATTTAAGAAGCTGCGCCAGCTCTACAGTCACAGCTGCCAGAAACATGATAACGGTTATACTGTCAATAAACATTGAAAGTACCGCTGCCATTATTGTAAAAGTAATAAAAATAGAAACAGTCTTACATTTGACCAAGAAAGCTATCTTCATGCAAAGCCAACGGAAAAACCCCGCTTTGGCCATTCCTTCAACCATCAGCATCATTCCTGCGATAAAAAGGATTGTTGCCCAGTTGATTCCCGCACTCTCCGACTCTTCGATCTGATACCAGAAATCACGGGTAAAAAAGTCCTTAAAGGCAAGTGTATTCAGTATAGCTTTGATGTCCCCCATACATATACCAAAGACGACGACAAGCGTCAGAATACCGCTGCCCAGTGTAACATAATGCCTTTCAATCTTGTCCATAACGATCATAACGAACATTCCGACAAAGATGATGACGGCAAAAATCTGTGCTGCTAACAAAGTATGTCCTCCCACTAATTCTTTTATCTGCCAGGCAAGCCACACCCCTATGGGTAATATGCCTGCCTGCCAAAAATAATCCTTCAAAAGAATAACATCTGGAGAATTTTTATACAATACTTTATTGTTAAAAAAATCACACTAGGACAATTTTATTATTTTAGATACGACACCGTCATCATTATAGTACAATCTTAACTTCTTAGCGCCACTCTTAATATAATTCTCAAAATCCGCTTTGGTCTTTGTAGTATCGTCTTCTACATATTCAAAATTGTCTGCAAGCTTATATTCAAAGGTACTCTCTCCCTTTACTTCTTTTCCGGCCTCACTTTCATCATCACTGATCGGCACCCCTACACAATTTACTGATAAGATGTCATTTGCGTAACTTGCCTCAACATCAATATAATTCTCAGTTGTAGGAATATCATCAATGACATTTACTTCGCCACTTCCCGTTATCTCAAGATACTTCACCTTGAGCATTCTGTAATACGGCCTCCAGCCTACATCATTGATATCATATCTGACATATTCCGGAATCATCATATATACATTATCTCCGATCTTGGAAACGGCATTATTCGGCACATTCATCCAAAAACCGGATTTAGCGATAGGGCAATTCGCAAATTCATTTACTACAGTCTTGATATTATCTTTATCTTCATAATAGATTAAAGGAGCTTTTTCATTTGCATCCTTTTTGTTCTCGTAATATTCCTTTCCAATAGAGTATGTTCCCTTACTATCATCCACTTTAATCTGCCCGTCGGAAGTAATGTACATATTACCATCATCCGATACCACATCGCTCGTATTGTCATACAACACTTCAATGCTATTCTCCGCTCCTTCCTTTGCAGAATAGATTATTCCTGCATTATAAAATGAAGCTGAGCCCTCATAATCGCAATAATGCACGTATAAAGTATCATTATCTTTCAGTATATCTCTAATTTCCCATGAAATAAGAAATTCATCGCCGGCAACCTTTTTCGGATTTGTTTTTCCAAGACAAACTTCTTTATTTGTTTCCGGATCATATTCGTAAAAGGTATCCTCTTCATCCCCATCTATGCAGTAATATAGTTTGCCGTCCAAAAATTCCGCTGCAGAATAATAATCCTGTGTTTCCTTTGACATCAGCTCTTTATCATCTTTATATACGTTCAGATGATTTACATTTGCTTCCTCCGGCTTGTCAAAGACATTGACAACAATTGCCCCCGTCTTTTCATCAATACTTAATAAATCGCCTGCTATATCTTTAGAATGGTCAACTTCCCTGGTATCAATATTTACTCTGTA
The DNA here is from genome assembly GCF_900101605.1 of Butyrivibrio hungatei. Taxonomy (GTDB): domain Bacteria; phylum Bacillota; class Clostridia; order Lachnospirales; family Lachnospiraceae; genus Butyrivibrio; species Butyrivibrio hungatei_B. The sequence continues at coordinate 392,682 of NZ_FMUR01000004.1, forward strand.
TACAGTATAATCATTATTCTCACCGTCATACTTTTTCAGGTAGAAAAATCCATTGGCATAATACAGTCCACCAAATCCATCATCCTCCATAAAGACTTCCGTACTCTTTGTGGCAGGATCATAGATACAGAGTTCTGACTTCTTGGAATAATTCGAATATAAATTTCCTGCCCCCATTATCAGACCATTCTCACAAAGGTTTGATTCTGAAAAGGTATCCTCATCATATCTTCTATAAAAGACTTTCCCGTTTATACTCACAAAATATGAGCCGTTTCCGATAACTTCATCGTTCTCATGTGCTTTGCGTACTTCTAAGTCTCCTTCGTCTTCCTGATTACCACTATCTTCCGTTCCTGATGACGCCTCTTGTGTCACCTGTTCTTCCGACTTCGGAGCTTCACTTGTTTTAGCGCATCCGTAAAAGGTTATTGTGACCAGCATTAAGGCAACTATTAATCTTTTCCTCATATTTTTCTCCCTGTCTTATGATTTAGTAGTTTAATTGAAAAACAATTTACCACAATAAAAAAGAAAGAGGACTTGTGTTACTCACAAGCCCCCTTTTAATATCTATTGATATTTTAACACATTATCTGATTCTTGCCCATTCATACGGATCTTTGGGCGTATTTTCTTTATTTACATACTTAGACAAAGTATTGCTCGGCGAAAATCCCATCATATCCTGAATTGCAGAAATATCCGCACCGTTTTTTACAAGGTGCGCAGCAAAAGAATGTCTTAATGAATGCGGCGAAATATCCGTATCAATTCCGGCTTTCTGAGCATAGAACTTAACAAGTTTCCATACACCCTGACGGCTAAGCTGCTTTCCGTCGCAGTTAAGAAAAACATAGCCATTGTCTTCTCTTTTTCCAAGTAATGCCTTTCTTGCTTCGAGAAGATACGATGTGACTGCGGTTCTTGCCATCTTTCCATACGGAATAACACGGTCCCCTTCCCCTGATTTCAGCTTCGGAAGAATAATGCATCCTATTCCCATATCGATGTTACTGAGTTTGAGCGCAATGATCTCGGAAACTTTAAGCCCCGTTGAGTAAAGAATCTCAAGTATTGCCTTGTCTCTTACTCCTTTCGGACTGTCACTGAACTCCTGATTTAAAAGATCCAGCGTCTCGGCATCAGAAAGAATCCTCGGATTCTTTTTAGACGCAGCAACAGAAGGACTCTTTATTATCTCCGCAGGATTATCACTGACATTACCATTCTCAACAAGATATGTAAAAAAACTCTTGATCGTCGTATTATATCTGACTATGGTCGTAACCGCCATATTCTTCTCTTTGAGAAGCGCCTGGTACTCCGATATAATATCCTCTGTAACATCAGCTATATTATGTACTCCGCGTTCTTCAAGAAAACGCACGAACAACAGAGCATCATGTTTGTATGAACCAACCGTGTTTTCAGAATAATCTTTGACGCTTTTAAGGTACTCGATAAATGCGTCAACAAGACATTCCATTTCAGATCTTACCATCTACCAACTCACCTAATCTGCTGTACACATCAAGGCAGTCGAGTGTTGCATAATAATCCATAGGAGTCTCAGCTCTTCGGATAAGTTCAACACTACCGTCCTCTCTGAGAAGCAATTCCGCACTTTTTAATTTACCGTTATAGTTGTAACCCATTGCATAGCCGTGGGCACCTGTATCATGAATATAGATATAATCTCCCATATCGATCTTGGGAAGTTTTCTGTCGATTGCAAATTTATCGTTGTTCTCGCAAAGTGAACCTGTAACATCATAAACATGATCGCAAGGCTCATTCTCTTTTCCGAGAACAGTGATGTGATGATATGAGCCATACATAGCGGGACGCATAAGATTTACCGCGCAGGCATCAACACCGATGTACTCCTTGTAGATGTGCTTCTCATGGATTGCTTTTGTAACAAGCGCTCCGTAAGGTCCCATCATGAATCTTCCCATCTCGGTATAGATTGCTACATCATCCATTCCTTCAGGTGCAAGGATCTTGTCATACTGCTCCTTAACGCCTTTTCCGATAACATGGATATCATTAGGCTCCATATCGGGTGTATAAGGAATTCCAACACCGCCTGAAAGGTTGATAAATGCTATCTTTGCGCCTGTAGCTTTCTGTACTTCAACAGCAAGCTCAAAGAGCTGTCCCGCAAGCTGAGGATAATACTCGTTTGTAACCGTATTACTTGCAAGGAATGCATGAATACCAAAACGCTTTGCACCCTTACTCTTAAGTATCTTAAATGCTTCGATAAGCTGATCCTTTGTCATTCCGTACTTGGAATCGCCGGGGTTGTCCATGATTCCATTACTCATTTTGAACACTCCGCCCGGATTAAATCTGCATGAGATTGTCTCAGGGATCTTTCCAAGTGTCTTCTCAAGAAACTCAACATGTGTAAAATCATCAAGATTTATAATTGCTCCGAGCTTGTCTGCAAGTACAAACTCCTCTGCGGGCGTATCATTTGACGAGAACATGATCTCGCTTCCTTCTGCTCCAACCGCCTTACTGAGAATAAGCTCTGTCTTGGAGGAACAATCGAATCCGCAGCCGTTGTTTCTGAGTATGTCGAGAAGCACAGGATTCGGATTGGCCTTAACGGCAAAATATTCCTTGAATCCTTTATTCCATGAAAAAGCGTCATATACAGCCTTTACATTATTTACAAATCCTTTTTCATCATAGATATGAAAAGGTGTCGGATACTTCTTTACGATATCTTCAATCTGTTCTTTTGTTACAAATGCTTTCTTCATAATTTCCTCCGAAAAAATCAACTATTTTCATTTATATAAACTGTGACTCTGTTTTGGATTATATCCGCCACTTCCTCTGCTGTCTTTTGGCCACAGTAAAATGCCGAAGCTTCTTCAGCAATTATATTGGTAATTTCATTATTCATACAATCCAATGAATTTATTGAAACTGTATAATCATAAAACTTACTCACTTCCTCTTGAGATAATGGTTTCATTTTCACCATTACATGATTTATCTGATCCCATAGCTGAGCGCTCTCATCGTCATCGCTTTTTTCCTTTGTGGCTTCCTGCAGCTCTTCTTCAAATTTTTGTTTTACAGTGGAAAATCCGCTGTAGGAATCATCTTTCTCCGATAATATGAGATTTTTTACAAACTCAAGTACAATATCCTTATGAGCAGTGTTGCTGTTTACAGCATATAATTCGCCGTATATAGACGCAATATTTTCTCTGCTGTTATTTGGATAGCCTACAAGCTCGATGTCATCATTAAATACAAGTTGCTTAAGTCTTGCATATTCATTGAGATTTGAAAAAAGTTCTCTATAGTAGATTCCTTTATCCTCGGCATAGCTCTTATCTATTTCTGCAAGATTGCTGTGTCCGCTTACTTTATCCGGAAACTTATTTATAAAGTTCAAAAACTCAATAAACTCAGGATTTTTAAAATCACACTTTTTCTCATTCCAATCAATACACTTATCTGCATAATGCGGCATAAGCAAATTTCCATAAGATTTATCATGATTGGAGCCAAAAGCTTTTTCGTAATCAGTACCGTTGCTCTTTATGAGATCATCAAGCTCTTTATATGTAAGTGATCCCTTTCCCTTGGCAAATTTTGCTCTGACAGCACATGTTGCGACTTTAAAAGACGGCATAAATGTATACATTTTACCATCATATTTCATCATCTCGGCGATATTTGGAAGAAGTTCTATTCCCTCCAAAGCACCGCCTTTATCAAATTCAGGTGTAAGATCAAGAAAAATTCCCTTATCAACGTACTTTTTTACGTTTCCGTCAATATTTATAATATCCGGCGCTTTGCCTGATATTATATCCATATCCAATTGCTTCTTGGCTTCTTCTAAACCATCCCCCGGATATAATTCAGAATAATCAATTACTTTTATTTCATACTTATCATTTGACCTGTTAAATTTCATTATCTCGCTTTGAACATTCGGCTCAAGGAACATTGTTCCCAAAGTAATCGCTGTCTTTTCCGAAATGTCAGCGGGATTTTCTTTTGTAAATCTTAAAAGAGAAGAATCATCCCCGGAACCTACCGGTAAATCTATAACAAAATCGGTATCGTTTAGTGCAACGGCCTGTCTCTTGATCCCGCCAACATATTTTGTTGCCGAATCTATATTTGAAGCCCTGAAGTCAAGCAGTTTAGCCATTTCTCCGGAACCCGGATCATACTTGTAAACTCCGTCGGACCATACCGCAAACAGATTGCCGTCTGCATCCGTAAAAAAGGAATATTCCTCCGTATCACTTATACCGTTAAGGCTCTCATCGGCAGACTTCTTTTCAAGATCGATTATTACATTTGATTCAGAAGTTCCGACATGATATATCATCAAAATCCGGTCATTGGCAAGCATGATAAATGAATAAATAATGGCATAATCATCAATAGCCTTTTTATCTACAAGCATTCCAAAGCCATTTTTCTCGTCATAAGTCTGAACGCCGTTTGGAGTACATGATATAAGACCATATTTTTCGCTCCACGCCAAACCGCTTATTTCAGAATTCCCGCTGAATTCTTCGGAAACATCCGCTTTAAAAAGCTCTTTTCCCGTAGGATCAAACTTACCAAGAAAAACTTTATCTTCGCCGGAAGACTTATCCAAACATTGCAGATACGCGTTTCCTTCTCCGTCGAACGCACAAGCTGTTATATCACAACCTGTATCAAAAGCCTGTAGCTGTGTGCCGTCAGGATTAAATGAAATGCATCTGCCCTTTCCGTCTTTGGAATTGGCAGCAAGCATGATCTTTCCATTTACATAATCGGCAGAAACAATATCTTCGCCATCAGCAATAATACCTTCAAGGTCTTTCTGTTTAAAAACATGTTCCTTATCAACCTCTCCGCTTTTGGAAACAGCGCTGTCTCCAACGGAAGAACTATTCTTATTTCCGCATCCTAAAAAAGATGTTACACCTAAAGCAAAAACGATGATGCAACATGCAATTCGTTTTAATTCCCTATTTCTCATTATATCTCACTAAAAATGTCTGCTTTACAAGCTAATAATTATACGCGTGTGAATTCATTTACCACTTTAACATGGTAGTGCATAAAAATGCAAGAAAAAACTATAACGAAAAATCAAATATCCTCAATCTGCCAGTCAATAGGCGTTAATCCGTTTTGCATAAGGAATTCATTTGCCTTACTGAAATGCTTGCATCCAAAAAAGCCCCTGTATGCAGAAAGAGGGCTCGGATGAGGCGCTTCCAGTATAAGATGCTTGGGATTGTTAAGCATACTCTTTTTCATCTGCGCAGGTCTTCCCCAGAGCATATACACTACAGGTCTGTCCTGCTCGTTTACTTTCCTTATGATTGCATCGGTGAATTCTTCCCAGCCTCTTCCCTTGTGGGAATTGGCTGCATGTGCCCTTACGGTAAGAACCGTGTTGAGTAAAAGAACTCCCTGATCGGCCCACTTTTTCAGATATCCGTTATTGGGTATCTTGCATCCAAGATCTTCATTTAATTCTTTATAAATATTCACTAGAGACGGAGGCGGATCTGCCTTTCCGGGAAGAACCGAAAAAGAAAGCCCGTGAGCCTGTCCCGGCTCATGGTAAGGGTCCTGTCCGAGGACAAGAACCTTAACTTTCTCAAGCGGTGTAAGATGAAGTGCATTGAATATATCCTCTGAATCGGGATATACAACATGAGTGCTGTATTCTTCTTTTACAAATTCAAACAGCTTTTTATAATAATCTTTATGAAACTCGTCGCTCAGTGCAGGCAACCAGTCATTGGAGATCATTGCCATAGTAGTCACAACCTTCTTTCTTTTATAGTCTTACTGAAACGCCTTTACTCCTTAGATACTTCTTAAGATCGCATATCTCAAGTTCCTTGTAATGGAAAAGAGAAGCCGCAAGAGCCGCATCTGCCTGGCCTGTTGTAAGTGCATCATAAAAGTGCTCCATTGTTCCCGCTCCGCCTGAAGCAATAACGGGAATATTGACAGCTTCCGATATCTGTTTTGTAAGTTCTATATCATAACCGGCTTTTGTTCCGTCGGCGTCCATACTTGTAAGAAGTATCTCACCCGCGCCAAGTTCCGTTACTTTTTTTGCCCACTCAACGGCGTCGATCCCTACGTCGATCCTGCCGCCGTGTTTATAGATATTCCAGCCTGAGCCGTCTTCTCTCTTTTTTGCATCAATAGCAACGACAACACACTGACTTCCGAATTTGTCAGCCGCTTCTGCGACAAGTTCGGGCCTGTCTATCGCAGCCGAGTTCATTGAGACTTTATCCGCGCCTTCTCTAAGGATTGCCTTAACATCGTCAACCGTCCTTATTCCGCCGCCGACCGTGAAGGGAATGAAAACTTTTTTGGCAACTTCCCTGACCATATCCGCAACGGTTGCTCTTCTCTCATTCGAAGCCGTTATATCAAGGAAAACAAGCTCATCGGCTCCGGCCTTCGAATATGCTTCTCCAACCGTAACGGGATCTCCTGCATCTTTTAAATTTACGAAATTTATTCCTTTTACAACCCTGCCGTTGTTAACGTCAAGACAGGGAATGATTCTCTTTGTATGCATATCGGCCCCTCCTTATACCGCCAAGAAATTCTTAAGTATCTGCATTCCTACCTCAGAACTCTTCTCTGGGTGGAACTGGCAGGCAAATATATTGTCTTTTTCAACGGAAGCTTCAATGCGAACCGAATAGTCTGTCGTAGCGGTAACGATATCCTTATCTTCTGCCTGAAGATAATATGAATGAACAAAGTAAACATAGGATTCGTCATTAAGTCCTTTAAAGAGTCTTCCTTCTCTTGGGAAAGACAGGTTATTCCAGCCTATATGCGGCACTTTGTAATATGTTCCTTCTTTATCAGTATTGGGAATTCTTACGATTTTTCCACGCAAAATGCCCAAGCCGCCGACTCCTTCCGATTCTTCACTTGAATCAAACAAGAGCTGCAGGCCCAGGCATATTCCCATAAACGGAATGTTCTTATTTATCACCTCTTTAATAGGTGCTTCCATTCCGTATTCCTCTATTTTTTTCATTGCATCGGAAAAAGCTCCGACACCGGGAAGAACAACGTGATCTGCTCTGTATATTTCTTTCGGATCTCTGGTGATGACAGTATCGGCGCCCAAATACTCAAAAGCTTTCTCAACGCTCTTTATGTTACCGGCATCATAATCAATAATTGCTACCATCAGGCATCAAACCCCTTTCAAATCTTTCGATGCCTTCGGTGACAATATGCAGATCATTCTTCAAACATCCCTAAAACTTCCATGATTCTGATAGTATAATCTCTGTCCTTCTTAATGGAATTTATCTCATTTATATCTTCCTCTGAAAGACCATAGTTCTCTGAAAGCAACGATTCTATACTATCGTACACGCTACTCACTTGTTTTTCAACATTAAACTTTGTTGCATCTTCAAGCAGTTTCTCTTTATTTCGCTCTGACATAAGGAGCATATCAAGCGCTTCCACTTCCTTATTCATGGCCTTATAATTCTCATAACCTTTGAGATATCTCTCTGCCCAAGCGATCACTCTCGACTTTTCGTACATAGTCTTCTGCTCGGTAGTCATGGTCTTTCCATGAAGAAGTTTGTATGCTCCTATGAAATCACTCTGTACATAAGCAAGTTTCGCTTTATCCGTCGCTGTTTTGACAGGAAGAATAAGCGCAGGTATACATACCAAAATACCGAGACTTGCCGCAAATATTCCGGAAACCGCAATCTTCTTTGGAGCCATAGGCTTACTTGGTGCACTTGGCTCTTCCGGAGCTTTGGCCGGTTTTTCCTTCTTAGGTTTCTTCTCTTTTGGCGGCTTTTCCTTCTTTGGCTTTTTCTCTTTGGGAGGTTTTTTCGCCTTTTCCTTTTTCTTCTTTTCTTTCTTGGGCTTCTTTGGCGCTCCGCCCTCTCCAAGTTCTGCAAGGACTTTCTGATTCTCATCGGTAAGGCTTGCAAGTCCTTCCGTACCGAGATTTTCAAAATCATCATCCTCTTCGGTCAGTAATCTTATAAGCTTCTGAAAAATGTTTTCTTTATGATGTCTTCTGTGTTTGCCATGCTCCTGTGACTGCGCATCATCCGCATTTTCGGGAATGTCCATATCAGGAAGTGCAGATATGGCATCAAGAGCAAGATCCGTTCCAAGATCGTCAAATCCCGTTTCGGTAATCGCATCAAGGATATCTTCTTTATTGAGTTCTTCTTCCTGAGGTCCGAGCTCCTGATCGAGATGTGCGGTTTCTTCCAGTGATTCGACTTCATCATTGGCAAGGCTGTTCATGAGCGCATCAAGATCCGGCAGAGAAACATCTTCAGAATCCTGCGTAGTCTCTTCAGGCTGGGCTTCCTGTGGTTCATCTCCGAGAATCTTGGCAACTTCTCCCTCAGTCGTCTCATATGAATCCGTCATACCACCAAGAAGCTCATCAAGGTTCGCTTCAAGGTCATTTAGATTAATATCGTCCTCCGATATTTCATCAAGTCCGACGGGAGAATGATGGTCATCTTCTTCTATAAATCCAAGTTCTGTAGCGGATACACTCAGTTCATCGTTATCCGGTGCAGGCTCTGTGTCGGGATTTTCAGGCGTTTCCTCATTTTCGGGTGACGCACCGTCTGCACCGCTCTCACCTGCAAATTCATCCATATTCAAAAGACTTTCCAAATCGGAAATACTGTCTTCCGTCACCATTTCATTAGCGCCTTCTTGACCGGAAGGCCCCTCCGAAGGTGCTGCAGCGGCTCCTTCGCCTGCTTCCGCAATGGCCGCTTCCAAATCAAATGTATCTTCATTTAAAGCTTCTTCATTAGGAATTTCTTCGTTGGAAACCTCTTCATTGGAAACTTCTTCATTAGATGCGTCTTCACCGGGTACTTCTTCACTCGGCTCACTTATAGTCAGATTGTCAAGACTCTGCAGATCAATTACATCATCTGTAGAATTGAGCGCAGCCGCACCCTCAGCCTCTCTTTCTCTGTCTATAATATCGGTAAGGCTGTTCTCCTGTCCCTCCGGCGATCCCATAAGACTTCCTGGCATATCGTCGAGAAGATCCGTAAGGATTTCTTCAGGTGTCTGATCCGCATCGGATTCTTTTTCCACAATCAAACTGTTGTCATCCGGAAGGTCCACCTCCGGTGCCATTTCCGCCAAAGCATCGACAAGTTCAGAATCATCAATAATAGGAACGGTCTCCGATACGTCAGGGATAACAATATCGTCCTTGGGAGTTTCTTCATTAGCTGAAATATTATTCTGCCTGTCAGCTTCATTTTTTTCCGCATCGGCAATTGCTTCATCCAATGCAATCTCTTCAGCATCACGGATATCTTCTCCCGCAGGATCATTTCCGACAGTAAATGTCGGGATTGACGGATCTGTAGGCTTTTGGATATCGTCGAGAAGACTTGCGAGCGAATCGTCTATAAGTTCGTCTCTGTCAGCTTTATCCATGAGTTCGCCGACTTCCGCAATTTCCTTATTACCGGTTGAATTATCTATAAGCGCACCAATATCCTCCGATTCACTGTCAAGCAGATCAGCGGAGTTCTCATTGTTGGCTTTGGAAGACATTCTGCTAAGGGCCGATTGAGGATTATTATTTGTTTTTGCTGAATTTAGCAAGCTGTCGAGATATTCCTCATCACTAGACTTCATAGTCCTTTACTCTCCTGCATAATATAGTTAACAGAATTCATTTTGATTGATTCCGTTTTATCCTCTATCTCCGGGATGTGTTGGTATAACCTTTCATGAACCCTTATGAGATGTGCTTTTTTATTTATGAAAGTCACTTTCTCAAAAGGCCATCTGATAACAGTCGGATACTCAAGTCCGACTCCGAGTTCAAGAACAAGCAAATTGGAATTTAATGTGTTTGTCAGATATTTCTTGTAAATATCCCAATTGCCAAGATATGCGCTTTCATTGTACTTTATATTGTTATATTCCTGTCTCTTCTGATTAAGATAAACTTCTTTCCCATTCATAACAGGTTTGGAAAAAGAAATATCATCTGGAATTTCACCGTTATCTGAAACGATAATATCGTGAATCTTTTTTACCAGAGAAGTAAATTCTTCACACTTCTCGGCACTGTATAGTTCACCGTCCTGATCCTCACTTTGAAGATACATGCAATTACCGCACGGATACACGCTTTTTGCCGGATCGAATCCATATAAAAGCGCATCCTGAAAACAAATATCGCTTACAAGGAAATATTTTTTATCTCCGATAAGCTTCTTAAGTCCGTTATACGCATTCTCAATTCCATCATCGGAATTGTAATAAGCATATTCATATTCAATGACGGGTAAAAGCCATTCATTGCCTTCTTTGCCCGCATAATTGATTATTCCTTTATATCTATCGTCATTTTTGAGCCCATTCTTGACCCAATTCCATTCATTTCCTATTCCGATTATGATAAAATCTGATTTTTCTATCTGCTCTGCAAGTGTTTCGGCCATTATGAAAAAACCTCTGTATGATTTCCTATTTCCTATGATATTAAAAAATACTCCCTTTATTGAGACAGTCACTGAAAACTCGTTTCATAACTGAGCCAACAAAGGGAGTTCAAGTCAGTACGTATCAGCGTGCACTTGGTGCATTTACAAGTTCATCAATAACAGCAACGAGATTTCCAATCTCAGGCTTTGAAAGCTGTCTGTCAGCACCTAAAGATTCGCCTTTTCTTCTCATCTCTTCGTTAACCAATGAAGAGAATATTATAAGCGGAATCTTCTTAGTAGCATCATCGCTCTTAATAAGCTTGGTAAGTCTGTGTCCGTCCATAATAGGCATCTCAATATCTGTAATGATGCACTTTATATCATCAAGAGTTCCTTTTTCCTTACATGATTTAATATAATCATATGCAAGCTTACCATTTTCGAAGTGGATTACATTGTTATATCCGGCCTTATTAAGTGAGTCAACAATAAGTCTGTTAAGAAGCTGTGAATCCTCTGCAAGAACAATCGGTACCTCATTTCTGGGTCTTGTTCCGATTTCTTCAAGAGCATCCATATTAAGACCGGTATTGGGGTTAATATCAGCAACAATCTTCTCGAAATCAAGAATAATGATAAGCTGATTTTCAAACTTAATTATACCTGTGGAGATACTCTCCTCAGTCTTAGATATTGTAGCATTTGGCTTAATAATATCAGCCCATGATACTCTGTGAATACCAACAACCGCATCAACGTGGAATGCGATATCAAGCTTATTGAAGTTTGTAATAATGAATAATCCACCGGGCTGAGAAGCACCACGCTGTAAACAGTTCCTTAAATCAATTGCCGTAATCATGGTATCACGCGGCATGAATATTCCTTCAATACTCGGATGAGCATTAGGTACCGGTGTAACCTCCTGATAGACAATTATTTCCTTGATCTTAGCAACATTGATTCCATAACAATGGTCATCAATCTTAAACTCAAGGACCTCCAATTCATTAGTTCCGTTTTCAAGCAGGATTTTTGATTCCATTCTCTCACCTCACGTGTAAATATAATAGATTAGGATTTTTCGCAAAGAAAAATTTAAAAAATCGTAAACTATCAGATTAAGTATATCTTTAATTAGTATAGCATAGTTTTCTGAAAATAAATACAAAAAAACTAAAAAGACGGGCAGTTGACCATCTTTTTAGTTTTCATTAATAACTTTTTTATACTTTAAATTAATATATTAAAAAAGATTTGTACTTTCAAAACCGAACACTGAACTATCTTCTCCAGATTCTCTTCTATACCACTTTATGGATAAGCCCTCGACCTATTAGTACACATCAGCTGAACATGTTACCATGCTTACACCTTGTGCCTATCTGACCTCGTACTCTACAAGGGGTCTTACTGCCGAAGCAGGGATATCTCATCTTGAGGGGGGCTTCACGCTTAGATGCCTTCAGCGTTTATCCCGTCCGGACGTGGCTACCCAGCCTTATGCATCTGGCGATGCAGCTGATACACCAGCGGTCCGTCCATCCCGGTCCTCTCGTACTAAGGACAGCTCCTCTCAGATATCCTACGCCCGCGCCGGATAGGGACCGAACTGTCTCACGACGTTCTGAACCCA
>NZ_FMUR01000021.1 GCF_900101605.1 Butyrivibrio hungatei
TTACCTGATCCTCTGGTAGGGATATCACCATCATTATCTTTGAACTGGGTTTCCCACCTTGCTAAGGTACTGGTACCTATTCCGAGATTCTTAGCACATTCAACCTGTGTGAGATCAGGATGTTCCTTGCGATAGTTGACAGCATCCAACTTGAACTGCTTTGTGTGTTGTTTGTTTTTTCTTGGCATAATGAGTTCCTCCTCTTGTATTATATGCTATTTAAAGGATTAACTCATTTTAAAATGTACTAATTAGATGCTAACACTATGCCGATATAAGTGAATATTCGAATTCATCACTTAGGAAGGCTATTTCTTATGTTCCGCAGAATATAGAGCTATTCTCAAAAAGTATATATGACAATATCCGTGTCAGCAGAATGAACGCAACTCTTGAAGAGGTTAAAGAGGCTGCTAAAAAGGCGGATGCTCATGAATTCATAAAAAAACTTCCAATGCAATATCATACATATCTTGAGGAGGCGGGAAACGGACTTAGCGGAGGTGAAAAACAAAGAATTGCATTAGCAAGAGCGTTTCTTAAGGATAACAAATTTTATATCATGGATGAATCTACAAGTAACTTGGATTTTGCTACTGAAAACATTATCTTTGACATGATCTATAACAAATTTAGGAAAAAGACGATGCTTATCATAGCTCACAGACTGGCTACAGTTAAGAATTGTGACAAGATAATTGTTATGGACAAAGGCCGGATAATTGAACAGGGAAATCATGAAGAACTTTTAAAACGCAAAGGTAAATACTGGAAGCTTTGGGAGATGCAACAGGGCAACTTTACTGTAAATAGCGAAGAAAACGTTTTTGATGAAACAGATGTTAATGAGAATATAGATGAACTGGTTTACACATGATTTTTATTAGTGGGGGATATCAACATGCATTCGGTATATCTTCACAGTGGAGTGAATAGGCCTAAGTTATGCTGCGTGTGTGTTCTGATATATAACAGGTAAATTCAGTCGCGAATGAATAAGCCAAAAAGAGAGAAAATTGGAGGATAAATAGAATGAAAAAAAGTTTATGTGCAACGATTGATATGCCGATCAGCTATTACATGATGGATGAGGAGGAAATGACATATACCAACGGAGGAATAAACATTGGTATGTCAACTGCGTATCTTGATAAGAATATTTGCAATGAGCAGGCTAAGGGCCTCATCAGAACATATGGATGGAAAGACGTATCAGCTCTTCAGCTTGCAAAAGAAATATATGGTCATGCAATTGTGTATTATAAGTTTTCATTGTTGGAAAAAATTCCAGGATTGAATACAGAAGTTTATCAACATGCAGCAGATGGCGTAGACGTGAAAAACCAAGTTGACGAACATCAGTGGCTTTGGGATATCATTTGGAACTTTTGAAAATAATAGTTGATTTATGCAATTATTATGTTGAATGCCTTTTGATTGTAAATAATTGCTAGTGGAATAATTGGTAAGTTGAATTGATAAAATATCAATTCAACTTACCGGTATAATATTATATGAAATATTTTTAGATGATGAAATTGGAGGATTATTGATGACTAATAAGAATACTACTAAAGAAAATAAAAAGATAAGAACTGTAATTATTTGTATAATTGTAATTCTTGTATTTTTAGGGTGTGCTTATGTCGGTATTATTGCGTTTATTTCTTATAAACAGAGAAGTACGGTTATGATTTCTAAAGATGTTTCAGAGTATGAATTATATAAGAGTGGTCCGAATGCAATGGAACATTTTAAAGATAATCTTAATGAAGGAATCTGGCCTGATAAAATTGATAGCTCTTATAATGTAAAAAATTATTTTATGATGTATTATTGTCCGTTTGATCCTAATTATTTAGGGTGGCTGAATATAGAGTTTACTGATGAGGATTATAAAAACGAAGTTGAGAGATTAACGTTAATTTCCTCAGATGATTATATAGGTGTATATAATGCAGAAGGGTTTAATGATTACAAAGTGCTTGCAATAAAAGCCGATAATAATGGGTTTGTATATGCCATTTCAAAAGAGGCTAACAATATTATATATGTAGAAGTAGAGTTCCCAGGATATGCTATAGACATTGATTACGATAAATATATACCTCTTGAATATTTACCCAATAATGTGCAAATCAAAAAGGGTAATCCCACACAAAAGAAATATATGGAAAGTTATGAATAAAAATGAGAAAGTATTTTGCTTACCGCTTATACTTTTGGAATTATGGATAAACTCATTGAAGCTTTTGGTGGAGCTATATTTAGTTTGTTGTTCCTAGGTGGAATACTTCTGGTTCTATCGTTATCAAAAATGATTTGAATGAAAGTAGGAATTAAGCAAGTATGAGATCTATAAGAGTAGAAGAAAACAAAACGCTAAGATTACAAAATGTCCTTTCTTGTAAAATGAATCTTTCAAAGATAAATACAGGAACTTTTGATAATGAGATCAACAAGATGAATGTTTTTATCTCTACACACGGTGCAAAACAGATTGGTCCTTTAATCCAGTATTCAAATGTAGAGATGAATCAGAATGGAGAGGCTGATATTAACTTGCAGTTTATGCTTCAGAGTGACAATTTTATAAATAATGTACAGTCGCCTTACAGGATGGATTCAATGCTTCGAGTAAAGAATTGTCTTTTTGCCAGATATACAGGTAAAGAGAATACGCTTAAGTTTGCCTATGATAAGCTCGGAGTGTATGCTTTTGAAAATGAAATTGAATTAGAAGGCGGAAGTTATACTGTATTTGTAAACAGAGATGACGAAGTGATTAGCGCGGATATTTTTATGCCGACAAAGACAGAAGAATAAGGCTTGATATTCATATGAAAAATAAAATAAAAACAATTGATGAACTCAGAGATTCACGGATAATGTATGATAAAGAGCCACCGGCCTTTGGTTATGCAATTGTTATTTTAGTTGCTTTTATTTGCTTAGCTGCGTTGGTGTGGAGTGTTCGAACCCCAAAGACATATGTGATACAGGCTTCCGGTACAGTAACAAGTGAAAAGTCTAATTATGTCATGTGCACATATACCGGAGAGATAACAGATTGTAGATTGTCAGAGGGTATGCTGGTAAAGGATGGCGATGAGCTGTTTAAGGTAAAAAGTACCGATTACAATATTCAAGCGCAGCAGCTTAAACTAAGTAAAGAGTCGTACCAAGAGAGTATAGAGAAAAATCAGCTGCTTGTAAAATCCATAAAGGATGATACAAATTATTTTAGCGACAGTAATCCGGATGATGTTCTTTTTTACAGTGCGTTTGAGTCGTATAAGTCACAGGTAAAGCAAAATACAATGGATACAAGTGTTTATGACAAATATGATTACTCGGATGAGCAGATTGAAGCGGAACTTGAAAAGAATGAAGGTAAGATTTCTCAGATTTACTATGATGCGATTTCATCTGCGGAAAAAACGATTGCCGAGGCAAAGCAACATATAGAAGCGATAGATGCACAGATTTCAGCGATAGGTTCCGGACAAAGCGAGTATACCATTAAAGCAAATGCAACAGGAAGAATACATTTGCTTGCAGATTACAAAGATGGGATGGTCGTACAAACAACACAAACGGTTGCAAGCATTACACCTGCAAATACTTCAAGTATTTTGGAGGCATTTGTATCTACATCGGATATGGCAAGAATGCATGTAGGCGATGAAGTGCAGATTGTGATTGACGGTCTGGCTCAAAATGTATATGGAACAATAGGTGGGGCAGTTAAGCAAATTGATAGCAACGTTTCCGGTAAGGAAGGAAAAGACGGCAGTGTAAACCAGGTGTTTAAGGTTCTTGTCGAAATGGATAGTGATTATGTAGTCAGCAGAAACGGTGATAAAGTGGATGTTGTCAATGGAATGACCGGGATGTGCAGGATTACCTATGATAAAGTTACATATTTTAATTATGCTTTAGAAAAATTAGGGGTGAAGACAAGAAAATAAGATGAAGAGACAACTTTGTAAGCATTGTATGGCTATTGTAGTGACAGGCTTTTTTCTTAGTAATTTTTTTGATGTTGGTACACCATTAGTTTATGCAGTAGAAGAACCGGAGTTGATAAAAGAGAAAGAGGATAATTTACAAAATGATGGAGTGAGGAATGAGATAGAAGAGTCAACAGGCGATGTTGAGAAAGTGTCAGAACCTGCAAGTGAATATCCGGAACAAAAAGATGTTTTTACAGAGAAAAAGAAGCAAGAAGTTGTAATAAAAGCGGAGAAAGAAAACCAGAGTGAAGAAAAGAAAGCAGAGGAACAAGCGGAAAAAGTAGTTAAGGAAGATGAATCTCAAGCTCAGGTTAAAGTAACAGAAATTGATCTTGGAAATTATAACAATCAGATGTATGTTGGTGAGAAGCAGCTTCTTATGGTTGGTATACTTCCGCTTAGTGCATCAGATAAGACAGTTACTTATAGTTCCGATAACCAATCGGTTGCTTCTGTAAACGGATTTGGCAGGATAACTGCTATTTCAGCCGGAACAGCGACAATTACGGCAACCTGTGGAGATATAAGCGGTTCATTTCAACTGACGGTAAAGAATGTTGAAAAAGAAGAGGTTTCTGAAGTAGAAGTAAATGAGATTGATCTTGGTGAATATAAAACAGAAATGATTGAAGGCGAAAAGCAGTTATTATCTGTTAGTATTATGCCTGTGGGTGCAATGGGAAGAAAAATAACTTATAGCTCAGGTGATCAATCGGTTGCTTCTGTAAACGGATTTGGTAGGATTCATGCTTTATCTGAAGGTGTTACGACTATTACGGTAAAATGCGGGGGAAAAGAAAATTCTTTTCAACTGACAGTAAAGAAGAAAAAGTCTGTTACCATTGAAATTTCGGATTACGAAGAAAAACTAAAAGTAGGCGATGTGATGAGGATATCAGCCAGAGTTTATCCGGTAGACACAGTTGGGGCAGAGCTCGAATATAAATCTTCCGACGAGACAATCGCAACCGTTAATTCATCGGGAGAAGTAAAGGGTATTTCAAAAGGAAAAGTAACTATTGCAGTGTCTGCATGTGGGATTACAGAAAATGTAAAACTTGATGTTGTAGTTGCTACAAAGAAGATTGAGCTAAGCAAAGACTATTTTATTTTTAGGCCCGGGCAGAGTGACAGGATAAGCGCAACAGTTTTTCCTTCTGATGCTTCACAGGAATTGACCTTTAAGTCCCTTGATCCATCGATTGTAAGTGTGTCTGATGACGGAAGTATTAAGGCAAATAAGGTAGGAAATACCTCGGTGATAGTATCTAACGGAGATGTTTCAATTTCTGCAACTGTTATTGTCAATACATCGGGCAAGCAGGCCACTGAGGAAAACGAAATTGATTCAGAATTTGCTGGTAGCAAAGCTTTTGGAGATATAAGATACAGTAAGATTTTGAAACAAGCTGAATGTAAAAGGATAAGCAGTGAACTTCTTCGATATATTTATGAAAATAGTAAAAGCATAAGTGTTCTTGGAGATGGATATACAATACATGTTGACGGCGATAAAATCCTTAATTATGAAAATGAATTACTAACAGGTATCAACTTGACTACCAACAAGTATGGTGACTGCGAGTTTGTGATTAACGATGGGAAAAATCTCTGTGGCGAAATATCTATTTCTTTTGATTCGGAGACAGTACGTAAGCTTTGCATAAAAGATAAAAAACTATTTTTGTATAACGAAGCGAAGCACACATACGAAAGAATACAGTTTGATACGCTTGAAAACATATCTATCACAAAAGCAGGTAAATATATGTTTTCTGATGGAAAGATAAGAACAAAGAATAATTATTTGGCTATGGGATTTGGTGGAACAAGCTTTATTCTTGTTTTATTGGGAATTTATGTTGGAGTAAAGAAGCAATATTGGTTTTGGTAAATAATATATTGGTAGCGTAATTTAAGGCACTTTTTGAGACATTTGATAGTGAATCTTTAGATTTCGTCTTGGTAAAAGAAAAAACATAATCAAAGAGCCGGTCAAAATGAATAAGTATTTTGATCGGCCCTTTTTAAATTGCTTTATGCGTCCGCCAGTCGCAGTCTTTCAATTATCGTTTCCCTCATTGCGCGTTTGTACACGATGTAAGGGATGAGGATCATGACAAGTATCAGGAACGGAAGGACAACGACGATCGGAAGGAGTGTGAACTTATAGGAAAAGAAAAACAGGTCGCTCTCCAGGGGCTTTATCATCAGTAAAGAGATGATGCTGCTTAGTATTGCGCCAAAGAGTAGTGATAGAGTGCCGTAGATCACGCCTTCGATGCATAAACTCTTTTTCTGAATGCTCTTGGTCATTCCGACTGCTTCGAGCATGGCAAGTTCAAGCCTTCTTGAGATCACGGAAGTGACGATGGTGTTTATGAAGTTAAGGATTCCTATAAGCGCAAGGATTGTTGTTAGAAGTCCGCCGACCATCTTGAACATTTCCGTCATGGATGAAAACTCTTTTCTAAATACAGATCTTGATGTATAGGTGAGCGATGGCTCAACGTTCCTTGTATAATCCGCAAGCCAACTCTCTATTGCTGGTTCGGCATCGTCTGTTGCATCTATCAAAGTTCTCATGGGAGCTCTTTCTCCAAAGAAATCATGGAATTCATCCGTAGGTAGAACGTAATTTACGTCCATATCGGTATAAGCTTGAATTCTTACGGCGAAAGGAATGTCTATTGTCGCCATTACCTCATATTCTCTGATGTCACCGTTTGCATTGTTTACGGCAATTGTTTCACCCGGGAGAAAATAGCTTACGAAATTACTCTCATTACCATCGTAATCATATTCGTTTACCAAAATATATTTGCCTGTCTTAAATTTCTCGGCATCAAAATTTCCGTGAAGTATCTTAAGAGTGCTTAATGCATAATCGTCCATTCCATATATGTTGGCTATAGTATAAGTGTCATCGTTTGTTTGCTCTCCGGACTCATCATAATATAAAGCGGAAAGATGCCGTGCAGAATTTTCATATGCTTTTTCATTATCAAGCAGTCTTTCTTTGAAACGTGCATAATCACGGTCATTTAAGTCCTGGATGGAAGGTTCTGCATAAACGTTTCCAAGCTCCGAAATGCCTGCAAGTTTTTTTACCTCATCAAGGAAAGATTGTGTAATTCCGTCATAGACGTGATTTGAAACAGCACGGTTATCAGTAGTTGCATCGGCAACAGAAAAATCGGTCATTAAAAAATTGGCTATATATTTATTCTCATCAAATCCTATCAGCAGGGTGTACACGGTGCAGAGCACAGTCATTGAAAGAGCCAGAGAGAGCACCACGAAAAAGCATTTTTTCTTTTCTTTAAATACATTTCTGAATGCAAAGTTTGTAGCTGTAAAGGTGGCCGATTGCTTGCGACGCTTCCCGCGGAAACTGTTATTTTCCGCGTAGTGAACCGCTTCTATGGGAGATACTCCCGAAGCCAGCTTTGTTGCTTTTCTGACAGAGATACGAACGGTCACATAGGAAAAAAGTGCGGAGAATAAAAGGATCCATATATTTATAACGGCTTTGGAATCTATAGATTCAGAAAGGGCCATTTCATCCATAAACATCGGAAGCAGGAGACTTCCGGCAATTATTCCGCCTGCGATTCCTATGATGATTCCGGGAATTGAATGATATAAAGCCTGCCTGTTTACGATTCTTTTAAGCTGCTTACTGCTTGTTCCGACTGTTTTTAAAAGTCCGTAGGAGCGGATGTCAGTGTAAACATTGATGCGGTAGATGTTGTTTATTATTAGGTATCCTGACAGGAATATGGTAAACAGCATCAGTACTACAAATGCGATGGTGCCGAAATCCGCAGATGAACCGACACTTCCCCAGTTAATACCATACTGTGTATCTTCGGGCAGCCCGTTTCTTTTGATTGATTTTTCAATCTGGTATTTGAAAAAGAGAGGGAAGAAGAAATCCACTTCTGCATTGATCCTTCCGTAGCCCCCATCAAGGTTCACGGATGTGTCATTATCATAGTAGGATGATGTGGGAGTAGGAGAGAACTTCTCCTGAAACTCTTTTGATACCAGGATCATTTGTGCTGCGGAAACTTGATCTCCCGTGTGTATTCCGACTATGACGAAGTCTATGGTCTGTTCTTTGTCTTTGCCTGAGAGCTTGAGAGAAAGATTCTTTCCCAAGAGGCTCTCATAGTCTTCTTTGGAATCGGCTTTTATGCCAAATGCCTGCAAGATCAGGCTGCTTACGGATATTTCGTTTTCCTTTTCAGGCAGTCTTCCTACCTCAGGGTAGCAGAAGTCTTTTTTCGCACTTGCTTCGTCGTGGTAATCCACTTGTGCAAATATTTTACTAAGCTCGTCATTTACTGCGGTTCCCACATGTATTGATCCGGTTACGTTTTTGAGACTTTTGTCGGAAACAAGGCGGTTGTATTCTTCTTCGTTGAGATACTTTACGCCTGCGTTACATGACGTGCCAATCTGTCTGTTGGTATCATCTTGGAATTTGGCGATAAGGCTTCCGCTTATGGTGAAAAGAGCTGAAAACATAAATGTACACAGCGCGATGGAAAGAACTACCACAAGGCTCTTTCCGGGATTTGCCATTACGGTTTTTGCGGCGATACTTCGGATCACTTTTTTGTTATTGACCATAGGTCCGTTTATGCGTTTTTCTTTTGCCATGTCAGCACCTCTTTATTTGCGATAAGTCCGTCTTCAATCCTGATGATTCTGTCCGCTGTCTGCGCGATTTCTTCGTTGTGTGTGATAACGATGATAGTCTGTGCAAAGCGCTCGCCCATAACCTTTAGAAGCCCCATAACGTCCTGACTTGTCTTGGAGTCGAGGTTACCTGTGGGTTCATCTGCCAAGATCACTTGCGGCGCGGATGAGAGTGCCCTTGCGATTGCAACACGTTGCTGCTGGCCGCCGGAAAGTTGATTGGGATAGGAATCTCTTTTGCCCGAAAGTCCGAGTGTATCGATGATGGTGTCAACGAACCCCTTGTCAGGCGTGTTTCCGTCGAGTTCTATGGGAAGCACGATGTTCTCGTAGACTGATAGAACAGGGACGAGGTTAAAAGACTGGAAGACAAAGCCGATCTTTCTTCTTCTGAAAATTGTGAGTTCTTCATCTTTTAATGTAAAAATGTCTTTTCCGTCAATCGAGACTGTTCCCGAAGTCGGGCGATCCAGGCCTCCGAGCATGTGCAAAAGAGTGGATTTGCCGCTTCCCGATGTTCCGACAATCGCGATGAATTCTCCTTTATCGACTGAGAGGTTTACGCCCTTTAAGGCTTCAACCGCCGTATCGCCGGTTCCGTAGGTTTTCTTTAAGTCTGTAACGCGTAGGATTTCCATTTTTTTCTCCTTATATGTGATCTTGTAGCAAAATATTTTAATGCTCATTGTGGGTTATTTTTTTGTTTGTGTAGATAAAATATCCGCTTGCAATCAGGGCGGTTGATAGCACTATGTACAGGATTGGAGCAAATTGCAGCGCCGTAAGGTAATGACCGCTTCGCCCGATCAGCCTGTATTCGCACAGCGCCGATTCTGAAGTCATGTATATAGGCGAGAGCAGGCATAAGAGCTGTGAAAACGTTCGCCGACTGTAAGGGATGCGATTCGAGCTTATGTTTATTATAAGAAAGCTTCCGAATACTCCGCTCATTACCGCTACAGGATTTTTAAGGATTTCCGATAAAAAACATGTGACTGCGGTCAGTAGTATGCAGGTTGCCGTGGTCATAACAAGCTGTGCGCGGATAAATTGCCCTATCGTCATAGAATACGCAGTAAGGGGCATAAAGAGCTGTATAGGGATATTCCATGTATCTTTTCCCCATAGAAAAAAGCTTGTAAGTACTGTGACAGCCTCTATAACGATATTTAGGAAAAGAGTGCAGATAAAGGCGGCTGTGACTTTAGCAAGGTATGTGTCACCCCAGCCGCCGACAGTGCATTTGATTAGCGGATCCGTTTTATCTTTTATCTCTCCTGCAAAGATCTGACTAAGTAGCAGAGTAGTCATAAAGAGCAATATGAGCGGGAGGGAGATTAAAGTGGAAATAAGGCCGTTTATTTCTTCGGTGCAATGCCAGATGATTGGCTTGATTAAATTTTCTTCCTGTGTTTGCCAGTATTCTTTTTCATTTTCTGTAAGCTTCATCGAGTTCATTGATTCGCTGACGGAGCTGTCTCTTGTTTGATAAATGGATTCGGAATTGTAGTCTGTGAGCTTGGAATTGTCATCGGCAATTTGCTTTAGCCAGTGCGAAAGATTCATGTAAATACAATTTGAATAATCCCAGCATTCAAACGGCATTCCAAGTTTATATGCAGCTTCCGCGGTCTCAGCTATCAGCGCATCGTCGATGGGGCGTCCGTCGATTGAGCGCTGCAGATCACGGGTTTCGATATCAAAATCATCAAGTTGATTTGCCTGGATTTTTCCTTGAATAACGGAATATGCCGTAATGAAAATAAATAGGATAAGTGTGGTGCGAGCGGTCAGGATTTTTTTCATCTCGTAAAAAAGAATTGTGTCAAATTGCCTGTTTCTCCCCATTGTATGTGGCCTCCCTTTATAATGTAGTGCTGCTGTTATCAAGTAATAAACCTGTGACAGCAGTAACTTATAATAAATGATTATTACATAAAAATCTTTCCGGAATCTTTCTGATGGAGGGGAGATTCTTACAGTTTTGACATAATCAATAAAGACTTTCCTGTCTGTTTTCAGCAGATGAGATTTTTGGACAGGGAAAATAGCGGGTTTATCCCTGTCTGTTTTCAGCAGATGAGATTTTTGGACAGGGAAAATAGCAGTCTTTACCCTGTCTGTTTTCGGCAGATGGGACTTTTAGACAGAGAAAATAGCAGTCTTTACCCTGTCTATATTTCGCGGATTGCGTTTTTCGATAGGGATATTATCATGAAGTGAAGAATATTTTTATACAATTCCTCCGGTAAATATTGTGTTTTCAGATGAAGTAACAGACGGTATTTCGGCGACACAGGGCAGCGGATGATTGTTTATTTAGATTATTACCGAGGCAGGAATACTGAGAATGTCGATCCTTCGCCTGGAGTGGAGGACAGCTTAATGTAGCCGCCTTCGCCGGAAATAATCTCACGTGCGAGGTGGAGTCCGATTCCTACGCCTTCTTTTTGCTTAACTTCAGTTCCACGGTAGAAGCGCTTGAATATTTTTGGATGTTCTTCTTCGGAAATGCCGATGCCGGTGTCTTTGATATCTACGCGGACGAACATCTCGTAGGGAGTGACGCTTATTTTGATGCTGCCGTTATCTGTGTATTTTATGGCGTTGTCAACGATATTGGCGAGGGCTTCGTGTGTCCATTTTCCGTCGATAGCTGCGCTTGCGGAAGTTTCTGAAAGTTCCAGTTTCAGATTCTTGGCTGCGGCTTTTTCTTTAAACTGATGAAGAATTTCGTTAAGCATAGGTGCCAGAGGTGTCTCTTGCGGTTCCAATGCAAGTATTCCGTTTTCAAGTCTTGAAAGTTTGACGAGACTGTCTATGAGGAATCTCAGCTTCTCGGCCTGTGCATGTATTGCTTCGGCATTTGTGCGATCAACGCCGGATAGTTCGCTGTTTTCCAAGAGCTCGCTGTATAATATGAGATTTGAGATAGGAGTCTTGGTCTGATGAGAGATATCTGAGATTAGTGACTTTATCTTGTCACGCTCATTTTCTATGTTTTTTGCGGAGATAGAAGAGGAACTTAAAAAAGCTGCAAGCTCCGATTCAAGCTTGGAGAGCCTTCCTTCATCGAAGGTTTCTGCGGGGAATTCACCGTTCATTGCCATATGAAGCATTTTTTCTATAGAATCAAGTATTCTCTTGGAGCGAAGCCTTTCGGTGACTGCGATAATGCAGGCTGCGAGAATCAAGAAGATACCGATTATAAGAATTATATTATCCATTCTGTTTCACCCAACTGTAGCCGATTCCGTATATTGTTTTGATCTTATCCTGAGCAGAGAGCTTGTCTCTGAGCCTTTTTATCGTGACGGAGAGAGCGTTTTCATCGACATATTCTGCATCTACTGTCCAGAGTCTGTCTATCAGAGTATCTCTTTTGACAGTCATGCCGGCGTTGTCGGTGAGGATTCGAAGGAGTTTCTGTTCTGTCTTTGAAAGCTCTACAGGTTGATTGTTGCATGAAAAGAGCATGTTCTTATAATCAAAGTCATAAGGGGCTTCGGTAAATTTTTCGGTGTTTATTCCGGTGTGTGCCTTGCGAAGCTGCGTATTAACTCTTGCGCGAAGTACGGCAAGAGAGAATGGCTTTGTTATGTAATCGTCTGCGCCCTGTTCAAGGCCTGACACAATGTCTTTGTCCGTGTCATTTGCGGTAAGCATGATAACAGGGATGTCCGGAGTATTTTTTTTGATCTCTTTTAACAAATCTAGTCCGTTTCCGTCAGGGAGATTTATATCAAGAATTGCGAGAGTGACCATGCCGAGAGCCAGCTGTTCTTTTGCTTCGCTGATGCATTCGCAGGAAACAAGCTGTCTGTCGGAATCCTTAAGTGCCTGGCATAGACCGCTGTTGAGCGTTATATCATCTTCAACTATCAGAATCTGTTCCAAAAATGTGTTCTCCTTATGATGTATAAGTTGTCGTGGCAATGCGCCTGATAGGCGGAGTTGTCATCTGCAATTTGATAAATTATTTCACTTCGCAATTGATCAAAAGTCAGCAAGACACAACACTAGATTAGCACATGTCTGTGGGCATTTCCATGTTGTTTACTAAGGAGAAGCGCTATTCGCTAAAGTAGTGTTCTAAGTTGTAAGGGGATGAGATATACTATGTCGCAAATCACGTGGATAACAAGGTTGTTGGCAACGCTGTTGCAATATGCCTGATCATAGCATCGCTTGGATATGAGATATTAAAAAGAAAGAATGTGAATAAACGCGAAAACTGACATATAATAAACTTTTTATAAACACAATATAAATTTTAAAAGCTTCATATAAATTCATTATAAAGACTCTTTCTGAATAATTGAAAAATATTTTTTCGAGAATTAATATCTTGAATATAGGCATTTCTATTTTGACTTTTTGCTTATTATTTTTCTTAAATGAAGGAGGAATGTACAATGGATTTTAAGAAGCTTTTAAAGTATGTTTTTGTTGCAGGTCTTATGGGTGCAATCATTGCTGCACCGGCTACTGAGGCTATCGCCGCAGTTTCGGCAGAAGAAAAGACGGATGAAGAACGTGCTGAGGAGGCAAGACAGAAGAAGGTCCAGGCTGAAGTTGAGAATATGATAAAAGAGGCAACGGCTCCCGTAAATAAGACTGTTGCAGGCGTTAAGTCAGCGGTTGACGGTTATTATTTTGCAAAGAAAGTTCAGGGCGTGGCACTTACACCTTCTGTTCCGGGAACAGGATCTTTTGTAAAGGTTGCTGATACCGATGCGACAAAGAGCACTGCGGCTGTTGCGGTTGCAAGTAATGTTGCGTCTTCATTTAGCGGAACGGTTGGCCCTTGTATAAATGTTTATTACGGAAAGATGACCGGAGGTAAGTTTACAAGCAGTACCGAAGGAACAGCAGGCACGATCAGTATCGGAATTCCTGCAAGCTTCCAGACGGCAGGCATGGATTATTCCATCGTTGCAGTTTATGCGGGCGGAGCATATAAGATATTCAATAATATCAGTACCAATGCAAGTGTAGTTACTGCCAATGTCGATCAGGCAACATCTTCAAATGTAATGTATGCGGTGGTAAAGAGCCCTGCGGGAACCGCACCTGTACCGGTTGCTGACGAAGCTTCAGACAATACGGCAAACAATAAGACAGACAGAACAGCAAATAATGCTTCAGATAAGGATAAAAAGAAATCTGACAGTGCTTCTGCAAGTGCATCGACAGGTGCATCAGACGAGATTTCGGAGAAGGCATCAGACAGCGCTTCTACAGATTCATCAAGCGATACAGTAAGCAAAACTTCGAACAAGACTTCAAACAAAACTTCCGATACAGCATCTGACAGCGCATCGACAGGAGCATCTGATAAGACTTCAAACAAGACATCAGAGAAGGCATCTGACAGTGCATCAACCGAATCATCAAGATAATTTGAGCTTGGATAGTAACAGATGCGCAAATTTTTATTATTCGTGGTTTATATACTGTTGAACGTTAACAAATGGTTGTAAAGCGCGGATAGTTGTGTAATATTATATACTAGCTAAAATGTTAGGTCTCGCCTCAAAACATGAAGCGGGACCTATTCCTTTTTATGGTGGGGAAATATGAGTAATTGGGGTTGATTATGAAAAAATATAAGAACTACGTCGCACTTTTTTACGTGCTCTCGGTGTTTTTTGTAATACCGATCTACAATAAGGGTACCTACGAAAATATCAGCGTACATAAGACAGATGCTTATTTATTTTTGTGTGGTATTACACTTGTTCTTTATGTCATTACATCTGTAATAGATGATCTGCAAAAGATAAATGATAAAAGTTTGCGAAAGAGGACTTTTTCTAAGGTTGATGTTGCGATGGCCATCTTTGGAGGAGTGGTCCTGCTATCAACATTGCTGTCGGATTCTATAAAAGAATCTGTCTACGGTGTACCCGGATTTGGCATGGGCGCACTTACCATAATCCTCATGATATTGTCATTTTTCTTTATTTCCAGATACTATTTTTACAACACATGGGCAGTGCATGTTATCGTGGCTTCATCTGTGCTTCCGACAATCCTTGCGATCTTGAACAGATTGGGCTTCGATCCTCTTTCCATGTTTTCAAGCGGAAATGAAGCGCAGAACAGCCTGTACGTTTCGACATTTGGAAACTATGGCTGGTACAGTGAGTATATGGCTGTGATCGTTCCCATATCGGTATACATGCTTTTTATGACAAAAGACAAGCTGGAGAGAGTGCTTTACGGTGCACATGTCGCACTAGTTCTTTTTGCGATCATCGCATGCGGAACCACAATGATGCTGGTATCTGCTCTTATAGCTGTTCTGTTTGCGTTTAAAAGAAAATTTTTGCCCGATCAAAAGATTGTTGATGAAAAAGTCGCTCCCTGGATAGTGGCCGGTGTGATACTTGTTTATCTGGTATGCGTGCTCTTTATCAGCAGAAACGGAGACCTTGCAAACGGAAGAGGATATATATGGAAGCTTTCTTTTGACCTGTACGGAAGTCTTCCGCTTAATAAGAAGATTATAGGTGTGGGTCCCAACAGATACATGTATGCGCTTAACGATTATCTTGCAGCCAAGCCTGAAGCCGCAGCTGAATTTGCTTCGCGCTTTAACGGACTTGCGCTTACTTCTGCGCACAGTGAGTATCTCGATTATCTGATCTGCACGGGATTTCACGGGCTTATGGCTTATCTATATATGATCTTCCGCGTTGTGGAGCGTTTTTTACAGACGGGACTGGGTAAAAAAGATAGAGAAATAGCTTTCATAGCCGCTGTTTCATACATGGCATATTCATTTGCCAATTTTTCAATGGTGTGCGCGACACCTATGTTCTTTATTTTGCTTGGAATGGTAGCTAAAGAAAGGCGATAAAAAGTCAAGACTTGTTCTTTTTGTGGTTTTATGGCTATCATTTATGATATAGGCGTCAAAAGTCGAAAATAAATATAGTTGGGAGGGAACCATGAATAACGTCATAATCGGCCAGTCCGGAGGCCCTACGGCAGCGATCAACGCTTCTGTTGCAGGGGCTTACGTAAGGGCAAAAGAACTTGGAGCACAAAAAGTTTTTGGAATGTTACACGGTATCGAGGGACTCGTAAACGGCAACATCATCGATCTGGACATATATCTGTCGGATCCGACCAATGTTGAGCTTCTTAAGAGAACTCCGGCTTCCGTACTTGGCACATGCAGATACAAGTTATCGGATGCTTCAAAAGACGATACGGATTACAAGAAGATCTTTGATGTTCTTGAAAAGAACAATATCGATAAATTGTTCTATGTCGGTGGAAATGATTCAATGGACACTATAATGCAGTTGTCGGATTATGCCAAGGATCATGGCAAGCCCCAATGTTTTATAGGTATACCAAAGACAATAGATAACGATCTTCCCGTTACGGACCATTGTCCGGGATTTGGATCGGCAGCCAAGTATATCGCAACAAGTGTAAAAGAGCTTATTCGAGACAACCAGGCAGCAGATACGAGAAATCCCGCTACCGTGATCGTTGAGATAATGGGAAGAAATGCAGGATGGCTTGCAGCTTCGGCAGCTCTTTCAAAAGCGGATGACTGTACGGGACCGGATGCGATATATCTTCCAGAAAAACCTTTTGATATGGATGCTTTTATGAAGCATATGAAAGAACTTTCGGATAAAAAGAAACCGATCCTTATCGCGATATCTGAAGGAATCAAGCTTGCTGACGGAACTTATGTATGTGAGCTTGGAGGAGATGTTGCAACGGATGCTTTCGGTCACAAGCAGATGAGTGCGGCATGTAAGGTGCTTGCAGACAAGCTTTCTTCGGAACTTGGACTCAGAACAAGAACGGTCGAGCTCAGCACGCTCCAGAGAGCGGCATCGCATATGGCATCGCTTACGGATGTGAGAGAAGCTTATCAGTGCGGTTTTGAAGCGGTTAACGCAGCAAATGCGGGTGAGACCGGCAAGATGATAATAATGAAGAGAATGATGTATCAGCTCGGCGGAAATGAAAACAACTGGAGCAGCGAATGTCCGTATATGTGTTCTTACGGAACATACGATATTCATTCGATAGCAAATTACGAGAAGATGGTTCCGGATGAATGGATCACTTCCGACGGATGCGGCCTTACGGAGCAGTTTGAGAAATATGCCCGTCCGCTTATCTTCGGAGAAGTAACGCCTATTATGGCGGGAGGTCTTCCGAGACATCTGGTTATAAAAGAAGCTTTATAATATAGAAAAAATTGGATATTGAGGGCCGCAAAAGCCCATAAAACAAGACATTAACGTTTTAACATTGATTTCTATGGCAGTTCATGTTAGAATGTTAATGTTTTGTTGTTGTACTATTAATATCCGTGTAATATGCTGGTATGGGGAAGATTTTACACAAAATGTTTCTAATAATGAATACGCGATAAGCAAGAATTTATAGAAAATTTACTGTAAAATCTAACAGAAATAAATGATAATATATTTAAACGGGGTAAAATATCGTTTGATATATGACGCTCGAAAGGAGACGAGACATGGACGGCATGAGAAATAAGGACTATTTGAACGAACAGGATATGTCAACGGTTTTTGTTGACGGCCTTCTCGCAAACATGGACGATGAAGATGATTTTGAACCCGAGACGTTTTCATCATCACAGAAAGATTCAGAAATAAATAATAATAAAGATGCTTCCAAAGGAGGAACTCAAATGAAAGCAGACAGAGTAGAGAACCGCTCGGAGGGGGCAGAAATAGTAAATATAAGTAAAGCAATGCCAAATATGTCAGGTGGTGATTATATGAGAAATTCGTCTTTAAAAAATTCGAACACGAAATTAGATGCACCAGTAGAAGATGTCAACTTATCAGATATCGATGCCATGATGGCTGCAATAAAAGCAGAAATGCCTGAAAATGTATTTGATATTCCTATAGATAGCAAAGAAGTAGAAGTTGAAGAAGAGAGTAAGCCCGGAGAGATTCCCGATTATATAGGCGAGTTCCTTGCAAAAGAAAAAGAGATGGCCGCTCAGAATGCGCCTAAGGAAGAAAAGCCCAAGGATACGGTTAAGTTCTCCGATGAAATAAATAATTCCGGAAGGGATAATGTTAAGAGTGAGAGGTCTGACATAGAAGTTAAGCCTCCTGTTCAGCATGTGGAAGAGCCTGCGTTTGACGAAGATATAGAAGAAGATTTCGATTTTGATGAAAATCCCAGCTATGATGATGAGATTAAGATCGAAGAGTTCGACAGAACTGCAGCTAAACCTTCAGAGCCAAGAGTAGGCAGAAGATTTGATGATGAAATCAGAGTGGAAGAGTTTGACAGAACATCTTCCGAGAAATCATCGGGAGTAAGAATCGACAGAAGATTTGACGATCAGATAAAGATGGAAGAATTCGGAAAGGCATCAGATCCTTCCGCTACAAGAATTGACAGAAGATTTGATGATGAGATAAAGGTAGAAGAATTCGATTATACGGTTAAGCCTTCACCGGCAAGACCTGACAGAGTATATGAAGATGCCATAAAAGCTGAAGAGTCTGATTATACGGTTAAGCCTTTCGCAGAGAAGAAGACTGAGAAATTCAGTGATGCGATCAAGAACGACGATTTTGGCTTTGGTGCCAAGACTTCAGATCCGGGCGCCGGAAGAAGATTCAGCGATGAGATTAAGATGGATGACACAGATCGTGAACCCAGAGCTTATACAACCCGTGCAAGAGCAAACATGGATGCAATGAGAGCTGAGGGAGATGATCTTGCATTTAATTCAGATTATCCGATCAAGGTTTCTGCGGCACATACAGATTCATTGGGCATGGATACAATGGGATCGGAGATGCGTAGCGATTCATTTGAGTCTCTTTCCGTAAGCAGCGATTCGGACGGAAGAGATGCATTCAGATCAGACAGACGCGAGGACAGATTTAGTTCTGACAGACGTGAAGGCAGATTTGGTGCGGATAGACGTGAAGATAGACTCGGCTCAGACAGACGTGAGGACAGATTTGGTTCAGACAGACGTGAAGATAGATTCGGATCAGACAGACGCGAGGACAGACTCGGATCAGACAGACGTGAGGATAGATTCGGATCAGACAGACGTGAAGATAAGTTTAGCTCCGACAGACGTGAGGATAAATTCGCTTCAGACAGATTGGGTGCAGACATTCGCGATGATGCATTTAAGTCTGAGAATCGCAGAGATGCGTTTGAGTCTCTTTCTGTAAGCAGTGAGCCTGTAGACAGAGAGGCAGATAAGGTCAGAAAGTTCAGCGATACATATAAGGCTTCACCTGAGAAGACCGATACATTGGATATGGATGCAATGATCTCGGCAGCAGCTGAAGAAGACAGACTTGCATTTGATGATGTTCCTCCTGTATTTAAAGAGGAAAAGAGCATAAAGAGCGAACCTGTGGCTAAGCCTGTAATTGCTCCGGTAGTCAAGACTCCCGAAGAGAAGCTTGATTCTGCGCTTACTGCAGAGGTTGAAGCTCTTTCAACTCCTTCTGAAGAGGAAGAAAACTCATCGGTTATCATGAGCATTGACGATGCGATTGACGGAATAACAAAGGATATGCAGAACTTCCTTGACAGCGAAGATTATGATTATACATATGTATGGTCCGGCTCTAAGGAGACGATCATAATGAAGACTGCACAGGGAAAAGCTGTTGCTCTTGTTTATGAAGATGAGGAGTTTGCATCATTTGAAGACAATTATACAAGGGACAACAGAACGGGCTATATCGCCATCGTGAACTCTTTTGTTAAAGAGACCATCAAGGGCGGAAGCGGTATCAAGATCAAGAGACACAAAGGAACAAAGGCTATTGATCGCTGATATTAATATGAATATATAAACTTATATGAAGGCTATCGGTACTTTTAGCGCCGGTAGCCTTTTTGGATTTATAGAGTTAAGATATAAAAGTAAGGTTTTATAAAAAGTGGTGTCGTAATACGGATGAATAAGGAGATAATAATATGTCAAAGCATACCAATATGCAACGAGATGTACTGATTCTTAATCTTGAAGAGCAGCTTGAAGGAATTGCAAAAGATCAGTTTGGAAAGGTGTTAAAAGACTGCACAGATCGTGAAGCTTATTATGTGCTTTTGGAAATGACGAGCCGTTTGATGGATGTTACGGAACTTAATAATGGTGAGAAAAAAATATACTACATCTCTATGGAGTTTTTGATTGGAAAACTTCTTTCCAATAATCTTATTAATCTTCGTGTCTATGACAGGATAAAAGATATATTGGCAAAAAACGGCAAAGATCTTGCCAAGATCGAAGAGTATGAGCCTGAGCCGTCTCTGGGAAACGGCGGTCTCGGAAGGCTTGCCGCATGTTTCCTTGATTCTATAGCAACACTCGGACTTGCCGGTGAGGGAATCGGACTTAACTATCATTTTGGACTTTTTAAGCAGGTGTTTAAGGATAATCTCCAGGTTGAAGAGAAGAATGACTGGATAGAGAAAAACAGTTGGCTTGAGAAGACAGATACGACTTTTGATATTTATTTTGGCAGAAAGAAAGTAGTGTCGCGCCTTTACAACATGAATATCGTCGGATACAGATCCGGTGTCAACAAGCTCAGATTGTTTGATATAGAGTCGATAGATGAAAAGCTTGTAAAAGAGGGAATTAATTTCGATAAGACAAAGACTAAGAATAATCTCACTCTTTTCCTGTATCCCGATGACTCGGATGTGGCCGGAAATCTCCTTAGGATATATCAAGAGTATTTCCTTGTATCGAATGCAGCGCATTTAATCTTAAGAGAGCAGAAAGAGCGTCAGTACGACCTTCACGAGCTTCATAACCACGCTGTCATTCAGATCAACGATACGCATCCAACAATGATAATTCCTGAGCTTATCAGGATACTTGTTGAGGAGAAGGCGTTTAATATTGATGAGGCGATAAGCGTGGTGAGCAAGACCTGTGCATATACAAATCATACCATTCTTGCGGAAGCGCTTGAAACATGGCCTCTTGAGTATCTTGAGAAAGTGGTTCCGCAGCTTGTTCCTTACATCAAAGAACTTGATAAGAGAGTAAGAGCTAAGTACAAGAGCTCTAAAGTTCAGATCATTGATAAAGAAAAGAAAGTCCATATGGCTTTTATCGACATCCACTATGGATTTTCGGTAAACGGCGTTGCGGCAATACATACCGAGATACTTAAAAACAGCGAACTTAAAGATTTTTACAAGATCTATCCCGATAAATTTAATAACAAGACAAACGGAATAACTTTCAGAAGATGGCTCTTTTCATGTAACAGCCCTCTGACAGATTTTATCTCTGACGTTGTCGGAGACGGCTTTAAAAAAGATGCCACAAAGCTTGAGAAACTCCTTGAATACAAGGATGACAGGATAACTCTCGAAAAACTTGATGAGATAAAAATGCTCAAGAAAAAAGAGCTTGCGGAATATATCAAGGAGCATGAAAATATCGAGATCGATCCCGAATCAATCTATGATATTCAGGTAAAGCGGCTGCATGAGTACAAAAGGCAGCAGATGAATGCTCTTTATATAATTCACAAGTATCTTGAGATAAAGGGTGGAAAAAAGCCTACGAGACCGATCACATTTATATTCGGTGCAAAGGCTGCTCCTGCTTATGTTATTGCAAAAGACATCATTCATCTCATTCTTGTTTTGCAGGAAATAATAAACAACGACAAAGACGTGAACAAGTACATAAAAGTTGTTATGGCTCAGAATTACAATGTGTCATATGCCGAGAAGCTTATTCCTGCCTGTGATGTATCCGAGCAGATATCGCTTGCTTCAAAAGAGGCATCAGGAACGGGTAACATGAAATTTATGCTTAACGGAGCCGTTACACTTGGAACGGACGACGGTGCAAATGTCGAGATTCACGAGCTTGTCGGAGACGATAACATATTTATCTTTGGTGCGAGCGCCGACGAAGTTATCAAGCATTATAAAAAAGCCGATTATGTATCCAAAGATTATTACACAAAGAGTCCCGTGATAAAAGAAGCTGTTGATTTTATTATCAGCAAGAAGTGTCTTAAAGTGGGACACAAAGAAAATCTTGAGAGGCTCTACAACGAACTTCTTAATAAAGACTGGTTTATGACTCTTCTCGATCTTGAAAGCTATATCAAGAAAAAAGATGAGATATTCGAAGCGTACGAAGACAGAGACAGATGGAGACAGATGATGCTCGTAAATATAGCAAAAGCAGGCTTCTTCTCATCCGACCGAACAATAGAAGAGTACAACAGGGACATCTGGAAATGCTGATGCACAAAGCGCCCAACCTCCCCACACCCAACAGGGGGCGGGGTTGCAGTCTTTTTGCTGCGGCATCTCAAAACATTATATTGGCCGTGGGATTGGATAAACATATGCTGCGCTTCATAAACTCACAGATGCACCAAGAAATCTCCATATGTCCATGCAGATGATTTTTATAGCCTCGTCTGTTTTTCAAAAGGTCAAAAATCACTTTCCTGCATGCGGAGAAAAATGTCTGAAGCAGGACGCATCTATGTATTATCCGGTCATGGTCATTGTCCGCAAAGCGGACTTTTACAACAAATATAAAGCACGAATTTCCGAACTCAACGAGCTCGGAAATCGTGCTTTTATTTGTTTTAGGCGCTACGCGCCGTATGACCATGACCTATTTAGCTTTTGAGCGTCCTGCAAGTTCTTTTCGGAGCATGCAGAAAGGAAAGTGATTTGACCTTCAGAAAAACAAGAGGGTATAACGAATCTGCATGGACATATGGAATTTCTAAGGTGCATCTGCTCAGACAACTTCGCGCAGCATATATCAAATCCCATGGCCAATATAATTTCGATGAAATGCAGCAAAAAGACTGCAGCCCGGCCCTGTTGGTTTGGGTGGGGGAGGCGGGGAAGTGAGTGCATTCAAAAAGGCCTGCGAGATGTTCGCAGACCTTTTTAATCCCCATAATCCTCCAAAAAGCGCTACTTTCGGAGTGACTTAATTAGCTACCATATATTCAATGACTGACGAGATGTGAGATAGTTTATCGTCATCTAGATGACACAGGTTATCTACCGCACTGCTTAACTTTTTGGGAAAAGAAGTTTGGTAATTGAAATAATCATTTGGTGTGATACCAAGATAATCGCAGATCAAAAAGAAATTTTTCATTGAAGGAAGTGATCTGCCATTTTCTATACAATTGATGTAACCGGCGTTCTGTCCTATAGAAAGACTCATGTCTCGAGCCGAAACTCCCTTTTGCATTCTTAATTTTGAAAGACGGATTCCAAAATTATTATTATATACTTCACATACTGATTTCATTGCAACCCCTCCTTTTATGGCGTTTTTCTTTAATTATATCGAAGTATAAACGTAACAAACATGTAACATTATATATACATCATAACAGATACGACAAAAAAATGCACCATATTTGAGTAAAAACAATATAAAAAATTTTTACTTAAACGATGCAGGTGTGAAAGAAATGCGATAACTGTGCGGAACGTAAACATTAATAATACACAAAAAAATATGAAAATATTTGTTAAAGTGATTGTTGCAATTAAAAGGATAGTCTTATATAATTCATTGGTATGAAGCATTAAAACACATGATATGTTGGGAAATTACACATGGTTGTTTAGATAAACAAGGTTTATTAAGAAAGTTACACAGACATTAATTGTGGTTCTTTAAATGAATGACTGTGCGGAAAAAACAAAAAGGGGATGATTATGATAAAGAATAAGACTAGACTAATGAGTTTGATTCTGACATTCGGTATGATAATCGGTACTATCGGAGCGGAATCGTTAGACGTTAAAGCTGAATCACTAGGATCTACAATCCGCTTGGAAGATACAGGGGCAGAACTTGCTGACAACATCGAAAGAGGAAGATGTCCTTACACATGGGTTAAGGTTGACTCATCTTCATGTCCTGTACTTAATCCCAAGGGCGGAATGTACAGTGTCATGTATGACCTGAGATATTTCTCAAGCGGAAACAGTTTCAAAAAGGATGGATACAGCAGTTCAAACGGCTGTGGCGGAAATAAGAATCTGACCGAGCATCCGAATTTCCTTAAGGCATTTGAGAATACACTTTCAAATGCAAGAAAGAACGGAACATCACTTGTACTTAGATTTTCCTACTCAAGTGATAAAACAGTCGGAAATGAGCCCGGCTTAACAAAAGAAGGTGACTCTACCGTATATCACAATACGGAGCTTATCCGTCAGCACATTAAGCAGCTCAGTGAAGTCATCAACAGGAACAAAGATGTAGTGCTTGCTGTTGAGTGCGGAATGTTCGGACCTTGGGGCGAGATGCATTCATCAATGTATGATATCGATAAATGTAACAACTATGATCCTCAGTTCTCGAATGCGATCATAGACAGATGGCTCAATAAGCTCGATCCGAGCATCAAGGTACTTGTAAGAGCACCAAAGCATCTCATGGGATACTACGGATATGAAAATAATGCGGAAGGCTTTAATGAAGCTGTTGCAAACGGAAGCCTTAAGCTTAATTCAAGACTTGGACTTTACAATGACGGATATCTCGGTACATCTACCGATTACGGTACATTCGGTGATGAAAACGAATGGCCATATATCACTCGTGACAAGGGCATAGATATGCTTGAGAAACTTACTGAAGTTCCTTACGGCGGTGAGTGTGCATATGTTGACAAAGAAACTTTGAAGTCACACGGATCACCAATCTACAAGGGTTCAGAGTTCATGTCAGAGCTTTACAGAACACACCTTTCATATCTTCATAACATCAATAGTGAAGATGAAGTGCTTATAGGTGAGCTTAACAATGTTGATGTTTCCAAGTCAGATCTTGTTAAGGGACTTGACGCAGCAGATGTTACACCATACATCGGTCACTCATACAGAAAATTCATGCGTGATCATATGGGATACAGAATTCTTGTAAAAGAGTCTAAGCTTTCTTCAGAGGTGAGCAAGGACGGCACATTTACAATGAGCGGTTCCATGAAAAATCTTGGTTTCGGTAACTTCCTTACAAAGAAGTATACGGAAGTAATCCTTAAGAACGGCGACAAGACATATGTTGCGAGCGTTGACTCATTTAACGCAAACGACCTTACATCGCTTGCTACCAAGAATTATAAGTGGACTTTCTCTGTTCCTTCAGACATCGCGTCCGGAAATTGGGATGTTTATATAAGGATCAGAAATAACAGAAATACACAGGAAGCTTCCGCAAAGACAGGTATTCGCTTTGCCAACCCTGATTGCTTCAATGACGGTATCCGTGCAAATAAGATCGGTACCATCAAGGTTTCAGGCGGAAACAGCAAGGGCGGTTCTGAATTCAAAGAGGTTCGTTAACAATTAGTTGTTTCATAGAATTCCGAGGAAGCACGCGCTACCTCGGGATTTTTTTGAAGAAAACTCAAAGAAAATTTCATAAACGTTAAAACAAATGTTGCAAATGTGAATCAAATTGTATATAATTTGATTATAGAAAAAGCCAACAATCTGGTAAAACTGAATATTTGCATATATTTGCTCACAGGTGTATGAATTTTTTAAAAAGTTACACAATCATTAAGAATAACAGCTTATAAAAGAAAGAGTATCAGAGTGCTTCACAGAAGGAAAGAGAGAAAAATTTTTTTGCACTTGTAATGTGGTATTTCAAATATAGAGTAAAAAAACTTGGGGGGAACGAGTTTTTATACCTCGACGGACACGACTGGGCAAGCAGAAGTGTTTCGCGCCGTAAGAAATTATTTGGACAATCCATTGACCTTATGGTTAAGACTATGAAGCCTGTGAAAGCAAAACATTTGAGAACTGACTAATTGTATAAGCTCAATACCACATGTACAGCTTACGGTGCGAATCTTGCCAAGTCCTAATTTTACTTAACATTTTTCGTGATGAAAGATGATAAATATAAAATAATCTGAAAAGGTGATATATAGATGAAAGTTGGAATAGATGCACATATGCTCGGCTATTCGAGCGAGGATGAGAGTTTTTACAGGGGGATATTGGATGCTCTCAAGCCTGACAAGGGGGACGTGTATTATCTTTTTGTCGAAAAAGATGCCGATATATCAAGGTACAGGGGGAAATTTAAAGTTGTACCTTTCAAAAGTAATAACGCTTTTACAAGAAATTTTTTTGAATTAACAAGTTTTTGTTATAAATACGATCTGGATGTTCTTCACACTCTGCACTACGTGCCTTTTAACAGTCCATGTCCGGTGGTGTGTACCATAAATGATATTTCTTTTGAACATGAAAAGAATAAGGTCAACGGCAATAAGATTGAGTATCTGAAGAACAAACTTATGACTCCGTACTGCGCAAAGCATGCGGATAAAGTGGTTACAGTCTCGAATATCA
Organism: Butyrivibrio hungatei; assembly: GCF_900101605.1. Taxonomy (GTDB): domain Bacteria; phylum Bacillota; class Clostridia; order Lachnospirales; family Lachnospiraceae; genus Butyrivibrio; species Butyrivibrio hungatei_B. The sequence continues at coordinate 26,130 of NZ_FMUR01000021.1, forward strand.
GCAGACGTGACATTGCGAATACATATGATGTATCGCAGAAAAAGATTGAAGTTGTGGGAAACGCGGTTTCATCGGAGTTCAGGATAATGGACGACGATGAACTTGATGAGCTTGATGTTAGGGGAAAGTACGACATAGGTTACTCACCGTTTTTGTTGTGTGTCGGTGACACCAGGTCGGAAAAGAACATCTTAAGACTCATAGACGCTTATATTATGTATAAAGACAGGTGGGATACAAATATCCGCCTTGTGATCGTGGGGAATGACGATCTATACGACGATCTCTACGAAGAATTTGAGGAGTATGAAGACGAGATAATTTTTGCAGGATGCAGAGACAGACTTGATCTTGCGGCTCTTATAAATGAGTCGGAGGGATATATCTGTCCGGCATTTGTAGAAGGTGCGGGGATATCTCCGATTGAAGCGCTTAATTGCGGAAGACCGGTAGCTGTGGCTGATATGCCTCATGCGCATGAAGAACTTGGCAACAGGGCAATCTATTTTGATCCTTATGATGAAGAAGATATCTATGAGGGCATTTGCAGACTTGTTGACGATCCAATCGAAGCAGAGATTCCCGAAAGTTCATGGGAGGACAGCAGCAGACGCATGAAAAAGATATACCGCGACGCGGCATCGGAGATGTGAAAAAATAAAAGACAGCGAAGGAAGGACTAATGCTTAATATAGTAATACCCATGGTTGGCGGAAGTAACAGATATGCGGAGTCTTATTATGAAACTCCAAAGCCGCTTACCGATATATTCGGTCATCCCGTGATCGAATATGTGACTCAGAATATCAGACCTAAGTGCGAGCATAGATTTATTTATGTTTGCAGGGAAGATCACATCGAACGATTCGAACTTGACAGGATTCTCAGAGAGATAACGCCGGACTGTGAGATCATAGTTACCGACGCATCTACTGAGGGAGACGCATGTACGGTGCTTCTTGCTGAAGAATTTATTGATAATGACGATGAACTTATGATTGCAGGCTGCGCGCAGGTAATCGATACAAATATAGATGCATATCTCGATGAAATGAGAGGCTATGACGGACTTATCATGACGACACCGGCCAATCAGCCCAAGTGGAGCTATGTCAAATATGATGAGAACGGAGAAGTTACGCTTGTCAGGGAAAAAGAGGATATGTCAAACGAGGCAATCGTTGGAATATATAATTTCAAGAGGGGCTCAGACTTCGTTAAATATGCATACAGGATGATAGCCAATGATGTCAGGGAAAACAACGAGTTTGGCGTTGCTCCTGTTTATAACGAGATGATAAATGATGGAAAGAGGATCAGCTTCTGTAATGTCGGAGCTGATATGCACGGATTTGGGGGAGCTGAAGGTGCAAGTGCCTGCATGCAGCTTGATCTGTGTACAGATTTCTTTTGAGGAATCATTGATTGGGAAGGGACATGGGATTAGTTGATAATAAAGATATTACAGTTGTAGTACAGGGAGCGGTTGACCGTGAAAAAACGCCGATATGCCTTCAAAGCATCAGGCGTATGCTCCCGGGAGCATTTATTATATTGTCTACATGGGAAGGAACCGATGTGGACGGACTTGAATATGATGATGTTGTCCTAAGCGAAGATCCGGGCGGATTTGATGAGTTCAACATACCTTTTTCGCCCAAGAACAACATTAACAGACAGATCGTGTCGACTTATCAAGGTCTTTTGAAGGTAAAGACTGTCTATGCGCTTAAACTGCGAACGGATTTCTATCTGTGTGATGACGGATTCAAAGATTTTTTTAATACATATAACAGAGAATGTACCGAATACAAGATTTTTGAGCACAAGGTGATATGCTGCGAGCTCTATTCGAGAAATCCGCGGTACATTTTTTCCGATATGAAAAGAGCTTACCATCCTTCGGATATTTTCTTTTTTGGATATACCAAGGACCTGGTGAGACTTTTTGATGTTCCGCTTTTTTCCAGAGAAGATGAAGAATATATGATGTGGAAGTATTATCCCGATAATTCCGTGTCAACGTTCAGATATGATGCCGAGTCATATCTGTGGATGAAACTTGTGAAAAAAAGCATCAGCTTTAATGAACCGGACGATCTGGAAAAATATGGCAGGGAGGATATCGACAGAAGTGAAGCGACTTTCGCAGCCAATCTCATAATACTCGGAAATGAGGAAATTGGGCTTAAGACACTTGAAAACAGCATCTACAGGAAAGAGGCCGCACCGCAGAACTGCTATACACATGAGGACTGGGAGCGGCTTTATGCTTTTTATTGCTGCAATGATGCCAAAGAATACATAAAGTATCTCTCACACGTCTTTGTAAAAAATCTTTTGGATATCCCGGGATATTTACTGAGAGCTCTTTTACGTAAGTGCCGCTTTGATAAGCAGGGGTTCCTTACGGGGATCGGGAAAAGAAAATTTGACAAGATGTATGCTGTTGATTATTACAGCGAGATCATAGACAGCAGGGACATAAGTGTCGTTGTTCAGGGAATGGTGCGGGATACGACGGTTGAGACGGTAAGGAGTATAAGACAACACCTTCCGTATGCGCAGATCGTTCTGTCAATTTTTGAGGGCGAGAGCGCGGACGGGATTGACGCGGATATCGTTGTAAAGAGCGAAGATCCGGGTTCATGCGGCTATATCAGAAAATATCCGCATGAGCAGAGAAACAACGTAAACAGGGAAATTGTCTCAAGCCGCGCCGGAATCGAAGCGTGCACCGGAAAATATTGCATAAAGATGCGTAGCGATATGATCCTTACAGGCTCTGATTTCCTTGATATCTATAACAGAGTTTCAAAGTATGTCACCACGGAGTCGGTTGTTTCAAGAAGGATAATGGTCGAGGCACTTTCAACTTCAAAGAGCGGAGTGCTTAATTTTGGCGTGTCCGACTGGTGGTATATGGGACTTAGGAGCGATTTGTTAAAGCTCTTTTCGGCAGACCTTTATAAAGACGTGGGAAAAAGAGATTATAAGAGCGAATACAGATGCAACCTGACGCCGGAGCAGTATATCGCATATAACTTTTATGTGAACAGCTTTATTCCGATATTTTCAGGCTTTGTCGGACTTATGAATGTGACGGATGATTCTTCGTCTCTTCGAAAGGAATATGAGAAGTTTCTTGCAAACAATTTTGTGTGCGTTGAATTTCCGATAAGTAAGGTTGTGCTTCCCAAAGCCTTATATATCAACAATTCGGCGGCTTACAAGTATAACTTAAGTTACGGCGACTGGCTTAAACTTTGCAGGAAATACGGTACTCTTGACAATGTTGTTGTAAAAAGAGAACTTGCATCTCTTGGAATGAATTACAAGCTGAAGTACAAAGTAAATCCCGACTATTTCAACATCCTTAAATGGAGCAGTGTTGTAAGAAATTATAAGAATACGGTTACGGAAGAGTATGAGGGTGCTTCGACTAAGGTTTCGCCTGATGAGATCACATTTCTTGTTACGGGCGGAATCGACGTTACTTCTGATCTTAACACGGTTGCGAGCCTGTATTCCATAAAGAGATTTTTCCCAGGGGCATCCGTTATTCTCGGAACCTGGGACGATGAAACCGTCCCTTCGTACATCAAGAAATTGTGCGACAGGATCTGTTTTGTTGAAAAGAAAAAGATGCCAAAAGTTAATCTTCATCTTGATGATTCCAAGAATGAAGATATCAACGACATAAACATGATGCAGACACTTACCGCTACGGCGATAAAGATGGTTCAGACAAAATACTGCGTAAAGATGGAAACCGGCCATGTTTTTAAGAATTCGACGCTTCTTGATTTCTATAATTACTGGAAGAAGATAATGAATTCGTACAATGCGGAGTATCGTATCTTTGATGAGAGAGTTCTTTTTATAAACGAGCGTATGTATGATGGAAGAAACACTGGCGGAAAGCGCTCCTGTGCGATACCCGGTACGTTTCAGATGGGGAGGACTTCGGATCTTGCAAAGATCTGGGACGGTCATATTGAGCCCGACAGCGTGCTCAGATATTACACCACGTTTCCGAATACCCGCTATACCAATTCGGAGAAGTACAACAGCCTTTATACTGCGGAACAGTGCCATTATATAAATCTCATAAAGAATTTAAAAAAGAAGATCCCTGTTCCGAGGTGGTATGAAGATGAGGGCTCTTTTGAGAATATTCTTGCATACGAGGCTGTTCTTAGTTCCAACGTCATGGTCGGAAGCAGCGACGATCTTGGAATTATGAAAAAGGGAGGCTTTGCGGAGGATAAGCGCTTCATGGGCTTTGAAACGCTACTTGGCTTGTATATTGTAAACGTTGACCGTGACAACAAGGAGATTCACGAGTATCTGAAGAATTATTACAGTGCTTCCGCGGTCTGCAAAAAAGATAAGGAGGCGCATTCGACTCTTATGAAGGCGCTGCTTTACGGCGACAGGTACGGATATGATAAGAAGTACTGTGCGCTGATGAAGAAGATTGGGCAGGTGTGAGTGGCAAGGCTTGTCTCGGAATGAGTGCGCCTTGTAAAAATTGATCAAATTAAGGCTACGTTAAGATTCACTTCAATCTACGGAAATGTATTTTATTTATCATGGTTTTATCAAAACAAAGGAGATGAAACTAATGGTGAAAAGAGTGCTTTCGGTAGTTGGAGTGATTTTTTTGTATTTTTTGGTGTTTTTTATTGGAATACTGGGATTTCAGGTTTTTGCGGAAGGGAGGCTCCTGCTGACTGAGGAACAGCTTGATCACTACAGCGGCTCTTTTGGGACAGTTGTAACAGTTTTGTTTGTTGTTTGGTTTTCGCATGTAAAGGGAATATCCAAGGATTTGGAGTTAAGGAAAGACAGAAGCTTTATCAAGATGATCGTGGTAGCAGTTTTTTCTGTTTGTATTGGTATGATACTTTTTAACTCTTTTGTCGGTTTTTTACTTAACGGGATTTTTCCTGTAACAGAAGATGTAGTACTTGATGAAACAGCATTTGATCATATAGTTACAATCCTGATAGCACCGGTGGCGGAGGAATATTTTTTTAGGAAGGGCTTATACGGTTATGTCAGAGAAAAAATAAATATCCCTATTGCAGTAATCTTAACGTCGTTGATATTTGCCGAACTTCATGGTTACCACCTTCAGGGATTTCTTTCAGTCTTTTTCAGCGGAATATTATATGCACTGATCTATGAGCATAGTGGTAATATTATGTATAGTATATGTGCGCATATGATGCATAACGCATCTGCGAGTATCATGAATGCTTTTGAAAGGCATGGCGTGCAGCTAAGCTATAATCTGAACGGATATATTATATATACGTTGCCTGTGCTTCTTACGGCAGTTCTGCTGGTTACGATAATACTGATAAAAGGAAGAATGAAAATTGGAAAAAGAAAAATACAAAGTACTTGTAGTTGACGATGAGCCTCAGATAGCGGGACTTCTCAAGGTGTGTCTTGAGATGCATGGCATGGAAGTGAGCGAAGCATATGACGGAAACAGCGCCTATGAGATGTTTGACAGAAGGAGCTTTGATCTGATAATAACCGATGTGATGATGCCTGTTATGGATGGTTATGAGCTTGTTGAAAAGATAAGACTAAAGAGCCATGTACCTGTTCTTTTCCTTACTGCCAAGGGCGATGTTCTTGACAGGATAAAGGGGCTTAATATCGGAGCGGATGATTATATAGTTAAACCTTTTGACCCGATGGAAGTTGCGGCAAGAGTATTGTCCACACTTCGAAGATGCTACGGATATGATGGGCAGGGCAAGACTGTGGAACTTGTATGTGGGAGCCTTAGATTGGATGTTGATCTTAAGAGGCTTTATAAAAATGGTGAAGCTATAGAACTGACAGCGCTGGAATACCGCATGGTTGAGTGCTTCATGAGCAATATCGGACATGTGCTTACCAAAGACCGAATATACGAGGCAGCCTGGGAAAGCGATAAATTCCCCGATGACAACAGCATCATGGTCGCGATAAGTAAGCTTAGAAGCAAGATATCGGATGACGGCGCGGAGTATATCCACACTATCAGAGGGCTGGGATATAGGATGGAAGAAAAATGAAAAAGGAATATAGCAGGAAACTTCAGGCATTTCTTAGATTTTTGATCGCGATTGTTATTCTGTTGATGCTTCTTTTCGACGGAATAAGTGATTTTATAAAGGGATTTATTGAAGGATGGTCCGGTAAAGAAGGACTTGGAGATGGGGGTAATATACAGATTACTGTTGTAAGTGTGGTTTTCATCCTGATTATATTCGGCGTGATTTCTCATATCGCAAAGAAATATATTTCAGAACCTGCACGAAGAATCGCAGACAGCATGAATAAGGTAAGTGGCGGCAATCTTGATGTCAGACTGGAAACAAAGGATAGTTTTGAGTTCGGCGAGATGGAAGAAGCTTTCAACAACATGGTAGCGGGCTTAAAAGAAGCTCAGACGCTCAGGGAAAAAAATGATGAGCATAACAGACAGCTCTACGCAGGAATAGCTCATGATCTCAAGACTCCAATGACGATGGTAATGGGATATGCCAAATTACTTAAGAAAGAAGATATATCTGACGAGGAGCTAAAACGCTGCCTGACTGTAATAGAACAGCAGATAGAAGCTGCGAATGTGCAGCTTGAGGATATGCTGGAGTACTCCAAATTTGGAAGTGCAAGTTATAAGATCATTCCCGAAGAGGGCAATATTGCGGCACTTCTTAGAGGAATTCTTGCGGATATGTTTTATAAATTCGAAGAGAAAAAACTTGTCCTTAATTTGGAGATACCTGACACCGTGATCTGTAAATATGATCACTCGCAGATGCGCAGAGTTTTTTCCAACCTTATAAACAATGCTGTCAGACATAATCCTGAGAATACAACCATAAAGGTCACTATGACCGAAAAGCGCAGTGGAGTTGAGGTTGTTGTTGCCGATAACGGCCCGTTTTTGGATGAAGAATTGAAGGCGCATATTTTTGAACCATATATGAAAGGAAAGAACGGAGGAAGCGGATTGGGACTCTCTGTGGCTAAAAAAATCATGGAGCTTCATGGCGGAATGCTGGAATATATGGAAGATGCGGAGAGTGAATTTAAGAGGTTTGTTGTAAGCGTGTGAAGGGATTTGCTGAGGATATGTGGGCGTGAGCCTTAGGAAGATGAAAAACAGATATGACAGATTTTTTATATTAGCGGATACTTTGTTGTACAAGGTGCGCTTTATGATTGAATTTGGGGGCGTTGACGTTCGAATGTTTGTTCTGTATAATGAGGTCTTGGTGCTACCAGTTATTACGGTAGGCGGTTAGTCCTTCAATCGGATGACTGTGACCTCCGTTAATCATAGAAATCTCATATGAGAAATCTTTGTTGGAGGAACTTGCGTATGCTCACCATCACTGACCTTATCGCAGTGCTTGCACTGTGTGCGACTTTCTATAGTCTTGGTTATATGCATGGAAAGCATGATTCCAAGACACAAAAATAACCGCCCTCTGCCTCGCAAACATAGAGCGGTTATTTCTTAACCATTTTATATTTCAGGGCTAACCGTCTATCGGTAGCACCTTTTTCAATTCATATATTACCATCACGGTTCATTATCGTCAAATAATCATTTCCTTTTATTCCACAATATAATTCCGTATTATCCCTCTTACAGTCTGCTCAAGGTGCGGCTTAAGTTCTTCCAGAGAAACGGGATCGTTGTACATGATGGCGCTGTAGCCTGTTGAACCGACAAGTTCTATGATTAAAAAAAGCATAACTTCAGGATCTTTGAACTTGTGACCCGATTCTTCAAGCATCTTGTTGTAGATGGTGCCAAATTCATCGTCTGAATTGCTTACATTTGTATTGAGTGCTTTTTTGAATACTGCCCAGCTAAGATCTTTGTAGATGAAGGAAAGAAGTCCCTTATTTGTCGCAAGTGAATCTAATGCATAATTCATTATAAATATTAACCTGTCATCAAATTCTGTCAGGTTTTCATGGCTGAGCGCTTCGTGAGCCTGTATGAAAAGCTGGCTTGACTTGTGTGCGATGAGCCTGTTTCGGATGTCATACTTATCCTTGAAGTACAGATAGAAAGTTCCTTTTGCAACCCCTGCTCTTTCTACAATGTCCGATATGGAAGTCTTGTTAAGTCCCTTTGAAGTAAAAAGCTCAAAGGAAGTGTTCAGTAGTCTTTCCAGTTTTGCTTTTTTGTTTTGGTCTGCTTTTCCCATTTTTTCACCTTTCTCTTTTCAAATTAAATATAACATAAATTTAGGAAAGTTATTAAGACAAAAATAGTGGATTCATTGACATGGAAAAATGAATGTACTAGAATAGCTTTGTTAGCAATAACTAACAAAGTGTAAAATCAGATAATCCCTCTTTTGATAATCAGGCATTTTAATCGGTTATTGAAAGGGGATTTTTGCGTTGAATGGGGGAAGACGAGAGGAGTAAGCAAAAGATAATAAAGTTTGGGAAATCTTCTCTTTTAAAATGTTGACTAATGGTCATAAAAGTGTTATACCATAAATGACCGATAGTCAATAATTTCAATGGAGTAATAGTATGAAAAAGATTTCTCGAATAATTGTCAAATTAAGATATCTGATACTCTTGGTTGCAATCGGGCTCCTTATCCCGGCTGCAATCGGATATATAAATACGAGAGTAAACTACGATATTTTGTCGTACCTTCCCAAGGACATTGAGACTATGAAGGGGCAGGATATCCTGCTAGATCAGTTCGGAACCGGCTCTTTTGTCCTGTATGTGACTGAAGGTATGGAGGAAAAAGATGTTGCGGCTCTGAAAGCAAAGATAGAGCAGGTGGATCATGTTGAGAACGTGCTCTGGTACGATTCTCTGATGGATCTGTCGATACCCATGTCGATGCTTCCGAGCGATGTATATGATGCGTTTAACAGCGGAGATGCGACGATGATGTTCATTGTATTTGATGACGGAACATCCGCCGACACAACATTGGAAGCAGTAGAAAATATCAGGAAAATTTCGAATGAGCAGTGCTTTATGAGCGGAATGAGCGCTATAGTGGCCGACCTTAAGAGCATTACAATTTCGGAGACACCTATATACGTTGTAATGGCGGTTGTACTTGCTGTGATAGTTCTCTCAATCACAATGGATTCCTATCTTATTCCTGTGTTTTTCCTTCTGAGCATAGGAATGGCGATAGTCTACAACATGGGAACCAATGTGTTTAACGGAGAGATTTCTTTTATCACGCAGGCGCTGAGCGCGGTACTTCAGCTCGGAGTTACCATGGATTATTCGATATTCCTGTGGCACAGCTATCAGGAAGAACTTGAAAAGAATGACAACAGAAACGACGCGATGGCAAATGCCATAGCCGCAACATTTAAGTCTGTTGTCGGAAGTTCAATTACATCAATCGCAGGCTTTTTGGCGCTCTGCTTTATGACGTTCACACTTGGAACGGATCTCGGAATAGTAATGGCCAAGGGTGTAATATTCGGCGTTGTCGGATGCGTTACCATTTTGCCGAGCATGATACTTATCTTTGATAAGGCGATTGAAAAGACAAAGCATAAACCTCTTTTGCCCGAATTCGTAAGAATACCGAAGATGGTGGCAAAGCATTACCTTGTATTCTTCATCATCTTCCTGGCACTCATATTCCCTGCGGTTTACGGAAACAACCGCACGAAGGTTTACTACAACCTGACGGATACGCTTCCCGACAAGCTTGGAAGTATACAGGGGTCAAAAGAGATTGATGAGAAGTTCGACATGAACTCTGCGTATATGATCCTTGTTGATAAGAATCTCGACAGTGTTTCCATGAATAAGATGATAAAAGAGCTCAAGAATACCGACGGTATCATCTCGGTGCTCGGAACCGACGCTATCATGGGACCTGCATTTCCGAAAGAGTTTATTCCTGAGGAATATTTTGATGCGCTCGAAAGCGATGATTGGAAAGTAGTTCTTTTGACCACCGATTACAGAGTGGCTTCAAACGAGATAAACGCTCAGATTGATGAGGTTCAGCGCATAGTAAAAGGATATGACAAGAAGGCGATGGTTGTTGGAGAATCGCCTTGTACCAAGGATCTTATAGATATAACGGATCATGACTTTAAGGTTGTAAACGCGGTTTCAATCGGATTCGTGTTCCTGATAATCGCACTGGTACTTAAGTCTTTGTCACTTCCGTTTATATTGGTTGCGGTAATTGAATTTGCGATTTTTGTAAACATGGGAATTCCTTATTATACGGGAACGGTGATCCCTTTCATATCATCGGTCGTTATAGGAACCATCCAGCTTGGAGCTACAGTTGACTACGCAATCCTGATGACTACAAGGTATCTGTCTGAGAGAAACGCAGGACATGATAAAAAAGAAGCGACTCTTATAACACTGACTACCTGCATGAAATCGGTAATCGTCAGTGCGCTCAGTTTCTTTGCGGCGACCTTTGGCGTTGGACTTATATCCAGCGTTGATATGATCGGATCTCTCTGCGGACTTATGTCGAGGGGCGCGATAATCAGCATGTTCACTGTTTTGCTGGTGCTTCCCGCGATGTACATGATATTCGACAAGATAATAATAAAGACTACACTTGGCGTGAATCCGGGTGCAAAGTCACAAGATAAAATTACAGATTGTGTTAATAAAATAGCGTGAGGACAGAATTATGATCAGAAAAAAACTAATCAAATCATTATCACTTGCCCTGGCAACAATGCTTGCAATCATGACGGTTGCCTGTGGTGCAAAAAAAGATAGCGCTGCTGATGCGGCGAACGCAGGAATATCAACTACTGCCGAGGAAGACAAACTCTCGGACAGCCTTACAAAGAGCATCGGATCTTCTGACGATGCCGGAAAAGTTGAGACGGTATATGTCAATGCGGATGCAAGCGGCGCCGCAAACGATATTATCGTAAGCGAGTGGCTCAAGAACGCAGGTGCTACGGCTGAACTTGCTGATAAGACTGAGCTTAAGGACATTGTGAATGTCAAAGGCGATGAGACATTCAAGGATAACGGCGACGGAACTCTGACATGGGAGGCCAAGGGTTCTGATATTTACTATCAGGGAGTTACGGACAAAAAGCTTCCCGTAAATATGAAGATTACATACAGCCTTGACGGAAAAGAAATTAAGCCCGAAGAACTTGCGGGAAAGAGCGGTAAGGTCACAATTCGCTTCGAGTATGAGAATACCGACAAGCAGACTGTAGATGTGGATGGAAAAGAGGTTGAGGTATTCACTCCTTTTGTAATGATGTCAGGAATGATCCTCGATGGTGACAAGTTCTCAAATGTTGATATCTCAAACGGAAAGGTTATTTCGGACGGCGGAAACTATATTGTTATGGGAGTTGCGGTTCCGGGATTAAAAGACAGCCTTGATATATCTGAAGATAAGTGGGATGAGCTTGATGATGAGGATCTTGAGAAAAAGCTTAGTAACAGCTTCGAGATAACAGCCGATACAACAGACTTTGAACTTGGTATGACTATGACAATGGCAAGTTCTGACGTGCTTTCAGATTTTGGTATGTCAGATCTTTCTAATTCAGACAAAATCGATGACCTCAAGGATGACATGAATAAGTTAAACGACGGTTCGAATGATCTTGTTGACGGTTCCAAGGAACTTAAGAAAGGAACGGGCGAGCTCAGAGACGGAGTTTCGGATCTTTATGACGGAACAAAAGAGTTCAAGGATGGAACAAAAGAATTAAAAGACGGTACAGGAAAACTTAGTGACGGAAGCAAGGAGTTCTACGACGGACTTGTTAAATATACAAACGGTGCGCATGATCTTAGAAACGGAACGGCTGCTTTGGAAGAAGGCCTGAAATCTGCAAAAGATGGTTCATCTGCTCTCAGACAGGGAATGGAAGATGCAAATCTTGTTGATAATGCCAAGGCTCTTGCACAGGGAACTGAAGCGGTTAATGGCGGTGTAAAGCAACTTGCTCAGATGGCTTCTTCTCTTTCAAGCCTTATGGCAGCTTCATCACAGCTTTCTTCAATAAAGAATGCTTATTCCGTTACGCAGGCTTATCTTATCGGAAGCAGAACCGATGCGACGGCAGCTGCTATCGCATGCCAGACCCTCGGCGTTGATAAGGCAAAGCTTGATGCAATAATAAATGTTGGAAAGACAGCTCTTTCACAGGTTAGTACAGGTAGCGTACCAAATGAGCCTCACGACGCTGCGCTTGTTATGACAGTAGGTGGCGGTGAGCTTACCGAACCTGATGATGCGTCAAGGCAGGCATCTACTCCTGAACCTGCACAGACAGGAGATGATTCCGATAATAATTTAAGCGGTGGAGAGCCTTCTACAGGTACCACGGGTGAAAATGGTTCCGGTTCGGGAACGGACAATCCGGATGGAGGAAGCCCGGCAACTACCGGAAATGGATCAGGGGCGACTGCTTCAGGTGCGCCTGCTACAAATACAGACGGCACGGGAAATTCTAATGGAGGTTCGGCAGGTGCATCGGGCACCGGTGCTCAGGGCGGAGATAGTTCAGTACCTGCTTCCGGAAATGCGAACGCAGGAGCGCCTGCTGCAAATACATCGGGTGCAGGAAATCAGAGTGGAGCCGATCAGGTTCCCGGTAACGGAAATGCAGCGGGAGCAAATCAGGGAGAAGGCCAATTTGCAACTGGTATTTCGACTGAGGGAGCAAATGCCGGAGATGCAACGGGACAGAATAAAGCAAGTTTAGCTGCTCAGCTTCAGGGCAACAAGATGACAGTAAGGCAGGGGCAGGGAATTAATTCTGCAATTTTGCTGGGAGGTGGAAATCCGAATCAGAACCAGAATTCTGAGAAGACATATACTCAGGCAGAACTTGATCAGAAAATTTCAGAAGCACTTCAGGCAAAAGATGCAGAACTGACCGCTACAAAAGCTGCTTTAGAGACTGCAATGGGTGCAATAAACACTGCAAAGCAGCAGACACCTATGATAGCCGCATATGCAGGATATCTTGCTCAGACTCAGGCAGTTCTTACATTTATAGAAAAAGCGCATCTTGATACGCTTATAAATCTTGACCCTGCAACTCTTCAGAAGATTGCTCAGCTTGATGCTCTTGTTGCGGGTGCGGATCAGGTTGCAAACGGAAATGCACAGCTGGCAGCAGGCATAGAGAAACTCTATGGCGGAACAGTTCAGCTCGACCAGGGACTTGGCAAGCTTAAGGACGGTTCTACAGAGCTTAGAAAAGGCGCTGATACATTGACGGATAATAATGCAACAATAGTTGACGGTGCATTCAAGCTTTACGACGGCGCTTGCAAGCTTGATGAAGGAGCAGGAAAGCTGGACGACGGAGCAGGAGAGCTCTACGACGGAGTGGGCAAATTGTACGACGGAACTGGCGAGCTTGATGACGGTGTTCAGGAACTTGTTGACGGAGTTATTAAATTTGACAAAGAAGGAATCAAGAAGATCTACGAAGCATTCGACGGGGATCTTTCTGATTTCTCCGACAGACTTTCAGCTATCGAGAAAGCCGGCGAGAACTACAGCACCTTCGGCGGTGCTTCCGATGATACCGACAGTAGCGTGAAGTTCATCATCAAGACAGACGGTATCAAATCTGAGAATGCGTGATGTATACTTGATACATCGAGTATTCTTGTGTGAATATTTAGGCATTTATAACATGAAATTTATTGAGTATGACCCTGCGGAGCAAAAATGCTCTGTAGGGTCATGTTTTTTATGCTTGTTTAGGCAGTGTTTTACTGAAAGGCATGACTCTATAAGCAGAAAATGAGCTGTAGGGTCATATAAATAAGCTCTCCAAGGGAATGTATTTGCTAAAAGGCATGACTCTACAGGCAAAAATGCACCATAGAGTCAATGCCAGAGCTACAAATCCATGACTCCAAAGAAGGAATCTGCCGCCAGAGTCAATGAAAGTGCCGCAAATCTCTGATCGCAACCGAAGAACTTGCCAATGGAGTCAGAATAAAATTCCACGCACAGATTTCAGCAAAAGCATGATATTTGCCCTATAAAAACAGAACACAGAAAAAACATGATTTCATAATATATACGTCAATTATTTTGTGTATTGTATATATACGATATATACGATATGCTTAAAAGCATTGACTGAAATGTGGAGGGAATTATGAAAAAATGTAAATCAACAGCCATTTTGATGGCTTCAGCTATGATGCTTTCACTTGTAGGATGCAGCGGATCTAGTGATGCGGCTTCTTCAGGAAGCAGCGCTATGGAATTGACTGAGGCTGAACTTAGACAGGCAGCAAGAGAGGCAATGATTGCTTCTGAGGCGGCAGAAGCTTCATCAAGCGAGGATGCATCAGCGGCTTCATCATCAATAGATGCGGCTACGGCAGCTTCTTCCGATGTAGCAACAACAGCAACTTCAACCGAAGTAGCAGCTACAACATTGAATTCATCTGAGACATTAACAACTACAGGTACAGCAACTGCGACAACCACAAATGGCACAACTACTACCGGCGTAGCAACGGCAACAACCCCTGACGCAGCTACTACTGGTTCATCTGCATCTACTGTTTCAACTACAGATTCAAACACAACTGCAACTACCGAAGCAGCAAATGCGATTCCTGCTAAGCTTGCAGATCATGAGTTTGTATATAACGGAAAAGTACACTCTGTTTTGAACAGCACCAATACTATAATGTCTAATCTCGGACAGTATCAGAGCAGAAACACATCTTGTCCTGAACAGCCTTTTTATTCCTATGATGGAGGAAGCATTATTTTTATAACAGGTATAAAAGATGGAAATGAACTTCCTGTTGATATCGCAGTCTATAAAAAAGGTATTCTTACAGCACGCGGCGTTGGTGTAGGCTCAACATTGGCCGAAATAAACAATGCGTATAACGGGTGCAATAAGAGCTCTTTTAGCTTGAATAAAGATTATGGTATATCAGTAAAGTTTGATGCATATACTTTATGCTTTTATTTCAACACCAAGAACGATACTGTAGTAAGCTATGCATATGATAATAATGATACTTTGTCAAAGATGTATCCTGTTAAGTCAGATATCGCGGATTCTACAAAGAATATAGTTGCGACCGGAAAAGCTCAGGCTACTACATCAAGCTCAAATGCAACAACTGCTACAAATACAACAACATCAAACTCAAATGCCAATGCAACACCTGCTGCAAATACTACAGCACCTGTGCAGACAACAAATAACGCAGCACCTGCGCCAGCTGCAACTACAACTCAGAATAGCGGCAGCGTTTCTGAGGCTGAGATCATGTACAATGGCAAGAAACTTTCTATCCTTGACGGAGCGTCAACACTTATGGCTAACCTTGGTCAGTGTGAAAAGAAAGATACATCAACAGCTGATGAACCCAGATATGTTTATGATTCGAATAACATAAACTTATACACATTTGTTTATAACGGCGAAGAGTTAACTTACGATCTTTGCATTTATAAGCAGGGCGCAAAGACATCCCGCAATGTCGGAGTTGGTGATTCAAAAGATAAGATTATAGCTACTTATGGTAGTCCTGCAGAGACATATAGTTTTTATCAGGGATATGGTTTCAAATACAAATTTGATACATTCACTTTGTACTTTGATTTTGATACAAATACCGATAAGGTTTATAGCATGACATATGGCAATAATGATACAATAAGAAAGAGACATGCTGCTCATCCTAATTATATTGGGGATTAAAAGATAACAGGGTTTATGAAAAGAGATTTTGGAAAGAGAGGAAAAGAACTATGAAAATTAAAAGAGCATTGTTGATACTTACAACCGCGCTTGTTGTTACAGGATGTACACCGTCTTTAGAGGGCATTACTGAGGCTTTAGGCGGAAAAGAAGAAGCGTCTTCTGAGAAAATTACTGTTGAAGACGAGCCTTTGGTTGAGGAAACTACTGAGGAAGCAACAGATGCAGAATCTTCTACTGATGAAACAGCAGAGGCAGAAGGCGAGCCTGTATCTGATGAGGAACTTAGCACATTTACAAATATGTTTATTGATGTGAATAGCGATTGTTTTGGTTTCCTTTGGCCTGAATACAGCAGCCCTGAAGAAATCAAGTGGGATCAGGCTATAGGCTGTTATACTCCGGGACTTACAGCAGAAGATCTGACTGATGAAGAAAAGAAGGAGTTTTATGGCTTTACTGATATAGAAGGCGAGCTAGTAGATTCGGTGGTAAGAAAAAAGGATCTTACTAAGTATATCAAAGATCATACCGGACTTGATGTTACCATTGATGCGAAAGATGTTCCTTCATGGACATACAATGAGAAATACGATGCATTCCTTATAGGTGAAAACCCGTGGGGACAGGATACACCTTTAGTTGAAGGTAAATTTGTGTCAGGAACTAAGTCAGGTGACACCTATACACTCAAATTCCAGCCCGGTAATGAAATGTTTGATGAATCATGTAAGCAGCCTGAAAGAACTATCACATTTACTAAGTCCGGTGACAAACTTGTATTCAAGTCAAACAAACTTGGAAAGTAATAAGAAAACGCTTATTTAATTAAGATTTTCTGATATGGAGAAAAATGCGCAGCTCATCTTATATTTATAAGGTGAGCTGTTTTTTAACAGGCTGAACACATTTGATCTGTATAATAAAAGACACAGAGAGAAAAGCAAAATGAAAAGAAGAACTACATTGTTGATACTCGCAACTGCTTTTGTTATATCCGCATGTACACCGATTCCATTGGAAGGCACTACTGAGACTTCAGGTGAAAAAGAAGAATCGGCATCTGAGGAAGTTACTGCTTCAGATGAATTTGCGTCTGATGAAACTACTGAGGAAACAACGGAAGCTTCAACTGATGAAACTGCTGAGGCAGAATCTTCTACTGATGAAATTACAGAGGTAGAAGGCGAGCCTGTATCTGATGAGGAACTTAGCGATTTTACAAAGAGGTTTACTGCGACCTGTAGCGATTGTTTTGGCTTCCTTGGACCTGAATACAGTAGCCCTGAAGAAATCAAATGGGATCGGGTTATAGCTTACCGAGTTGAGGGTCTTACTGAAGATGAAGACAAACTTCCAGATGAAGAAAAGATAGAATTTTACGGTTCTACAGAGTTGGATCTTATTGTGGATACTGTGGTAAGAATGGATAAGCTCATTAAATATGCCAAAGATCATACCGGACTTGATATTAACATTGACCCGAAAGATTATCCTTTTTGGACATATAATGAGAAATATGATTCAATCCTTATAGGTTGTAATCCGTGGGGAGATGATTCGCCTTTATATGACGGTAAATTTGTGTCAGGAACTAAGTCAGGTGACACTTATACACTCAAATATCAGCCTAACAATGAAAACTGGGATGAAAAGTATAAGCAGCCTGAAAGAATCATCACATTCACTAAGTCCGGAGACAACCTAGTATTCAAGTCAAACAAATTTGGAAAGAAATAAGAATATGTGGATAAAAAATATACTTCCGTCATTGTTATGTCTTTTAACAGTGGCGGAATGTTTCGGTATAAATACAAAACAGGTTAAGGCGACGGAAGCTGAATCACACGCAGCCATATATGACAGGCTGCTTAAAAACGAAGAAAAAGTCCTTATAGATTGCAGCGGCGACGCGGAAGAGCTCTTTTCTTTTAAGAGGTATGCAGGGCAAGAACTCGTTTTGTCAGAGGTTATCAATAACATCGTTAATTGCTACTATACTGTGGATGAGTCAGCCGTAAGCCTCGGGGAAGTTGAATATGCATATCTTGACTGTGGGAAAGATGGCAACGATGAAATAGCTTTGAGAGTGGGCGTCCGGGGAGATTTTGAGCGGGAAATATATCTGATCATTGAGGAAATAGGCGGAAAGCTTAAAACGGTATATTCCAATTTGGAATATTTTGAAAAGAAAATATGCATTAATGAGTATGGATATATTGAAAGCAAGGATAGCCCTTACTGTGAGAGTGTATGTAAGGAATATGTGGACGGGATGGGAAACTACCACTATATTGCCACTGAGAAGACAGATAGCGACAGGTTTCCGTACGGAAATTTGATCAGAAGGTCTGCAGAAAGAGAGAATGAGCAGGATTATTTTTCTTTTGCAAAAACTGAGATTTATCCTGACAGATATGTTTTTGACAGCGCGGACTTAAACAATACTAAGAGTAATGAAAAGGATGATATTTGTTGCGGTAAGCTGGTCGGACATATTAGTTTTCCTAAGTATTTAAAGAGTTCACCTTATGTTTTCAATGCCTCGGAAGATGCGGTTAATCATACTATCTTCAAAGACAGTCGCGGAATAATTGAGTATACGGAATCACTTGGACTTAAGTTATACAGCCGTAAGGACTACGTGAAGATATTGGAGGCAAAAGAGAAGGAAAGCGGTCTTACAGATGAAATCAAGAACGGGCATTTATTGAATTGGAACAAGTTTGATTGCAGTTCTTTTTCTATGAATATCAGATCGATATCGGAAGATGGAGATTATTTGGCATATGATGCATTGATTAGCCGCTTAAAGAAAAACATAGAAGATGACAATTATAACGGACTAACACCAGAGCTGACGGGGCTTTCATACGTTTTGAGTTGGGAACTTGCTGACGATGATGTTACGGTTGGATATTTCAGAAAAGATATAGATGGTGATGGAATTGACGAATTGTTTTTTGGAAGTTGCAGAAACGACGACAATGAGCAGTATTCATCTCCGTTTGACTGTGTTA
Source organism: Butyrivibrio hungatei (assembly GCF_900101605.1). GTDB lineage: Bacteria > Bacillota > Clostridia > Lachnospirales > Lachnospiraceae > Butyrivibrio > Butyrivibrio hungatei_B. Next base: position 44,893 of record NZ_FMUR01000021.1, read on the forward strand.
TTTATGACATGTTTGCTATCAGAGGTGGGAAACTTAGCCATGTTTTTTCCGGCGCGGAAAGAAGTCGCTATTATCTGTGTGAGAACGGTGCGATAGCAAATGAGGGTGCAAGTTCTGCATCTGAAACAGTATGGTCTTTTTACAAGTATCATGAAGGAGAATTGGAACTGATAGAAGGCCTTTATACGTGTCTCGACAGTGAGTTGGCGGAACACATGTATTACACCGACGGCTCAAAGGAATCTGAAGTGGATGATTCAGTCGCGGGAATGTATTCTTTTGATTCTCTTGATTTTGCCAAGTACAAGTATCAAAAGATTGATTATATACCTATTATTGAGAAAGAGAAGTAGACAAAATGAGATTAGGCAGAATAATACCGTTGGTGTTATGTCTTTTAACCATGACAGCGTGCTCCGGAGAAAAAGCACAACAGACCATGGATTCAGCGGAGACGGCCGCAAGCAACACAGAGGCAGCAGAGGAAAAAGAACACGCAGACATATATAAGAGATTTCTTGGAAACGAAGAAAAAGTCCTTATAGATTGCAGCGGCGATGTGGGAAAAGTCTTTTCTTTAAAAAATGCGGAAGGCAAGGAGCTGACATTTTCGGAAGTTGTTAGGGCTGTTCGCGATTCTTGTAATTCCGTTGACGATTTTTATGTGACGTTTGAATGGGCTGAATATGCATATGTCGATTGCGGAAAAGATGGCAATGAGGAACTTGCGCTTGAAGTGAATATGATGGGGACAAGATGGTTTGAAGAGTGCTTGGTAATTAAGGAAATTGACGGACGCTTAAAGACGGTATACGGAAATAATATTAAATGCAATCCTGATTATGACAGGCAATTTAATGTTAATGAGTATGGGTATATCGAAAGCTCTGTTGATTTTTTGCATGAAGAAAGAAGGGATTACATTGACGCTTCAGGAAATAATCATTATATTTCTTCGGATTTAATGGTTGGCACAGAGGAATACCCTTTTGTTTATAATGGGGAAACGTTGGACATCAGAGAAAAAGAGGATGAGCCTAAAACGGATGATTCGGATAATAAATATGGATATTTACCAAAGGGGAAAATTCATGCCGATGGATATAAGATTTATTGGGCCGATCTGAATGATACTCCGGATAATAAGGCTGATGACATATATTGTGGTACTATGACCGGACATTGTTTCACACATTATTATGTTAAGAGCCTGAAGTGGAGTAAACATGATGCTTCTGCAGATATTGGCAGTTCGAATGCGTTTGAGGAAGCGCGCCGTTTCAGAGAGTTTTTTGAGCAAAAAGGACTTAAGTTGTGCACTGTTGACGAGTTTGATGGATTGATAGCGGCAAAAGAAAAGGAAGCGGGGCTAACGGAGGAAATTAAAAACGGAGAGTGCGTAAGTTGGACTAAACTTGATAATACAGAGTTTTTTGATGAAAAACCGCAGGAAACAACGGATGTTGATTATGGCGTATACGATGATTTTATTTGTAGACTAAAGACAGAGATTTCAGAGGAATCTTGGGATTCCCTTTATGACTATGTTGAGAAACATGGGCTTTCAGATGAATTGTATCCTTACATAAACGATGATTATGGTATTACGGCGGGATATCTGCAAACCGATATTGACGGCGACGGAGTTGATGAGTTGATTCTGGGAACCACGAGCCAGGATACTACGGAAAGTGGTGAGCCTTGGTACTATAATGATAACGATCAGATTTATGACTTGTTCACTATTCGGGATGGAAAACTGCTGCATGTTTTTGAAGGTTGGTGTAGAAATCGGTATTACATATGCGGTGACGGAGTAATAGCGAATCATGGTTCAGGCGGTGCAGCCAATGGAGAACTGATGTTCTACAGATACAACAAAGGAGAAATGGAACTCATAGAAGGTGTTTACTGGGACAACGGTACTAGAACTTACTATAAAGATGGACAGGAGGTTTACACATTAAACTATTCGGAAGATGATTTCTATTCTTTTGAAGATGATAGCATTGCTTCTAAATATGAAGAATCTTTGCATAGCTACAGGTATCATAAGCTTAAAGTTATACCTTTTGTGGAGAAAGAAAAGTAGAAGGTGAGGAGGGACAACATGGATAAGTGGAAGCAGTTAGACAGAGAGTATATTATTGACAATCGCTGGGTAAAACTGGCAAAAGACAAGGTACAGCTGCCAAACGGGACATGCTTGGATGATTTTTATGTGTTTGAGAAAAAGAGTGTTTCACTGATCGTGGCAGTTGATGAAGATAATAATGTTCTCATAAAAAGCGAGTACAGATATCCGGTGGATGAAATATTATACGAGCTTCCCGGAGGTGTGATAGAAGACGGAGATAGTGCGCTGGATGCCGCTAAGAGAGAATTGCTTGAGGAAACCGGCTATACATCGGATGATTGGACTAAATTGCTTTCGGGATATGATTATCCTACCAAAGACACAAATGTTGTAAATATCTTTTTGGCAAAAAACATTAAGAAAACAGGCGAGCAAAAGCTTGAAGCATCTGAGGATATCGAGTTTAAATTTATTCCTCTTAATGAAGCTATAGATATGTGTATCACCAATAAGATTAAGGTAAATGGCACAATCGCAGGCTTAATGCTTTGCGCGGCGGTTGTAAAAGGTAGAACGTGAGAATGAGAAAATGAAAATCAATAAGTATATGAAAATACGAAGCATAATTCCGATTGCATTATGTCTTTTTATAGTGACAGCGTGCTCTGATAAAAAAGCAGAGCCTGTTAATGACGAAGCGGAGATGCTTTCAAGTGACGAGGATATATCTAAAAAAGAAAACAAAGAACATGCAGCAATATATGAGCGTTTCCTTAAGGATGAAGAGAAAGTCTACATGGATTGCAGTGCAGATGTAGGTAAACATTTTTCTTTAAAAAATAGTGAAGGAAAAGATCTTACATTATCGGAGACTATTAAGGCTGTCCTTGAATCTTGCAACGCTACTGACGAATTCTATGTGACGCTTCAAGGAGCTGAATACGCATATATTGATTGCGGAAAAGACGGAAATGAGGAACTTGTGCTGAATATTGGCATGAGGGGAACAAGTGAATGGACGGAATGTCTGATAATCAAGGAAATTGGCGGCCGGCTAAAGACTGTATACGCAAACAATGTAACGGAGGATTACATTGTTTCTTGCATTGATATAACTGAGTATGGATACGTAATAAGTGAAGAAGAGATTGTTAGTGATGAAAGTCGTATAGAATATATAGACGCTGAGGGAAAATACAATTACATTTGCACAGAGTATGAAACACGTGAAAATTGCGGGAGTGAGCCTATTGTATATAACGGAGAGAGTCTCGATATTGCAGAAGATACAAATGAATATAATGAATTTTCTAAGAGTATGATTTCACCGGATAAATATGTGATAAGGCAGATAGATATAAATGACACTCCTGATGATGCGACGGATGATATCTATTGCGGAAGCATGAGAGGACACTTTTTTACACATTATTACGAAAATCGCAAGGCGTTGGATCGACCTATTCACGATATTAATGTAGATATTGCCAAGCCCGCCATGTTTAAAGCGGCTTATAGACTTAGGGATTATTTTGAAGAAAAGGGACTTAAGCTTTATACAGCCAAAGCAGTTGATGAAATAATATCGGAAAGAGAAAATGGAGCGGGACTGACAGAGGAAATAAAAGACGGAACAGAGGTATGGATGAACGATCTGGATCGTGCTTTGTTTGCAGATAAAGATAACTACGAAGCAGTTGAAGTTGATTATAGCTTGTATGAGGATTTAATAAACAGATTAAAGACAGAGATGAAAAAAGATTCATTTGAATCGGTATATGACTTTGCATATGAACGGGGACTTTCAGATGAACTATATTATTATGTTTATGATTCTTCGGGTGACAAAGCAGGATATTTGCAAGAGGACATTGATGGCGACGGAGTAGATGAGTTGCTTTTGGGAAAAAATGATCCTGAATCTTCTGAGTATAAAAAAGAATGGTTTGATGTATGGCCCGATCAAATATATGATATGTTCACTATTCGTGATGGAAAGCTTTTGCATGTTTTTAAAGGATGGGGCAGAAATCGCTATTATCTTTGCGGAGACGGTATTATAGCAAATGAGGGATCCGGTGGAGCAGCAAGTAATTTGCATGAAATTTACAGATACAGCAATGGAGAGTTACAACTAATTGAAGGTACTGATTGGGATAACGGCAAGGGAACTTACTACGAAAGTGAAGGAAAGACATATGATATAACTAATTCTGATAGAGATTACGAAATGGAATTCTTTGAAAAGTATCCGTATAAGAAGATCAACTTTACGCCATTTGTTGAATAGCTATGGTATGATATACAAAGTGGAGGTTAATCGATATGAAAAAATTCAAAGGCTACATGCACGGCATAAACCTTGGTGGATGGCTTTCTCAGTGCGATCACACGAAGGAAAGATACGATAATTTCATTACTGAAGATGATTTTAAAGTTATAAAGTCATGGGGGCTTGATCATATCAGGATTCCAGTCGACTACGAGCTTGTCGAAGATGACGCCGGAAACTATATAGAGAGTGGTTTTGACTATATACAGAGGGCAATCGAGACATGCAAGAAGCTTGGTCTTAATGTAGTTCTCGATCTTCATAAGACATTTGGCTACAGTTTTGACGATGGCGAGAACGAATCTGGCTTTTTTGACAATGCAAAATATCAGGATAGGTTTTATAAGCTCTGGGAGCAGTTTGCTCAGAGATTTGGCAAAAATTCGGATATGCTTGCATTTGAGCTTCTCAACGAAGTTACCAAAAAAGAGTATTGCGATAAATGGAACGATATCTCATACGAGTGTATCAGAAGGATCAGGAAGATCGCACCGAAGGTAAAGATTCTTGTAGGCGGATATTACAACAACAGTATAGAGGCGCTTAAAGACCTTGCGGCTCCTTATGATGAGAACGTTGTATATAATTTCCACTGCTACGAGCCTCTTATTTTCACACATCAGGGTGCCCACTGGATCGAGAAGATGAATAATGACTTCAGGATGCCCTACGACGCTTCGTATGGAACATATATTGAGAATAATGACAGAGAGCTTGACCACATCACTGGCGATATGTCAGCTTATGATAAGCAGGAGCTTATAAGCGCAAAGTTCTTTGATGATTATCTCGCGGAGGCAGTTAAGATAGCGAATGAGCGAAATGTCATGCTTTACTGCGGAGAATACGGAGTTATAGATAAGGCAACTCCCGAGGATGCACTTAAGTGGTACAAGGACATCTGTGGATGTTTTGATAAGTACGGAATCGGACGCGCGGCGTGGACGTACAAAGAGATGGACTTTGGACTTTCCGATGAGCGCATGAAGGGCGTTAGAGACAAACTGTTAAAGCTTCTTTAAGCACCAATATTGTTTCAATAACAGTTATTATCTCCGGCATTGCGTATCTGTGCTTTTTTCTACAGATCAAGTGCCGGAGAATTTTTTTCGATAATGGGAAAAATTATAATGGAAAGAATATGAAAAAGAAAAGCATAACAATTATTAGCATTTTTAAAGGAGATTCTTTTTGATCCGGATTCACACGTTTTACCCTGCGGAGTAGATTTTTACAAGGGAGATTTTTATTTTACGTATGACGACAAGGAACTGATCTGTTCTATAGGAGACAACCTTGAATACGTGATAAAAGAGGCGGATCTTGGATGGTTTTTTGATAAAGTTGGGAACCAAAACGTCATTAGACCTAGGGAAGATAGAAACATATCCATTACGAGGCTCTTGAATGAAGTGGGATATGTTATTGCTGCAAGTGAGTATCAAAGAGATACTGTTATGATACAAAAAGATGGGACAGTCAAAGAGCTTCCGCAGATTGATCTTAATGTAAATTCTCATTTTCTGGAGGATTATGACAATAAGGGGATAATTTATCAAGAGCTTTTTACTGATAATGGCGCAGGATTGCCATATTCAGATTATCCGTTTGGTATCAAAATACCTTATCAAGATTTTTTGGGAAAAGATACATTGGAAATGTGAAATAACAGCTGTTTCTTTGATAACGAATGATATTAAGGTGAGATTTAATTAGTGTATATGTGAGTGATTTTAGTAGGAATAAAAAGAATAGTTTTTTTAAAGATTTTTTAATATATCGACCATCATAATATTGTTGATAGAAATAAAACAAGAGGTCCCCATGGATAATACAATTATAGCAGCGATTACAGTATCATCTGCTCTTACACTGATAGTTATGGGATGTGGAGCAAAAGATAATAAGTTGGTTGAAATGGAATCTGAGCTTGTTCGAAATCAGGGCAATGCTCAGATTTGTGTTTATAACGATGTTTTTGAGGCTTATGGCAAGAAAAGTAATTATACCTTTATTGACATAATTAAAGACAATGAAGTTAAAGAAACTATAAATACATATCGCTATTTGGATAAAGTTACCGATATTGATTGCTTTGATTTTAGTGATGACGGGATAAAAGATATTGCTCTGATCGGTGATTCAGGGGATGAAACCAAAATTCTTCTGTATGAATCTACTTCTGAATATCATTACGATGTATTTTCCGGATGGAGTGATGTGGGAGATGTTATTCTGGGGACGTTAGATGAGGATTTCCCTATGAAAAGAATAGAAGCTTTACTTGATAAGTGGTCGCCCGGATACACAATATCAGATGAAGTATATGGGATGTTTGATGCGGATAACTGGAAATACAAAGCCGGTGATTACAAAGAAGCCTATGCTGCTATTGCAAGGTTATTGGGACCGGAATATGAAGATGCAAAGTACGATCTTGTTGATATAGACGGTAAAGCGCCGTTTGAATTTGTGATAAGTTCATCCAGAACTAATGTAGTTTTTTACTATGAAGGAGGGTATGCGCACAGATTTCTGTTATACAATTTGAGGGAATTTGTAGGTGATGAGTATGAGCATGCGTATTCTCCCGGAAAAAGCATTATCCGAAATTTGGTTGAAGGTTCGGATGCAACTTATTGCAAAGAGTATATTCCGGTGCTTGAAGGATTTGAACCGGGTGATAGTGTTGCCTATTATGAATGCAACATCAAAGATTTTGATGGAGATGGTGAAATTACTGCCGAAGAATGGGAGATGAGCTCGCCGGACTTTTATATAGCATATGAAACATGGTATGAAAACTGGTCAGATCATGAAATGAGCGATAATGAACTCAAAAAATTAGTTGATGGTTATAGTTCCCTTGATTATGAAGATCTTTCCGGTTCACTTAGTTTTGATGAATTCATAAAAAAACTTGAAAATGAAGAAATAGAAGAAAAGCAGGAAATAACTGAAATTGATTATAGCTTGTATGAGGAGTTTGTTGAAAGCTTAAAAACAAATATGAAAGAAGAATCGCTGGAATCGCTCTATGACATTGTAGATAAATGGGATCTGGGACTTTCAGAGGGGCTGTCTTATTATGCTAAAGGTGATCCTAATGCAAAAAGTATGTGGTATTTGCAAAAGGATATTGATGGTGACGGAGTGGATGAGCTTCTTTTGGGCACAGGAGATCCGGATGTTAAGCTTGATATATGGCGTGGTGATGATTATATATGCGATTTATTTACTATTCGGAATAGAAAACTTTTACATGTCTTCAAGGGAAGTTGCAGAAACAGATACTATATTTGCGAAGATGGAACTATAGAAAATGAGTTTGGTAGTGGTTCATCAATGGACAAAGGATTTTATAGATACAGTAAAGGAGAATTGCAATTTTTAGAGTGTATTTCTTCGTACGCGGATTATTCTGATGATAATGTAGGAAGCCGTTGCTACTATGCCAATAAAGATGGTAATGCACGTAAATTGACTGAAAAAGAATATGATGTTATGGGTGAAGAGCTTGAGTGTAAATATAATAAACAAAAGTTGCAGTTTCATCCTTTTAAGGATTAACAAATAGATTGCAGAAATATTACAGGAAATAACATGAAAAAGAAAAACATAGCAGCTATTAGTATAACCTTTCTGATTTTATTGATAACCGCAGGATGCAGGTCAAATAAGAATTCAGGAACAGAGTCTGCCGCAACGGAGGAATCGGTTGTCGAAGAAGCAGAAGTGGAGGAATTCTATCATCTTGACGCCAATGATACATTCTTTTCAATAAATGAAAAAGGCGAAAAAGTTGGGGAGTTCCATGAGGAAAAAATAAAAGAAATCCTCGGACTGGATGATAAAGGCGATTTTGTAAATATTATTACGTGTTCCGATAAGATTGCCATATGTATTTGTTATAACTCAGAAGTAGAAGAATATGGATATGGATTATACGCCGTGAATGAAACTTTAGGTAAAAGCATAGAGTTAGAGAAGGTTCCCCATAGCTACGACAACGTGGATTATTACAAGGGAGATTTTTATTTTACTTATGACGATAAGGAGCTAATCTGTTCTATCGAAGACAGCCTGGAATATGTGGTTAAAGAAGCGGATTTGGGATCAATCGCTGATAAACTCGAAAATGAAATCATCTGTATACCTTATAGACATATGAATGGATCTATTACTAGGCTATTGGATGAAGTGGGCTATGTTATTGTGAGAGATTTCTCAGGGGATGGATATGCCGTGATGCAAAAAGATGGGACAGTAACAGAGCTTCCACAGCGTGGTTGTAAACATTATGTTCTGATGTGCTATGACAAAAATGTAGTATTTTTCCAGAAGTACTTTGATAGTTATTATAAAAGTATTCCGATAGGTTATTATTATATAAAGCTTGATACCATGGAAGAAAATAAGCTTCCCTATGAATTTTCAGAAGAATCCTTTTATACCGTGAAAAATGGCAAGTTGTACTGGAGTATTTTATCAGAGCAAGATAAAAGTGCAGATATATTGTATAAAAAAATTTATTATGCATCTGATGTGGAAAGTGATACAGCTTCTGTGCTTGCTCAAACAGATGTGACTCCGGGATTGGAATATGATATTACATTCCATGGCGATAACGGATTATGTATTTGTGGAGATAATATTTTCATCAAAGCTGCTTCCGAGGATAATGTGAAATGGTTCAGAATTGACAAGGCGGGCGATAATATATCTTTAGCTGATATGGATCTTACTATTAAGACTATTCAACGTTAATCTTGAGACGGGCAAGGAACTGGAGCTGTCGCAGCTGTTGGTGATATTACTCTAAAGTACAGCGATTATCCCGAGCTTGTAAAAAAGAGTATGTTGTAACAGAGACAAAGAATCCTGATGATTTTGTCGATCATAAAGATGTTTATGAGACCTTAGTAGCTGAGTAAAAGGTTGATTAGGTTGAATGTACAGTGATTGTAAGGTGGGAGAAATAAATTGAGAAAAAAGAGTAAGAAATTACAAGCATTACTTACAGCTGCATTACTTTTTTTTATTTTGACAGCGTGTTCGGGTGAAAAGGCAGAACTTATCACAGACGAAGCAGAGAGAACTTCAAGCAATGAAGAGAGTACAGCAAACACATTAGAAAATGATGGAGTAGTATTCCATTCGTACGATGAATTTATTGAAAAGATAAACTACTTGCATGATGTAATGGAAACATCTGATTTTGAAACTTTTTTGGATGAAGCTACGCGGTACTTATGGGTTACATCTCCGGTATATAATGCCTTTACTAACCAAAACGATCAATTTGGATATTTACAAGTTGATATTGATGGAGATGGAGTAGACGAATTACTTTTGGGAACGACCGGTTCGGAAGATGATTCATATTATGTGGATATAATCGGCATGTTTACACTTAGAAAAGGCGTAGCATATACGGTATTCGAAAGAAACGAAAGGGATTGCTATAAAATATATGCAGAGGGCATTATTGAGCATAGTTTTGTTTATCCTAATTCATCATATGGCGCTGAATATTTCAAGTACAATGCCGGAAACCTGGAAGCTATTGAAAGTGCTTATTGTGAAGTCGGCTTCCGTGATGATGAGTGGGGAGAAGTCTACTATTATTCTGATAGCGCATCGCAGGAACGTGAATTGACTGAGAAAGAGTATCATGAGATGAGGGATGAGCTTATAAATAGATATTGTAAACAAGAAATGCAACTTCAACTTCATCTTTTTAAGGATAAACAATGAGAATAAACATAATATTACCACTGACTATACTTATATTGCTTACAGGTTGTGGAGCTTCAGCCGAAAAAGCTCCTATAAATCCGGAATCTGAGGATAAATCATCTGAAGCTTATTCTGATTCTAAAACTAAGTTAATTGAAATAGAATCTGAGCTTGTTCCTGAGCAGGGTCTTGTACAGATCTGCGCTTATAATGATGATTTTATAGATCAAGGAATTGAAACTCAATATACCTTCATCGATATCATAAAAGATAATGAAACAAAAGCGACTATAAATACGCATCACCATTTCAGTGAAATCACGGATATAGATTGCTTTGACTATAGTAATGATGAAGAAAAAGATATTGCAGTTATTGGTAAATCGGATTCTTATACTACTGTCTTTCTGTGTGAAACTGATTCCGACTATTATTACACCGATTTTTATCCGCAACAGTTTTGTGGAGATTTTATTCAAGAGTCGTTAGGCGATGATTTTTCTATGAGTAAATTAAAGTCTATATTATCGGAGGAGGGTGTAGGAAGTTTAGCTAAAATTTTGATTAGTGACGCGGAAAAAGTTACATATAGTGATTACAAATCGGCATATATTAATTTTCTTAAAGTTCTTGATAAGTGCGGAGTTGATGAATATGGTTGTTCGGGAGGATCATATTATATATATGACATCGACAAAGATTCGACACCTGAATTAATTGTACACTATGGAGGCTGCGAAGCTATTTTTCATGCATTTGTATTCACATATACTGATAACAAAGTTAAGTGCATTGATGAGATATCCACTGGTCACAGTGAGTTATATGCATATCCAAGTGGGAATGGAATACTGCAATATTGGGCTCATATGGGAGGAGAGGAATTCCGTCTTTTTTCATTAAACGATAATATGCTCATAACAAAAGTATTGTATTCCGGAAGTACTATACATGAAGATCCGGAAACCGGAGAATATGATATAAATTTCACACCTGTAAGGAATGTAGTGCCTGATGCATATTTTCTTACATCATTTGCGCCTGATAATGTAATTCCGATAGAAAAATATGAGATTATCTCAGCATATGTGCCATCTCAAGACAATGCGAAGTATACCTTCCCGAATAATAATCCAAAATTTTACTCAGAAATCATGGAAAAAGACAATATTCTGAATGCAGTATCCAGGTACAGAAACGATCCGATTTACAAAGATATTCATTTTAGTGACTTTTTAAAAAAAATAGAACATTCTCAATCGGAAATACAGGATATAACATATGCAGATCTTAATTTAGATAATGTGTATGAATGTATTTTTTATGTTCTGAAAAAAGATAGTGAAGATTCTATTCGTATAATTCTGAGTAAGCAGGGAGAAAAAATTTATGCATATTATGATTCATCTTACATG
>NZ_FMUR01000010.1 GCF_900101605.1 Butyrivibrio hungatei
TACCACAAACATAAGTCTGTAGCCATCTCAGCACAGTTACCTGTTAAGAATTGGGTTTCAATTTTCAAGGATCAAACGATTGCAGATGCGGTCCTGGACCGCATAGTGCGCAATGCGTATAGGTTCGACCTAAAAGGTCCTTCCCGCCGTCCTACGATAGAACATATGCCGGCTGACGCCGGAGATGACAATAAGACGGCAAGCGAGTAATATAAAAAATAGATGTCATCTTGTCCACTTGATACAGGAATCTTGTCCGGATATTAGTAGAAACCTTGTCCGGATAATTGCGGAACTGACGTCCGAGTATTACAAGATGCTTGTACCAAATAGACAAGAATCATCATAAAAGGGAAGACTATTATATCTTTTGGACAGCGTATCCTGTCAAATACAATCATACAAAGAGAAAGCTCTTGCAAGAGTATGAAGATTTTTTGAAAAAGCAATCTTAGTTAATGCAAAAAGCGCCTTAAAAAGGCGCTTTCGTTACTCCTTCTACCTATGGAATGGTAGATGAGCTAATGTCAAAATAAGACAAAAGATATTATATACAAATAATTATGTAAGTTCAATATCTTTCTAAGTAAATTCTATAAGTATACATTATTTTTTTCAATAAACATAATGTAAATTTTTGCTGAAAGAATTTGAATAAAAAAAGAACAGGGGTAATCGAAATAATTCCATGACAATCAGTGAACGTATTTTTGAACGACTTAATCAGTTAGATATGACACAGAAGGATTTTTCTGATAAGACCGGGATAATGCCAAGTACAATAAGTGAATGGAAGAAGAATAAGACTAATCCGTCTTCGGATAAGATTATGTCCATTTGTAAAGCGCTTGATGTGACTCCGGAATGGCTTTTATCAGGTGTTGAAGGCGTGAAAGGAAGAGAAAGAAGCAATAACTATTATGTGATTGACAAGAATACTGATATAGGGGTGCTTGTAGAAAGATTTTATTTATTGGAACCAAATATGAGAGAGAGGATTATTGGGTATGCAGAGGCTATACTGGCTATGACTAAGAAAGATGTTACTTAGAATGCTCATAAGTAGACTACTTATGAGTATTCTATTGTTTTACGTTTGATTATTACGAAAATGCCGAAAGATTAATTAAAGGTTCCCAAATTTAATTCTATACACCAGCCATCCTTTATAACTGAAGGAGTTTTCTTCAAATGCATAGTTGTTCTTAATTAACTCCGCTATTTCACCGCCATATAACGGACTGTACAGGTAATAACCGGTTCGGTCAGGACCAAAATCAAAAATGTGTTCCTCGCTGATTACATGAACGGAATATTCTTGTCCGTTATCACAATCGGTCATGCGGGTTTTGCGTTTGGGGTTCCAATAATCGGTATAATTGATCTCGGTTCTGTTATTTAGATTTTCATACCAGCCCATTGCATCGAAATGCCAGGTCGCATTTGCGACTGCAGGTAAATATAATTTGGCGGAATCGTCATTCATGACGTCTTCAAGTGCCATATCTACAACTTTTCCCCAACCCTGATATTGTCTGTTGTAAGCCATGCCATCAGATAAAATTTCACTGGTAGTAATAAGTGTTTTGCTTCCGACGTTTATGTTTGGAAAGAGCTTTAGCATGAGCGGATCTATAGTTGCAAATGATTGGATGAAAAGAAGCATTATTAACGCGGCAGATATGCTGATTTTTACTGCTTTTTTGTCAATGTAATTGATTAATATGTATGCCACTACTAAATATATCTGAGCAACCAGTGCATCTATATATCTGGGGTGATTGATTGTCTTAAATAATACCGAGAAGATAAGGAATGCGATCATTGAGAATAACATAGGAATCAATGATATGCTTTTATTTATTTGAACTTTTTTTATAACACCGATGATAAATACAAATAAAGCAAGTACGATCAATAGCCAATTAAAGTTGATTGCCAAAAGTGACAGCAGTTTGTCTTTAATATAATTAAGGTCGATTTCAAATGCTCCGTTTCCTTCCCAGTGTCCCACGAGATAATATGCGATCAGCCACATAAAGCAGGGAATGGCCATGATAATATATTTATGGAATTTATAAAAGATTTTTTTGCTTTTGATAAGGTCAACAATGTAGAAGCCGAAAATAAACAGCACATATGAGATCATTGCGGTTTCTTTGCAGAAGATAAAAAAATATCCGATAAATACAGTCAGCAGATATTTCTTTGTATATAATGCATAGACCAATATGGGCATCACGCACCACATGGCATAGTCAGGGTAGCTGTAGGTTATCATTCCGAGCATATAAGGCGAACATGCAAATAAGGCAGTTAATACTACCTGTACTGCGATATCGTTTTTGCTTGCACTACTGCAAAATAAAACTACGCATTTATAGAATCCGTATACTCCGGTAGCATAGAGAATAACCCCGAATAGAGCCTGTCCAACCATGGTGTCGCCGATAAGGAGCTTGAAAACGGTACACATTGCTGCATATGAATATGAGACATGATCTGAAAGGGAAAGTCTTGAAAAATCCCAAAGAGAATAAATATCGTTTGCACTTACAAGTTCAAACATATCGTGAGAATCCCACAAAAAATAGACAGTATTATGGCTTATGTATTGGATGCTTGCCAATAAGATGAGGATTGCGGCGGAAATGATGCACAGAGTTTTTTTCTTGATTAATACTGTCTTCCAAAAAGATCGGTCTATGACAAAAAGTATTATGGATAAAAAGAGAGTTCCTGCATATGAAAACAGAGCAAATACGGCAGATTCTTTTATTAAAATACCAAATGACGGAATGAGTAGAAGTTCAATAATTGATACAACACCTAAAATTATGCGGAGCTGATCTTTGATTTTTTCTGAATGAATAACATATGCACAAAAGAAGAATACTAGTCCGATTCCCCAAAATACGAAGCGAGAAAACCGCATGTCGCCACTTTGCTCATATCTAAATGAAGAAAAGAGTGCAAGGAAAAACATGACAAAAGACATAGATGAGAGAAAAAGTTGAATTATTTCAATATTTTTTTCATCGAACTTTTTTAGAATAGTATTCATATGTATTGGGAAATAAGTTCCTTTCATATTTTTGGAAAAATAAGAGCTTAGAAAAAATCATAAATAATAATAGCACATATATGATATATTTATCAGTATATGTGCGGACATTATAATTTGGCGGAGGTAAAAATGATACTGGTTCGATTCTTTGTTCCACTTATCTATTCTGTGATGATCGGAGGGGCGTGGAGTTTATGGTCACGTAAAAAGTTTTCAAGTTCTGTGGCGCCCGCTTATATGTTACATGTATTGGTTGTTCTTTTGAGCGGATTGGTATTTAAACGACTTTCTATAGGCATCTACGGCGGTATTTTTGCTGCGCTCGTTTTATCGGTGTTATATGTGCTCAAGGATAAGAAACAATATGCCACAGCTTTTGGAAGAGTGTCGGAATATGCAAATGAACTGTGGAATGGGGGATTGTTTACCTTTTTTGTCTTTTATGTTCTTTGTTTTTTCCTGAATTCACAAAAGTGCTTTGCGTTTTGGGATGAATTTTCGCATTGGGGAATGTTCCTTAAGGAGAGCCTCAGACTTGATAGCTTGTATTGCATGTCGCCGCTTGAATTTGTGCACAAAGATTATGTTCCGGCGATAACTTTATTTGAAACAATATGGTGTAAATTGAATTTTAGATTTGCTGAAGCTGATGCATATAGGGCAATACAGATTTTTATGTTCGCTTTACTTATGCCGATGTTTGAGAGTTTTAATGCATATAGCAAGAAAAAGCTTTTCAGGTTAAGTCCTGTTGCGATTGCTCTTTTGATTCCGCTTATTTTTAATACAGAGAATGCTTTTTTATTTTATCATTCAATATATTGTGATATAGCGGTAGCAATAGTGCTTTACTGGTGTATGTTTGAAGCATATAGAAAATATGATAATCCGGCATATCAATGTATGTTGATAGCGATAGGAGTTTCGGTACTTGTTTTGTCCAAAATGATTGCAATGGCTCTATTGCCGCTTGTGGTTGTGTTTTTTGTGATAAGAGTGTATTTCTTTTCTGATAAAAAGCTTAAAGAAAAAGAAAATATTCTAATGATTCTTCCTGTGGCTCTGCCTGTTGGACTATGGGGATGGTTTAATAAATTTGCTGAAATGCATGTGGGTAAAACAGGAGAAATACAGACTTACAGCGGGATGAAGGTTTCTTCGCTTAAAGATGTTTTTTTGCATCCAGACAATGGTGCCATTCCATATCTGGAAGAAGTAAAGAGTGAATTTGCGGATGCAATTATTTATAGAGATATTCTTCTTCATGGATCATATTGTGTCGCTATTATTTTTATGGTTATTACGTTTTTGGTAGTTTCTTTTTATACAAATGATATTATAAAGAGGCGACTGATGAGGCTTCTTGGATTGTGGACATTGGCATCCGGAATCTTTTATGCGCTCTTGATTTATTTTTTGTATGCCACATCTTTTTCTGAATATGAAGCAGTGCGATTGGCAAGTTTTGAGCGATATATGAATTCTTTTGTTATTGCGGCGCTGTTTCTTCTCATAGCAGTTTACTATGATTCGGAAATATGGAAAGGACATATAAAGGGATATTACTTGATCTTGATATTATTGTCAGTGGGACTGGCATTTTTCCATGTTAATGCTTTTGACCAGGTATTACCGGGAGGCATAGCAAAAGATGCTGAATATGTTCAGGAATATACAAGTAGTGCATCATTTATAATGGATAATACAGGTGAAGATGATAGAATCTTTATAATCAAGAGAGGCGATAACGGGAAGTTTATATGGCATGAGCGATATTACTGTAGCCCGAGGATTATAGGCGGAGGAAGTATAGGGGCGCCGGTTGACGAAGAAGATGTCTGGTCTTGGGATGCGACGGCTGAACAGCTAATTGAAGCACTTAGAGATTACGATTTCATCTATTTTAGCGGATTGGATGAGGATTTCGTAAATAAATATTCCGGAGTCTTTGAAGACCCTTCGCAGATAACTGAAGGAAAGATATACAGGATTTCAGGGATAGAACCCAAAGTTATATTGGAATGATATGATAGCGGTATATTTGAACGGCGAATAGGTGAAGTGATGAAAGACAGTATACTTGTAACAATAATTACAGTTGCATATAACAGTGAAGCAACTATTAAGCGAACTATAGAGTCTGTTCTGGCGCAGACGTATCCGGATATTGAATATCTTATTATAGATGGCGGAAGTACTGATAATACAGTGAAGATAGCAGGGGAATTTCGGAGTTCTTTTGCGGAAGCGGATGGTAAGTCGATGACTATCATATCTGAACCGGATAACGGGATGTATGATGCGCTCAATAAAGGTGTGAGGTTGGCAAAAGGGAGACTTATCGGTAATATCAATGCGGATGATTGGTATGAGCCAAGGGCCGTTGAGGATATGGTTTCGTTTTATGAGAATGAGCACTTTGATCTTGCCTGGGCAGATTTAGTGATACACAAGAAGAGCGGAGATTTTGTTAAGCGGGCGAAGGTCGGAAAACTATGGACTACGGCGCATTTTTGCCATCCGACGATGTTTGGGACCAAGGAATGTGAGATGAAGTTTCCTTATGCGGTACTTCAGATGGACGATGATTTTGATATGGTGCTCAGGGCAAATAAGGCGGGTGCTAAGATTATGGCGCTTAACAAGGTTTTGGCGCATTATACGTTTGGCGGTATGAGTACGCAGCGAAGCCTTAAGAAGATGAACTCCAGAATATGGATGAAGTACAGGACATATGTAAGAAACGGATACAGCAGGTTCTACTGGTTTTATTGTGTTGCTGTTGAATTTGCCAAGTTTGTTCTTGGTGGAGAATAAGAAAAGGAAGGAATTTATGTAATGAAAAATAAAAGAGAGAACATTACAAGAATTGCATATTTTGCATTTATATTTATTATTCTTATGGTTTTCTATTCAATTTATTATCCTATGGTATTGTGTTCTCCGGACGATTGGCGATACATAAACTATTGGCGTGATAATGCCTTAGTTTACATTGGACGTGGGTGGAATCCGGCAAGAGTGCTTCCTGAAATGCTTATGCCACTGATGGCTAACATGGGATTTTCTTTTGGCAGGTTATATGGAATAAGTTTTTTGAAAAGCGTTTCCATTGGCCTTTCTTTAGGAGTAGTCATATTTATTTGCCTGTACATTTATTTTTTTAGTCGTATGATTAGAAGACGGTTTGCATTGGATATTTTTCAAGAACTATTTATTGCAACAGTATTTTTGCTGATTCACTTTTGGATGTTTAGAAGCAACACCTTTAGAAATACTTTTTTAATTTATGGAGGTGACCCTAATACATATTATTATTACGTGATTCCTTTTTTGCTTAATTGCACAGTATGTTTTATATGGAATACTTGTGATAGCAGTGCGGATATTAGCAAATGGCCGGAATTTGTTAGGGGAATATGGATAATTGCTATTTATCTGGCTGTTTTTTCAAACATGTTTAATAGTATAGTTATTGCTGTTTATGCTTCATTGAGATTACTTATATATATCTTTCAAAGCCTGAAGCGTAAAAACAATTGCCTGATATATAAAAATGTAAAATATGAATGTGCGGTACTGGTGATGTGGATATATTCGTTAGTAGCAGAGTTAAATGGTGGAAGAGCACATTCTCTAATAGGAGCGGGTAAAAAAGGCGAATCCTACATTTCAAGAGTAGTTCAGACATTTTTGTGTTCTATGAATTTGTTCAAAAAATTTAATAAGTATTTTTTATTATTCTCATTTCTTTTAGTTGCTTATTCTGTGCTTGCAATAATAATACATAAAGGAAAAACTACTGACGTAAAATGCGGTAATGCGGTTAATTGGCCGGGAATATATATTTTTGTACTTGTATTTTTGGGACTTGTTTATTTGTACCAGCTTCTGCTGGGTGGTTTTGTGGGTTCGCTCTATATTGAACGTACTATGGTGAGCAATACATATCTTATTTCAATCGTATTGATAGATATCTTTGCACTAATTTATATTGTAGTTAATAATAAAAATATAATGGTGTTTGCACCAATTGTTACCATGATTATGGTATCGATGATAGGAACACCGGAACCGGTTTTTTCCGGCGGTTATAATGATTCTCAGGCATATGAAAAGCTATATGAGAATTATCTTGGTGCTGTTATAGATGCTGATAATAAAGGAGAAGCCGAGGTTGTACTTGTTGCGCCTGATTGGAATCCTATTTCAGAAGAGAATATAGATTATTATGAACTATTGGCAAAATATATGTCGTCAACTTTGTATAAGTATGGGATGACCGGTAAGCTTATAAAAATATCATTTTAACTCAGACTAAGCCTTCTTTGCCAAAATGGTATGGAAAAAGCAGAAGCAATAACTCAAAAAGGAACTCAAATGATCTGAGTTCCTTTTTGAGTTATTGGAATACGTTTTAATATATATTTGAGTTGGTGACTGGGAATAAATACAAATGTTGAATTAGTAAATGTTTCTGTTTATACTTGTGGGTAAGGAGAAAGAAATATGAGCATTGATAAACAACTTAAAATACTTGCAATAAAAAATGATATAACTATATCTGAAATAGGTAGAAGGCTTGATAAGTCGCCACAGGCTTTTGGACAAAAGTGTAAAAGAGATAGTTTTACGGTTTCCGATTTGAGAGAAATTGCAATGGTGACAGGGTGTAAACTGGAGTGCGCATTTGTGTTGCCGGATGGTGAAAGAATTGAGTTGGGGGATTAAAGATGATCAGATATTTGGATGGAGATATATTTACCGGTCCTGCGCAGACAATAGTTAATACAGTGAACACGGTCGGTGTTATGGGAAAGGGTATTGCGCTTGAGTTTAAGAAGCGCTATCCTGCTATGTTTGAGAGCTATAAGCTTGCATGTGAAAAGAAACGACTAAAAACAGGGCGCTTGATGCTTTTCTATGAGGCTGATCATTGGGTGCTGAATTTTCCCACCAAAGAACACTGGAGATCACCATCAAGGCTTGAATATATTGAGCAGGGGCTTATTAGGTTTACAAAAATCTACGCAGAGTATGGAATTACTTCAATCGCATTTCCTAAACTTGGATGTGGTAATGGAGAGCTTGATTGGAAAGATGTAAAGCCTCTTATGGAAAAATATCTTAAGGATTTACCGATTGATATCTATATCTATACCGGGGTGATTAAGGATGTTATACCGGAACACAAGAATCAGACTGATATTGTAAACTGGCTAAGACAGAATGCAAAAGATTTGTCATTTAACGGCCTCTGTGATGATATTCGATATAACTGCTCTATAGTTCCATATTCTTTTGATTACGACGGAAGTACTATTAGTATTATATGGAATAATGGAATAGTCTTTTCACAGAATGGCAAAGAAGATCAGTTTTTATCTGAAGATGATCTCTTTGAATGCTGGGATTATATTCGTAATAAGGGAATAGTAAAAAGTGATGAAAAAGTCTTATGGAATTATTTTTATGGATTGATGTTTGCTTTGGGGTATCTTAGCAAGGTTGTTATTAATGATGACGATATGCAAGTGAACGGATATCAATTAAATTCCGGTCTTGGTAGATCTTACTCTTTGGAAGGAATAACAAATGTACAGTGCAATAATAAAAAAGAATTATGACAGATCATATGTAAGATGGTGGCCGCGATATGCGTACCATTATACAGATATCAGTAATGCTGTTGGGATTTTAACGTCCGGTAGGATTTATAGCAGAATAAATGCCGGTAATTTGAAATTGATGAAAAATGATAATGCAAGCAGACAGGTGATTGACATGACGAGTCCGGAAATTACTTCGTATGTAAGATTTTATTTTCGGCCGTTAACACCAACACAGTTTCATAATGAAGGATTTAAACATTATAAACTCAGATATGATGGTGATACAAATGCAAATGTTCCTGTACCGGTGTTTCTTATTTTTGATCTCAATAAGTTGTTAAGTGATCCAAATACACAATTTTCAGGAAGCAGTCAGGCGGGTTATGGTACAACGATGTATAATACTGTTTCTGATTTTGAAAAGTTGGATTTTGACAGAATTTACGGAGGGGGAGTTCCTTTAAAAGAGGATGTAGCATACAGACATGCAGAAATAGTTTGTCATGAGTATTATGAAATAGATAAATCTATTGTTGGCATAGCGTGTAGAAATGAAGTTGAGAAACAGACTTTGTGCAATATGCTTTGGGAGAAAAATCATCGTACTTTTTATAAGTACAAAGAAATGATAAAAGTTATGAAAGAGGATATGTTTGAAAAAAATGGCTTGTTCATTTCTGATTGTGATTATCACGGGGATTCTCTGGGGATAAGATTTTCAAATACCAAAAGCAAGAGGGATTATTCACATAGAGCTATGAAACAAAATCCTGAAATAGACATTGATTCGCTACAAGTATCAATGAGGATTGTGTTTGATTGGATGACCAGAAATGGTGGACTTTATCATCGTGAGATTACCAGAAATATAGATTATAACGATACTCAAACAATAGTAGTATCTAAGATTCCGATTATTCGCGGAGCTAAAGAGCTTTGGGTAAGAATTGATATTGAAGAGAAAAATATGTGTTTTTTGAAATATCAGCTTGGTGCAGGTGAGGTGTTGTAATTTATAATGCGTTCTATAGATTATGCATGACAAAGTTAAACATACACTGTAAGATAAAATGGTGAAATTATACTGAAACAAGGGTAATAAAAATGTCAAAGAAATTAAACGGAACGGTTATAGTTACATACAGATGCAATGCGCGTTGCAACATGTGCAACAGGTTCAAGGCGCCATCAAGGCCTGAGGATGAGATATCGATTGAGACGATAAAGAAGCTCCCGGAGATGTATTTTACCAATATTACAGGCGGAGAGCCTTTTATTCGTGAAGATATAAAGGATATAGTAAGAGAGCTTAGGAAGAAGAGTGACAGAATAGTTATATCGACCAATGGCTTTTTTACAGATAAGATAATTGACTTGTGCAAGGAGTTTCCCGATATCGGTATCCGCATTTCAATCGAGGGACTTGAGCAGACGAATAATGAGATCAGAGGACTTCCGGATGGCTTTAACAGAGGCTATACGACACTTAAGAAGCTCCGCGAGATGGGAATGAAGGACGTGGGATTCGGTATGACGGTGCAGGACAGGAACGCACCGGATCTTTGCGAGCTTTATAAGCTTTCGGATGAACTTGACATGGAGTTTGCGACAGCGTCACTTCATAACAGTTTCTATTTTGTCGAAGCCAAGAATATAATCAAGGACAGACCGATGGTTGCGCAGAATTTTGAAAATCTGGTCAATATGCTCCTTAAATCAAACAGCCCCAAGAAGTGGTTCAGAGCATACTTTAATCACGGGCTTATAAATTATATTTACGGGCAAAAGAGACTTCTTCCCTGCGATATGAGTTTTGATACATTCTTTATCGATCCCTACGGCGATGTTATGCCATGTAACGGAACGAAGGATAAAGAAGTTATGGGTAATCTGAATGATCAGACCTGGGATGAACTCTGGAACAGCGAGCAGGCTGAGCGTGTGAGAAAAGTTGTGAGATGTTGTGACAGGGACTGCTGGATGATAGGATCTGTTTCTCCCGCTATGCACAAATATATCTGGGTTCCCGCATGGTGGGTAATACGCCACAAGATCAAGGCGCTGTTTATGAAGAAGCCGTATTCGATGTATGAACTTAAGGTTGTGCGTGATTACAGGGATGGCAAGGTGTCCAAGGAGGAACTCGATAAGTGCAGTACTTGTGATTTTAATGCGGTTGCCAATAACGGACTTAAGGATTGCGGCGGATGTGGTTGCGATAAATAATAGCTTAGGAGATTCACACATATATAATGAATAATTATAAAAAACAAAGGTTTCCTGTAAAAAGAATATTTATTTTGGACGAGACAGCTCTTTTACTGTCCTGGTTTTCGGCATTCATAATAAGATATGGCGAGCTGGCGACAAAATGGTATGAAATGTTCGACGGACTGTACGTTTCGGTTGTTGTTATTTGCTGTATCTTACAGGTGATCGTGTTTTTGTTATATGACTGCAGAAAAGATCATATATTCTTGCAGGATCCGTTTGAGAATCTGATGTCGGTCCTTACAGGAAAATGTGCGATCATTATATTTTTATTGATGTATCTGTATGCCATGAAAAGCGACTCTTCAAGAATTGTTATAGGTTTGTTTTTTGCTCTTGGCATCTTTTATTCCTATTTTTTCAGGATGATATACAGGAAAAAGAACAAGGAAAGATTTCTTTCCATGGGAGACAGAAAGACTTTCAAAGTTACGCTTCCGGTTACGGATATTGTTGATATCATTGAGAAATATTATGTATCCGGCTGTGACGATATGCTGCTTATCGGAGCTGAAAAAAATGATGAGTCGGCAAAAGAGCTTCTGAAGGAGGCGGAAAGGCGCGGAATACGTACATATATTGCTCTTGACTTAAATAAGTATAATGTACGATCCGGAATAGTAACCGATGTAGATGACTATGCATCAATTCCTGCATCTGTGCGAAGCGAACGCTTTGATGTGTTTGGGATAAAATATGCGGTTGCAAGGACGGAAGAAGCAGTCTTTCATGTGCTTACTCATTTAGAAGAACTTTCGGGAAAATATATCTGTTTTTCCAATGTGCATACTTCCGTTATGGGCAGGGAGAATCCCGAGTACAAAGAGGTTCTTAACAGCTCGGCATTTACTTTTGCGGACGGTAATCCTATAGCAAAGCTTCAGCAAAAAGAAGGATATATCGGAGCTGAAAGAGTTGCGGGGCCTGATTTCATGGAGCATATGTTCAGAGATACGACGGATGGAAGCGTATCACATTATTTCTACGGATCGTCAGAAGAAACAATTAAGGAACTTCGCAAGAACCTTCTTGAAAGATATCCCGGAATAAATATTGCAGGTATGTATTCACCTCCGTTCAGGGCTCTTTCCGAAGAGGAAGATAAAGCGGATATTGAGATGATAAATTCATCGGGTGCGGATATAGTCTGGATAGGACTTGGTGCGCCCAAGCAGGAAAAATGGATGCTTGCGCATAAGGATAAAATAAACGGCGTTATGATGGGCGTCGGTGCAGGCTTTGATTTCCACGGGGGAACAATTAAGAGGGCTCCTGTCTGGATCAGGAAGATTGGATTTGAATGGCTTTACAGACTTTTTCAGGATCCGGAGAGGCTTTTTAAGCGCTACTTTGTGACCAACACTAAGTTTATCTGCTATTTGCTAAAGGATTCTATTAGCGGGAAGAAAAAATAATAAGGACAAAAACATATGACTGAATTAAAGATAAGAATGCAGAGAATGCTTTTGGGACTACATGGCAAGGAAGAGATAGGTGAGAGGATATACTTACTTTTTTTTGCCATAGCGGTAGGATCGAGAGCTTTCGGCTGGTATGACGGAATGCCGCAGATCAAGGCGGTTTTCGTTATATGTGCATTCTTATTTTTGTGCAAACTATTGGTTACGGAACACACTGCAAAGGAATATGCGGTTATTGGTACGCTTATGCTTGTTGCGGGGCTTGTATATTATCATACGGGGCACAAAGGTCTTATAGAGTGTTTCATGATGATGCTCGGAATGAAAAAAGTTGAGACCAAAAAAGTGATCGGATGTGGGACGCTGGTTGCGGGGCCTCTTATTCTTTTCAGAATCTTTACGGGAGCATTCGGACTTGCGGCTGAGAAATACTATCCCCAGACAAGGGACGGTGCGGGAACGATGTTTAGGCATGCTTTCGGATACGCTCATCCCAATACACTTCATATGAATGCGATAATGCTCACAATGATGAGCATATATCTTGTCACAGTTTGGCTTAAGGGAAAAGAAAATGCAAAACGCCTTCTTTTCATGGCTTCGCTGGCGGGTGTTATGTTTAATCTGTACATCTTTCAGTACTCGGGCAGCAGGACGGGCGTGCTTGCATGCGTTGTTTATGTTACGGTAAATTTCTATCTTTTTTCTGTAAAGAAAATGAGATTTTTTGAAAAAATCGTAAGTTATGCGGCATTTCCCGTAACGGCTTTTATTTCTATCGTGCTACCGCACATACTTCCCGATAAGCTCTTTGATTTTTTAAACGGTAAAATATTTAATACAAGATTTGCGCTCGCAAAATATTTTTGGAGTAATAACAGTTTATCGCTGTTTGGAACAAGGCTGATAAATCCTGATGAGAGTTACAGAACCTACGGGATTGATATGTCTCAGTTATATCTGTTTTTGCAGCTTGGAATAGTTGCTTTTGTTGTCATGTTTGTGCTCACGACATTTCTTATGAACAGGTGCATTGCAAATGACAGAAGGGCAGAGATTGCGATCATGATGGCAATGCTGTTTATAGGAATCTGGGAACCTCTTTTATATAATCTGTCTGCAAAGAATTTCACATATGTGTTCATGGGAAGTGCGATATATGAATTCTTAAGCCGTGCCGATGCGGCTAAAGAGGATGATTGTGTGGACGGAGGCGTGACTGACAAAGCTTATGTCGTAGCTTTGATAAAACGTATCGCGATAGGGGCTTTGGCAGGAGCTGCTATGGCGGTTATCTATGTTGCGCTTACCAATGAACCCACCGCTTTATATGGCGCAAGAGAAAGAGATGAAAGCAATAAGAGTCTTGGAATGACGCCGGAGTATTATACATCTGAAGAGATAGATGATTTCAGGAAAAAAGGCGATATTGTTCTTGACTATGCGGGCGAAGATAAGCCTATGTACAAATATGATGAGACGCTTGCTGTGGGAGAGTACAGAAAGAAGATCATGAGTGTCGGCGTCTGGACGGGGATAGCTGTTTTTTCTGCATATTGCGGAGTTGGAGCAGTTCGAAAGAAAAAAGACAATATCGGGTGATACGCCATAGCATGAGTGAATGAACATAAAATAGAGTGATTATTATGAAATCATGCTATAATGGTTCAGTATGAGTAATAAAAATAAAATATTCCAAACGTACATGCTTTGGCTGATTGATATGGCATGTATCATAATTTCATATGTGCTTGCATCATGGCTTAGATACAGCGATTTTATGATGAAAGTATTTTGGGGCAGATTCACGAATCTTGAAGGTTACGGAGATAAGACAGAGCATTATCTTGTATGTGTTGTCTTTCTCCTGTTTTGTGTTGTCTACTCTTTTCTTGCGGACTGGAACAGAGACTTTGCTGTAAGAGGATACATCAGAGAGTTCTTTTCTATTGTGAGATTTATGACAGTGATGCTGGTTGCGTCTTCTGTTGTTATATTCTTCTTTACCTGGGGAAAGAGCGTATCCAGACTTTTTATTTTGATATTTGTATTTCTTGATATTCTTATGACTTATTTTGCAAGAATAATATTCAAGGATATATTCAGGAAATATATTTCAAGTGATAACAACGCGGTTCGTGTAGTAGTTGTAGCCGAGAGGAATCTTATGGAAGATACCGTCCGCAAATTGATCGATAATGCGGGCAATCTGGGATATAAGATTGTAAGGGCTTATGCAGCGGATGCAAAAGAGGAAAGCACGGGCGGTATAAGTAAAGAAAACGCAGACACGCAGAAATCATCAAGTGATTCGTGGTACATAGAAGGCATACATGTTCATGACGGGATAAACAATCTTACGTCGCGCCTTATAACGGATCCTTTCGATGAAGTTTTTATCAATACACCCAATATTCCGCAGAAGGATATGAAAGATATCATTCTGGGATTTGAGGAAATGGGAATCACGACTCACTATAATCTTGAACTTCCGGGATTTGGCAAGGCAAATACGCAGTTTGACGATTTCCTTGATTATTCGGTTCTTACGTATTCGATGAACAGAACAAGCTATAAGCGTCTTTTTATAAAAAGAGGACTTGATATACTCGGCGGCATCGTAGGACTTATCATTACAGGCATCGTGACACTTTTTCTTGCGCCTGCGATAATGATCGATTCAAAGGGACCTGTTTTCTTTTCTCAGACCAGAATTGGAAAGAACGGAAGAAGATTCAAGATATACAAGTTTAGATCGATGTATATAGATGCTGAGGCGCGCAAGAAGGAACTTGCCGACAAGAACGAAATGAGCGGACTTATGTTCAAGATGAAGGACGATCCCAGGATTACCAAGGTCGGAGCCTTTATCAGAAAGACAAGTCTGGACGAACTTCCGCAGTTTCTCAATATCTTAAAAGGTGAGATGAGCCTTGTCGGTACAAGGCCGCCTACGGAAGAAGAGTTCAAGAATTATAACGAACATTACAGAAGAAGACTTTCCATGACTCCGGGTCTTACCGGACTTTGGCAGATAAGCGGAAGAAGTGATATCACTGACTTTGATGAAGTGGTTAAGCTTGATCTTGAGTATATAGATAACTGGAGCCTTACCGAGGATATCAGGATAATTTTAAAGACTGTTTATGTCGTGCTCTTTGGAAGAGGGGCAGAATAATTAAGGAGATTTAAGATGTTAGCAAGTAATATAGACATTGGCGGAAAAAGAGTTCTTGTAACGGGAGCGGCAGGTTTTATCGGATCGAACCTCGTACTTGAACTTATAAGAAGATATAAAGATACAGGTGTTTCTGTTCTTGGAATAGACAACATGAACGATTACTACGATGTAGGGATCAAAGAGGACAGACTTAAGAAGATTGATGAGCTTACAGGCGGAGATTCTAAGCTTTTTACACTTGTAAGAGGAAGTATTTCCGACAGAAGCGGTATAGATAAGATCTTTAAAGAGTTTAAGCCTGAAGTTGTAGTTAATCTTGCGGCTCAGGCGGGTGTCAGATATTCAATCGAAAATCCCGATGCGTATATCGATTCCAATATTATCGGATTCTACAATATTCTTGAAGCATGCAGACATTCTTATGATGAGGATGTGGTTGACGATTCATACAAGGGCGTTCTTCATCTTGTATATGCTTCAAGTTCGAGTGTTTACGGAAGCAACAAGAAGATTCCTTACAGTGTGGAAGATCAGGTTGATAATCCTGTATCTCTTTATGCTGCGACCAAGAAGTCAAACGAGCTTCTTGCGCACGCTTATTCAAAGCTCTACGGTATTCCTTCAACGGGGCTTAGATTCTTTACGGTTTACGGACCTGCGGGAAGACCGGATATGGCTTACTTTGGATTTACAAATAAGCTTGTAAAGGGCGAGACTATAAGGATCTTTAACTTCGGTAATTGTAAAAGAGATTTCACTTATGTTGATGATATTGTTGAAGGCATCGTGAACGTTATGAAGAAGTCTCCGGATGAAAATGAGAACGGTGTAAAGTACAAGGTTTATAACATCGGAAACAACGATCCCGTCAATCTTTTGGACTTCGTCGATATTCTACAAAAAGAACTTATATCTGCGGGAGTTCTTCCAAGTGACTATGATTTCGAGGCACACAAAGAACTTGTGCCTATGCAGCCGGGTGATGTTGAGATTACATATGCCGATGTGGCGGCTCTTGAAAACGATTTTGGATTTAAGCCTTCAACTTCGCTTGCGGAAGGACTTAGGAATTTTGCAAAGTGGTACAAGGAATATTACGGTTAAGGGCAGACAAAAACTATGTTTAGTTACAAACTTCCTTTTTTGAAAAAAGAAATAACGATAAAAGAACTCAGCGTCTTTTTTACAGTTTTGTATGTGATCGGAATAGTTCCGATGCTGATCATGGGCTTTTTTGATTATCCGAGTGCCGATGATTTTTCGATGATGCTCCAGCCGCATCAAAAGTTTGTGCAGACCGGAAATATTTTTGCCGTTATATGGGCAGCGGTGGAAAAGGCGGTATATCTTACTCTTAATTATGAGGGCTATTTTTTCTCAAGTTTTTTGACTGCAATGGGACCGAATGCGTACGGAGCAAAGTTTTATTTCCTTGTTCCGTTCATAATCCTGGGAATGCTCACATTTGGCATTTGTTATTTTTTCAATGCTATTTTTGTCAAGGTTTTTAAGGCCGATAAATATCTTTCGAATACTGCTTCGATGATAACGCTTATTATGATGACTCAGTTTATAAGTGCATCAGAGATTAGAGCCGAAGCGTTCTATTGGTACTGCGGTGCTGTAAATTACACTTTTACGTTTGGAATGGCATTTTTCTGGTTGGGACTTTTGATCGGATGCGTGTACGAAGACAATGATAAGAAGAAAAAGCAGAGATTCGTATGGGCGTGCATCTGGGGATTCTGTCTGGGCGGAGCAAATTATATGACTGCTCTTGAACTTGCCATTTGTTCGTTCCTTCTGATAGTTATAAGAGTATTGTCAAAGAAGAATGTTATTACTTTGCATGATGCGGATGAAAAGATGATCGCGAGTTTTAAGCTTTTGATCGTTCCTGCCGTCTTTAATCTTGTCGGATTTATGTGTTCTTGCTTTGCTCCCGGCAATAAGAACAGGGAGGCTGAAATTTCGGAGCATTACGGCGCGGTTAAATCAGTGCTTTTATCGCTATATTCTACTTTTGATGTTATTATAGATAAAATGATGAGATGGGAAACTATAGTGTTTCTGCTTATTCTTGTTCCGATTTTTTGGAAGATGGGACAGAACATAAAATATAGATTCAGACATCCGTTTGTATTTACTGTTTTTGCATACGGAATGATCTCTGCAAATCTTACGGCGCCGCTTTACGGAGTCGGAAATTTTGAGTCGGGAAGAATGAGTGGTCTGGCATGGATGGATTTTGTGGCATTTGCGGTTCTTACAATCTTTTATGTGACTTTGTGGGCAAGACAGTATCTTGAGGAAAACAAAGGACTTAAGACTGATGATACCTGCGAAAGATTTTCAAATTCGTCATCATCACTTATCTTGACTTTGCTTGTTATCTTGGCTTTTGGTTCGGCGCTTTGTGTTATTCCGAGCCCGCATTATTATTCTGCAACATCATGTTTATATGAACTTGCAACAGGTAATGCTGCGCGATATGCGGCTGAAAATAAAGAGAGATTCAGAGTATTAAATGATCCATCTGTGGACGTTGCAGTATTGAGAGAGTTTACAGATGCACCGGATATTTTGTTTTTTGCGGATATAGACGATCCGGGTAACGGTAATTATTGGATAAATCTTAAGATGGCAGAGTATTACAACAAGAAAGAGATAATACTTGAGAGGAAATGATATGAGAAGTGACTTTGACGAGAACTATAAAGTTCTTGAATTTAAGGAGTTTGGCGATGAGAAGGGAAATCTTGTGGTTGCCGAAGGATCGGGATTTGACATTCCTTTTGATATCAGAAGAGTTTTCTATATATACGGATCTGAGAGGGATATCAAGAGAGGCAATCACGCCAACAGATATACCAGATTTGTGCTTATAAATGTAAGCGGAAGCAGTAAGGTCCTTATCGATGACGGCAAGAAGAGAGAAGTTGTGGCGCTTGATAAGCCAAGAATGGGACTTTATCTCGGACCTATGGTGTGGAAAGAGATGTATGATTTTTCACCCGATTCGGTTCTTCTTTGTCTTGCAAGCGAACATTACATTGAGAGCGAGTACATTCGCGACTATGATGAATTTATAAAAGAAATTAATGGGTAAAAGATATTATGAGTAAACTTTCTATTGTTATTCCGGTTTATTACAACTCGGATACACTGGAGCTTTTATATGACGATCTCAAAGAAAAAGTTCTCGGTAAGCTTGAGGAATATGAGATAGTTTTTGTTGACGACGGATCGGGAGACAATTCCTGGGAAATCATCAACAAGATTGCCGCTATGGACAAAAATGTTGTTGCGACAAAGCTTTCAAGGAACTTTGGTGAGCATGCGGCGCTTCTTGCGGGACTTTCCGTATGTACCGGTGACTGTGCCGTTACCAAGCAGGCCGATCTTCAGGAAGATTCAACGCTTATCCTTGAGATGTACGAGAGCTGGAAACGCGGCAATAAGGTAGTTCTGGCTATCAGAGGCTCAAGGGATGAAAATGCCGTTAAGAAGTTTTTTGCAGGCTGCTATTATTGGCTTGTAAGAAAGACTATCAACAAAGACATGCCTCAGGGCGGATGCGACTGCTATCTCGTAGACAGACAGGTAATAAAAGTGCTTGAGATGATGGATGAAAAAAATTCATCTCTTACACTTCAGGTTATGTGGGTTGGCTTTAAGACAGAGAAAATCTATTTCCACAGAAAAGACAGAGAAGTCGGCAAATCACGCTGGACACTCGGAAAGAAGATAAAGCTCGTTGTCGATTCAATGATGAGCTTCTCCTACTTCCCGATAAGATGCATGGCGACGGTAGGATTTGTATTTGCGTTGTTATCGTTGATAGGTATCATACTTACCATAAAAGAAAAGCTTACAACAGGAACCCCGATACTTGGATACGCATCTCTTATGAGCGTTGTCCTTTTCGGATTCGGACTTATTTTTATCATGCTCTCAATGCTTGGTGAATACATCTGGCGTACACTTGAGGAATCACGTAAACGCCCTCCGTTCATCATCGACGAAGTACACCGCTCACAAGACGATAAGGGTGAGAAGTGATTTTTGCGCATGAAAAAATTAAGAACAAATGGAATGTAGTTACTAAGTGAATATGTTGAAACCATATCTATGTAAATATTTGCACGAGTTGATGATTCCCAAGATGAAATATCAGAAAAAAAGTCGAATGCTTTGAATGACCATGAAATGAGACTTTTTTTCTGATATGAATCTATGGAAATCACAACGAGGAAACATTTACATAGATATGGTTTCAACATTGGAACTCAGTAACAGAAAGGCACCACCAACGTATGGAAAAGATAATGCAGGGCCGTATGGACCGCGGCTATTTCAGATATCAGAAAGAGTATGAAGAGAAGGCTCTCGAGGTTCTTCGCTCGGGATGGTACATACTTGGAAAAGAAGTTGAGAAGTTCGAGGAAGAGTTTGCTTCATACGTTGGAACAAAGCATTCTGTCGGAGTTGCAAACGGACTTGACGCTCTCTGGCTTGCTTTCAGAGTTCTGGGAATAGGAAAGGGCGATGAAGTCATCGTTCAGGGCAATACGTACATAGCAAGTGTAATGGGAATAACAATAAATGACGCTACGCCCGTGTTTGTTGAGCCGGATGAATATTATCAGATCGATGCAGATAAGATTGAAGAGAAGATAACGGACAAGACTAAGGCTATTCTTGTTGTTCATCTCTACGGTCATGCCGCAAACATGGACAAGATCTGTGCTATCTGCAAGAAACACAACTTAAAGCTTGTTGAAGACTGTGCACAGTCTCACGGAGCAAAATATAACGGCAAGATGACGGGATCTTTTGGTGACATCGGATGCTTTTCTTTTTACCCGTCCAAAAATATGGGAGCTTACGGAGATGCAGGCGCGATAACAACTGACGATCCGGAACTTGCGAGACTTGTTAAGATATACAGAAATTACGGTAGTGAAAAGCGCTACTATAACATGGTAGTCGGTGCGAATTCAAGACTTGATGAGCTTCAGGCAGGGCTCCTTAGAGTTAAGCTTACTCATATGGACGAGATAACAAAAGAGAGAGAAGAACTTGCGAACTACTACACTGCGGGAATCGACAATCCCAAGGTGATAAAGCCGTCTGTTTCAGATAATGCAACCTGCGTGTGGCATCAGTTTGTACTTAGAGTTCCGACGGAAGGTGCCGGAGAAAACGGTAAAGAAGCATCTTCGGAGCGCGACAGATTAAGGCAGTATCTTGAGGATAACGGCATAATGACTTTGATACATTATCCGATTCCGCCTCATATGGCACAGGCTTACGAGTACCTTAGTGTGCCCGCCGGAAGTCTCCCGATTACCGAGCGTTTTGCAAATGAAGTAATATCGCTTCCGATGTATACGGGACTTACCAAAGACGAGCAGGATAGAGTCATCGCCTGCGTAAATTCCTTTAAATGACGGAGTATGAAATACATGAAGAAAGAACTTGCATTGGACAAATTCATAAGAAACCTTATAGATAAGTATTTATTCGAGATAGCTGTCGGATTGCTTATTCTTATTTCTGTATTTATAAGGTTTAAACTTGCGCCCAATACAGAGCTTTCTCCGGATTATGATTTTTATTACAGGGAATGGGTTGAGTTTTACAGACAAAACGGAATTATCAAGGGCCTTTCAAACGCTCCCGGAGATTACTATGTTCCGTTTAATGTGATCTACGCATTGTCTTCGCTTTTTCCTTGCGAGGCATGGGTGCCGCTCTCCATCGTTCCCGGAATATGTGAACTCATATCGGCGTTTTTTATCTACAAGATTTTTTATCTTCTTACGGGAAAAAAGCGCTGCTCTGTTTTTATCGGTGTCATGACGCTCTACCTGCCCTTCGTTATTTTTGACGGAGCGCTCTGGAAGCAGGTTGATGCGGTATACACATGCTTTTTGGTGATCTCGATATATAAGCTTTTAAAGCAGCAATACAGGGCTTCGATTGTCTGGTATTCTGTTGCTTTTGCATTTAAGCTTCAGTCGATACTTTTCCTTCCTCTTTACCTGATAATCTACATTACAGGCGGATTTAACGGTCCTGCCGATGAGGAAAAAGAACTTTCTGAAAGGTCGGCCTTCAGTATCCTTGAGTTTTTGTGGATTCCCGTTGTTTATCTTATTGCGGGACTTCCGGAAGTTCTTGCAAAGCATGGGCTTAGGGCGACATATTTTGCATACCTTGAGCAGACGGGTGAACTTGATTCTGAAGGATACGGAATGGTATCTTTTTTTCCTAATATTTATAACTGGGGGTTCGACGATCACTACAAGCTTCTATCAACGGCTGCTGTAATGGTTCTTGCGGCAGTGCTTGTTGTTATCGCTGTTTTTTGTTACAGATTCAGGGAAAGGATAGACAGAAATCTCGTTCTTTATCTTGCAATATGGACATCCTGGACTTGCGTTATCCTTCTTCCCGGAATGCATGAGAGATATGATTATGCGATGCTTATACTTCTTACTCCCTTTGCGATAATGGTGAGAAAGAAGATAATGCCTTTTATGGTAGTTGCAAATATATGCTCATTGATAGTTTACGGTATTACATTGTTTGGGGCAAAAATAATAGATATTTCCTATATTTCGGTGTTTTACGTTGCTTCATATTTATTTGTTACCGCTGATATCATCGGTCTTTTAAATGGAGGTAATGAGAGAAGTGAAGCTTAAAAAAGCCTTTAATATGGCAATTTGTGCATGCCTTCTTATCGGTGCGGTGCTGATTCTTGGATGCAGTATTTTTACAACAATCTATTACAAGATGCATCAGGAGAATGACAAGCTGTACTTTAAAGCAGAGAATATCCCGCTTCTTGTTATATCTGTCGGGCTGAGTCTGCTTGTCTTTTATATTTTTAAGAAAAAAGAGATTTTTACAAAAAACAAAAAGCTTATGGCAATCGGGCTTTTGTTTTGTATTTTGTATTGCCTTACGCTGATATTTTCGATAAAGCCGCTGCCGGTCAATGATTCCGGCCTTCTGGATGCTCACATAAACAGCTTTGTGAGAGGTGATTATTCTCAGCTTACGGAAAAGGGCGGTTATCTTTATACCTGGCCTTTTCAGCTAGGATATGTGTTTTTCGGCGAGTTTATGACAAAGGTTTTTGGCTCGGGAAATTATCTGGCGTGGAATCTTGCACAGCTTATATCAATTCTTTTTACAATGTATTTTCTGGATAAGATCTGCATGGAGTGTTTTGAAGATGCGGAGATATGCGGTATTATGTCGTTTTTATCCATGGGAGCATTGTTTTTTTACAATTATGTGACTTATATTTACGGAGATATTCTCAGCATGGGGCCGCAGACTTTGGCGCTGTATCTGATGATCAGATATATGAAGACGGGAGAGCAGAGGTACGGACTCGGATCGGGGCTATCGATTGCCATTGGTGTCATGCTCAAAACCAATTGTGAAATTGCTGTAATTGCACTTATAATGATACTGTTTATTAATGGTATCGGTTCAAAAAGCGATGATGCAAAAGTAAAGTTTAAAAACAGAGTGGTCATCGCGATATGTATGCTGATTTTTGTGTTCGGACAAAAGGCATACATAAACAGCCATTACATGAAAGTTACGGGACTTGAAGAAATACCAAAAGGCAATCCTTCCGCGGCGCATATAGCAATGGGCCTTCAGGAAGACGGCGGCTTGGAACCCGGTTGGTACAACGGATATAATTATCGCGTTTTTTCTGAAAACGATTATGATACGGAACTTACGAAAAAAGCGGCTACAGCGAAGATCGGGGAGAGGTTGGATCTTTTTGCACACCATCCTTTTTATGCCGCAAGATTTTTTACAAGGAAATATATAACCCAGTGGGCCGATCCTGTTTGTATATCAACGCAAAATCTTGATTATGTGAGCAGGCATCATGAAATATCGGCTTTGGGAAATAGTATTGTATTTGGCGTCGGAAGTACGGTTTTGGCATGGATCATGAATGTTTTTATGACGCTCTGTTATTTGGGCGTAGTGGTATATCTTGCGGGAGTTCTGAGGAAAAGGCATGTTTCGGACTACGAGATGCTGATGTTACTGTTGATTTTTGGTGGAATGGTATTTCACGAATTTTGGGAAGGGTCCTCGCGCTATGCAATGAGATATTACATTTATCAGCTTCCTTTTGCTGCGTGCGGATTAAAGGTGCTACTTGGACTTATTCATGAACATAAACTCAAAAAAATATGATACTCCGGATGAGAGGAGAGACGGGCTGTTTGCATTTATCTGGTGCCTTATTACAGGTGCGGTGATAATGACGATATGCTCAAGATCGTCTTTCCTGTATGCCTTTAATATATGGGATGATTCCAACAGCTATTTTACCGTCGGAAAGAGTATGCTTAGCGGAATGGTGCCTTACAGGGATCTTTTCGATCAGAAGGGAATCTTCCAGTACAGTATTTACATGTTGGCTTCTCTTATCTCAAGAACAACGTTTCTTGGGGTGTATATAATTGAGATATTGGCATGTACGATGGCTCTTTTGGCGGCACTTAGGATTATGCAGGTGTACTTAAGATCGGTTTCTATGCCGTATATTCTTACGCCTCTTTTCGGAATGACGGTTTATACGTCAAGGTGCTTTTACTGGGGCGGAAGTGCGGAGGAATTTCTTTTCCCTTTTATCATGTGGGGAATGTATATTTCCGTGAAGCACTTTAAGGAAAACTATCCTGAACCTATGAGATACAAAAGAGTACTTGCGGGTGGAATACTTGCGGGATTTGTTTTCCACATCAAGTTCAATTCGTTGGGATTTTTCTTTGCATGGATGGCGATGGTGTTTTTTGCGGACATCATCGGAGCAAAGGCTGTAAAAAAAGCTTTTGTGAGCTGCTTTGTTTTTCTTGGCGGAATGGCGGTGACATTTATACCGGGACTTGTATATTTCGGACTGAATAATGCAATCGTCGATTGGGGACGCGTATACATCTACGAGAATGTTTTCGGATACTCGAAAAAGCTGTCTTTTGCTGAGAGAATGGCCGTTATTTACGATAAGATGACGGATCATATTTACGATAATAAATTGGTATATTTGACTATTTTTATAGGTGCGCTATACTTTACTTTGGCTCTTGTATTTTCTTTTATTCCGGAAGATAAATACAAGATCGTAAAAAGAGATATAGTTGTAATTCCGCTTAAAGTTGTGGAATATGTCAATATAGCCATGCTTTTGGGATTCCTTATTCTGATCATTTTCATCGGAGGAGTCAGCATAACATATTACCCGTTCCCTATAAATGGTTTTGTGGTGTTCGGATTTGTAGCCATAGGATATTTGATCGAAGGTTTGTATCTTAAGTTAAGACGAAGTGGTTTTGAAGACGAACTTACGAGGCAGGCGGGGGCGGTTATGCTTGCGGTACTGCTTGTTGCGGGAATTATGGCTTACAATATCTCGCCGAATGTTCCGTATATGAAAATTGCGAAGAACGATCTTTGGCTCTATCATTTCCGTGATTATGTGCTTTCGAGCGGAATAGAGAATCCGAAGATCATAAATGAGAACGGCTTTGATGCGGGGCTATATACTGTGACGGATACATTGCCGGTATGCTATTATTTTCAGACACAGACTGTAAATGAAGAGCATATGCAGAAGGTTCTTGAGGAACAAAAGAGATTCACACATGAAAAGATTGTTGATTTTGTGATATCTGTCAACAGGCCTGCAGAGGGTGTCGCTGATTACGACCTTGTAATGCAGGAGGATTTTATCGATCCATGGGATCCGGATCAGACGGCTACATACTATCTGTATCAGAAAAAGGCTGAGTGATCGGCTGAGTAGTAAGGAGATTTTTTGATGCCTATAAGAGTAAACAGTTTTATGGGAAAATTTGGATGGTTTGCGAGAAAGCATTTTCCGATGCTTGCAAGTGACGCATACCTTAAATTGCAATTTTTTACCAGAAGTAAATCCCAGAAGGCATATTGTGATTACTTCCTTAATTCAAAGGAAGTTCCCATGCCGAATGTGGTAAATATTGAGACAATAAACAGATGCAATTCAACCTGTGCATTCTGTACAGCCAATGTTCATGCCGAGTGCAGGCCGCTTGCAAAGATTGACGACGATCTTTATAAGAATATCATCGACCAGCTTGCAGACTGGGGATACAAGGGACATCTTACACTGTACGGAAATAACGAGCCTCTTCTTGATACCAAGATTGTTGAGAGGCATAAATATGCGAGGGAAAAACTTCCGGACAGCTTTATTTTCATGTCTACAAACGGACTTATTCTTACCATTGATAAGGTAAAAGAGGTTGCTCCTTATATCAATCAGCTTATCATCAACAACTATTCGATGGAGATGAAGCTTCATAAGAATATTCAGGAACTTTATGATTATGTAAAAGCCCATCCCGATGAATTTAAGGATCTCGATATCCAGATTCAGATGAGATATCTTCAGGAAGTTCTTACAAACAGGGCAGGAAGTGCGCCGAATAAGAAGGCGACGGAGAAGGTTATTAAAGAGACCTGTCTTCTTCCTTTCACGGATATGTGGATCATGCCTAACGGCAAGATGGGACTTTGCTGCTGTGATAATTTTGAGACTACGGATTTTGGCGATCTTACCAAGATGAGCCTTAAGGAAGCGTGGGGAAGTCCTCAGTTCCAGGCGGTAAGGAAAAATATTGCAGAGGGAAGACAGAACTATCCTTTCTGTAAGCATTGTGACTTTATCGATGCGGGCTTCCGTATGCAGATTGTCAATGCAATTTTAAGAGGTGATCAGGACGCTGCAAATAAGCTTGGTGGTCATGAGAGAATGAAGATTGGTAATAAGAATAACGAGGATGACAACATCAAATAATCGTCGGCGTTGAGGGGAAGTTGACAAAATGAAACTCTTGAAAAGTCGTTTTGTTATATTTGCAGTTCTTTTGTTTATTCTGAGTGTTTCAGTTTTTTATTGTGCCATTGGTGAGAATAGCTATATAGGGGTTCATGACAACATGGACCTCTTTATTGCTCAATTTGCTATGCTGAGAAACACCGGCACTTTTTTTTCGCACGGAGTCAGTGCTCCTTTTCTTGGTGGTGTGTCTAGGGATGTGCTTCCGGGTGAGGCTTCTTTGTATACAGTTCTGTATATGATATTTTCACCGTTTACAGCCTATATAATTGGATATGTTTTAAAGATTGTTATTGCGATTTTTTCCTGTGTGCTTTTGTTTGCGGATTGCACGATTCTTTCGGGTAAAAAAAGTGATGTCAAAGAATGTTGTGTAAATGCTTCTTTTTTTGAGCGTGCAAGATTTTGCCTGAAGGAAGAATATGTGCCGGAACTTAATCTGTCTGTGGGAGTGGGATTTTTGTACGGAGTCTTGAACCTCTTTCCGGCATTTGGGATTTCTTTTGCCTCGATTCCGCTTATAATCTATCTTCTCAGAAGAGTATATTTGACAGATAAAAGCGACGATACCAAGAGAATAAGGAAGATGGCAGGGTATATCGTGCTTATTTTCTGTTATCCGTTTTTGTCTTATTTTTCATATTTTGGTTTCTTTATTTTGGGATATCTTTTTATAGGAATCATATGGTTGTGGATAAGGGATAAAAGACCGAGCATTGGGCTTGTCGCGGCACTTGCGGCACTTTCACTCGGGTTTGTTGCCTTTGAATACAGACTGTTTGGAATTATGCTCTTTTCCGATGTTACAACGATCAGGGATACGATGGCACAAAGCTATGTTACGGTAGCTGAACTGCCTGCGCTTATTCTCGACGTGTTTGTAAACGGAATGATGCATGCGGAGGATTGCCACAAATTTTTCGTGATGCCGGTATGTCTCCTGTATCTGGTCATTTTAAACGCCGGATATGTTTATAAAAAGAATTTCAGGGGAATCTTTACTGATGTGTATAATCTCTGCGCGTTGATCCTTCTATTTAACGCGGTTGTTTACGGTATATATTTTATCAGGGAAGTTAATGATGTTTTTGCGGTGATCGTTCCGCCGTTAAAAGGGTTTCAGTTTAACAGGACGGTTTTTTTCAGCCCGTTCATATGGTGTGCAATGCTTTTTATTATTGCGTACAGAATGTGCAAGAAGGGGATTCTTAAGAGTGTCTTGGCATATGCTGTTATCGCGGTTTCGGTGGTGTTCGTTATCTTGACACCGACAAGGTACAATGACTTAAGGAATACGCTCTATCATGTAGTCAAAGAAAATGTCCTAAGGAATAAGCTTGACGATCTTAATTACAGAGACTTCTATTCGGAGGAACTCTTTGCTGATGTTAAAAGAGCTATCGGCTATAAGGAGGGTGAGTGGAGCGTTGCATACGGAATGCATCCGGCAATCCTTGAATATAACGGGATTGCAACGCTTGACGGATATCTTGGATTTTATCCTCAGAGCTATAAAGAAGAATTTAGAAAAGTAATTGCGCCGGCACTTTCCAAAAATCCCGGTTCGGCAGCCTATTTCGATGATTGGGGAGCAAGGTGTTATCTTTATTCGGGGACGGATGCGACGATAGTAATGGCGACGAAGAGCATGTACGGTGTTACCGACAACAATATTTATATTGATGCGGGTGAGCTTAAGAAGCTTGGATGTAAATATCTCTTTTCTCGAATTGATATATCCAATGCGCATGAAGAAGGTCTTTTTCAGGTCGGTGAGTACAGCGGGCACGGTTCTCCTTATAATATCTATGTTTACGGATTAGAATGAGAGAAGCATTTTCCCGGATAGTGGAAAAGTGGTATGATACAGAAATACACGTAATTATTTTGAAAAAAGAGGTTTAAATCATGAACATAGTTTTATTATCCGGTGGATCCGGAAAACGTCTTTGGCCTTTGTCCAACGACATCAGAAGTAAGCAGTTTATCAGAATATTTAAGACTGAAGATGGCGAGTATGAATCCATGCTTCAGCGTATGTATAGAGGAATCAGGGAAGTGGACGGTGATGCCAATGTCACCATAGCTACATCTAAGAGTCAGGCGTCAGCTATCAACAATCAGCTGGGTGAGGCGGTGGATCTTTCAATTGAGCCTTGCAGAAGAGACACTTTTCCTGCAATCGCGCTCGCGTGCAGTTTCCTTCATGATGTGAAGGGCGTTGGTGACGATGAGCCTGTTGTAGTGTGCCCTGTAGATCCGTATGTCGATAACACATATTTTAAGGCTCTTTCAGACCTGTCAGATATGGCGGCAAAGGGAGATTACAACCTTAATCTTATGGGAATAGAGCCGACATATCCAAGTGAGAAGTACGGATATATTATTCCCAAGGAAGCCGCTGATGTCAGCGAGGTTCTTGAATTTAAGGAAAAGCCTGATGCTGCTACGGCTAAGGAGTATATTGAAAAAGGTGCTCTTTGGAACGGCGGAGTTTTTGCATTTAAACTTGGATATGTGCTTAACAAGGCGCATGAGCTTATTGACTTTAAGGATTATCAGGACTTTTTTGACAGATATGATAACAGTAATAAGATTAGCTTTGACTATGCTGTTGTTGAAAAAGAGAATAGCATAGGAATGATGAAGTATGCGGGAAGCTGGAAGGATCTTGGAAGCTGGAATACTCTGACAGAGGCTATGCATGAGAATATTGTCGGAAATGCTGTTCTTAACGATAAGTGTGAGAATGTGCATGTATTAAACGATCTTGATGTTCCTATACTTTGCATGGGACTTAAGGATGTTGTGGTATCGGCATCTCCGGACGGAATACTTGTTTCTGACAAGGAACAGTCAAGTTACATCAAGCCCTATGTTGAGGAATTTGATCAGCAGGTTATGTTTGCCGAGAAGTCATGGGGCAAATATCAGGTAATGGATGTTGAATCTGAGTCGATGACAATAAAAGTTGTTCTTAATCCGGGTCATTCCATGAACTATCACAGCCATAAGAACAGAGATGAAGTATGGGTTGTTCTCTCCGGTAAGGGCAGAACTGTGGTTGACGGAATGGAGCAGAATATCAAGGCCGGAGACGTTATTACCATGAGTGCAGGATGCAGACATACGGTTTTTGCAGAGACTGAGCTTAAGCTTATTGAGGTACAGCTTGGAAAAGATATTACCGTAGAGGATAAACAAAAATATAACCTTGAATAAATATGATATAGATGTCAAAAAAGATGAGAGATGACACATTGAAGAATTTTCCTTTTATGTTAAAGCCTGCCGCGAAGGATTATCTTTGGGGCGGTCAGAGGCTTAACGATGATTTCGGTAAAAATATAGATATGGATCCCTTGGCGGAAACATGGGAATGCAGTACGCATCCCGACGGACCGAGTGTTGTTGCGGGCGGTAAGTTTGACGGAAGACTCCTTATCGACGTTTTAAAAGAGCATTCCGAATTTCTGGGAAAGCATTGCGAGGAACTCGGAGAGCTTCCTATACTCATAAAGTTCATTGATGCGAAGGCGAATCTGTCTGTGCAGGTACATCCAAGTGATGAATATGCAAGAGAGTACGAAAACGGTCAGCTTGGTAAGACGGAGATGTGGTATGTTCTTGATGCCATCAAGGATTCCAGGCTGATTTACGGCCTAAAATATGATTGCAGTAAAGAAGCCATCAGAGATGCCATAGAAAAAGGAGAGCTTGAGAGGCATCTTAGATATTATCCCATTAAGAAGAATGACGTTTTCTTTATCGAAGCGGGAACGATACATGCCATAGGTGCGGGGGCGCTTATAGCTGAAATACAGGAAAACAGCAATCTCACTTACAGGCTGTACGATTACGACCGTGTGGATAAGACGGGTAAAAAGCGTGAGCTTCATGTGGATAAGGCACTTGAAGTTTCAAATTTAAATAACATAGGTGAACCGAGGCAGGCAATGAGGGTGCTTAAGTATAGCCCGGGTGTTGCGAATGAGCTTCTCAGCAGATGTAAGTATTTTGAAGTATACAGGATGCTGATAAATACTGAAAGAAGGCAGAAGGTTACATACAGCTCCGATGAGCTTTCTTTCAGGGTTCTCTTGTGCTATGACGGATGCGGGAATATCAGTTATTGTTCCAATGACGGCAGAAAAGAATACATAAATGTCTACAAAGGTGATTGTATTTTTGTACCTGCCAATTCTGCAGAGCTTGTGCTTAATGGAGTTATGGAACTATTGGATGTCAGGTGCTGAGATTTAGTTTTATTGGGTCAACACCGGTAAAAATGGGATTTTGGAAAAATGATGTATATTAGGAAAGGCAAACGCCAAAGCTTGAAATTGGTTTAGATTAGCCATAACACTTGCGATTTGATACAATGGTTATGTTAGATAACCATGAACATAGTGCAGTGAAGGGGGGATAATTTTATGATTAATGAAATTATTTTTATGGAAATTAGATTATTGGGTGAATTTTGCCGGAAATATAAAATGAATCGCGCAACTGCAAATGATATCTTTTCAAAGTATGAAATATGGCAATATATAGAAGAGTGTTATGATATGTTTCATATTAATGGTGACGAGTATAATTTAAATGATATAAGCAGAATTTTAAAAAGGAAAGGAGCCATTTAGTGAAATTAAAAGATGGAATGCTTCTATTTCACGGAAGTTATACTCCGGTAGAAAAGATTGACTTGGAACGATGTGTAAAAGGAAAAGATTTTGGAAGAGGTTTTTACCTGACAAGTGATCTTAATCAGGCCAGAAATTTTATTCGGTCATCAATATAGAAAAGGCAGTTAATATCGCTATTGAGCAGCTGTTACCAGATCATCTGGTTGACCAATTTTGTTTCATTACGAAAAAGGCGATTGGATGTTTGGAATATCAGGAGGTAAGGAAATATGTCATTTGATAAGATGAATATCTGCGCTGATATGATACTTACAGATGCTATTGAAGATATGGCTGCTGAAGATAATATCTCAATTGAGGAGTCCAGAAACAGACTTTTAAATTCAAACGCATGTAAATGTCTTTACAATTTTGAATCCGGTTTATGGATGGAGGGACCGGATTATTTCCTTGATTATTACAGAAGATATGAGAAATAAAGAAAACATAGGATGGCTATCAGGCATTAGTGTCTGGTAGCTTTAAAATTTCCCCCATCTATGGTATCATTTTTCCTAGTAATTAACTGAAAATACTTATGTTGGGGAGGCATTGATGGCAAGCGTAAGTCTTAAAACAATTATTGATAAAATGAAGCTCACAAATCTTACACCGGAGCTTGATATCAAGAAGATCCGCATTATTCAGCCTGATATTAACAGGCCGGCGTTGCAGCTTGCAGGGTATTATGAACACTTCGAGGCAACCAGACTACAGGTTATAGGTTTCGTAGAATATACATATATGGAATCTTTTTCTGATAAGGAAAAAGAGAAAATGTACAGAGAACTGCTTTCCTTTGATATACCGGGAGTTGTTTTCTGCAGAGACCTGGCTCCCGATCCTATCTTTTTGAAAATCGCGGTTGAGGAGAAAGTACCGGTTCTCATGACCAAGAAGTCCACCTCTGTTTTCATGGCAGAGATCATCAGGTGGCTTAATGTAAAACTTGCTCCATGCATCTCAATTCACGGCGTACTTGTCGATGTTTACGGCGTAGGTGTTCTTATAACGGGTGAGAGCGGAATCGGTAAATCGGAGACTGCGATCGAGCTTATAAAAAGAGGACATCGTCTTGTGTCGGATGACGCGGTTGAGCTTAGACGTGTAAGTGAGGAGACTCTTATCGGAACATCGCCCGATATTACAAGACATTTCATTGAGATGAGAGGTGTCGGAATCATAGATGTTAAGACACTTTACGGTGTATCAAGTGTAAGAGAGACACAGACGATCGATCTTGTTATTAAACTCGAAGAGTGGGACAAAGACAGAGAGTATGACAGATTTGGACTTGAGGAAGAGTACACTGAGTATCTTGGAAACAAGATAGTTTGTCACAGGATTCCTATCAGACCCGGACGAAATCTTGCGGTAATCTGTGAATCGGCAGCAGTTAACCACA
The DNA here is from genome assembly GCF_900101605.1 of Butyrivibrio hungatei. Classification (GTDB taxonomy): domain Bacteria; phylum Bacillota; class Clostridia; order Lachnospirales; family Lachnospiraceae; genus Butyrivibrio; species Butyrivibrio hungatei_B. Next base: position 32,576 of record NZ_FMUR01000010.1, read on the forward strand.
GACAGAAACAGATGGGTTACAATGCAGCGCAGGAGCTCTACAACAGGGTTCAGAATTCACTCGCAAGAAGACGCTCGGAAGATGATGACGACGAATAATATAGAAGGAGACTTATAGAGGTAATGGGAAAATATGTATTTGGCGTAGATATCGGAGGAACAACGGCTAAGATCGGACTTCTCACAGAAGAAGGTGAGAAAGTCGAGCTTTGGGAGATACCTACAAGAAAAGAGAACAACGGAAGCAGCATTTTAAGTGATGTTGCAGAGTCGGTTAAGGCTAAGATTGCTGAGAAAAATATTGCATCTGAGGATATTATCGGAATAGGACTTGGCGTCCCCGGTGCCGTAGACGCAGATGGCATGTGTCTTCAGGCGGTAAACCTTGGCTGGTCCAAGCTCAACGTGGTAAAAGAGCTCGAATCACTCACGGGATTTAAGGTAAAAGCAGGAAATGACGCCAACGTTGCGGCACTCGGTGAGCAGTGGAGAGGCGGCGGACAGGGACATCAGAACATGCTCCTTGTTACCCTCGGAACAGGCGTAGGCGGTGGAATTATAAATGAAGGCAAGATCCTTACGGGAGCCACAGGCTCGGGCGGAGAGATCGGACATATCCATCTTGTTGATGATGAACCTGAAGCATGCGGATGCGGCAATAACGGTTGTTTTGAGCAGTACGCAAGCGCTACGGGCGCGGTGAGAGTATCCAGGAGAATTCTTGCAGAGACAACCGAAGACAGCGTTCTTCGCGGCAAAGATTTTGAGTGCAAGGACGTGTTCGATGCTGCAAAGAAAGGTGACAAAGTTGCCGTTAAATGCGCAGAGAAATACGGTTATTATCTCGGAAAAGGAATTGCAATCGCTTCAACTGTCGTAAATCCTGAGATCATAGTCATCGGCGGCGGAGTCTCAAAAGCGGGAGAAATGCTTTTTGACCTCTTGATGCCTTCATTTAAAAAGTATGTATTTTCAGGTTGCAGCACAGCGCAGTTTGCTCTTGCGAAGCTTGGAAATGATGCGGGAGTCTTCGGCGCAGCAAGAATGCTTCTGTACTAAAAGGAGATTTTTTTGAATAACGATTTGATAAATGCTCTGAGAGAAATTGTCTCGGAAGAAAATATTATATTGAATGAAAACATGAGCAGGCACACTACGTTTAGAACAGGTGGGCCTGCGAGCTTATTTATAAGCCCAAAAGATACGGAGCAGCTTCTTGAGGTTCTTAAGCGCCTCAGAGCTGAAGGTGCAGACTATTTTGTTCTCGGAAACGGAAGCAATCTTCTTGTATCAGATGACGGATATGACGGAGCTGTCGTTTCGCTCAAGAACTTTACGGATGTATCGGCAGAAAGTGACACGAGTATCAGGGCGGAGGCCGGAGCGCTTAATTCAGCCATAGCTTCTTTTGCCAGAGACAGGGAACTTACAGGTTTTGAGTTCGCTGCAGGAATCCCCGGAACTATCGGCGGTGCGATGGTTATGAACGCAGGTGCCTATGACGGCGAGATGAAGCAGGTCGTAAAGGAAGTCAAGGTCATATCACCTGAAGGTGAGCTTGTGACGCTTTCATGCGACGACATGGAATTTGGTTACAGGACCAGTTTTATTAAAGGAAAAAAATATATCGTTCTGTCCGTGCTTATTGAACTTACTAAGGGACAGAAGGAAGCAATTATAGAAAAGATGTCCGATCTTGCACAGAGAAGACGTGACAAACAGCCGCTTGAGTATCCCAGTGCCGGATCGACATTTAAGAGACCTGAAGGAAATTTTGCGGGTAAACTTATCCAGGATGCCGGACTTAGGGGCTATACCGTGGGCGGTGCGTGTGTATCGGAGAAGCATTGCGGATTTGTGATAAATAAAGATTCTGCAACTTCGGCCGATATATACAAAGTAATTGATGACGTAAGGAAGAAGGTATACGAGTCCTATGGAGTGATGCTGGAGCCCGAAGTTATTATGCTTGGTAGATTTGAAAGGATAAAACCATGAGATTCGTAGTTGTTACGGGAATGAGCGGCGGTGGTAAATCGACCGCTATACATATGCTTGAAGATGCAGGTTTTTATTGTGTTGATAATCTTCCTGTATTTCTGATAGAGAAGTTTGCTGAGCTTGTCGCAGTACCGGATAACGGGATCAGCAAAGTCGTACTTGGAATTGACGCAAGAGCGGGCCAGAAGTTTGAAGAGGTTGCGGGAATCATCGACACTCTGAAAGAAAGAGGACTTCCCATTGAAGTTCTTTATATGGACGCAAGCGATGAAGTTCTTATAAAGAGATATAAAGAGACAAGACGTGTTCATCCGATGAATGTCAATGATATCGGAAATCGTATAGAGGACGGAATTGCCAAAGAGAGAGCGGTTCTTACGGAGGTAAAAAAGAGAGCGGACTATGTTATCGATTCTTCCAAGCTCCTCACAAGAGAACTCCGCGAAGAACTTGACCGTATCTTTGTAAGAAACGAAGAGTACAATTCTCTTATGGTGACGGTGCTTTCATTTGGTTTTAAATATGGAATTCCGTCGGACGCAGACCTTGTGTTTGATGTTAGGTTCCTGCCGAACCCTTTTTATATAGATGATCTAAAACATCAGACGGGAAATGACAAGCCGGTTCAGGACTATGTAAAAAGTTTTCCGGAATGCGGGCAGTTCCTGGATAAGCTGACGGATATGCTTGAATTCCTGATTCCCGGATATATCAAAGAAGGTAAGTATCAGCTTGTTGTTGCTATCGGATGTACCGGTGGCCAGCACAGAAGTGTAACAATCGCCAACGAACTGTATAACAGGTTGAAAGCCGGAGACGGTAAGTTTGGAATCAAGCTCTTACACAGAGATGTGAAGCAGGCAAGGTGAGATATGTCTTTTTCATCCGACGTAAAAGAAGAACTTGCAAAACGCATAGGTGCGTCGAGGCATTGCAGGCTTGCGGAGATAGCAGCCATTGTTAACAGCACGGGCTATATTGAGCTGAAAAACGGTAAGCCGATAATGCTTTATTTGCAGCCGGATAATGAGGCTGTAATTAGAAAGTTCTTTACATTAATAAAAAAAGCATTTAATATAGGAACTAGCTTTTTGGAAGAATCCCCCGATATCAAGGTAAATGGGCGTGTTTACAGGCCTGTACTGGGAGAAGGGGAACTTCTTGAATCGTGTCTTAAGGCAATCAGGGTGATTGACGGTGATGGGAACCTCAGACCTTTCGAGGAAGGAGTGAGCCCGCTTATCACAGGAAAATCATGTTGTAAGAGAGCCTTCATTCGCGATTCTTTCTTGTGCATCGGTTCCATAAGCGATCCCAACAAGGGATATCATTTGGAATTTGTCTGTGACTATGAGAATCAGGCACTTAGGTTGCAGGAGATAATAGAGAGCTTTGATATTGAGGCAAGGATAGTCAGACGAAAGAAATATTTTGTTTTATATGTGAAGGAAGGCTCCGGTATTGTTGATCTTCTGAATATAATGGAAGCTCCGATCAGTCTTATGAATCTGGAGAATCTCAGGATTGTAAAAGAGATGAGAAATTCCATCAACAGGAGAGTCAATTGTGAAGTCGCCAATATAACAAAGACTGTTAATGCCGCGACTAAGCAAATAGAGGACATTACATATATCAGAGACTTTTATGGTTTTAATCGCTTGCAGGAGAGCTTGCGGGAGATGGCAGAGGTCAGGCTTGAACACCCTGATGCGACGCTTCTTGAATTGGGCAAGTATCTTGATCCGCCTGTAGGTAAGTCAGGAGTTAATCATCGGCTTAGGAAACTGAGCGAGCTTGCGGATAAGCTGAGATGAGGAGGGAATTATTATGTTGACAAAATCTATCGAGATTAAGTTGCCCAGAGGACTGGAGGCAAGACCTGTTGCTGAGCTTGTTCAGCTCGCAAGTAAGTACGAGAGTACTGTTCATATCGAGGCTCAGTCCAAGAAAGTTAATGCAAAGAGCATTATGGGAATGATGACACTTAGTCTGAACACAGGAGAAGAAGTAACAGTTATCGCAGAAGGAAGCGATGAAGAGTCGGCAGTTGCTGACATGGAGATGTTTCTTCACGGAAACAAGAAGAAATAAAACTCATTAATTAAAAAAAGCCCTTTTTTTAAAGGGAGGATGCCGGGTAAGCTTCTCTTACCCGGCACATTATGAAAAAGTTTAATTGGTATTGTCTGTCTCAACTCATCTGACAATATTATAATAACAAGCAGGTATGTCCAAAAGATGATTTGAAGTAACCATTCTTTTAATGATTTGTAAACAAATTATGAACGCTCGCATTTATCGTAATGTGGGCGTTTTATGTATTATAATTATTCTCGGAGGAAAAGTTTGTGCTGAAGAAGGTTGCGTTTGTAATAGATGAAAAAAATCTGAAAAGCAGTGAGGTAACTGAAAGCTTAGAATCCGCAAGAGAATATATAAATCAATGTGGCATCGAAGCGGAGGTGTTCGGGGCACAGGATTTTTTCAAAGATAATAAGACTGATAAAGAAATGCTTGTCGTTGCCGACAGGAAAGAAAATACCGTAAAAGCGACGGAGCTTGGATTCTACGTGGTCGGAGTGGAGCATCCATTAAATAAGAACGAAGAATTTCCGGGAGTGAAATATATTTTTTCCGACATTGACGAAGTCGACTTGGATTCATTCGTGAAGGCTTATCAGAGATACGCGGGTGAGCCCTGGGAAGTGCTCACGACTTCAAGGCTCCTTGTGAGGGAAACGACGCTTGATGATGTGGATGAGTTCTATAAGCTATATAAAGATCCCGAGATGACCAGATATATGGAAGGCCTTTTTGAAAATCCCGAAGATGAAAAGAGATATCAGAAGGATTATATTGAGAAGGTGTACGGCCTCATGGGTTTTGGCGTATGGACACTTGTAAGGCGCAAGGATAGCAGGGTTATCGGAAGAGTTGGCTACTCCGTAAGGAACGGGTTTGATGATATTGAACTTGGATTTCTTGTCGGAAAAGAGTTTCAGAGGCAGGGCTATGCTTATGAGGCGTGCAAGGCGGTTCTTGAATACGGCAGGGATATCCTTTTGTTTGATAAGGTTCAGACCCTTGTAAAAGCCGAGAATGAGATTTCCATTAATCTGTGCAAGAAACTGGGATTTAAGGTTTTGGATACGGTGTCTGTCGAGGAAGATATATACGGAAGAGAGTATGTCGGCGAGAAGATCGAGCCGGTCGGCGGACCCACCTATGGAGAATACGTGCGGCTGATGCTGAGATTTGGTGCTTAAATTTATTTGTGGCTTTTTTTGACGGCATCCTATACAATAGATTTGTAACAATAGAGATAAAAAATGGATAGGTACGAAGGGTAGAGAGCCCTTAACGAAGAGTGCCTATGGAGGTGAAATGAAAGATTTTTTAGACAGTTTTAAAATGGTGGCAGGGCTAATCGGAGGCCTTGCAATGTTTTTGTATGGGATGAACGTTATGAGCGGAGGTCTTACCAAGGCCGCAGGCGGAAGACTTGAGAGCGTACTTGCCAAAGTCACCAAACATCCTATTATCGCGTATTTATTCGGTGTCGGTGTAACCGCACTGGTTCAATCATCATCTGCATCTACCGTAATGGTAGTTGGTCTTGTTAATTCAGGAATCGTAACTCTTAAACAGGCAGTAAACGTTATTCTCGGTGCTAACCTTGGTACGACATTTACGGCATGGATTCTTACACTTAATAATCTGAACAGCACAAAGTATTTGTGGCTGGAACTCTTAAAGCCCAGGTCATTCACACCTTTCTTGGCTCTCATCGGTATCGGGCTATACATGTTTTCAAAAAGTGAGAAAAAGAAAAATATCGGAACAATACTTCTTGGATTTTCTGTTTTGATGTTCGGTATGAGCAGTATGTCTGATGCGGTAGCTCCGCTTAAATACAATGAAGGATTCAGAAGTCTTCTTATGAAGTTCAGCAATCCTTTGATCGGATTTTTGGTTGGAATATTCTTTACCATGCTTATTCAGAGTTCTGCCGGAACAATCGGTGTGCTGCAGGCGATATCCGGAAGTATACCTGTGTATTTCAATATAGCCATTCCCGTTGTAGTCGGAGCTGAGGTTGGTACATGTATTACAGCAATTCTGTCATCTTTTGGCGCTAATAAGAACGGTAAGAGAACAGCACTTATGCACTTGTATTTCAATATCATAAAAGCAGGGCTTTTTATGGTTATTTTCTATTCTTTAAATGCAGTGATGAATTTCTCGTTTATGCATCAGGAAGTCGGACTTGCGGGAATTCCGGGTGTGCATACGCTTGTTAACCTTGTTGCAACGCCTTTGATGCTTCCTTTCTCAGCAGTGCTTGTAAACCTGGCGCTCAGCTCTATTCCTATAGACGAGAAGGAGAAAAAAGAGCAGGAAGAGCAGCAGGGTATCAGAACTTTGGATCCTCTTTTCCTTGCGAATCCTCCGTTTGCGCTTGAACAGGCAAGACTTGCCGCGGTTGAGATGGCAAACTTTTCTAAGGATGCACTTGATAAGGCTATTGCACTTATCACGGATTACAAAGAGGAAGAGGCTCAGGAAGTTGACTATCTTGAGCGCAAGGTTGACCAGTACGAGGATCAGCTCGGAACTTACCTTATGAAGATAAACAATCATCATCTTGCCCCTGAAGACAGCCATACGCTTACGATGCTTCTTCACTGCATAACCGACTATGAGAGAATAAGCGATCATGCTCTCAATATCATGCAGAAGGCTAAGGGAATGGCGGAGAACAGCAGAGAATTTACTCCAAAGGGCCAGATTGAGATGGATATATTTGCATCTGCGGTAAAAGAGATCGTGGATATGTCGATAAAAGCATTTGAAACACGCGATGTAGAGATAGCAAAGTCAATCGAACCTCTTGAGGAAGCCATTGACGGTATCCAGAAAGAAGTAAAGAGACGTCACGTAAGAAGACTTCGTAAGGGCAAGTGTACAATCGAGCAGGGCTTTGACCTTAGCGATATCGGAACGGACTATGAGCGTATTGCAGACCACTGCAGTAACATCGCTGTCGGTGTCATCGAAGTTCACGATGATGCTTACGATGCACACGAATATTTGGAAACACTCAAAGCGGACAAAAGAGAAGGCTTTGAGCAGGCAGTTGATTTTTACGAGAGAAAATATCAGCTTCCTTCTGTTAAGTTTTAATGCAGGAGTAGGATTTAGAAATGGAATTTCAGTACTTGGAAAAGAAGGCACAGGGCGAGTTCATTACGCGCTACGACCTTCATTACAAAACTGTTGACAACAAAGATAAAACATACGAGATGATCAGCAGAAACCCCAATCTCAAAGGATATGACGATATTCACAACGGCAAGATCGACGCGGTTGTGCTTATCATGCACGATGAGACCGGTGAAAAGATACTTATAAACAAGGAGTTCAGACTTGCTGCGGGAGCATGGGTATACAATTTTCCGGCAGGTCTTATCGATCCCGGTGAAGTTCCGGAAGAGAGTGCAAGAAGAGAGCTCAAGGAAGAAACGGGACTTGATATAATCAGTATTGACGAGTGGATTGGCGAAAGTTACAGCGCAGTCGGTTTCTCAAATGAGAAGAACCTTTGCTGCGTAGGAAAGGCGACGGGAACTTTTCAGGAAAGCAGCTCCACACTGGAAGAGATAACTCCGGGATGGTACACCAAAAAGGAAGTAAGGGAACTGCTTAAGACTCAGCCTTTTGCTGCAAGGACGCAGGCGTATTGTTACTTATGGTCAAAAGAGTAATGAGAGTCGGTATTTGTTTATGAATGATAAAAAAGAAGTACAAAAAGGAATATATCAGGGCCAGAGTCAGGCTGAAGAGTTAAAAAAGGGAATCATTGGACTTAATATCTGTGAAGAATGCGGCGGATTATGTACAGCGAGCGTGCCGATCATCGAGGGACTTCCCGTAAATGCACAGGTAAGCCTTATGGAGCATTCTGTTCACGAGACTCTCAAGAAGAACAGTTATCTTTTCAGAGAAGGCGAACCCGTTGATTCTATATGCATTATAAGGAAAGGCAGAATTAAACTTTGTAGATATGATTCTCTGGGAAGAGAACAGATCATAACGATTCTTGCGGATCACGATATCATTTGGGAAGGTATGTTTTTGGATGGCAGTATTTATCCTTATTCTGCCGTATGCCTTACAAATGCTTCTATTTGCCAGATACACAGGGATGATTTCATTAAGGTTGTTGACGATCCTTCGGCAGCGATGAATATCATCATTCTTTTGAGCAAAAAACTCCACGACGCGAATGAGAGAAACATGCTTCTTTCCACAAAAGACCCGATGGCCAGGCTGGCGGGATTTTTGATGTACAGAGTTGACAGAAGCGTGGGCGATGACATAGTATTAAAGCTCGATGACATCGCTGCAAGCGTGAACCTTCGAACCGAGACTGTCAGCAGGAAACTCAGGGAGATGGAAAAGAGCGGGCTTATAGAGCGAGTCGGACATGCGAAGATAAGGGTGCTGGACAGAGATGCGCTCAGAGAAATATACATTTATCAGTAATGCTATCTTTTTAAGATATTTTATGAAACGGAGTAATAATGGTTAAAGGTGCAATTCATTCAATAGAAACATTCGGTTCCGTAGACGGACCGGGAATCAGATTTATCGTATTCCTCAAGGGGTGCAAATTAAGATGCAAATACTGTCATAATGCCGATACATGGGATCCCAATTCGGAAGATATGCGTACTCCCGATGAACTTCTTGATTTCGCTGAGAGATACAGAAGTTACTGGGGAGAGGAAGGCGGAATAACAGTCAGCGGAGGAGAGCCGCTTCTTCAGATAGACTTTTTGATCGAGCTGTTTAAGAAGGCCAAAGAGCGCGGAATAAACACGTGTATAGATACGGCGCTTCAGCCTTTTACGCGTGAGGAGCCTTTCTTTTTCAAATTTGAGGAACTGATGAAGTATACGGATCTTCTGCTTGTTGATATCAAGCACATCGACAGGGATGAGCATATAGAGCTCACGGGGCTTCCGAATGATAATATATTCGATGGATTTAGGTATCTGTCGGATATTTCCAAGCCCATATGGATCCGCCACGTACTCGTGCCCGGAATAACCGATGATGATGAATATCTCAAGAAGACAAGAGAGTTTATAGAGACACTTTCCAATGTGAAAAAAATCGAGGTTCTTCCCTATCATTCAATGGGACAGCATAAGTTTGAGACGCTTGGAATACCGTATAAGCTTGACGGTGTCAAATCTCCTTCAAAAGAGAGAGTTGATAACGCAATGAAAATTTTAAATGGGAAATAATTTCAGGAGAGCAGTTGCAGACAGCGACTGCTCTTTCGGCTTATTTTAATATTAATTTTAATAAAAATGTGAAAATTGATTACAATCAATGTTTGGTTGTGTAACAGGTGATATCATCAATCTCGAACAATACATATGATAATATTTTAACGAGGAGTACGTAAAATGAACGAAGCATGGCGCGGGTTTAAGGGAACCCACTGGTTGGATGACGTTAACGTAAGAGATTTCATCCAGAACAACTACACACCTTATGACGGAGATGAGAGCTTTTTGGCTGAGCCTACAGAAGCTACAGATAAGCTTTGGGGCAAGCTTCAGGAACTCCAGAAACAGGAACGTGAAAAGGGCGGCGTTCTTGAGTGTGAGACAGAAGTTGTTTCTAGTCTTACAGCATATGGCCCCGGATATATTGATGAGTCTATGAAGGATCTTGAGCAGGTCGTTGGTCTTCAGACTGATAAGCCTCTTAAGAGAGCATTCATGCCTTTCGGTGGAATCAAGATGGCTGAAGAAGCTGCTGAGACATACGGATACAAGGTAAATGAGAAGTTCCACAAGATCTTCACAGAGTACCACAAGACTCACAACCAGGCAGTATTTGATGCTTACACACCTGAGATGAGAGCAGCAAGACACAGCCACATCGTAACAGGTCTTCCTGATACATACGGCCGTGGACGTATCGTAGGCGACTACAGAAGAGTAGCTCTTTACGGTATCGACTACCTCATCAAGAAGAAGATGGATGACTACAACAACTGTGGTGACGGAACAATGCTCGACCACATCATCCGTCAGAGAGAAGAAATCTCTGAGCAGGTTAGAGCTCTTAAGGGAATGAAGGAAATGGCAGCCGTTTACGGATTTGATATTTCTGCTCCCGCTAAGAACGCTAAGGAAGCTGTTCAGTGGCTCTACTTCGGATACCTTGCAGCTATCAAGACTCAGAACGGTGCTGCTATGTCAGTTGGACGTGTTTCAACATTCCTTGATATTTATATTGAAAGAGATATTAAAGAGGGAACTCTTACAGAGAAAGAGGCACAGGAACTTATCGACCACATGACAATGAAGTTCAGAATGGTTAAGTTCGCTCGTATTCCTTCATACAACAACCTCTTCTCAGGTGACCCTGTATGGGCTACACTTGAAGTTGGTGGACTTGGAATGGATGGTCGTCACATGGTTACAAAGAACGACTTCCGTTTCCTTCATACTCTTGAGAACATGGGACCTTCACCTGAGCCTAACCTTACAGTGCTCTACACATCTAAGCTCCCTGAGACATTCAAGAAGTATGCTGCTAAGATTTCAGTTACAACATCTTCAATCCAGTACGAGAACGATGATGTTATGCGTCCTATCTGGGGCGATGACTACAGCATCTGCTGCTGCGTATCTGCTACACAGACAGGTAAAGAGATGCAGTTCTTCGGAGCAAGAGCTAACCTTGCTAAGTGTCTCCTTTACGCTATCAACGGCGGTAAGGATGAGAAGTTCCTTACAAAGGACGGCAAGCATATGCAGGTAGGTCCTGAGATGGCTCCTATCACAGCTGACGTACTTGATTACGATGAAGTTATGCATAAGTATGACATCATGATGGATTGGCTTGCAGGACTCTATGTAAACATCCTCAACCTTATCCAGTACATGCACGACAAGTACTACTACGAAGCAGCTGAGATGGCTCTTATCGATACAGATGTAAGACGTACATTCGCTACAGGTATCGCAGGATTCTCACACGTTGTAGATTCACTTTCAGCTATCAAGTATGCTAAGGTTACAACTGTTCGTGATGAGTCAGGCCTTGTTGTTGATTACAAGGTAGAGGGAGACTTCCCTAGATACGGTAACGATGATGAGAGAGCAGACGAAATCGCTGTATGGCTTCTTAAGACATTCATGAAGAAGATCGAGAAGCACCACACATATCGTGATTCTGAGCCTACAACATCTATCCTTACAATCACATCTAACGTTGTTTATGGTAAGGCTACAGGTGCTACACCTGACGGAAGACCTGCATTCGCTTCATTCGCACCCGGAGCATCACCTTCATACGGTGCTGAGAAGACAGGACTTCTTGCTTCACTTAACTCTGTTGCTAAGATTCCTTACGAGTATGCTCTCGACGGAATTTCTAACACACAGACAATGAACCCTAACGCTCTTGGTCACGACGATGAGGAGAGATCAAACAAGCTTGTTAGCGTTCTTGACGGATACTTTGACCAGGGTGCTCATCACCTTAACGTTAACGTATTTGGTAAGGAGAAGCTCATCGATGCTATGGAGCATCCTGAGAAGCCTGAGTATGCTAACTTCACTATCCGTGTATCAGGATATGCTGTTAAGTTCATCAACCTTACTAAGGAGCAGCAGCTCGACGTTATCGCACGTACATGCCACGAGGCACTTTGATCTAAGATCGTGTGAAATAAATAATATATTTATAGAACAGCTCCATGACGTCAGTCATGGAGCTGTTTAAGCAATATGATTTTGATAAGCTCATAAGAAAGATTTCTGAGCATTCTATTTAAAAAGACCTGAAAGCTGTTATTTAGCTTTCAGGTCTTTAAGCTTATCGGCATTTATCTTGCCTTCTGCAATGGTATTTTTAACCCATAATCGAAGGGCTTCGACGGTCATATCTATATTATCAAGCTGGTGCTGTATCTCGGCGAAATCTTGCAGCTCGTCGTCTGTGATCCGTCCGTCGGCTGTAATATCTATAAGACGTGCTTTCTGGTTGTCCAGAGAATTAAGCGCGGATAACATTCCGAGTACAATCTCGGATAATGAGGAAATCTTAACCTCCGGAACGTTCCCTTTTCCGATCCTGCATTCGTGAGTGCAGTAGTAGTTACAAAGTTCGGGCTTTTTGTAAGCTACGGCCATATCAGCTACATCTTCGGGCTGAACGGCTACTTTGTCGGTTTCTATTTTCTCAAGTTTACTGTCGCTTATCGTTCCTATAAGTTCGCTTGCCTGAGCTCTTGTAAGGCCGGCTTCTTCGCGTGATGTGAAATAGATGTTTTTATTCTCTTTTATGGATTTTTTCCCCATTGTTCCTCCGTACCTATGTTTACAAGTAAATTATCTGATTGTCAGCGAGACATCGCGCTAGGCCAATAATGCTGTTGCGATGTTCAAGAAAACAAGCAGCGACAATGCATCTACTATTGTGGTTATGAACGGGCTTGCCATAACTGCCGGGTCAAAACCGAAGCGTGATGCCAGCATAGGAAGAAAACAACCTACAAGTTTGGCAATAAGTACAACAACAAACAGTGTCAGGCAGACAACCAGTGAAGTGGTGATCGGAACGCCGTGTGCAAAAACAAGCAGTCTTATAAAGTTAGCAACTGCAAGTGTAAAACCGCAAAGAAACGCAACTCTTATTTCTTTCCATACAATCTTAAACAAGTCTTTGAACTCGATTTCTTTCAAAGATAATCCGCGGATGATCGATACGCTTGCCTGTGAGCCTGCATTTCCGCCTGTGTCCATCAGCATTGGAATGTACGCGGTAAGTGCAAATGCTGTCAGAGCAGCTTCGTAGTGCGCGATAATCCCGCCTGTGAATGTTGCGCTGACCATAAGGAACAGCAACCAGGGGATTCTGTTTCTGTAGGTTTCCAGGATGCCAACTTTCGGATAAGGCTTATCTGACGGCACGATAGCAGCCATCTTCTCGATATCCTCGGTAGCCTCTTCTTCCATGATGTCCACAACGTCATCGATTGTGATGATTCCGACCATTCTGGATTCGTTGTCTACAACGGGCATCGCTGTGAATCCGTATTTCTGGAAGATTCTTGCAGCTTCTTCCTGGTCGGTCATCGTGTTGATGCTGATGACATTGGTGTTCATTATATCTCCGATAATTTCATCGGGTTTTGTTATGAGAAGGTATCTTAGCGCAACCGTTCCGACAAGTATTTTCTGCCTTGATACAACGTAGCAGATGTTGATAGTTTCGGAATCTACGCCTTTTTTCCTGATTCTTTCTATAGCGTCATTGACCGTCATATCTTCACGGAGGTCTACATACTCCACGGTCATGATACTTCCGGCTGAGTCTTCGGGATATCTTAGCAGATGATTGATATCTGCTCTTGTCTCGGGGCTCGCATTGGCAAGAATGCGCTTTACTACACTGGCGGGCATCTCTTCCAAAAGGTCGGTAGCGTCATCCGCCATTAGGTTGTCAATAATATTGGAAGCTTCTCGATCTGACAGTGAACGGATGATATACTGCTGATCATCCAGTTCCAGGTCGGCAAATACATCCGCAGCCATATCCTTGGGGAGGATTCTGAACATCTTAAGTGAATCCTCATCTTCCATCTCACCCATTGCAGCAGCTATATCAACTGTGTTCATCTCTGAAATGGTCTGGCGGAGCATGGTGTATTGCCTTGCTTCAAGAAGCTCTTTTAGGATCTCAACGATTGTTTTCTCTTCTTGTAATTCCATGATAATCTCCTTTTGCGTATGTGGTTTTTATGGTACTTCGACCGGGAGCAGGATCACTGCCACATCGATGTGAATCTGACTTCATAAAAACCACCACCTTTCCTTCGGGGATTATCCACTTACGTGAATCGAAAAGCTCAAGATATTGAGCACAATTGTTAAAATTTGCAGTCTGAACGACTGTGAACTGTAACGCAAATTTACTTTAACACAAAATGGTTGACTTGTGTATAGAAAGATTTGGATGAATTTCACAGTTGTCAGGATACCAAGAATGGGTTATCTTAATAGTGACTAAAAATAAGTGAAAGAGTTACTGTTGTGGGGGCGTATATGTAGATTTTGTGAGGGTAAGATGAAAAAGAAATTAACAGTTATGAGGCGTGTGGTTGTTGCGGTTTTGCTCTTGGTCTTTTTGACGGAAATGACAGAGCAAGAGGTTTGTGCGGTAGAAAACAAGATCCGCGTGGAAGATGGAAATACTGCGGTAAACTTGGTGCTTCCCGAATACGGAACCTGTTTTATGGGAGGGAAGACCATTTATTCCGACGGTACAGGACGTCTTAGAAATGCTTCCGAAGTATCAAGGCTTATGAATGGAAGTGGATATGACCTTTGGATTTCTGCAAATGAAGGTGAAATGTCGGTGTCGGTTGAGAATTTTGATACCAAGGGAAAAGACCTTTATAACATGCCTGATGATGCAATCAAGAAATTCTTCGGAAATCTCGAAGACCAGATTCGTAACTCGATGAAGAATGAGGGTGTGAAGGTAAGCGAGATAACTACCGACATCGTTAAAAGCAATAAGAGCAAATATCTTCGTGTAAAAACAGTGGCTGAGCCGCCTTATTCCGAGGTTTATCAGTATTGCACTCTAAAACAGAACAAGATGATAACAATCAAACTTGTGTGCTACAACAAGATCAAAGACATCAATTCGTTCGCACTTAATCCCAATAGTATAGTACAGAATACGACAATTGAAAAAGTTGTAAAGTAAATATATCTTTTTGCCGATATACATTATATAATTAATGTACGAAGATCGGAGGTGGTCTTATGGGCAAAAAGTGTCTTATTGTAACTATTGTTATGGGCATGTTGCTTATTGTTTTCGGATATGGGAAAACAGAAGATGCCTGCCCCGGATCCGATGCGTCGGATGGAATTGGAATAGACCGAAAACCGGTGATTTATCTTTATCCGGAGGAGGACGGTACAGAGGTTTCTGTAACGCTGGATTATGACGGCAATCTCACCGAACTTGATCCTATCTTCAATGTAGATAACGGTTGGAAGGTAACAGCCGACAGAGACGGCACGATCACTTACGAAGGAGAGAAGTATGACTATCTGTATTGGGAAGGGGATCCCGAGCACAAGTATAACTTCTTTTCCGGCTTTTGCGTAAAAGGAGAAGATACGCAGGCTTTTCTTGAAGAGAAACTGACCGAGCTTGGACTTAACGAAGCTGAGAGAGCGGAATTTATCGAGTATTGGACTCCTCAGATGGTTGATAACAAATATAACGTTATAAGTTTCCAGGGCAGTTCCTATGAAAAGGGAGCAAGGCTTAATATTGATCCTGAACCCGATACTTTGATCCGTGTATTTATGGCTTGGTATCCTTCGGACAGATTCGTGGGCCTTAATCCCCAGTATTTGGACGGATACGACAGAGAAGGCTTTACGGTAGTTGAGTGGGGCGGAAACAGAGTAAAATGAGTATTCTCGTTTTTGCTTGCAACTATTACAATGTTGGTCTAAAATGTTGTGCGTGGTATTGGATAAAAATATCACGCACAATTTTTTGTTTGACGGAAAATTTCTGTCAGATTATGAATAAAAGAATGGAGTAACACTAATGATGCAATCACGTACACATAACTGCGGTGAACTTCGTATTGATAATGTCGGCGAGAGCGTAACTCTTGTCGGATGGCTTGAGAATATGAGAGAAGTCGGAAGCGGACTTGGATTCGTAGTTCTTCGCGACTTCTATGGCACAACACAGATTGTTCTTGAGACTGAGGAAATGGTTAAGACAGCCAAGGCAATCAACAAGGAATCAACAATTTCTGTAAAGGGAGTTGTAAGAGAGAGAAGTTCCAAAAACCCGAAGCAGGAAACCGGAGACATCGAGGTTGTTCCCGAATCAATCGAAATTCTGGGACGCTGCCGTTATAACGAGCTTCCTTTTGAAATCAATCATTCAAGAGAGGCTGACGAGACTGCACGTCTTAAATATCGTTATCTTGACCTTAGAAATCCTGAGGTTAAAAAGAATATTATCTTGAGATGCAACGTTGTTGCCGCTCTCAGAAGTGCAATGACAGAACATGGCTTCCTTGAGATCACAACACCTATACTTACGGCATCTTCACCTGAGGGTGCAAGAGACTACCTTGTTCCTGCAAGAAAGCATCCGGGCAAGTTCTATGCACTTCCCCAGGCTCCTCAGCAGTTCAAGCAGCTCCTTATGACAGCCGGATTTGACCGCTACTTCCAAATCGCACCGTGCTTTCGTGATGAGGATGCAAGAGGAGACAGAAGTCCCGGAGAATTCTATCAGCTCGATATGGAGATGGCATTTGCTTCACAGGAAGATGTATTTGCTGTTATCGAGGATGTACTTCCTCCTATATTTGCTAAATATGGTAACTATGACCGTGCTTCGGGAGCTCCTTTCATGAGGATTCCTTATCTTGAAGCAATGGAGAAATACGGAACAGATAAACCTGACCTTAGAATCGACCTTACTGTTCAGGATGCTACGGAAGTTCTTGCGGACTGCGGATTCGGACCTTTTGCAACAAAGGCTGAGGATGGTTCTGCTACCGATGTAAGAGTTAAAGCAGTAGTTATCTCTGATTTCAAAGAGAGCAGAAAGTTCATCGACAAGACTATCGGAGATGTAGAGGTTCAGTCAGGTAACAAGGCATATTGGTTCAGAATGGATGAGAACAGTGAGCTTGTAGGCGGAATCGCTAAGTTTGTTGCACCTATCAAGGACAGTGTTGTTTCCGCACTTGGAATTAAGCCCGGCGATCTTGTTGTTCTTTCAAGCGGCAAGCTTGGAGCTGCTCAGAAGACAGCAGGTGTTGTAGTTAAGACATTTGGTGCCGCTGTTCCCGGACACATGGATAAAGAGCAGTACACATTCTGCTGGATAGTAGATTTCCCTATGTACGAGATCGGTGAGGAGTCAGGCGAGCTTGAGTTCTGCCACAATCCTTTCTCTATGCCGAGCGGCGGCCTTGAGACACTTCTTAAGGCTGAGAGAGGCGAGATCGATCCTCTTTCTATAACAGCGGATCAGTACGACCTTGTATGTAACGGAGTGGAGCTTTCATCGGGAGCTGTTCGTAACCACGATCCCGAGATCATGATAAAGGCATTTGAGATGGTAAGACTTGGCGAGGAAGACGTTAAGGCTAAGTTCCCTGCCATGTACAATGCATTCTGCTACGGAGCACCTCCGCATGCAGGAATTGCGCCCGGTGTAGACCGTATGGTAATGCTTCTTGCAGGAGAGGATTCTATCAGAGAGATAATTCCTTTCCCTATGAACAAGAATGCACAGGATGTTATGATGGGAGCACCCGGATACGTAACAGACAAGCAGCTTGAGGAGCTTCACATCAAGACAACTGCCATCGAAGAGGAACAGTAAAGAATTTAATATTGAATACATTCTTGAACTTCATGTTCAAGAATACATGATTTATAAAAGCAATGTCGCTTAAAAACAGAAAATAATTTCTGTCATTTAAGCGACATTTTTTTAATAATGCGACACTTATGTGCGAAAAACCGCAAGTTTTCTAATTTTGGTATAAACCTTGCAAAAGTAGCTTATTGACAGGGATTGGTTGAGAAATGAACGTAAATAGAGTATCATATACATTAGGGTTGTTTCGACTTTTATATGAAAAGGAGCGTAGTCAGAATTCAGATGCAAATGAAGCGAATGTCTGAAATACTTGGTCAATTTGCAATGGTTGGTCAACTGGGGCTTTCTTTGTTAATGCCTCTTTTGATGTGTCTGGTAGGCTGCTATCTGTTATGCTCTAAGCTTTCGGTAGGAGCGTGGGTGTACATACCCGGGTTTGTTTTGGGGCTTGGAGGTTCTATTACAACTGCGTACAAGGTGTATCTGCAAGTAATCAACAAAGAAGAAAAAAAGAAGAAAAGCAACAAGGAAGTGTCTTTCAATAGGCATCATTGATCTTACGGATGGAAAGAGGACAGCACATGAAATTACAGAAGGCTGTAAAAAAAGAGACCGGAATATTGGCTGCATCAGTGGCGGTAGGTGTTCTTGTAATGTATCTGGTATTTTTTTGTTTGCATATGGTAGTTCCCGATTGGGCGCCATTTGACATAAAAGTTATCGCAGGCGGAATAGGCGGCTATTTGATTGCGGTAGGAAATTTCTTTTGGATGGCGATATCTGTGCAAAAGGTAGCATCTATTGAAGATGAAGACAGAGCTAGGAAGACGATGGGAGTGAGCTATAGGTATAGAACGCTGATTCAGTTTTTATGGATCATTCTTTCTATAGTATTGCCGTTCATCAATCCGGTGGCGGGTATAGCGCCCTTGTTCGTTCCAAGCATTGTGATTAAATTACGCGGTATTATATCTGCGGGGAAAGGAGGTTGAAGGCGAAGATATGAGTAAAGAATTCTCAGTCGTAGGACCCAAGATATACGCGACTATCAGGACGGGAATACCGATTCTGGGTGATATCAAGATTACTGAAACGATAATAGTTTCGTGGATAGTAATGCTGATAATTACCGCGTTATGTATATTCCTTACTTGGGATCTTAAGGTGGAGAACATTTCAAAGAGACAGGCTTTTGCTGAAATGCTCGTTGAGATGGGTAATAACTTTGTTCGTAATAACACCGGAAGCACTAAATTTGATAAGTTGATTCCTTTTGTTTCGGCTTTGTTTATCACAAGTGTGGTTTCAAATCTTATCAGCCTTATCGGGCTACGAAGCCCGACAGCAGACTTATCTACAGAAGCCGCCTGGGCAACGGTTGTATTTATAATGATTACTGCAACCAAGATAAAGACTAATGGATTAGGCGGATATTTAAAAGGATTTACGACACCTATTGCGGTTATGACCCCGTTCAATATTCTTTCAGAGCTTGCTACGCCGGTTAGTATGGCGTGTCGTCACTTTGGAAATATTCTCTCGGGTGTAGTTATCGATGGTCTTATTTACTGGGCACTGGGATTGGCATCATCCGCACTTCTCGGTCTTATTCCGGGAGCGGTCGGAGGTTTTCTCTCCAAGATACCTGTTCTGGGAGTCGGATTACCGGCCATCACGGGCGTATACTTTGACTGGTTCTCAGGATGTATGCAGGCATTTATTTTCTGCATGCTGACAATAATGTATATCGCCAATGCAGCAGAGGAAGGCTGACAAAAAGAAAATACTGTAAAAACAAAAAAACAATTAAATGCGTTTTTAGGAGGCAAAAAATTATGGGTGATTTTCAGGTATTAGCTAAAGGTATAGCACTTGCAGGTTGTGCAATCGGTGCAGGATGTGCACTTATCGCAGGTATCGGACCCGGTATCGGTGAAGGAACTGCAGTTTCAAAGGCTCTTGAAGCAATCGGACGCCAGCCCGAGTGCAAGAGTGATGTAACAAGTACAATGCTTCTTGGTTGTGCTGTTGCAGAGACAACAGGTATTTATGGTTTCGTTACAGGTCTTCTTCTTATTTTCGTAGCACCTGGAATGTTCATGAACTACCTTAATTGATGAAACGAGCTTTCGTAACGAAGGAGAAACAATATGGGAATACAGGCTCTTATGGCAGTGACTGCGGTAACTGAAACGCAGGATCTTGTTACATTAGTTCCCTGGACTTTCATTATTACGATCTGTAACCTCTTTATACAGGTATTTCTGATAAAGAAATTTCTTTTCAAGCCTATAAATAACATTCTTGAAAAGAGACAGAATCTTGCTGATAAGGTAATAAAGGAAGCCAGAGAAGCCAAGGAAGAAGCGGATTCTCTTAAGGATCAGTATGAAAGCAGCTTGACAAATGCTCATGCGGAAGCTGCGCAGATTGTACAGGATGCGCAGAAAGAAGCACAGACTAAGGCAGATGCGCTTGTACAGGATGCACAGAAACAAGCGACTGACATCAAAGCAAAAGCTGCTGCTGATATTGAGCAGGAGAAGAAGAAGGCTATCAACGAGGCTAAAGATGAAATCGGCGGACTTGCAATGGATATTGCAGGTAAGGTCGTTGAAAAAGAGATAAACGAAAATGATCACAAGAAGCTCATCGAAGACTTTATAAGCAAAGTCGGAGCTTGATCGCAGAAAAGAGGTAATCATGAGTAAAGCTGGAGATCTTTATGGGCAGAGCCTATATGATCTGGCAGCAGAAGTGAACCTTACGGATGAAATACTGGGACAGATGGAGGTAGTGGAAGGGCTCTTTAAAGAGAATCCCGACTATATCACACTCCTTTCGGAACCGTCGGTTCCCAAAAAAGAAAGACTGCAGCTGGTCGATGATGCATTCAAAGACGGCTGTCAGGAATATCTTCTGAATTTTATCAAGATTCTTATTGAAAAAGGCTTGCTTAGAGAATTTTCGGCATGTCGAAAGAGATTCAGAAAGTGCTACAACACAGACAACGGTATCGCAGATGCACTTGTCACAACGGCTGTTGCGCTTGATGATTCACAAGTAGCCAAACTCAAGGAGAAGCTTGAGGGAATAAGCGGCAAAAAAGTTTTGCTCAGACAGAAGGTAGATCCCGGAATCCTAGGTGGTGTCCGTGTTGATCTTGAGGGACAGCTTTTTGACGGAACGGTCAAAGGCAGGTTATCCGAACTTAAGAGACGAGTCGACGAGACAATTATATAAACCAAAATTACGTCGGAGGATAATATGGAACTAAAACCAGAAAAAATATCCGAGGTCATTCGAAGCCAGATAAAGAATTATCAGAATGCAATAATCCAAAACGAGACAGGTACAGTTCTTACCGTTGGTGACGGTATCGCCAGAGTTAGCGGACTTTTGAACTGTATGTCGGGAGAGCTTTTGGAATTTGAAAATGGTACATTCGGAATGGCTCAGAACCTCGAGGAAACAGTAGTATCAGCGGTTTTGTTCGGCGAGGATGTAGGAATCAGCGAAGGACAGACTGTTAAACGTACGGGAAGAGTCGTATCAGTTCCCGTAGGAGATAAAATGATCGGACGTGTTGTTAACGCCATCGGTCAGCCTATCGATGGACAGGGACCTATCGAGACAACAGAGTACAGACCTGTTGAATCACCGGCACCCGGAATCATTGATAGACAGCCGGTTAAGGAGCCTCTCCAGACCGGTATCAAAGCTATCGATTCAATGATCCCTATCGGTAGAGGTCAGCGTGAGCTTATCATTGGTGACAGACAGACAGGTAAGACAACAATCGCAATAGATACGATCCTTAACCAGAAGGGCAAGGACGTTATCTGTATTTACGTTGCTATCGGACAGAAGCGTTCTACGGTAACGGCACTTGTTGAGGACCTTAAGAGGGGCGGAGCTATGGACTACACTATCGTAGTTGCTGCTACAGCTTCTGAGCCCAGCCCTCTTCAGTACATTTCACCTTACACAGGTTGTGCAATGGGTGAGTATTTTATGAACAAGGGAAAGCACGTACTCTGCATCTATGACGATCTTTCAAAGCATGCGGTTGCATATCGTGCACTCTCACTTTTGATCAGAAGACCACCGGGACGTGAGGCTTATCCCGGAGACGTATTCTATCTTCACTCAAGACTTCTTGAGAGAGCGGCTAAACTTTCTGATGAGAACGGCGGCGGATCGCTTACAGCCCTTCCTATCATTGAGACACAGGCCGGAGACGTATCTGCTTACATTCCTACGAATGTTATTTCCATCACCGATGGACAGATATTCCTTGAGACAGAGCTTTTCCACTCAGGAATCATGCCGGCTGTTAACCCCGGTATCTCCGTATCGCGAGTAGGTGGTAACGCTCAGATCAAAGCTATGAAGAAAGTTGCCGGAACACTTAAGCTTGTATACTCACAGTATCGTGAACTTCAGAGTTTCGCTCAGTTCGGATCAGACCTTGATGAAGATACCAAGGCACGTCTTGCGCAGGGTGAACGTATCGTTGAAGTTCTTAAGCAGGACAAGAATCAGCCTGTTCCTGTAGAGAAGCAGGTAGCTATTCTTTATGCCGTAATAAATAACATTCTTATCAAGGTTGAAGCTTCTGATGTGGCAGAATATGAGGCAGGTCTTTACGACTTCCTTGACAGCGATCCTTCAGGTATTGCGGCAATGAAAGATATCCGCGAGACAGGTAAGCTTGAAGCTGAGACTGAGAATAAACTTAAAGAGTCATTGAACGCATATACAGATAAGTTTTTGCAGCAGAAGAATGCAAAATAATAGGAGGACTTAAAGATGGCTGGAAATATGAAAGCTGTTAAACTCCGAATTAAAAGCGTTCAGAGCACCATGCAGATCACGAAGGCAATGCAGCTTGTTGCAGCATCCAAACTTCGTAAGGCAAAAGAAAAGGCGGATCAGTCCAAGCCTTATCTCGAGACTACACTTGAGACGCTGACAGATATAGCAAACGGTAACACTGATTTCAGATCTCCTTTTACCCAGAGCGGTAAAAACGACAAATGGCTCTATGTGGTCATTGCGGGAGACAGAGGTCTTGCCGGAGGCTATAACTCCAATCTTTTCAAGTTTATGGAAGCGGAGACAAAAGGCCATGAGGATATAACCGTTCTTCCTATAGGAAAAAAATCTGTAGAGTACTTTAAACACAGAAATGTGCAGCTCTTTACAGAGGAATATTCTGAGGTTGCAAAGGTTACGATTTCGGACTGCTATCAGATTGCAAAATTGATCTGTGATGCATACAAAAACGGAGAGTACGGACATATTCATCTTTGCTATACGAATTTTGTATCCATGCTCTCTCAGGTGCCTACCGCTTCGTCGCTTCTTCCGCTCGAAGATCTCAGATCGGAGGAAAAGAAGTCTGACGGAAAGGCAAAAGACCTTATTTTGTATGAACCTGACAGTGAGACGGTGTTCAATGCCATCGTTCCGGAGTATCTGGCGGGCATTTTATACTCAAGTATCAATATATCCTATGCAAGTGAGCTTGCAGCCAGAAGAACAGCGATGGAGGCTGCAACCGATAACGCTGAAGAGATGATCGATACATTGAGCTTGTACTATAACAGAGCGCGTCAGGCAAGCATCACGCAGGAGATCACAGAGATCGTTGCAGGTGCTACATTATAAATAAAGGAGTTTAACAATGAGTGAAAATCATGTTGGAAAGGTAATACAGGTCACGGGACCTGTACTCGATATTCGCTTCAAAGAAGGCGAACTTCCTGATCTTCACAATGCTATAGAAATTATGATAGAGGACCGCAAGCTTATTGCTGAGGTTGCTCAGCAGGTCGGCGATGACGTTGTTCGTTGCGTTGCCATGAGCTCAACCGACGGTCTTGTAAGAGGCGTAGATGCCAAAGATACAGGCAGCCCTATCACAGTTCCTGTTGGTGAAGAATGTTTGGGAAGAATTTTCAACCTTTTGGGTGATCCTGTAGATAACGGTCCCAATCCGAATGCAAAAGAGAGATGGGCAATTCATCGTCCCGCTCCTGCATACGAAGAACAGGTATCGGCTACAGAGATCTTTGAGACGGGAATCAAGGTCGTTGACCTTATCTGCCCTTACGCAAAGGGTGGTAAGATCGGTCTTTTCGGTGGTGCCGGAGTAGGTAAGACCGTACTTATCATGGAGCTTATCAATAACGTTGCCAAGGCACACGGTGGTATATCCGTATTTACCGGAGTTGGTGAGCGTACCCGTGAAGGAAACGACCTTTACGGAGAAATGAAGGAAAGTGGAGTTCTTGATAAGACCGCACTTGTTTACGGTCAGATGAATGAGCCCCCCGGAGCAAGAATGAGAGTAGGCCTTTCGGGACTTACAATGGCGGAGTATTTCCGTGATGTTAAGAATCAGGACGTGCTTCTTTTCATCGATAATATCTTCCGTTTCACACAGGCAGGTTCAGAGGTTTCAGCTCTTCTTGGACGTATGCCTTCAGCCGTAGGTTACCAGCCTACACTGGCTACAGAAATGGGTGCTCTTCAGGAGCGTATCACATCAACAAAGAAGGGATCAATCACATCAGTTCAGGCTGTTTACGTGCCTGCCGATGACTTGACCGATCCTGCTCCTGCTACAACCTTCACACACCTTGATGCTACTACGGTTCTTTCAAGAGATATTGCTTCAAAGGGTATCTATCCTGCGGTTGATCCTCTTGATTCAACAAGCCGTATTCTTTCACCCGACATCGTCGGAAAAGAGCATTATGAAGTTGCAAAGGGCGTTCAGCAGGTTCTTCAGAGATATCGTGAACTTCAGGATATCATTGCTATCATGGGTATGGACGAACTTTCAGAGGAAGATAAGCTTACAGTTTACAGAGCACGTAAGGTTCAGAACTTCTTGTCACAGAGCTTCTCTGTTGCAGAGCAGTTCACAGGTCTTCCCGGTAAGTATGTTCCTCTTAAGGAGACAATCAGAGGCTTCAAGATGATCCTTGACGGTGAGTGCGATGATCTTCCTGAGAGTGCTTTCCTCCTTGTCGGAACTATCGACGAAGTGTTTGAGAAGGCTAAAAAGCAGTAAAGGAGCTGATTATGTCCACTTCATATCATTTACAGGTTGTATCCCTGGATGGTCTTGATTTCGAGGGTGAAGTTCAGAAGATAATGCTCCGTACAATAGATGGCGATGTCGAAATTTTGGCACGTCATACCAACTATTGTACTGCTATCGGAATGGGAACCGCAAAGGTGACCATGGCTGACGGAAGCGAGAGAAAAGCGGCCTGTATCGGTGGAATGATCTCGGTTATGAACGGAGAAGTTAGAGTCCTTCCCACAACTTGGGAGTGGAGCGAAGACATTGACGTTGAGCGTGCCAAGGCTGCAAAAGCTAAGGCAGAGGAACTTCTCAAGAACCAGGTGCTTGATAAGGAAGCAAGGGTTCGCGCCGAGGCAAAACTGTACAGAGCGCTTGTAAGAATCGGATCCTCGGGACAGGATATCTAAGGAAAAAAGCATAAGTGTGACATCTCATTTTATATGGGACGGCACACTAGCAAAAACTGGGAAAATATTAGCATTAAGTACGCGGTAAAATAGGTCTGCGATTAGTATAATCTATCTAGCATGAAAGGATGGGGTATACTATGGCTAGACTTATTTTACCGCGTTTGTTGTCTGACGGATGCGTGATTCAGAGGAGAAAAAGTATTCATATCTGGGGATGGGATGATGCAGGATCTGAGATCACTGTAAATCTCGCCGGTGAAACCGTTACAGGAAAGTGTAACGACAAAGGAAGGTTTGACGTATATCTTTCTGCGAAAGAGAGCGGAGGACCTTACGAACTTGTTGTTTCGGACGATAAGGGAGAGAGTATAACTGTCAAAGATGTAATGCTGGGAATTGTCTGGCTTTGCACAGGACAGTCCAATATGGAACTTCCCATAAACAGGGTAAAAGACAAATATCCTGAGCTTATAGATGTTGAAGAGAATAAGAGAATATCAACTTTTAAGATAGTTGAAGAGACCAGTTTTTCAGGGCCTTACGAGGAACATAATACAGGTAGCTGGAAGCATGTAAGCAAAGATACAATCTTGGATTTTTCCGCCACAGCATACTTTTTTGCAAATAAACTGCAGAATATGACGGGACAGCCTGTTGGTCTTATCAACGCAAGTCTTGGCGGTTCGAGAGCTTCATCATGGATGAGCAGAGAGATGCTTGAAGGATATGATGAACTTATCGCAGAGACTGATAAGTATAACGATGCAGCTTTCAGAAAAGAGCGCATGGAATATAATGTCGCAAAGGATGAGAAGTGGACAAGCGAACTTGCGGCAGCAGATGCGGGAATTGAGGGGCATTGGGACAAGGAAGATGTTTATGATTCCTACTGGGATACGATAAATCTCCCTACAATGTTTACGGGCACACCACTTGAAGGACATATAGGATCTGTCTGGTTTAGAAGAAAATTCGACCTTCCAAAAGAGCTTGCCGGTAAAAAAGCGAGATTCTTTTTCGGAACAATGGTTGATTCAGACAAGGTATACGTAAACGGACAGCTTATCGGCGAGACCGGTTATCAGTATCCGCCTCGTAAATATGACATTCCCGAAGGCCTTACCAGGGAAAAAGACAATGTTATATCAATAAGACTTACCATCGAACTTGGTCTTGGACGAGTTACTCCGGGCCCCGGCAAAGAATATAAGATATTTAATGAAGAGGCATCCGTTAATCTTGACGGTGAGTGGAAATACAGGATCGGTGCAAAGTGCGAACCCAAGCCTCCCACAGATTTTATTAACTGGAATTCATCGGGACTGTTTAATGGTATGACAGCACCTTGCCATAATTTCCCGATTGACGGTGTTATCTGGTATCAGGGCGAGAGTAATGTTCATGAGAAATGGGATTACGCAGACCTTACAGAGAGAATGGTAAAGGGTTACAGAGAATTGTGGAAAGAAGAGAATCTTCCTTTTATCGCTGTTCAGCTTCCCAATTTTGTGATCGATCTTGATGAAAAAGAGAATTGGGGAGAGTTCAGACTTATTCAGAACAAGATTCTTTCAATCCCTTCAACGGGACTTGCGGTAACGATGGGACTTGGTGAAGACAATGACCTTCATCCCGTTACGAAAAAGCCTGTAGGAGAGAGACTTGCACTTTGGGCGGCACACATAAAATATGGATATAACGGTGAGTACACAGGCCCAGTTGCACTTGCTGCGGCAACAAGCGGTGACAGTGTTAAAGTCGTTCTCGGACATACTGACGGCCTCTGCGTGGTTGACGCAGGCAAAGGCACGGAAATAGAAGATTTCTTCCTTGAAGACGAAGACGGCAAATTACATGAGACTGAAGCGGTTATCGAAGACAATGCAATAATCTGCAGCTGCAAGGATGAGCACAAGGCAAAATTCAGAAAAGTCTTGTGGTGCTGTGAAAATACATACAGAGGCGGACTTGTGTCAAATGTTTCGGGAATACCGATGAGTCCGTTTAAGCTTCTGATAAATTAAATATTTTGGAAAATAAAAAAGGAAACGCTTTAAACGGCGTTTCCTAAATTGTAAAGATTATTTCTTTTTATCCGGAACTGCATCTTTTCCGGTAAGATCCGCACCGGTTCGATAAAGCTTTCTGAACTCGGTGGGAGAGCAGTTATTCATGTCTTTGAACACCCTGTTAAAGGTTGAAAGACTAAAGAAGCCGGACTGGAGCGCGATATCCATGATAGACATATTGGTATCGCCAAGCAGCTCCTGAGCCATGAGGATTCTTCGCTTCGTGATGTACTGATAGCAGGAGATTCCCATATAGTTTTTGAAGAGTCTTTCAAAATGAAATTTTGAAAAACCTGCAAGTTCGGCGAGCTGTTCAACCGTAAGATCGTCGGATCTGTGTGAATCGATATAATTTGTGACAGAAACTATCTTGTCTATGTTTTTTCGCTGAGGATCTGCGGAATCAGGCACCTGTCTTTTTTCATTGGGATGCATGCTTCCGATCTGCGCGAGGATAAGCGTGACAAGAGAGTATACGGATATTTTCAGAAATTCGTCGCTTTCACCGTAGAGCCTGTCTATTTCCCAGAAATAGTTCTGGAGTTTGGCAGTCTCAATCGGATGTTCCGTCTGTTTTATGTGGACAAAAGGCGGAAGAGTCTTTAGAAGAGGTACAAGCGAGGAAATCTGTGAATAACCACCGATATCGAAGAGAAGAATAAGCTTTTCTCCGCCTGTAGATTCGGAAATATACTCGTGAAGCGTTCCGGGAGCAATCATTATCAGGTCACCGGGCGCACAGTCTACAATAGTTGATTTGTCATTATGAAATTTTATTCGTAGTGTTCCCGACAGGAGCAAAATAATCTCCACGTCGTTGTGCCAATGTATAGGATATTTGGCAAGCGTGTTGTGATACAGAAGGACACCTTTAAGAGTGTCATAGATGATATCTTCTCTTGCCTTTTCATTTATGTCTTGTATCATATGGATAACTCCTAAAAAACGGTATAACAAATACTACGAGATTAATTTTAGCATTTTACCATAAAAAATAGAAGAAAGATTTTTAAATGAAAGGTAACATTTTTATGAAGGCACAAAAATGGTCACAGATGTGGCTTGGATATCACCGCGTATCCAAAGACAACAAGAATTGGAAAGTTATCTGCAACGATTTTTCTAAGGAAGATCGCGTTGTTAATAGCGCGATAGCGGAATTTGCGAAAGGTATCAAAGGATATTTCGGCGCCGGCATCACAGAGGATGACGGTGATGTCTATGTTCTTGAGATTATAAAAGATACAAGTATTGCAAATGAAGGCTATTCCATAAAGGGTGAAAAGAGTGGAGTCACACTAAGAGCATCTGATGAGAACGGCGTTATCTACGGCGTTTTTGCAATCCTTAGAAAGCTCGGAGCAAGAATCCGACTTGAAGACATCTGTGAAAAAGCAGCTCCTTCCAATCCGCTTAGAATGATGAACCACTGGGATAACATGGATGGAAGTATTGAGAGAGGATACTCGGGAGAATCATTCTTTTTTGAGAATGACGACATGTATGTAGATGAGAGAACCGTTGATTATGCGCGCTTCATGGCAAGTGTCGGAATAAACGGAATTGTGATCAATAACGTTAATGTCAAGGGCGCGGCTACTTATCTTATAACAGACAGATTTTTTGATAAGGTAAAAGAGCTTCAGGATATCTTTGCAGATTACGGAATTAAGCTCTATCTGTCAATTAACTTTGCGGCTCCCATCGAGCTTGGCGGCCTTGAAGTATGCGATCCGCTTGATGAAGGTGTTATCGCATGGTGGCAGGCTAAGTCAAAAGAAGTGTTTGAGAAGCTCCCCGGATTTGGTGGATATCTTGTAAAGGCAGATTCAGAGGGAAGGCCCGGACCGTTCACATATGGAAGAACACAGGCAGACGGTGCGAATATGCTCGCTGATGCGGTTGCTCCTTACGGCGGAATAATAATCTGGAGATGCTTTGTTTATAACTGTACTCAGGACTGGAGAGATTACAAGACTGACAGAGCAAGAGCGGGATATGACTACTTTAAGGATTTTGATGGAGAGTATCATGACAATGTAATTCTTCAGATCAAGAACGGACCTATGGATTTCCAGATAAGAGAGCCTATTTCGCCTCTTCTTGGTGGACTTACCAAGACAAACCAGCTTCTTGAAGTTCAGATTGCACAGGAATATACGGGACATCAGATCGATCTTTGCTATTTGATCCCTATGTTTAAGGAGGTTCTTGATTTCCGCACATATTGCAGTGAAGAGAATGATACGGTCGCCGATATCGTAAGCGGAAGAACAATGGGCAATAAGCTTGCGGGAATGGCAGCAGTAATAAATACGGGAAATGACTTTAACTGGACAGGAAACGATCTTGCTGCGGCAAACCTTTATGGATTCGGCCGTCTTGCATACAATACCGAACTTAGTTCTGAAGAGATCGCAAGAGAGTGGGTTGCTCTTACATTTGATATGGACAAGGCGTCTGAGGACAAACTTACAGATATGCTCTTAAAATCCAGAGAAATCTATGAAAAGTATACATCACCTCTTGGAATTGGCTGGATGGTAACTCCTCATGTGCACTACGGACCAAGTGTTGACGGATATGAATACTCAAGATGGGGCACATATCACAGAGCCGATCACAAGGGAATCGGCGTGGACAGATCGGATAAGGGAACAGGATATGCTCAGCAGTACTATGAGCCAAACGCATCAGCGTACAACGATCCCGAGAAATGCCCGGAAGAGCTGCTTCTTTT
The DNA here is from genome assembly GCF_900101605.1 of Butyrivibrio hungatei. Lineage (GTDB taxonomy): Bacteria > Bacillota > Clostridia > Lachnospirales > Lachnospiraceae > Butyrivibrio > Butyrivibrio hungatei_B. The sequence goes on from NZ_FMUR01000010.1 coordinate 62,377, forward strand.
CTTCCATCACATTCCTTATACATGGAAGCTTAAGAGCGGACAGACACTTATCCAGTACATTTATGATTCTCATTTTGAGGGTGAAGCCGAAGCTGAGCAGCTTGCGGCAGACTGGAATTCATTAAAGGATGTTGTGGATTCTGAGGTGTTTGCAAGAGTTGCGGAGCGTTTTGAACTTCAGGTTGCCAACGCAAAAGAGTGGAGAGATCAGGTTAACTCTTACTTCTTTAGAAAAAGCGACATTGCGGATGAAAAAGGCAGAAAGATATATTGATATTATAAGGCATAACGCGATTTTACTATTTATGCATAAAAGTAGTCGCGTTATGCATTTTTTATGCATAAATATTCGCTTATTGCATTTGAAAAAACAGCAAGTTTTGCAATAAAAACAACAACTATGTCAATTGCAAAAATCCTAGAGAAATAGCGGGGTGTAGTAGTGTTTTTGTCGCAAATATCGAGATGAAAAAAGCATTATTTGATAGGAATTAGCACAATATGATAAGTAGAATTATTATACAAGTTGTGCAATTTTTTTATTAATTAGGGAGAGTTTTATGAACAAAATTAAAAGTGACGCGCCGGAGAGTCGTAATCCGGTCAGTATCTATTTTAAGCGTTATTGGCAGTTGTATCTGTTACTGGCGCTTCCTATGCTGTACTTGCTTATCTTCAAGTATATTCCTATGGTATATATTCAGATCGCATTTAAAAAGTACAGTATCGTTGAGAGTATCTGGAAGCAGAAACTTGCAGGAAATCATGGATTCCAGTATTTCATCCAGGCATTTTCCGATAGTGATTTCCGCAGAGCGCTTAGGAATACTTTGGTATTGAATCTTCTCGATCTTGCAATCGGATTCCCGATTCCGATCATCTTTGCACTTCTTCTTAATGAATTGTGCTTTAAGAGATTCAAGAAAGTAGTTCAGACTATTGCGTACATGCCTCACTTTCTTTCATGGGTTATTATCTATGGATTGGCGCTTCAGTTGTTCACGCCTTCAACAGGTCTTGTAAATATGGTCATCAATAATCTCGGAGGAGAGTCGGTTCCTTTCCTTAACGATCCGGGACATTGGATCTGGACATATATATTCCTGGGCGCATGGCAGAGCTTTGGTTGGAATTCAATCGTTTATCTCGCAGCCATTGCAGGTATCAACAACGAGCTTTACGAGGCTGCATCTGTAGACGGTGCCGGCAGACTCAGCAAGATCTGGCATATCACTTTGCCCGGAATCAGATCAACTATCGTTTTGCTTCTTATCATGCAGATCGGTAACATTCTTGGCGGAACATTTGACAGACCTTTCGCACTCAGAAATAACCTCGTTATTTCATGGGCAGAGGTTCTTCCTACATATATTTATTCACATGGTATCAAGGGATTGCAGTTCTCTCTTACCACTGCGGTTGGATTCTTCCAGTCTGTTGTGGGAGTAATTTTCCTGCTTCTGGCTAATACAATTTCCAGAAAGCTTGGAGAACGTGGTATTTGGTAAAAGAGAGGAGAAAGTAAATGCATAAGCCTAAGCATTATATAAGCGATTATGTCATCGCTGCAATTTGTGTAGTAATAAGTTTGATATGTATCATACCGATGATCAATCTGCTTGCAAGATCACTCAGTTCAACTGATGCTCTTATCAAGCATGAAGTATATCTTTTTCCTGTTGATATCAATATCGGTGCTTATCAGATGGTACTTACAGATCCAAAGTATATCAAAGCATTCATTTGGACTGTAATTCTTACAATTATTTGTACTGTAGTTTCACTGGTTATGACGGCAGCGTGCGCATATCCTTTGATCTACTCCGAGCTTAAGGGACGTAGCGTGATCAATATCTTTATCACGATCACAATGTTCTTTAACGCAGGAACTATCCCGAACTACCTCCTTATGCAGAGTTTGGGACTTTTGAACAAACCCCTGGTACTTATTCTTCCGGGATGTTTGTCAGTTTATAACATGATCATTATGAGAAGTTTCTTCTATGGAATACCTGAAAGCTTACGTGAGTCTGCACAGATTGACGGTGCATCATTCTTCAAGATACTTTCAAGTATTTATATTCCGCTTTCAAAGCCCGTTATAGCAACACTTGCTCTTTTCTATGCGGTAGGTCGTTGGAACGGATATTCGGATGCTCTTATGTATTTGAGCGGCCCCGGCGGAAGCAAATGGTATCCTTTGCAGCTTCTTTTGTACAACATTCTTAATAATGTAAACAGCGTTGAAGTTGCTACTCAGGAAGGATTCTCTTCACCAGGTCTTTCAGAAGCTCTGAAAGCGGCTATTGTTATGTTCTCAACGGTTCCAATACTGTGTGTGTACCCAAGACTTCAGAAGTACTTTATGTCCGGAGTCATGGTCGGCGCAGTAAAAGAATAAACTCATACACAATATAAGGAGGGTTAGTATGAAAAAGAGAGTGGTATCACTTATGCTTGCTGCTATGATGATGGTAGTGGCAGTAGGCTGCGGCAAGGGCGATAAAGCCGGTAGCGCAGCAAACGGAGGCGGTGCGGCAGCAGACGCTTCAGCACTTGGTGAAGACGGAAAGTTTGCAGAGACTCACCACATTACAGTTGAGGTTTATGACCGTGGAAATGACGGTGGATCCGATCCTGTAAATAACAAGTACACAGATTATATCAAGAAGGGAATGCTCGATAAGTACAACGTAGAAGTTGAGTTCGTAGCTGTTCCCCGTTGGACAGAGGTTGAGCAGATCAGTAACCTTCTTGCTGCAAATAATGCACCTGATGTATGCGTTACATATGATATTGCAACAATCGAGACTTACGGAAACATGGGTGGTATCGTTGATATGAAGGATGCACTTGAGACAAACAAGGATATCCTTCCTAACCTTTGGAAGCATCTTGGTGAAACAAATATTTACTGGGATCAGCATCCTGATACAAAGACAATCTGGGATATCGAGGCTGTAAGAGAGAACCAGAACGATGTTAACACATTCATCAGAGAAGACTGGCTCAAGAAACTTGGCCTTGAAGTTCCTACAACAAAAGAGGAATTCTACAATGTTCTCTGCGCATTCAGAGACAATGCTGACAAGCTCCTCGGAGCAGATGCTTCTAAGTTGATTCCTTATTCAATCAGCTTTGATGCAGGTTACAGAGCAAAAACTCTTAACTATTCATTTGCAGATCCTAACATGACAGATAAGGAATTCTACATCAACAGCTTTGATGACAGAGGATTCACAATTCCCGGAATCAAAGAAGGCGTTAAGCTTCTCAATAAGTGGTACAACGAAGGCCTTATCTGGAAGGATTTCGCTCTTTACGGAGCAGGAGACAAGACAGAGGATGACCTTATCAAGGCAGGTTATGTAGGAGCATTCACACATAACTGGGATTATCCTTTCAGAGACGGTGAGAACTCTATCGACGCAAACATCAAGAAGTTTGGCGGCGAAGATGCTAAGTTCATCGCTATCGATCCTTTCGAGGATAAGAACGGAACACATACAAAGTGGATCTCAGGTCCTGTTGACCGTAAGATCTTCTTCCCTTCAACAAACGATGATATCCTTGCATCACTTCTTTACCTTGATTGGATCAGCACACCTGAGAATATCGAGTATCTCCAGATCGGTGATGAAGGTGTTACACATGAAGTAGGCGAAGGTGGCGAGATCTCAATCATTGCAGCTACAGGAAATGACATTCAGAACTCAGGAATGAACATTGACTACACAATTACAACAAACGGACTTAAGCTTGTAGATCCTGCACTTACAGAGAAGTCACTTGCATACAGCTATGCAGGAATCGATCCTCAGCTTGTAGCAGATGCTGATAAGATCGCAAAGACAGACAACCGTGCAGCAAAGTCATATCACATCGGTGCTATCGATGCAGAGACAGGAATGGGCGATCCTCTTAACCAGAAGAGAGACCAGATCCTCGATCAGTCAATCGTTGCTCCCGTAGCAGATTTTGACAAGATTTTCGATCAGGGAATGCAGGAATATCTTGCAGCAGGCGGACAGGCTATCATTGATGAAAGAAAAGCTAAATGGGAGTCAATCCACGGCGACAAGGAAAACCTTGACTGATAATTAAAAAAATCAAATAGCAATAACTGATAAAATCAGAGACAGGATACGTATAACTGCGTAGCCTGTCTCTCTTTTACTTTTATGTAAATTGTTTTAAGCAAATTTCAAGATAAAAAAAGCACTATATGATAGGAATAGTGTATGGAAGATAAGTACAATGTTTATACATATTATCGGAAAAATATAAATGTGACTAATAATATATGAGGTGAGTGAATGGATAGAACAGAAGCAAGAAAAAGAGCCAAAGAGCTTGTAGCGAAAATGACCGTTGAAGAGAAAGCAGGCCAGCTTCGTTATGACGCTCCCGCAATCGAAAGACTTGGAGTTCCTGCTTACAACTGGTGGAATGAGGCGCTTCACGGCGTAGCACGTGCAGGCACGGCAACAATGTTCCCTCAGGCAATCGGACTTGCTGCGGCATTTGATGATGAACTCATGGGCTGCATCGGTGAGATAATCGCTATTGAAGGACGTGCCAAGTACAATGAACAGTCTAAGCGCGGTGACAGAGATATCTATAAGGGACTTACATTCTGGGCTCCCAATGTAAATATCTTCAGAGATCCCAGATGGGGACGCGGACACGAGACATACGGTGAAGATCCCTTCCTTACAAGTTCTCTTGCTGTTCCTTTCATCAAAGGAATGCAGGGCGACGGAGAGTACATGAAAGTTGCTGCATGTGCCAAGCACTTTGCGGTTCACTCAGGCCCTGAGGCAGAGAGACATTATTTCAATGCAAAAGCTTCCGCAAAAGATCTCGAAGAGACATATCTTCCCGCATTTGAAGCTTGCGTAAAAGAGGCAGATGTAGAAGCTGTAATGGGCGCATACAACAGAACAAACGATGAGCCTTGCTGTGCAAATAAGCCTCTTATGGTTGATATCTTAAGAGGTAAATGGGGATTCCAGGGACATTTCGTTTCCGATTGCTGGGCAGTCAGAGACTTCCATGAGAATCACAAGGTTACGGGAACCCCCGAAGAGTCGGTTAAACTTGCACTTGATCTTGGATGTGACCTTAACTGCGGATGTACATACCAGAAACTTATGAACGCTTACAGAGCGGGACTTATTGATGAGGAGACGATCACAACTTCTTGCGAGAGACTGTTCACAACAAGATTCCTTCTCGGAATGTTTGATAAGACTGAATATGATGAGATTCCTTACACTGTTGTTGAGTGCAAAGAACATCTTGAAGCAGCACACAAGGCAGCAAAGGAGAGTATTGTACTTCTTAAGAATGATGGAATTCTTCCTCTTGATAAGAGCAAGATCAAAACAATCGGTGTAGTTGGACCTAATGCTGATTCAAGATCTTCACTTATCGGAAATTATCACGGTGTATCATCAAGATACATCACTGTTCTTGAAGGAATTCAGGACAAAGTCGGAGATGACGTGAGAGTTCTTTACTCAGAGGGTAGCCACCTTTGGCAGGCAAATGCCAGCGCACTTTCAGATCCCAACGGATCGGACAGAATTGCTGAGGCTCAGGCAGTTGCTGATTATTCAGATGTAGTAGTTGTTGTAGTAGGTCTTGATGAGACACTTGAGGGCGAAGAGGGTGATACAGGTAACCAGTTCGCTTCGGGAGATAAGCTCAATCTTAATCTTCCCATGCCTCAGAGACAGCTTATCAGCTCAGTACTTGAGTGTGGTAAGCCCACTATTGTAATAAATATGTCAGGTAGTGCAATTAACCTTAAGAGAGCAGATGATGATGCCAACGCCGTTATTCAGGCATGGTATCCCGGAGCTCTCGGAGGAAAAGACGTTGCTGATATTCTCTTTGGTGATGTTTCTCCTTCAGGAAAACTTCCTGTTACATTCTATTATTCTTCAGAAGAGCTTCCCGATTTCAGGGACTACTCAATGAAGAACAGAACATACAGATATTTTGAGGGAACACCTCTTTATCCTTTCGGATATGGTCTTACATATGGCGACTGCGTTGTTACAGACATGAATGTAGACGTTAAGAAGGCCGCTAACGGTGAACTTGAAGGTGCTGAGGTTACGGTTACCGTTTCTAACAGCGGCAAAGCAGCAACAGACGATGTTGTACAGCTTTACATTAAGGATAAGGAATTTGAGCTTGCAATTCCCAATGCTTGTCTTTGCGGATACAAGAGAGTTCATGTAGAAGCAGGCAGCGAGCAGAAAGTAACAATTTCTGTTAATGCAAAGGCATTTACATCAGTTGATAACGACGGAAACAGAAAGATCTTCTCTAAGAAGTTTGATCTTTTTGCAGGAACAATGCAGCCTGACAGCCGTTCGGAAGAACTTACGGGACATAAGTGCATTTCGAAAGAGATCGCACTCTGATTCATAAATTGTTTATTATACTAATAGCCCGTAAAAGTGTATAATGAAATGGCAGTTCTTTATGGGAACCGACTCGTTAATAAAAAACGGCAAATTTTTATGAGCGGTTCACCTTGAAATAAAGAAAATGAAGGTATAGCGCTTAAGCGCAAAGAAAGGGGATTTCTATGATTAACATACCAGAGGTAAAAATCGGACTGGTTGCAGTCAGCCGTGACTGTTTCCCTGCATCTCTTGCAGTGAACAGAAGAAAAGCCGTAATGGAGGCTTACAAAAAGAACTTTAACGATAAGGACGTTTATGAGTGTCCTATCTGTATCATCGAGAGCGAAATCGATATGGTAAATGCTCTGGAGGATATCAAGAAGGCAGGATGTAACGCACTTTGCGTATATCTTGGAAACTTCGGACCTGAAATTTCAGAGACACTTCTTGCTAAGCACTTTGATGGACCTATCATGTTCTGTGCAGCAGCAGAGGAGTCACAGAATGATCTTATCGACGGAAGAGGAGATGCTTACTGCGGAATGCTTAACGCAAGCTACAACCTCCACCTTCGTAATGTAAAAGCATATATTCCTGAGTATCCTGTTGGAACAGCAGAAGGATGCGCTAAGATGATCAACGAGTTCGTGCCTATCGCAAGAGCAATCGCAGGACTTCGTGATCTCAAGATCATCAGCTTTGGTCCCAGACCTATGAACTTCCTTGCTTGTAACGCACCTATTCAGCAGATCTACAACCTTGGTGCAGAGATTGAAGAGAACTCAGAGCTTGACCTCTTCGAGAGCTTCAACAAGCACGCAGGCGACAAGAGAATTCCTGATGTTGTTAAGGATATGGAGAAGGATCTTGGCGCAGGTAACAAGAAGCCTGAAATCCTTGAGAAGCTTGCTCAGTATGAGCTTACACTTCTTGACTGGGTTGAGGAGCACAGAGGCTACAAGAAGTATGTAGCTATCGCCGGAAAGTGCTGGCCTGCATTCCAGACTCAGTTTGGTTTCGTTCCTTGCTACGTAAACTCAAGACTTACAGGACGCGGAATTCCTGTATCTTGTGAGGTAGATATCTACGGAGCAATCAGTGAGTTCATCGGAACTTGCGTAAGTAACGATTCAGTTACTCTTCTTGATATCAACAACTCAGTTCCTGAGGATATGTACAATGAGAGCATCAAGGGCAAGTTCGATTACAAGCACACAGATACTTTCATGGGATTCCATTGCGGAAATACATGCACAGGCAAGCTTTCAAGCTGCGAGATGAAGTTCCAGAGAATTATGGCTAGAAACCTTCCTGAAGAAGTTACACAGGGAACTCTTGAAGGTGACATCATGCCCGGAAATATCACATTCTTCAGACTTCAGAGCACATCAGACAACCACCTTCGCACATATGTTGCTGAGGGAGAAGTTCTTCCTGTTGCAACAAGATCATTCGGTGGAATCGGTGTATTCGCTATTCCTGAGATGGGCAGATTCTACAGACACGTACTTATCGAGGGCAACTTCCCTCACCACGGTGCTGTAGCATTCGGTCACTTCGGAAAGGCTCTCTATGAGGTATTTAAGTACATTGGAGCAGAGACAATCGGCTACAACCAGCCTGCATCTCTTCCTTATCCTACAGAGAATCCTTTCGCTTAATCTGCAGAGATTGAATAAGGCGCTCGCGTAAGCGGGTGTATAAATAGAAGCCTTAGCTCTTTAATCGGAGCTAAGGCTTCTTATTTTTGGTTATTTGCTATTCGTAAGCGCAAAATATTTCGACGGATATAAAACCATCTGTTAATCCTTCATAATGAATCTGAACTATAAACTACATTTTGGTGTCACTTAAGTAGTCTATGTATTAAGACTAATAGACAACACTTTGGTGTCACATCCCGGAGGTTTATTATGTCAGATTCAAGCAAAGAACAACGTAGAACACTTGATGAGTGGTACAAACTCATAACTCAATGCCGCCAGAGCGGTCTTAGTGATGAACAGTGGTGCTTATGTAACGGCATCAAAAAGTATTCTTTATACAGTGCCATCAAGCGACTTCGCCAAAAGGCTTATGCTGTACCAAAGCCGATGCGAAACTCGCATGATGAAATACATGACCTGACGCTCCCTAAGCAGGACGTCGTTCAGGTGGATATCATTGATGATATCCAGCCGCCAAAGGAATATATTCCTTCTGTGGCGCCGCACCTTGACAATTCACATACGATAGAGATAAATCTCGGAAGAGCAAATATCCGCATCAGCAACACAGTAGATCCGGTAGTTCTATCAGAAACCTTAAAGATCTTAGGAGGCCTGACATGATCGGGGATATCACAGTTGCAGATGACATATACATTGTCTGTGGCTATACCGATATGCGCAAATCCATAGATGGCCTGTGCGCCATTGTTGAAGATAAGCTACACATGGATCCTAGATCTCGGGCTATTTTTCTTTTCTGCGGCAGGCGTGCTGATCGTCTTAAAATCCTCATGTGGGAACAGGATGGCTTTGTATTGCTATACAAAAGGCTTTCTGTTGCTCAGGGAAGATATCGTTGGCCAAGAAATAAGGATGAAGTCAGAAGTCTTTCATGGCGTGAGCTTGACTGGCTTCTTTCAGGCATCGATATTGAGCAGCCTAAGGCTATCAGAGCCTCTTAACGATAGCAGCTCAGCTTTTGTGCACTTTTCTTAAAACTCTCTGAATCGGATTAATAATGAGGCTTTGTTTTGAGCACTTTGGCACATTTGCCGATATTAATCGTCCTGAATGTCTGATAAAATCTATATATCAGATATAAGGAGGCTATCGTGGCAAGAGATTCCAGGGAACAACAGCTTATTGAGCTGAAGGATACCGTAAAGGAACTGAATACTACCATAAAAAATCTTAACGCTCTCATAGAAGCTGCCAACAAACGTGAAGCAGAACATCTAGAAAAAGAAAAGGTTCTGCAAGAGCAGATCGAATACCTTACAAAGAAGCTCTTTGGAAAGTCCAGTGAGAAGCGAGATGATTTTGAAGGCCAGTTAAATCTCTTCAATGAAGCCGAAACTCTAATGGCTGAGCCTGATCCGGAGGAACAGGAATTCACTACCGTCGAGAAACATACCCGCAAGAAGAAAATCAAGATGACAGATAAGTTTGCAAACCTTCCGGTTCAGAAGGTTCTTCTTGATGTACCCGAAGATGAACGCATCTGTGATATCTGTGGTACGCCTCTTGAAAGAATCGGAGAAGAATTCGTTCGAAGAGAAATCGAGCTCATAAAGCCAAGCCTTAAGATTATCGAGTATTACAGCGTAAGTTATGGATGCCCCAAATGCAAAGAAGATGCCGAAGTACCACACATCGTAAAAGGACGTGATGATCAAAAGCATATGCTCCATGGTATGGCATCTGCAGGAACAGTTGCCTGGGTGATGTACCAAAAGTACGTCAATTGTCTTCCTTTATACAGACAGGAAAAAGATTTCAAGATGTACGGAGCTGAGATCTGCAGAGGAACTATAGCCAACTGGATAATCAATAATGCTGAAGACTTCTTCAGACCTATGCATGAATACTTCCAAAGGAAACTTGTTTCCGGAAAATATATCATGGCTGATGAGACACCTGTACAGGTGCTCAAAGAACCGGGGCGCAGGGCTGAAACAAAGTCATACATGTGGGTGTTCCGCTCAGGTGAGTATGATTCGGAGCAGATAGTTCTGTTCCACTACTCCCCAACACGAGCAGGACAGACTGCCAAAGAGTTCCTTGAGGGATTCCATGGTTATCTCATGACTGATGGATATGGTGGTTATAACAAGCTCAAGGACTGCACGAGAACATCGTGTTGGGCACATGTAAGACGTTACCTTATCGATGCCATTCCCAAAGGTAAGGAATACGATCACACGCAGCCTGCGGTTCAAGGACTTGCATACGTAGATAAGCTCTTCGATATGGAACGGAAGATTCATGAGAAGAAGAGCTTAAATTTTGATGCCATAAAGGAATATCGCCTTAAAAAAGAAAAGCCTGTTCTTGAAGGATTCTGGAAATGGCTTGACTGTCAGACCGCGATCAAGAACTCAAGACTATACAAAGCTCTTGTATACATACAGAATCGTAGACAGTTCCTTGAAACGTATCTCGAGGATGGCGGATGTAGCTTCAACAACAATACCAGCGAAAGAAGCTGTAAAGCATTTGTTACAGGCCGAAAGAACTGGCTGTTTTCCGACAGCACTAAAGGTGCTGACGCAAGTGCACTTACTTATTCCATGGTCGAGACAGCAAAAGTCTGTGGAGTAGATGTTTACTACTACCTCAAGTATCTGTTGATCAAATGTCCATCATCTCAGATGAGTGACGAGGAGCTTGAAAAGCTATCTCCATGGAATCCAGAATGCAAAGAAGCTCTTGATGAGCTGTTCAGGAAACATCAAGATGCTATCTTTGATGCAATGTAATCTTTATCATATGTGAATTGTCAAGGTGCTCCGGGTTCATAAGAACTCGGGGTATATTTTATGGGCAAAAGCCATTGTAACTGATAACAATGGGGGGTATTTTACAACCCACCGGATTATTGCGCGCTTACTGCTATTCGCGATTTTTTTACAACATCATCCTTTAAAGAGAACATTGTTTACGACGCTTTCAAGGTATTCCTGTCTTCCGGAAATAGGAAGCTTAGGAGCTTTCATGTTAAGAGCATAGTCTGAGAGTTCCTTGAGATCTACACTGTTATCACGGATCTTTTTACCGATTCCGGATTCAAAGCTCTGATAACGCTCCTTGATAAAGTCGTCAATGCGACCGTCTTCAATAAGCTCTGCAGCCTTGATAAGTCCAAGTGCAAATGTATCCATTCCGAGTATGAATGCATAGAACATGTCTTCAAATGTATAGCTGGGACGTCTGTTCTTTGAGTCAAAGTTAAATCCGCCTGTAAGACCGCCGGCTTTGAGCACTTCGTACATAGCCATTGTTGTGTCATATACATTGCAAGGGAATTCGTCTGTATCCCATCCAAGAAGCGGATCACCCTGGTTGGCATCAACGGAACCAAGCATACCGTTGATCGCACTGATCCTGAGCTCATGCTGGAATGTGTGCTGAGCAAGTGTTGCGTGGTTTGCTTCGATGTTCATCTTGAAATCTTTATCAAGACCGTACTGACGAAGGAATCCGATAGCTGTAGCTGCATCAAAGTCATACTGATGCTTCATGGGCTCCTTCGGCTTGGGCTCGATATAGAAATCACCCTTAAATCCGATGCTTCTACCGTAATCAACAGCCATGTGCATAAGTTTGGCGATGTTTTCCTGTTCGAATTTAACATCGGTATTAAGAAGTGTTTCGTATCCTTCACGTCCGCCCCAGAATACATAGCCTCGTCCGCCAAGCTTTACGGTTATATCGAGAGCTTTTTTGACCTGCGCTGCTGCGAAGCAGAACACATCGGCTGAGTTAGTGCTGCCTGCACCGCACATGAAGCGGGGATTACTAAACATATTGGCTGTTCCCCACAGACACTTGATGTCTGTACCTTTCATCTTCTCAAGGATATAATCTGAGATCTCATCAAGACGGCGATTTGTCTCGTTAATGTCATCTGCTTCGGGAACGAGATCGACATCATGGAAGCAGAAGTATTTGATTCCGAGCTTTTTCATAAACTCAAAACCTGCATCAACCTTGGCTTTTGCATGTTCCATTGTTCCTTCTTCAGAAGCGCCGAAGGATTTATCGGCAGTTCCCCTTCCGAACATATCAACGCCGTTTGCACCGAGATTGTGCCACCATGCCATTGCAAAAGGAAGGTGTTCTTCCATTGTCTTGCCCATAATTACCCTCTTGGGATCGTAGTATTTGAATGCAAATTTGTTTTTGCTGTCTTTTCCCTCGAATTTAATTTCGGGAATGTCCTTAAATATTTCGCTCATTTCGTAACCTCCTATAAAAACATTTTTATACTGTTAGCATACACTAACTAAACAGAATGGTCTAGTTCAGTTAATGCTATTTTATTATCAAAAAATGTTAGATATAGGTAACGGATTTACAATAGCTTCACCAATTCGCAATTTCCCATGAGATTGTCCCAGAAGTCAGAAACGGGAGTATTTTTGATATGTGAGATGATACTGCATCCCAGCGCACCGTGGCAGACTATGAGTACGGACTTGCCTTCTTTATGCAGCGGATAGGCAATCTCGTTTAGAAAAGAGAGTGTTCTCTCAGCAAGGTGATCAAGGCTTTCCGATCCTCCGACTGAAGTATAACTTTCGGGATCTGTAAATAGTTTACTTATGGGATTTTCCGGATTGTTAAAGTAACCTACAGATCCTTCAAATTCTCCAAAAGACATCTCTTTTAGCCTATCGTCTATCACGATCGGAGTGTCTTTTCCTTCCAAAAATATCTCTGCTGTCTTTTTTGCTCTGATAAGTGGGGAGCAATAACAGATGTCAAACTCTATTTCCTTGTATTTATCATGCGCTTTTTGAGCAACGAGGACTCCTTCTTCGTTAAGTGGAATGTCTACGCTTCCTTGCAATTTTTCGATTTTGTTCCATTCTGTCTTGCCGTGTCGCATTATGTAAAGCATTTATCTTACCTCTTGAAATAATTGATAAAACATATTATAGCATAATAAAAGACAATAAAAAGTTAACATTTAAAATTTGACATTTCAGCATATTTCGGTATAATTCAATTATGATGTAACACAAAAATTAACAGTTATATATGAAAATATATAGGAAAGGATGTTAGTATGAAAAAGAGAATGGTAAGTTTTATTGGGGTTATGACAGCAGTTGTACTTGCTACAGGATGTGGCGGAGCTACAGGCGGAGATTTCGAAGCAGATGAGGCTGTAGAGGAAGAGGTTAGCATGGAGCAGGGTGGTCTTACAGAAGACAACAGCATTGTAGACACTGATGTTTCAGCTGATGCAGAAGCTGAAGAACCCGCAGCAGAGTAATGTAATATAATATGATAAATGCATAATATGTGTACAATATAGAAAAGGCTGTAGCACAAGAAAGTGTTACAGCCTTCATTTTGTTAGTTACAATGTCTTCAAAAATTCTTTTATATCTTTTACAATTCGTTCTTCTTCAAATTTGTACACATAGTGCGTGCAGTCGAGTTTTACAAGTTTTCCGTTAGAAGATGCATCGACGAGGGCCTGGTGGCCTTCAAGCCATCCGGGAGTCAGTTCGGTAGTCTGCGATGAGATGTACTGGATCGTCGGAGCTGTAGGGAGAGGATTGCTACTGATTTCATGTAGGGCTTCTATGCAATTAAAACCTTCGTCCAGCTTGCAGTTATTTACGTCGTTTCTGTATCCAATGGCTGTTTCCATTTTAGCAAGCTCATCGGCTTCATCTGAATGTCCGCTCAGAACTCGCATAATTCCTGAATCAATGAGACATCTCATAATTGGAAATTGCTTTTTGGCGGCGTCAAACTCTTCCTTATATTGATCATCTAAACCGGGGATTGATATATCCATTCCAACGATTCCCTCTACCTCTGTGGGATATTTCTGAGCCCAGAGAGTTGCTTCAACTCCTGCGATTGAATGAGGACATAATACGAAGGGGCCTTCTATGCCGGCTTTGGAAAGGCATTCTCTGTCATTTTCGACGATCTTATCGAAGGTTCTTTCTTCTTTTACAACGTCGCTCAAGCCGTATCCGAATCTTTCAATGATGACCACCTTTGCATCGGTGCTTAAGTCTTTGCAAAGAGGAAGAAAATTGACGTATGGACTTGTGTCGCCCCAGCCTGACATAAGTACGATTGTGTGGTCGCCTTCGCCTTCCGTGTAGATGTGCATTTTGTGACCGTCTACTTCGACATATTGTCCGGGAGGATTTTGCCAGATTGCTTCTTCTTTTTTCAGTTGAACGCGATTGTAGATAAATGCGACTGTTGTAAAAAGCAGGACGATTATTAAAATAACTGAAAAGATTCTTCCGAGTATCTTTAAAAATTTTTTCATAGTATACCTCACTTATCTAAAAGGGGGTCCTTGTTTCAAATACACTTTATCTTGTCTTAAATATACTGATTCATTGTGGTGAATGGTTAACTGTTCTTATTTTCCTGTTTGAAATAATTGGTGTCGGATTTATAGCATGCAAGCCATCTCGTTTCACCGACATATTCGTATTCGTTTGCAATGTCTTCGGAGACGTAATCGGTTAACTTATTGAAGTTTGGAATAGCGATCACATTTTTATCCCCGTAATAATTAAAATTCTTTTCATCACGGTAGTAGTTGATCTCAAGCGTTATGCTCTCGCTTTCGCTGTTGTAGCAGGCATACTTCTTGCTGTCGTCAACGGCCTTGCACATGAGCGCAGTGTCTTTATCATCTGCAATGAAGACGGTGTCAACGTCAAGCGTATCAAAATAGTCGGTCATATCGACGATGTAATCTTTGTCCATGAGATTGTCGTTTGTAACTTTGAAGTTACCGACAAGCATATATGCAGACGCAAGCATAATGATCGTCATCACGGGCATGATCTGTTTGTTTCTGTGAGTTGCAATGTATCTGTTAAGCATGATTCCCATTCCCGTTAAAAGAATCGGTATTCCCACGAAAAGGTATCTGTAAGGAATAAAATTATTTCCGGCACGCATATCACCGACTATCAGGATCAGCATATTAAACAGGATTACCGAAAAGAACGGCAGATAGTAATTATAGTTTGCGGCGCCGCGCATCCACTTATAGATAACGAGCGCTGTGACAATAAAAATCAATAAAACAAAAAGTGTTTTTAGCAAGATGAAAAACCACATCTTGGAAAATACAGGAACAGTTTCGTGTCCCATAATACCAAAGGCCTGGAAAACTCCTGCAAAAACGTACTTCAGGTTATCCCAAAACTCTGATATCTTTACCGGGGATGTGTCGGGAGAATGACCTGTGTAGATCAGGTTATAGGTAAACACACCTATTGAGGCAAAGATGCCTGTCATTGCCCAGACCGGAACCACACTTTCCTTGAAGGGATATCTCTTTTTCCACAAAGAGAACAGAGATGCAAAAAAGATTGGTGTGACTCCGCAGACAATTGTGTAAATTCCTGTAGAAGCGCATGTCACAAAAAGCAGTGACAGATATGTAAATAAGAATATGATTCTTTTTCTCTTGCTGAAACAATCGGCGAACTCACCATCATCAAATGCTATAAGGCATAGCACAAGCATGATCGGAACAAGAGCCTTAATGCTGTAATTGGCGTGCGCAAAGAACAGCATCTTGAAGTAATCAAGCCAGTCATAGTTATAAGGTGTTATGATGACGGCAAGCGAAAGAAATCTAACGCCGATCCGCACATGGAGCGCCATTAAAATGTTCCATATTGCGTAAATATATATGAAAACGATCAAAAGATCGGATAAGCCCACAGACAAAAACTCATTGCCTGTGATCGCAAAAAACGGAACTGCAAATATGAGAGTGGAGTCAAACTCCAT
The DNA here is from genome assembly GCF_900101605.1 of Butyrivibrio hungatei. Lineage (GTDB taxonomy): Bacteria > Bacillota > Clostridia > Lachnospirales > Lachnospiraceae > Butyrivibrio > Butyrivibrio hungatei_B. The sequence continues at coordinate 78,305 of NZ_FMUR01000010.1, forward strand.
GCTGGTGGTTGCTACCCAGTTTGGAAGAATGAGACTTCCTTTATTTACAATCTCTCTAAGATGATATACAACGGTTGCAAAATCGGGATCCAGCGAAAGGCGAAGATCTGAAAGGTTAAAGTAGAAGATACTTGAGAGATTAACCGTAAAAAGTATCATCGCTGCTATTTCCCATAAACACATGCTCTTAATTCTCTGATATATTGTCTTAAAATAATTCTTCAAGTAATTCATTGCTGTCTCTTTTCTTATGTCGGGTAAAACTAAGTATTGCTTTGGGTAAGGTAATTTATAGCCCAATTAAGTTCGTAATCCTCGCCGGTGTGGAATATTTCAAGTGCGGCGTTTTTATCAAAAGGAATGTGAACCTCTACAGGGTTACGGCTGATGCGGTCTGCCTTTACATCAATATTGGGCTCGTCATTTTCGTTCAAGATAAGGCTGACCGGATAACTGACCTTGATTTTGTCATTTGCCAGAGTTATTGCTCCGCCTACAGCCTGGTTTGAACCATTGGGATTGGTGATTCCTGCAAGGGTTACATTTGGAAGCTTTGAAAGATAAAGCGATGTTCCGTCTCCTGCGCTTACACATGCAAAATTTGTGAGAGCAACTGCTTTAATGTCAGCAAATTCGCCTGTTCCATGTACAGCATGATCGGGAGAAACATCGATGTATTTTCCGTTCTTGCGAATACCGAGTCCCTGACCGAAGTAGTAATCATTTGTGAGGAGACTTGCAAGTGCACAGCCTATTTCGTCTAAGCCACCCGTATTTCCTCTGAGATCTATAACAAGGTATTCCATGCCCTGAGCCTTGAGTTCGGTAAGTCCTTTACGGAATATTTCTTTGGATTCCTTGTGATTGCCGGTGAGCATACCGAATATGTCACCGGGTTCGATCGATTGAACAGAGAGCATTTCACTGTTTAAACGCAGGTATCCGACATTGTCGGTAAGCATTTTTGTGCTAAAGTTTTCGTTAAACCACGGTAAGGCTTCTTCAATTGATTTAGCATTCGGCCTGTGTGAGTATGTTGTAAGTGTTTTTATACAGGTTGTGTTTTCTCCGATATTTTGCAGAGAAACAGTCTGCTCGGTGCCTTCTTTATTAATGAAAGATACGTCGACTGTTTCATTCCCGTAAGCTGATAAATAAATATATGAAAGGAATTCAGCATTTTCTTTTACCGGGACGCCCATGTCAGGGATACTTTCGGCAGCAGCTTTGATCGGCTTACCGTCCCACTTTGTAATAACGGTTCCGTCTTCGATCCCAAGTTGGTTGACTTCGGGAAGTGTGTTTACTGCAATAACTTCATCGTTATCAAGATGAACCATACAAAGGCCATATTCGTTATTTTTAAATATGGAATTGTTGGTTTCTTCATTCGAATCAAGTTCTACACCTACGTGCCCGTCATGAAGCTCGTTACAGAACATCTTCACCGCGTCGTAGTATTTGGTCAGATTCTTCTCGTTTTCAGCTTCTTCAACCATAGGCATATATTTTTCTTCAAGTGCTGAAAAATCTACATCTTTCCATTCTTTTAATATGTATGTTTTATCCATTGCCTGAGCCATCAGGTGAAATGATTCTGTATAACTCTTTTCTGAAAAGTTATATGTATTTGACGGAAGCATGAATAATAATGCTATAAAGCAGGCAATTGAAAGAAGGAAGGTAATGACGGTAACTACTTTGTAACCGATTTTTCTTTTTCCCAATAAAGTAGCTATCAGTGTCATAAGAGCCAATGCGTAGATTGGGAGGAAAGAAATAATGCTTTCTTTGCCGGCAATAACATAAATAATAATGTGGATCAAAGCGAGAAATATTGGGACAAAGCTTGCTTTTTTCCACAACTTGAGTTTGTTTTCATCGCCCTTTATTCGGGTATGGAGTATTCCGAGGGTCAATGCGATCAGTGCAAAAACTGCGAACCAGATAAGGTGAGTTTTGTCCATGGTGTATATGACCTGGTAAAGGGAGCCGAGTAATGTCTTCATTGTTACAATCCTTTCCTATATGTCATTTTCCGGTTAGTAGTTCTATTGCTGATGAAATAAATACTATCAGCAATATCAAAAGAATGCATAGCCGCTATGTTGCCTTAAATGCTTTGTTTTTTATGCCATATCTCTTCTGTTGCGATATTTCGATAAAAGAGTATCGACATATGCTATGCCTGTCATGGTACGACTGTAGTACTACGATAGGCATAGTAACATATGAAAACTGTGTTGTCAACATTTCGCTGAAAAAACTTTTTTACGTATCGGAACTGTTCTGATAACGTTAGTTTCAGGTAAGTTGTTAATAAAGTGTAAATATGCCAATTCTCCATTGACCTACGTAAACGTTTACTAATATAATTAGAACGTTGAATGTGAGATTAAATGCGATAAAAAAATGGGAGCGAGGTATTATAATGAAAAAAGTTTCGAAGATTTTTACATCACTGGGGGTTGTCGGTATGTCAGCTGCCTTATTCTTTACTCCTATTGCCGGCGTAAGTGCGAGTGCACGTGCGGTAGGGCCTGAATTGGCTACAGGTATCGACGTATCCAAGTTTCAGGGTGGAATCAATTGGCAACAGGTTAAGGCAGCAGGTATCAGATTCGCCATGATACGTGTAGGTACAATGAAAAAGGGACTGGATGAACAGTTCGTCAACAATATTAATGGCGCAAATGCAGCAGGCATCAGAACAGGTATTTATATCTATTCTTATGCAACAACTCCGGAGGCAGCAGCTGTGGAGGCAAATCAGGTTCTTGCGTGGATTGCACCTTATGCGGTAACATTTCCGGTTGCGATTGATATAGAAGATAACGTTCAGAAAGGTCTTAATGCTGCACAGCTTCAGGCTATTGCAGATACATTCTGCAATATTCTCAGTGGTGCAGGATATGAGACATTGGTATATGCAAACAGAAACTGGTTCATGCAGAGGATGCCTTCAGTATCTGCACCTAAGTGGGTTGCACAGTACGATGTTGCCTGTGATTATCCGGGTGATTACGTAATGTGGCAGTCAAGCAGCCATGCAACATATCCCGGAATTCCAGGAAGAGTTGATGTCGATCACCTTTACTCGGATTATTTCACAAGAATTATTCCTGAAGGTTTTAACAGCTGGGGCGGACATACATTCTATTATCACAACTTCCGTAAGCAGTTCGGATGGATTAATCTTGAAAACAAGAAATACCATGCCGATCCTAACGGATATATCCAGACAGGCTGGTTCCAGGACGAGAGTGGAATCTACTATCTCGATCCTACAGCAGGCGGACTTGCCAAGACAGGATTTGCCGATATCGAAGGCAAGCGCTATTACTTTGATGAAGCAGGCGTAAAGAGAACAGGACTTCTCAACCTCGGAGGAACTGTTTACTACGCAAATGCAGACGGTGTATGCCAGAAAGGTCTTGTACCTCTTGAAGACGGCGTTCACTACTTTGATGATGAGTATAAGATGCACACAGGTCTTACACAGGTTGGAGATAAGCTCTACATGTTCAATCCTCAGGGTGTAATGCAGACCGGTATGGTTGCACTTGAGACAGGCAAGTATATGTTTGGTTCAGACGGCGCAGCTATCAAGGGATGGTATTCAAACGAGCAGGGACAGAAGTTCTTCTTTAACCAGGATCATGTTGCGGTTACAGGTAATCAGACTATTGAAAAGGCTAACTACCTCTTCAATCCTGAAGGCGTAATGCAGACAGGTTGGTCAGGAGAGATTGCTACAGGAAGATATTACTTCGGACCTGACGGAAAAATGGTTACAGGATGGAGCGATATCGAAGGACAGAGATATTACTTCGGTGCAGACGGTAAGATGGTTGTAGGAATGGCTTCACTTCCTGACGGAGTATACTATCTTGAGCCTAAGGACGGACACAGAACTGTAGGATGGGTTCAGCAGCCTGACGGATGGCGTTACTTTGACGGCAACACAGGTAAGATGCTTGTAAAGACAACTGCAGTACTTGAGAATGTGTCATGCACATTTGATAAGAACGGTCTCCTTGCAGATCCTGCAGGTTGGACACCCGGAACACCACTTCCGGCTCCGGCACCTGACGCAGGTGCGGCTGCATCAACAGGAGCCTCAACACCCGCTGCTTCAGCAGGAGCTTCAGCACAGACAGCTCCCGCGGCACCGGCTAATTAATATAATAATGAGGGGTTGGACGCTCAGTGCCAAAGCGCGGAGCGTCCAAAAATGTTTATAAACGGAGGGAAATTTAAAAATGAACATCGAAGAAGCAAAAGAGAAATTACAGAAGTACGGGCAGGAGCATGTACTTAAGTACTATTCCGAACTTAGCGATTCAGAGAAGCAGGAGCTTCTTGCGCAGGTTGAGGACACGGATTTTGCGGTACTTGCCAATTGTAAGAATCTTGGACATGCTGACAAAAGAGGAGAGTTTGCACCTTTGGCGGCTCTTCAGGTATCAGAGATCGAGAAGAGGAAAGATGAGTTTACAAAGCTTGGCGTTGAGACGATCAAGGCAGGCAAAGTTGCTGCAGTTCTTCTTGCAGGTGGAATGGGAACAAGACTTGGATCGGACAATCCGAAGGGAATGTATGACATCGGTATAACCAAGCCTGTTTATATCTTTCAGAGAATAATCGAGAATCTACTTGATACAGTTAAGCAGGCAGATGGCACATACATCCGTCTTTTTATCATGACAAGTGAAAAGAACAATGATGCTACTGTTAATTTCCTTAAGGAGAAAAACTTCTTCGGTTATCCTGAAGATAAGATCACATTCTTTAAGCAGGAGATGGCACCGGCATCCGATTATGACGGAAAGGTATACATGGAGAGCAAGTCAAGAATTTCAACTTCTCCCAATGGTAACGCAGGCTGGTATTCATCACTTCTTAAAGCGGGTCTTCGTGATGTCATCGTAAAAGAGGGCATCGAATGGATAGACATTTTTGCTGTTGATAATGTCCTTCAGAGAATCGCAGATCCTTGTTTCGTTGGCGCTACAGTTGCAGCTAAGGTTTCTTGCGGAGCCAAAGTTGTTAGAAAGAACGCACCCGATGAGAAGGTAGGCGTTATGTGTCTTGAAGACGGCAAGCCTTCAATCGTAGAGTACTATGAGCTCTCACAGGAGATGATGGATGCCAAGGACGAAAACGGCGATCCCGCTTATAACTACGGAGTTATTCTCAACTATATGTTCAATGAGAAAGCTCTTTATGAAATTGCTCAGAAGGAACTTCCTCTTCATGTTGTTGAGAAAAAGATTCCTTACATAGACGAGAATGCCAATCTCGTTAAGCCCGAGACTCCGAACGGATGCAAGTTTGAGCAGCTCGTTCTCGATATGATCCACATGCTTGATACATGTCTTCCTTATGAGGTTGTAAGAGAGCATGAGTTTGCACCTATCAAAAATAAGACAGGTGTTGATTCGGTTGAATCTGCAAGAGAACTTTGCAAGAAGAACGGAATCGAGCTTTGATAACAGACAGAAAAATATTTGCTGAAAGAAGGTAATAATATGACTATATTGGTAACAGGAGGAGCAGGTTATATCGGCTCACATACTGTTGTTGAACTTCAAAATGCCGGATATGACGTTGTTGTAATGGATAACCTTGCCAATGCGAGCAAAAAAGTAATCGGAAGAATTGAAGCGATCACAGGCAAAAAAGTACCTTTCTATGAGACAGACATCAGAGATCGTGAAGGTCTGGAAGAGATTTTTTCAAAAGAAAAAATTGATGGAGTCATCCATTTTGCAGGACTTAAGGCGGTCGGAGAATCCGTTGAAAAACCTTGGGAATACTATGAGAACAATATCTCGGGAACACTCACCCTTGTTGATGTTATGAGAAAACATAACTGCAAGAACATTATTTTCTCTTCATCTGCAACCGTATACGGAGATCCCGCTTTTGTTCCGATCACAGAAGAATGTCCTAAGGGAACATGCACAAATCCTTACGGATGGACAAAATCAATGCTTGAGCAGGTACTTTCCGATATTTATAAGGCTGATAACGAGTGGAACGTTGTTCTTCTTCGTTACTTCAATCCTATCGGAGCACATAAGAGCGGAACAATGGGAGAGAATCCGAATGGAATCCCTAACAACCTTATGCCTTATATCACACAGGTTGCTGTAGGAAAGCTCCCTCAGCTCAATGTATTCGGTAACGATTATGACACACATGACGGAACCGGTGTGCGCGATTACATCCACGTTGTGGATCTTGCACTCGGACATGTTAAGGCGCTTAAGAAATTTGAGCCCGGAAGCGGACTTAATATCTATAATCTTGGCACAGGTGTTGGATACAGCGTTCTTGATATAGTCAAGAACTTTGAGGAAGCAACGGGAGTTAAGATCCCTTATGAGATCAAGCCCAGACGCGCAGGTGATATTGCTACGTGTTACTCTAATGCGGATAAAGCGGCAAAAGAGCTTGGATGGCATGCGCAGTACGGAATAAAAGAGATGTGCGCAGATTCATGGAAGTGGCAGAGTCAGAATCCTAACGGATATGATGAATAATTAAGATGTAAAAATATGTCGGTCGTATGCTCTATTGTGAACATGCGACCGGTTTTTAATATCGCATCAGCAGGAGATAAAATGTTTAGATTATGGGTAAGATTGGTGGATGACAACCACCTTGTAAAAGATATGGTCGTTTGCGACGAATCAAATGACACAAGAACACATAAAGTTATGAACGCCATTGAGAAGGCGTGCTATGAGTTAGATCTTTCCAAACCTATTTGGCTTGATAATATAGTAAAAGATTTTCAGCTTCACGCGAAGTGCAGATTCAACAAGGATGCGTTTGTGGAGCAGATCGATTTTGATTATATGGAGATACAAGTTATCGAAGAAGACTATTAAAAATTTACGTTATTTTTTTATAATAAAATAAACACAATTTCGACACATAATGAAACTATACTTATTTTAACAAATAGAAAAAGGAAGAAGGTAGATACTATGTATGATGATGTAAACCGGGAGAAAAATGGTGTAAATTCGTCTAACTCATACAACAGTTATAACTACACTAACTATAATTATTCCGATGATAAGACATATAACGGAGATTTGACTGGAAATGGCGCATATGGATATGGTAGCGGAGGAAATAATTACGGAGCCTATCAGTATTCCAATGCGGGAAATGTAATGGGGAATGCTATGAGTAATATGGAAAGACCTGCTAAGAAGAGAGGTCTGCAGATTTTAGTTTCAATTATTGTGGTGCTTGCGATTTTCGGCGGTATAGGCGCAGGCGGATATTTATACCGCACATACGGTAAGGACAAGCCGTTATTCTCTTTCAATACTGATAAAGCGGAAGAGGATACCGGTGCAAAATCAGACAATATAGCTACTACGACGGTATCAAACATCGGAAAAGCTACTGTAACTGATGTGACCGGAGTTGTTCAGGAAGTTATGCCCTCGATGGTTATTATTCATAACAACCGTATCAAGTCATCAAGCTTTTTTGGATACGGTCAGGAATCTGAGGGACTTTACGCATCTGGAAGCGGAATTATTGTCGGCAAGAATGATTCAGAGCTTTTGATTGCAACAAACTTCCACGTAGTAGACGGAGCTGATTCAATCGAAGTTATCTTTTCCGATGGATCGTCCGATGAAGAGGCGGCTAAAAAAGCTGTCCAGGCAGATTTAAAGGGTCCCGACCCCGAGATGGATCTTGCTGTAATCGCTGTATCTCTTAAGGATATTCCTGCCGATACAGCTTCAAAGATTAAAGTTGCAACACTTGGTGACAGTAACGCGCTTACACTTGGTGAGCCTGCTATCGCGATCGGTAATGCTCTCGGATACGGACAGTCCGTATCAACAGGTGTTATCTCAGCAATCAACAGAAAGTTTGATATGGGCGAGGGCTCATCCAAGGTATATATTCAGACTGATGCGGCTATTAACCCCGGTAACTCGGGCGGTGCGCTTCTTAATATCAAAGGTGAAGTAATCGGTATTAACTCTATCAAGATTGGTGAAGCGGCAGTCGAAGGTATGGGATATGCGATTCCTATCTCACTTGCAAAACCTAAGATTGAAGAGCTTATGAACCAGGAGACCAAGAAGAAAGTAAAAGAAGAGGAGCAGGGAGTTATTGGAATCCAAGGAATAAGTGTTTCGGCCGAAGATACAATGAAGTACGGAATTCCTCAGGGAGTATATGTTTATGAGACTATTTCCGGAGGCGGAGCAGAAAAGGCCGGCATTGAAAAAGGTGATGTCATCGTAAAGTTTGACGGAACCGAGATCGGATCCATGGAAGAGCTTCATTCAAAGCTTAGATATTATGCTGTTGGAACTTCGGTCAATATAACAATACTCAGACCGAACGGAAATCAGTACGATACGATAGATGTTAAGGTGCAGCTGTCAAATAAGAATATAGGTTCATCGGAAGATGATGATTCGCATGCCGAATCCGACAGTGCTTCAGATGATGAGAAGGAAGGCACAGGCGGCTGATATTAAGATAATCGAAAATGTATTTAATCAATCAAAAAGGCAGTTCAAAATGGAAATTCATTTTGAACTGCCTTAAAATTTTTATACTAGAGTTGCCTGTTCCTTGTTAAATACAGGAATCTGCGGATGTATTCCTTCACCTCGTATCTCGATGAGAGGTGAGGATTTTCCTTCAATGTATTCTCTTGTGATGGTCACACGACCGATGTTGTCATCCTTAGGAATCTCATACATGATATCAAGCATGAAATCTTCGATGATGGCTCTGAGGGCACGTGCACCTGTTTCTTTTTCCAAGGCTTTCTCGGCAATTGCCTCGAGAGCACTGTCGTCAAATCTAAGATCGACCTCGTCCAGAGCAAGGAGCTTCTGATACTGCTTAAGGATGGCATTCTTGGGCTCTTTGAGAATCTTGATAAGCATTTCTTTTGTAAGAGCCTGCAATGTGCAGATGATGGGAAGTCTTCCCAGAAATTCGGGTATCATACCGAACTTCTTAAGATCCTCAACAGTTACATTTGAGAGAATGTTGGGATCGTCTGCATATTTATCCTTAAGATCGGCATCAAAACCGATTGATGTCTGTTTATTAAGCCTTTGCGTTATGATATCCTCAAGATCGGGGAAAGCACCGCCGCATATAAACAGGATATTTCTTGTATTAACTGTGGCAAGAGGTACCATGGCATTTTTGCTTCCCGCACCTACAGGGACTTCGACATTTGAGCCTTCAAGTAGCTTTAACATTCCCTGCTGAACGGACTCGCCGCTTACATCTCTTGCTGTTGTATTTTTCTTTTTGGCAATCTTATCTATTTCATCGATAAAGATAATGCCGTGTTCTGTCTTTTCAACATCGTTGCCTGAAGCTGCAAGGAGCTTGCTTACAACGCTTTCGATATCATCTCCGATGTAGCCGGCCTCTGTAAGTGATGTTGCATCTGCGATGGCAAGCGGAACATCGAGGAGTTTGGCAAGAGTCTTAACAAGATAAGTCTTACCGCTACCTGTGGGACCAAGGAGAAGAATATTTGATTTTTCAATCTCAATCTCATCCATGGTGTCTGTGGCAACCCTCTTATAGTGGTTGTAAACCGCAACAGACATGACTTTTTTGGCCTTGTCCTGTCCAATCACAAATTCATCAAGTTTGGCCTTGATCTTGTGAGGAGCGGGAATATTCCTTATGTCTATAACGGGCTTTGATTTTGCTTCGCTTTTTTTCTTGATCCTCTGTGAGTTAGGGATACCGCCCATGTTGAAATCACCGGGTATATCACCTAAGTTGAAAAAGCTCACATTCGGAAATGTTCCCATATTCTTATTGAGTTCATTCATAAGATTGGGGTTGTTCAGAAGATTTTGATAATCAAACTGTGTGACCGTTTCCATTGTCTTGTGCATACAGTCTTCACAGATGCAGATGTTGTTGGGAAGGTGGAACATCTTGCCCGCCTTACTTTCAGGTCTTCTGCACACGAAACAAACGTCTTCAAATTCAGGTTTGTCGTTGTTGTTATCGGTTTCTTTTTTTTCAGTCTCCGAATTGTCCGACGCGCCTGAAAGACTATCGTTTGTGTCTTTAGTATCGTTATTGTTTAATTCTTCATCTTTAACTTCTCTGAAATCGAAGTTATCGTCTCTGTTATCTACCATATTTTCTCCATTAAGGAAATCCGATCATTCAAAAGTAATGAATGTTCCGGCTTTTCCTTTGAGTGCATCGGATGCAGATGAAATAGAAGTGATAAGAACCGAACCGTTATGGTTTGATTCAAGAAATTTCATTGCAGCCTTGATCTTGGGAAGCATATTAACTTCACCGAATTCGCCTGCTTCGATGTACTCTTTTGCTTCTTTAACGTTCATTTTAAGGATGGGTTCCTGATCATCCTTGCCGAAATTCTTATATACATTAGGAACCGATGTGAGAATGATAAGTCTGTCAGAACTAAGTTCTGAAGCGAGTAGTCCTGCGATGGCATCTTTTTCGATTACCGCTGAAGCGCCTTTAAGTACGTGCCCCTGCTCGATTACCGGGATTCCGCCGCCGCCGCATGCGATAACTTCCTGTCCCGCATCTAAAAGAGTCTTGATGGAATCAAGCTCAACAATCTTGATGGGGGTAGGAGCGGCAACAATTCTTCTGTAGCCTTTTTCCGGATCTTCCTCTACAAAGTTTCCCTTCTTGACCTCCATGTCGGCATCTTCTTTGGACATATAGCGTCCGATTGCCTTAGTCGGTGAGTAGAAAGCTTCGTCATAGGGGTCTACCGTAACCTGTGTAAGGATTGAAGCTACAGGTTTGGAAAGTCCTCTGCTTGAGAGCTCCGTTTTAAGAGAACTCTGAATGTCATAGGCTATGTAGCCCTGGCTCATTGCATTACATACGCACATAGGAGCGGAGGTGTAGTCGATATACATTCTGTGAAGCTCAGTCATTGCTTTGTGGATCATGCTGACCTGAGGTCCGTTACTGTGAGTTATAACAAGCTGATAGCCTGCTTCTATAAGGTCGGCGAGTACCGTTGCCGTATGCTTCATTGCATTTTTTTGTTCGTGTGTAGTCACTCCGAGCGCTTCGTGTCCGAGAGAAACTACTGCTATGTTGTTTTTCATGTTGGCCTCATTTCTGCACATATCTGTGCTTAATAAGATAATAATTTATTTTACAATAACTGCGCCTTTTTTGGAAGTGAAACACCGTCAATCACGGTGCAGCCTTGCATATACGTTGGGATCGAGATCGGGGTTTACTTTGGTTATCTTTCTGTCATAGGTCATAAGTCCGTTTACTTCTTCTTCAACGTCGCTGACCTGTGTATATACCGCACCCGACAGTCCTTTTGAGATGAGCGGTATAATGTTTGCGTTTATTACGTTGTAATACGCAACGCCGAGTGCTTCAAGGTTGTCATATTTCTTGTAGCCAAATACCCTGTCGACACTTGAATGCCCGTCTATGTGGCAGGTGAATCCGCCGTACTCGGAGATTACAAAAGCTCTGTTCTTTGGATCTTTTTCCACTGCAAGCGGTCTGAAGTAGTTGTGAACACTTCTAAAGTCACCGCTTCCTTCATCAAACCAGCCGCTGGCCTGATCGATAGGCCTCGTCTTATCGAGCTCTTTTGCCATAACGGTAGCACCTGCGGCGTTAAACTGTCCCCAGCCTTCGTTGAACAGAACCCATGTTGCTATTGAAGGTACGCTGTAGAGGTATCTTATCGTGTTCTGCATCTCGTTAAGCCACTCTCTGCGGCCTTCTGCCGAGTGCCTTGAGAAGGTCTTGTAATACGCGGGGCCGTCCGACATTCTTCCGAATACTTTTGGGAAAAGAGTCGGGAGATAGGAGACCATGGGCTTTGCGTAGGATGAACCGCCGCTCACCATGTCCTGCCATACTATCATTCCGAGTCTGTCACAGTGGTAGTACCAGCGCGCAGCCTCGATCTTTACGTGTTTTCTCATCATATTGAAATGAAGTCTTTTCATTTCAGTTATATCGAATATAAGCGCCTCGTCAGAAGGAGCGGTGTAGAGTCCGTCCGGCCAATAACCCTGATCCAGAACCCCCATGAGGAAGTAGGGTTTGCGGTTAAGATAGAAACGCTTTGTTCCCGCATCATCTTCTTCGATGGTGAAAGATCTCATGGCAAAGTAGGACTCAACCTTGTCATCGCCTGCTTCAATGAGAAGCGGATACAGATAAGGATCTTCGGGGCTCCACAGATGTGCATCTTCTATAGTAAAAGAAAATTTATATCCCGAAGGAGCAAATTCTTTTGCGCCGGCTTCGTTGGAAGGATATGTGTCTGACGAAAAGAGATTTTCGCGCTCGGAGTTAAAATGTTTTACGGATTTTTGAGGCTCTTTTGTTTCACATCCCGGAATACTGACATTGATGTCGCAAGGCTTGTTTGTAGAAACCTCGACGGTCAAGCTTTTAAGATCCTGTGAGGGTGTGACGATAAGTTCTCTTATATATGTCTCGGGGACCTCTTCAATCCAGACGGTCTGCCAGATTCCGCTCTGGGCTGTGTAATACATTCCGCCTCGTCTGAGCGTCTGCTTACCTCTGCTGTGGTAAGAGCTGTCGCTGGTATCCCTGACTTTAACATGAATAAGAGTGTTAAGAGCGGTACTTTCATTGTCTGTAAACTTGAGATGATCCGTTATGTCCAGTGTAAAAGGAAGGTATCCGCCGACGTGCGAGCCTACAAAAGAAGAGTTCACATATATCTCGGCAAACTGATCGACAGCGCCGAAATGCAGAAGAAATCTTGAGTTTGCATGTTTCCTTTTAAGTGGTGGAAGTACCTTTTTATACCAGAGAATCTGATCGGGAAGAAGTCTTTTTTCAACACCCGATAAAAAGCTTTCGGGGGAAAAAGGTACGAGGATCTCGCCGTTCATGTCTGCGGGGAGAACGTTTGCAGATATATCCTGAACAATCTTGTATTCCCATGTACCGTTTAAATTTATAAATTCGTCTCTTACAAAGCGTGGTCTGGGATATTCCGGAAGAACGTTGTCTTTGTCAAGGTTCTCGCCCCATACCGTGTATAATCTGTTAAGCACATCGTCCTCGTGAGGTTTGTCGATTGCTTTTATTGCATCAATTAAGTCCATTTTCAACCTTTCCTGTATTTCCGGCAGCGATGAGATTTTGATAGAACGCTGTCAGTGTTGCATATCTGTAGACAGAAATCCACAAAAGCGGAATGAAAAAGGTCAAGCATCCAAATATGATAAGCGGAATGAAGCTTATATGAAGATAAAAGAGCTTTAACCTGTTACCCTGCATGAGAGATTTGCTGTATGCAAGGAGCTCTTTTGCCGATCTGTCAGGATAATCATGTAATAAATAAAAAGCCTGCGAATATGTAAGTGACACGTAGATATTCACGACAATTCCGATCGCTACGGCGACAAAGAGCGCGATTCGAAGGGAAAAAGGTGAATCGGGTGTCAGTATAAACAAAATGATTGAAGCGGGGAGACTTGCGAGAAAGTCCGCCAGTACAAAGAGTGACTGAATCATGACCGCTTTGTTCGGGTGCTGTTTTAGTCCGAAGAAAATGTCGCTTGTTGAAACTGTCTGTGAATAGATCAGGTTCATGTACAGATAAGCTTTTCCCGAGACCAAAATTCCCAATAATATCTGAACTATAAGGATGATTATTTCATTTATTGTAAATATAACAAGGCTACCCGAGTCTGAAATTGTCACAATGCTCGAGATAGCCATCTGAAGAACGAAAATTATAATATTGGCAAGTATTAAAATTCCGTATTTATCAAGTGATCTTTCTTTGGCGATTGCCTTTAATTCTGCCGCTGTCTTAAGATTAGTCATTAAAAATTGCTCCCAACTTAACCCATAAGGTCTATATTTGCGCCGACAAGTCCCTGACGGTGCATTGCTTTTCTTTCTTTTTCATAAGGGTTACTTTCGTTTTCGTACTTTATCTTGGTGGTCGTTTCGCCGCCACAGACGTAGGTTCTGCCACATTCGGGACAAACTGCGGTCTTTAGTGAAACCGAGGCTTGAAGAACTTTGCCGTTATTCATTGCGGCGTCCTTGTAGGCATTGCTTACGTGTTCAGCCTCGTGACCGCGTACTCTCGCAGGAGCGGACTGCGGACTGATGTGCTGAGCGCTCTTAAAGGAAACCATCTCGTCCGAACCGTCCTGATACTTGCGGTTCTTGCAGGTTTTGCACTCTGCGGGAGATGATACCCTTCCCGGAGCCTTCGCGGTGGAGGCATTGGGATTTAATATTGGTTTGGTTCCGGCTACAGCACTTGTGCCGACGGCGGCTGATCTGTTTGGTGAATATCCGCTGCCGATCGCACCGATAATACTCATAACTTCAAATTACCTCAATTTTATATCATTTAACATCTCGTCGAAACTGGTTCCGTACATCTGCTCGGACATTATGTTGAGCTGCTGGCGCTGCTCGGGATCGTTAAGTACCGTGTGAATACTGGTGATCATCATGAAATATCCGAGAACTACACCGACACTTCCGAGTATGATAGCTTTTTTGGCCTGCGGAAGAAATGTCTTTGCAATTCCTTTGGACAAAATAGCCAGAACAATCGCTACGCCTCCGAGAATAATACCTGTATAAAAGATAAGACAAAGCGGGATTGAAAACATCCCTAGGATTCTGGCGAAAGTAGCAAGTGCTACGTGGCTGTCCAGCTCGTTATGCGCTTTGTTGTAGTTATAGTTGTTGTAATAGTAATTTTCGTCGTTGTTTTCGGGCATATATAAAATAGTTACTCCTTGTGTTTTTGTGGTTAATTACTTAAATTTTAGTATAAAACCCCGTATTTTACAATGCTTCGACATTTCACGGACTCTTGAAATACGGCCGCAAGGCTTGGTATAATACAGAAGTGTGCGGTTTATGAAAATATAATCAAAAATTATTCTTTTTATCATAATTATTGCACGCAAAGCATATATATACTGCGAGGTAGGTATGGATATAGTATTAAAGATTAAAGAGGAGCTTAAAGTAGAAAAGTGGCAGGTGGAGGCCGCTATTAAGCTTATTGATGAAGGTAACACCATTCCCTTTATCTCACGTTACAGAAAGGAAGTAACGGGCTCATTAAACGACGAGCAGCTTCGTAATCTTGATGAGAGACTTAAGTATTTAAGAGGTCTTGAGGAGAGAAGAGAGCAGGTTCTTGCTTCAATCGAAGAGCAGGGCAAGATGACGGATGAGCTTAAGGCTAAGATCGTTGCGGCTGAAACTATGGTTGCAATCGAGGATCTTTATCTTCCTTATCGTCCCAAGAGAAAGACAAGGGCGAGTATTGCCAGAGAGAAAGGACTTGAAGGATTATCCGAGATCATTCTCGCGCAGGAGATCACAGGTTCGCTGGAAGATGCCGCAAAAGCTTTCGTTGACGCCGAAAAAGGTGTAAATGACGAGAATGAGGCCATTAGCGGAGCAATGGATATTATTGCCGAAGATATTTCCGACAATGCCGACTATCGTAAGTATATAAGAGAAGCAACAATGGAGAACGGTATCCTTGTTGGAAGAGCTAAGGATGAGAAGGCTCAGAGCGTTTATGAGATGTATTATAACTACGATGAACCTGTGAAAAAAGTTCTCGGACACAGAGTTCTTGCGCTTAACAGAGGTGAGGCCGAGAAGTTCCTTGTGGTTAAGATACAGGCTCCCGAAGAGGATATATTAAGATATCTTAATACTAAGATAATTACAAAAGATAACCCTGTGACTACTCCGGTCATCGAAGAGATTACAAGGGATGCATATGAGAGATTGATAGCACCTGCTATTGAAAGAGATATAAGAAACGAGCTTACAGAAAATGCTGAAGATGGCGCGATCACCGTATTTGGAAAGAACCTGACTCAGCTACTTATGGCACCTCCTATTGTCGGAAAGACCGTACTTGGTTGGGACCCCGCATTCAGGACGGGATGTAAGCTTGCGATAGTTGATGCTACCGGAAAAGTACTTGATACAAAGGTTATTTATCCCACAGCGCCTCAGAATAAAGTTGAGGAAGCCAAGGCTGACCTCAAGAAACTTATCGATAAATACAATGTTGACCTTATTTCTGTAGGAAACGGTACGGCTTCAAGAGAGTCGGAACAGGTCATCGTTGAGCTTATAAAAGAACTTGATAGACCGGTTCAGTATGTGATCGTAAATGAGGCGGGTGCCTCTGTTTATTCTGCAAGTAAACTTGCAACCGAGGAGTTCCCACAATTCGATGTTGGTCAGAGAAGCGCGGCATCCATAGCAAGACGACTTCAAGATCCACTTGCAGAATTGGTTAAGATCGATCCCAAGTCAATCGGTGTCGGTCAGTATCAGCATGATATGAATCAGAAGAAACTCGGAGAGACACTTGAAGGTGTTGTCGAGGACTGTGTTAATAAAGTAGGTGTTGATCTCAATACCGCATCTGCGCCGCTACTTCAGTATATTTCGGGTATTTCCAAGGCTATTGCCAAGAATATCGTTGATTACAGGGAAGAAAACGGTAAGTTTAAGAGCAGAGCAGAACTTCTCAAAGTTCCGAAGCTCGGACCAAAGGCATATGAGCAGTGCGCGGGATTCTTAAGGATTGCCGACGGAGAGAATCCTCTTGATGCTACAAGTGTGCATCCCGAGTCATATGATGCAACACTCAAGCTTATGGATAAGCTTGGAATAACATTTGATGATGTTCGTGCGGCTCAGAAGAACGCAGCAAAAGCTGTTCTTGAAAAGCCCGCAGCACGTCCCGAGAATAAACCCGCACCCAAGAAAAAGCCCAAGCAGGTTGTTATCAAGAACACCAATACAGCTATGGGTGCTGCTCTTGCAGCAGCACTTGCGGGAAGCAACCTGGCTGTTGTGGAAGATGATCCTAAGAGTAAAAACTCAGGAGCCAAAGGCGGTTCTGCAAATGTCGGAAGCGAAGCAGGAAAGAATGGTGGCAAAGGCGCCGGGGCTTTCGGAGATGGCAACGGTGTGAATGGAGCCGGCTCTGATACAGGCGCGCAGGGCAATTTCTCAGGTTCTCTTTCTCACAAGATTTCTGAAAGTGACAAGAAAAAGCTTGCAGAGGAACTTGGCGTAGGAGAGATCACTCTTACCGATATCTTGAGCGAGCTTGAAAAGCCTTCAAGAGATCCTCGTGAAAACATGCCTGCACCGATACTTAGAAGTGATGTTCTTGATATGAAGGACTTAAAGCCCGGCATGGTGCTTAAGGGAACTGTCCGTAATGTAATTGACTTTGGATGTTTCGTAGATATCGGAGTTCATCAGGACGGACTTGTTCATATTTCACATATCACCGACAGATTTATCAAGCATCCGCTTGAAGCTGTGAGCGTAGGAGATATCGTGGATGTTCAGGTTCTTGATGTCGAAGTTGATAAGAAGAGAATCTCTCTTTCAATGAAGATCAGAGACGCTGCGCAGGTTGCGGCTGAGGCTGAAGCTCAAAGAGCAGCGCGCGGTGCGCAGAATGCCGCCAAGGCAGCTCAGGCAAAAGCAAAGGATGAAGAAGCTAAAGCAACCAAGAAGGCAGCAAAAGCCGCTTCTCCCGTTAAGAGGACAGTTACTAAGAAGGCGACTGTTGCGAAGGCGGAGGGTGCTAAGAAGGCGACTGTTACGAAAACGGAGGGTTCTAAGACGGCTACTTCTAGCGCTACGGTATCGTCATCTGCAGATGGCGCAGCACCTGTAAAGAAATTCAAGAAGAAGGGCATTGTCATTTTTAAAGGCAACGCAAATGATTGAAAAAATACGTAAGCACCGTTTTGTTTGAGACATGTGTGCTGATTAGATGGTTCCCGACCGGATTTGCCCGGTCGGGAGTTTTTATGGCAAGAAATGACTTTTTGCTGACATTTTTATAATTTTGAACTTGCCAATGAGTCCTGTTGGAAATATAATGCTTTTCAGACGTTTTTCAAACGTGTTATAGAGCAGACACGGCAGAATAAGGTTGTGTTACTTGCTTTTCTTGTTGCAACTTGAGTTGATTGATTCAATTTCAAGTGTACATCTTGCCGGCTCCGGCATGATTTCTTTTGATGTTTTAAAAATGGGATTTTGGGATATTTCATAGATAGTGTAAGATTTCGAGGCTTAAATTTACGAGTTTTAAATTTCATTCTACGAGAGAAAACAGGAGGATTCACAGATAGAAATTATAAAAGCGGGTGCAATTATCTGTGAATTTGCGATGAATTTTAGAAAAAACACAGATAGAACAAGCATATATTGTTCTTTTATCTGGGATTTTGGCTGAAAATGCCCTAAAAAAGCGCTAAAAACACAGATAAATCACTAATGATGTTGGCGCCTTATCTGTATGACTATTTTTGCAGGTGAAAAAGGCAAGGTTTGCAGAATACTTTAGCGCCAAAAAAATACTATATTTCAGATGAATTGATAGGAGCGAACCTGGGCTCCGGAAGGTGAGGAGAATTATGTTACAGATTCAAGATATAATGTACACATTGGAGAAAAGGCAAAAAGAGCTCGAAAGAGTCATATGCAATGGAAAAAAGGTTGAGAAGGAGCTACCGCAAGGAAGGCTTAGGATAAATCACAACAGAGGCGTGGTTGAGTATTATCGGATAACCGAGAAGAATGACACCTGTGGAAAATATTTGAGGAAGAGTGATAAAGAACTTATAAGAAATCTTGCTCAGAGAGAATATATTGATAAGCAGATAAAATGTGCGAAAGAAGAAAAGGAAGAAATAAAAAGAATAATAAAGGCATTGGGAAAGGTTGTGGTCATGGAATCAAGCAAAAAAGATATCTTATATCAATCCGACATGGTTTATTCCGGGATGAGCGCAGATAAGAAAGAGCTGGTTGTGCCTATGCTAATGAGTAATTATGAATATGCCGCTAAATGGGAAAAAGAGGAATATAAGAATAATAACTTTAAATCTGAGGAAAAGGTCTATTCTACCAAGAAGGGGGATATGGTCAGATCAAAATCTGAAGTCATGCTGGCAAACATGTATTATGAGCTGGGGATTCCTTATCGATATGAAGCGGAGCTTCGGCTTAAAAACGGAAGGATAACTTATCCTGATTTTACTGTTCTTGATGTGGCAAGCAGACAGGAAATTTATCATGAACATATGGGGCTTATCGATGACAAAGAATATAGAATGCATAATCTTCAGAAAATAGAAGAGTACAGGAAAAGCGGGATATTTGCCGGGAAGAATCTTTTTATAACTTATGAATCAAGCGGATGTCCGCTTAACATACGAGAAATTGAAAAGTGTGTCAGATGGATGTTTTGTAAATAGGGGAAAATACCGTTATCAAATTCGAGTATGGAAAAAGAATTGCTTTAGAAATTATAAGTGAAATATCAGCAAACAGAGGTTATTATTCGGCATAACAATATTTAATTAGATATCAGCAAAAAATGGCGTGATTAGTAAGGGGGAAACGGGTATAATTGATTTGTATAATGCCGTAAAAGAAAAATCTTTTTTTCAAAGGCATCATATAGTGTAAATAATATGTCAGCGTCCGCAAATGGAGTGCTTTGACGTGGTTTGATCCGGCGGCGGTATTGATCGAAAGCCGGCGAGACATCACATCGGTTGCAAGATGTGATGGATAAATGATCGTAAGTCAGTTGGTACCATATTCGGAACGCTATATATTTAATAGGAGGTTACATATGCTTTATATTGGAGTAGATTTGGGAACGTCATCGGTTAAGCTCGTGCTTATGGATGAGACAGGTAAGATTCACGGAACAACATCAAGGGAGTATAAACTTTACTTCCCTCAGCCCGGTTGGTCAGAGCAGAATCCTGCTGACTGGTACAATGAGGCTATTGCAGGACTTAAGGATCTTCTTAAGGATGTTGATAAGTCAGAGGTTGCAGGTATCAGCTTTGGCGGACAGATGCACGGACTTGTAATCCTTGATGAGAACGATGAAGTTATCCGTCCCGCAATTCTTTGGAATGACGGAAGAACTCAGAAACAGGTTGATTATCTCAATAATGAGATTGGAAAAGAAACTCTTTCAAAATACACTGCAAACATCGCATTTGCAGGATTTACAGCTCCCAAGATTCTTTGGGTAAAAGAGAATGAGCCTGAGAACTTCAAGAAGATCAAGAAAATCATGCTTCCAAAGGACTATCTTGCATATAAGTTATCAGGAACATTCTGCACAGACTATTCTGATGCTTCAGGAATGCTTCTTTTGGATGTTAAGAATCGTAAATGGTCAAAAGAGATGTGTGATATCTGCGGAATCACAGAAGATATGCTTCCCAAGCTCTTTGACAGTTTTGAGAAAGTTGGCGAGTTAAAGCATGACCTTGCTGCAGAACTCGGTCTCAGAGACGGTGTTGTTATCGCTGCAGGTGCCGGCGACAATGCGGCAGCAGCTGTTGGAACAGGAACAGTAGGAAACAACAAGTGCAACATTTCACTTGGAACAAGCGGAACAATCTTTATGTCTTCAGACAGCTTTGCTGTAGACAGCAATAACGCTCTTCATTCATTTGATCACGCTGACGGACATTTCCATCTTATGGGATGTATGCTCAGTGCAGCAAGCTGCAACAAGTGGTGGATGGATGAAATCCTTAAGACTAAGGACTACGCTGATGAGCAGAAGGGAATTGATAAGCTTGGTGAGAACCATGTATTCTTCCTTCCTTATCTTATGGGTGAGAGATCTCCTTGGAACAATCCTAACGCTCGTGCTACTTTCACAGGTATCACAATGGATACAACAAGAGAAGATATGACACAGGCAGTTCTTGAAGGCGTTGCATTTGCTACAAGAGATATGTACGAAGTTGCTAAGAGCATCGGTGTAGCTCCCAAGAGAACAATGATCTGCGGTGGTGGAGCAAAGAGCCCTCTTTGGAGAAGAATGATCGCGAACATCCTCAATGTAGAAGTTGATGTTCCTTCATGCGAGGAAGGCCCCGGAATGGGCGGTGCTATGCTTGCAATGGTTGCATGCGGAGCATACAAGAGTGTAGAAGAGGCTGCAGCAGCTATCGTTAAGGTAGATAAGACTGAGAAGCCCGATCCTGAGCTTGTTGCAAAGTACGAAGCAAGATATCAGCAGTTCAAGACTATCTATCCTGCACTTGCTGAGACATTTGATAAGATAATCTGATATATAAATAAAAAGGGATGTTGCACTTATGCTTTTTTCCAAAAGTCAGAACATGAATCTGGCGATATGGATGGGGAGATTATGCATCATCCCTTTATCTTAATTGAAAGAAGTACCCTCATTTCTTTAATCTGGGGATTATGACAAATTGTCGTTTTATGGTGTTTGTAGAATAGTGATTGCTTTTATCGGTATATAAGTATGAAAAGACAGACATCTTTTATTATTTCGATAATATGCATATTGTACATAGGTGGATGCGGCTTTCGAGAGGATGAAGGAATGTCGGAGGCATCCGGGGCGGATATTCCCGAAGTAGATTCGGCGCCGACAACGGAGGTATTCGGTGGGTATGTTACACCTTCACAGTATGCTTTGGAAGCAGAAAAGCCACAGAGTTCTTCAGATGTCACTTTGGTAATGGCGGGTGACATTCTTCTTCATGATCGGATTGAGCAAGTCGCGAAAGATTCAGACGGTAATTACAATTATAAATTTATATTCGAGAATATGAAGCCTGAGATAGAAAAGGCAGATATTGCCATAGTTAATCAGGAAGTCATTATCGGTGGACAAGAACTTGGGATATCCGGTTATCCTGAATTTAATGCGCCATATGAAGTGGGCGATGCACTTGCGGAAACAGGTTTTGATGTGGTTTGTCACGCAACAAATCATGCGCTTGATAAAGGTAAAAGCGGAGTTGTAAATTGTTATGAATTTTGGAAACAACGCTATCCGCAGATAAGTGTTCTTGGAATAAATAGAACGGAAAGAGATTACGAAGATATAGATATAATCGAAAAAAATGGAATTAAAATTGCATTTCTTAATTACACATATGGGACAAATGGGATATCTTTTCCAAAAGATATGCCACATGCCATTGATATGCTTGATGAGGAAAAGGTGGTAAAAGACCTTAAGAATGCGGAAGAAAATGCTGATTTTACGGTTGTTTGCCCGCATTGGGGAACCGAATACAATCATGGTGTTGATAAATATCAGAAGAAATGGACTGAGTTATTCAGAGAAAACGGTGCAGATCTTGTTATAGGAGCACATCCGCATGTGATCGAACCTATTGAAATGATAGAAGACGAAAATGCAGAAATAACTAACAACCACGTTGGCGGAGATATGCTCGTATACTATTCGATCGGGAATTTTGTAAGCTGGACGTCTTCAACAGGATCGGGTGTAGCGGACAGAAGCGTTGGAGGGATGGCGAAGGTTACTCTTACGCGAAATCCCGAAGGTGAAGTTATCATCAAAGATAACTCGGTCAGGGCACTCGTATGTCATAATCACAGCGAAGAACATGGTGTTACTGTTTATCCGCTTTCAGAGTATTCGGAAGACTTTGCAAATGAAAATGAGATAAGATTAAATGACAGCTCTTTTTCTAGGCAATATTGTATTGATCTGTGTAACAGGATTTGGGGAGAGAGTTGGGAATGATAGTGTAAAATTGGAGAAAAAGACAAATAGTTTATGAAGTTTAGATAACAATTATCAATTGGACTATTGCTTTTATAAAACTAATAATGTATTATCATAAACGAATCTATTATAGTGATGGGTTCGTTTTAAATTTTTATAAGACGTTCTCTTATTCAGAGTGGTGGAGGTACATAGGACCTGTGAAGCCACGGCAACCCCTTGATTTATTCAGGAAGGTGCCAACCTGAGCGTGCATTTCCGTTTTAACGGACGACGAGCAATAAGAGGATCTGAGACAGTTATTCAGTTCCGCTTGTTTGTGCACGCAAAACAAGCGGTTTTTTCATGGTTTCACCATGAAAAACGCTCCGCGAGGATGCGCATCGGCGCGATATGTAGATGATGCTAAGGCATCCGCGCCTCGCGCGAGAATTTCGCGAGCGAAATTCTATTTATACACTATTTGATGGCGCAATGAGCGCAGGAAAGGAAACAGAATGGATAAATTTATTTTTACTTCAGAGTCAGTAACAGAGGGACATCCCGATAAAATCTGCGATAACATCTCAGATGCAATCCTTGATGCTTGCATGGCAGAGGATCCTATGAGCCGTGTTGCATGTGAGACAGCTACTTGCACAGGTTTCGTTCTTATCACAGGTGAGATCACAACAAAGGCTAACGTTGATTATGCTAAGATCGCAAGAGAGACAATCAAAGAGATCGGTTATGATGATTCAGCAAAAGGATTCGACGGAAATACATGTGCTGTATTCGTAGCTCTCGATCAGCAGTCAGCAGACATCGCTATGGGTGTTGATAAGGCTCTTGAGGCTAGAGAGAATCAGATGACAGATGAGCAGATCGAAGCAATCGGTGCCGGCGATCAGGGTATGATGTTCGGATATGCTACAAACGAGACAGAAGAGTATATGCCTTACGCAGTAAGCCTTGCTCACAAGCTTACAAAGAAGCTTACAGAAGTTAGAAAGAACGGAACTCTTCCTTACCTCAGGGCAGACGGTAAGAGCCAGGTTTCTGTAGAGTATGATGAGAACGGAAAGCCTATCCGTCTCGAAGCTATCGTAATCTCAACTCAGCATGATGAGAAGGTTACACAGGAGCAGATTCACGAGGACATCAGAAAGCAGGTTATCGACGCTATCGTTGATCCTAAGATGGTTGATGACAACACAAAGATCTACATCAATCCTACAGGACGTTTCGTAATCGGCGGACCTCAGGGTGACGCAGGACTTACAGGACGTAAGATCATCGTTGACACATACGGCGGAGCAGCTCGTCACGGCGGCGGTGCATTCTCAGGAAAAGACTGCACAAAGGTTGACCGTTCAGCAGCTTATGCAGCAAGATACGTTGCAAAGAACATCGTTGCAGCAGGACTTGCAGACAGAGCAGAGATCCAGCTTTCATATGCTATCGGTGTAGCACAGCCTACATCAATCCTTGTTGATACATTCGGAACAGGTAAGGTTTCAGATGAGAAGCTTACAGAGGCAGTTCGTAAGGTATTCGATCTTCGTCCGGCAGGAATCATCAAGATGCTCGACCTTCGTCGTCCTATCTACAAGCAGACGGCAGCTTACGGCCACTTCGGACGTAACGACCTTAATCTTCCTTGGGAGCAGACAAACAAGGTTGATGAGCTTAAGGCAGCAGTACAGTAATTAAGAAGAGAATTTAATATTTTTCTAATAAAGGGGCCAAGACAGCAGTTGTTTTTTGCGATAACTGTCTTGACTCCTTTTGTATTTAAGGGAAGAGTTATACCATTATTGTAGCTGAATAATATTATCAGATGTAAAAAGGGAATGCTGAAATCGGCATTCCCTTAATTATTTACACTACCTGTACATTGTCTTTTCCTGCGAGCTCTTCCAAGCGCTCAATCATCATTTTATCCGCTTTTACCGTAGCGGAGCGCCCGAGTTTCTTGATCTGCTTGGTGTCTTTAAGGAATATCGCGATTTCATCGCGTCCGTCGGAGTCTGCGATGATGCGCTTAAGTTCCGGATCTTTTTCTTCATAAGCATTCTTGTTGTCAAATCTTAGCCACACAGTCCTTGGTATCTCATCAAAAAGAGTAACTTTCTGTGCGATGAGCTTGGCGTCGCGGTCGTCCTCAACGGAAACACGACCTTCAATGAAAACTTTGGCGTCAGCATCAAGCCTTGCGGCATTAGCTTCATAGGTTTTGGGAAATACAATTACTTCGATGCTTCCCACAAGGTCTTCAACGGTAAGAAACGCCATGATCTGATCGTTCTTTGTATACTTTATCTTCTTATCGCTTATGATACCGCCGATGATTGCTTTTTCATTGTCTTTTACCGCAGGCTTGCCGGTTTCATCGTCGAGATAGAAATCCGCAGTAGTGTTGGAGATTCTCTTTTTCCACATTCCGATATAATCATCGAGGGGATGACCTGAAACATAGATACCAAGTACATCCTTTTCAAATTCAAGAAGTAGATCTCCGGGGAATTCTCCGACATCGGGAAGGGGAATTTCGTATTGCTTCTTGTCGTCTTCACTTACGATGTCAAAAAGAGTCATCTGTCCCGCCATCGAGTTTCTTCCCGCATTGTGAAGTCTATCCATAATCTGAGCATAGACCGTCATAAGCTGCTTTCTTGTTCCGGGGAAACAGTCAAAAGCGCCTGCTTTTATAAAGTTTTCGATGGCTCTTTTGTTTACGTCGGTATCTTTTCCCTGCATACGGGAGAGGAAGTCGTTTATATCCTTAAACTTTCCGCGCAGAGATCGCTCTTTTACAATAGCGGCGATAGCCGGATGACCGACGCCCTTAATTGCGGTAAGAGCGTAGTGGATTGCCTTTTTCTTTCCGGGTGATGCGGCGGTAATTGGCGCCGGAACAGCGTTGCTATTTTCCTTGTCATCAATCTCGGTAACGGAAAACCACTCGAAACCTTCGTTGATGTCGGGAGGAAGCAGCGTTATATTCATGTTTCGACAGCTCATAATATATCCCGAAACTTTGCCCGGATTATCAATGACAGATGTCATAAGAGCTGCCATAAATTCCACGGGATAATAGCATTTAAGCCATGCCGTCTGCAGTGCGACAACCGCATAACATGCAGCGTGTGACTTGTTAAAGGCATACTTTGCAAAGTCCATCATGGAATCATAGATCGCATTGGCAATTTCCGGAGAGATACCTTTTGAAGCACAGCCCGGAACATTCTCCTCGGAATTTCCGTTTACAAAGTTTGCTCTCTCAACTTCCATTACGTGCTGCTTCTTTTTACTCATGGCACGACGAACAAGGTCGGCACGACCGAGAGTATAGCCGCCGAGCTGCTGAACTATCTGCATAACCTGCTCCTGATAGACGATACAGCCGTAAGTCGGCTTAAGAATCGGCTCAAGCTCAGGAGTTAAGTAGCTTATAGAACCCGCGTCGTTCTTACCTGAGATGTACTTTGGAATAAAGTCCATCGGACCGGGACGGTACAATGAGATCCCGGCTATGATGTCTTCCAGTGACTTGGGCTTGAGCTCTTTCATGAAAGCCTGCATTCCGCCTGATTCAAGCTGGAATATACCGTCGCACTTGCCGCTTCCTATGAGAGCAAGAACCGCGGGATCGTTGTAGTCTATCTTGTCTATATCTATATAGTTCGCGTCGCCTTTAGAGGCGCCGATCGATTTATTTGCAAAAGAGACGGCATCTTTTATCACCGTAAGAGTGCGCAGTCCCAAAAAGTCCATCTTAAGAAGGCCCAGTTCTTCTATGGTCGTCATAGTAAACTGAGTGGTTATATTTCCTTCTGCCGAACGAGACAGAGGAACAAGGTCTTCCGCGGGAGCCTGACATATAACGACGCCGGCTGCGTGAATTGAAGTGTGTCTCGGAAGTCCCTCAAGCTTTTTGCACATATCGATCAGCTTGTGGACAGTCGCGTCAGTCTCGTAACTCGTACGAAGCTCGGGATTCATCTCAAGAGCTCTGTTGAGCGTCATGTTGAGCTCGTTAGGTATCATCTTGGAAATCTGATCGCCGTAGCTGTAAGGAAGGTCCATTACCCTGGCAACGTCTCTTATAACGCCCTTTGCGGCAAGCGTTCCGAAGGTTATGATCTGAACAACCTTGTCGGCACCGTATTTCTCAGTGACATAATCAATTACGTCCTGCCTTCGTTCGTACTCGAAATCCACGTCTATATCGGGCATGGATACACGTTCCGGATTAAGGAAACGCTCGAAGAGAAGATCGTACTTGATAGGATCTATATTTGTGATGTGCATGCAGTAAGATACGATACTTCCCGCAGCCGAGCCTCTTCCCGGACCGACCGCGATACCATTCTCACGACAATAGTTGATATAATCCCATACGATAAGGAAGTAATCAACATATCCCATGCGCTTGATGACGCCAAGCTCATAGTCGAGCTTTTTCTTAAGAGTGCCGTCATCGTCGGGGTAGCGCTTATTAAGTCCGTCAAGACACAGCTTATTAAGGTATGTCCACGAGTCGTAACCCTCAGGTACCTCGAAGTGAGGCAGTTTGGTAACGCCGAATTCAATCTCAACATGGCATCTTTCAGCGATTTTCGCCGTATTATCAATTGCCTGCTGCGCATATGGGAAAAGAGCTCTCATTTCCTCTTCGCTTTTTACGTAGTATTGACCGCCTTCATAGCGCATACGGTCTTCATCGGAGACTTTTTTACCCGTCTGGATACAAAGAAGGAGGTCGTGTGCCTCGGCGTCATCTTCGTAGGTGTAGTGGCAATCGTTTGTTGCGACAAGAGGAATATCAAGCTCCTGCGAAAGAGATAGTAGGGCACTGTTCACTGTTCTCTGAGCGGGAATTCCGTGATCTTGAAGCTCTAAGAAAAAATTACCGTGTCCGAATATTTTATCAAGCCTTAAAGCGGCCTCTTTTGCCTTACCGGGAGTGCCTTTAATAATATTGCGCGGTATCTCGCCCGCAAGACAAGCACTGAGGCAGATAAGTCCCTCGTGATATTGCTCCAAGAGCTCCATATCAACTCGCGGCTTGTAGTAGTAACCTTCGGTAAAACCGCGGCTTACGATGTGCGACAGATTGGCGTATCCCGTATTGTTCTCGGCAAGCAGAACGAGATGGTAATAGCGCTCGTCCATACTGCCTGTTTCTTTGTCAAATCTTGAGCCGGGAGCAACGTACACTTCACAGCCGAGTATCGGATTGATGCCCGCTTCCTTACATGCCTTGTAGAAGTCAATGACTCCGTACATGACGCCGTGATCGGTGATTGCGCCCGAAGTCATGCCAAGTTCTTTCAAACGCTTGACATATTCTTTTATTTTATTGGAACCGTCCAAAAGACTGTACTCCGTATGGACGTGAAGATGCGAAAAAGCCATATAAATACTCCCTGTTTTTCAGATGAAAAAATTATATCATATAAGGCAAATTCATTTAAAATATCCTACCATAATAAAAATCAAAAAAATTTTGAAAACGCTTCGTCAATCATTGCATTTTAAAAAAAATTGCTCTAATATATGAAAAGAGTATGTCAATAAATTGTCAAATATAAGCGTTTGACGATTTTAAGGGTTTTAATCTATAGAATCGAGGAAATAATTATGGCAAAGCAGATCAAAACAATCGGTGTACTTACCAGTGGCGGCGATGCACCGGGCATGAACGCAGCTATCAGAGCGGTTGTACGTAAGTCACTTGCTAACGGTCTCAAGGTAAAGGGAATTAAAAAAGGTTACATGGGACTGCTCAATGAAGAGATTGAGGATATGGACAGAAGAAGCGTGTCTGATATTATTCAGCGCGGCGGAACTATCCTTGGAACAGCCCGTTGTATGGAATTTACAACTCCCGAGGGACAGGCAAAGGGTGCTGAAATATGCAGAAAGCATGGCATCGACGGCATTGTCGTTATCGGAGGTGACGGATCTTATCGTGGAGCTCAGAAGCTTTCTCAGCAGGGCATCAATACTGTAGGTATTCCCGGAACAATCGACCTTGATATTTCATGCACAGATTACACAATAGGTTTTGATACCGCTATCAATACCGCTATGAGTGCTATAGATAAGATCAGAGATACATCATCTTCTCACGAGAGAGTCAGCGTTGTTGAGGTTATGGGACGTCATGCGGGATATATTGCCCTCTGGTGCTCGATTGCCAACGGCGCGGATGACATACTTCTTCCTGAAAAATATGATTACAATGAGCAGCGCATTATTGACAACATCATTGATAATCGTAAGAAAGGTAAGACACACCACATCATCGTAAATGCTGAGGGTATCGGTCATTCAACATCAATGGCCCGTCGTATTGAGGCTGCAACAGGACTTGAGACAAGAGCAACAATCCTCGGATACATGCAGAGAGGCGGAAGCCCTACATGTAAGGACCGTGTATATGCATCTATGATGGGTTGCTATGCCGCAGACATCCTCGCTGCCGGCAAGACTAACAGAGTTGTTGGTTACAGAAACGGACAGTTTGTCGATTATGATATCGATGAAGCTCTTGCTATGAAGAAGAACATCAATGAATACATGTATGAGATCGCTCGTATTCTTTAATCTGAAAAATAAAATGGAAAATTAAACTTTACCCCTTACCGGTTAATTCGGTAAGGGGTTTCTTGTATGCAAAAAAGTAACAAATGCTCCGTTCACGAAAAAAATCTGTTGTTTACTCGATTGTGATTGACCGCTAAAGCGTAATGTAATAGCCTTGTTTGTGGTTATATTTTTAAAAAATATATTTGCGGGTGGAGAGATGATCAACAAGGAAAAGATTGAGAAAGCTATTAAGCTTTTGCTTGAAGGTATTGGGGAAGATGCCACAAGACCGGGACTTATCGAGACTCCCGAAAGAGTGGCCAGAATGTATGAGGAGATACTTTCGGGGTATGATGACAGCGCCGAAAGACATCTTGAAAAGACTTTCCCTGTCACGGAAAGCGAAATGATCCTGGAGAAGGATATCCAATTTTATTCATTGTGTGAACATCATCTTCTTCCATTTTTTGGTAAGGCACATATCGCCTATATTCCGGTAGATGAAGTCGTTGGCATCAGTAAGCTTGCAAGGACGGTAGAGGTATTTGCAAGAAGGCTTCAGATTCAGGAACGGATGACGGGACAGATTGCCGATGCCATCGCAAAAAATCTTAAGACCAAGGGCGTTATGGTACTTGTCGAAGCTGAGCATATGTGCGTCTCAATGCGCGGCATAAAGAAAGGCGGAAGTAAAACCGTGACCATCGCGACAAGAGGCTGCTTTGAGAACGATCAGAATTTGAGAGAAACTTTTTTTAAACTAATCAGTTAAAAATGAGGGCGGTGAGAAGAGATGAAGATAGGGAAAAAATATTTTGATCTAGATTCGGACAGATCACTTATCATGGGAATTTTGAACGTTACACCCGACTCTTTTTCGGACGGAGGGAAATACTTAGATGTTGACAGTGCTCTCTTTCAGGCGGAAAAGATGATAAGAGACGGAGCAGACATAATTGATGTGGGAGGTGAATCGACACGCCCCGGCTATACGAAGATTTCATGTTGGGACGAGATAGCAAGAATTAATCCGGTTGTAAAGGCAATAAAAGAGAGATTTGATGTACCTGTTTCTGTTGATACGTATAAGTGGGAAGTTGCGGAAGCAGTGATCGAAAGCGGCGCAGATATGATCAATGACATATGGGGTCTTGATTATTACGAAGATAAAGAACACAAAATGGCGAAAGTAGTCGCAGCTGCGGAAATTCCGGTCTGTATAATGCACAATAAGGCAGACAGGATCATAAGCATGGACAGAATTTCTTTTGAGAGAGAAATTATTGAAGATATGAAAAAGAGGATAAAAATAGCCGAAGATAACGGTATTTATGATTGGAATATTATCCTCGATCCGGGAGTCGGATTTGCCAAGAACTTTGAGGAGAATATGTGGTGTATATCTCTTATAAGTCAGCTTAAAAAGCTTGGTTATCCCGTACTTCTTGGAATATCGAATAAGTCTCTCATAGGAAACATCACAGGGCTTGAAGTGGATCAGAGAAAAGAGGGGACAATAGCACTTAACGTATTGGGAAGAGAATTTGGAGGCAAGATATTCAGAGTGCATGACGTTTTGGCGAACAAACGAGCACTTGTTGTTGCAGACAGTATCTGTGGATAATACGAACAGGAGGGGGAAATATGGATTGCATTAAGATTGTTGATCTCGAGATTTTTGGAAATCACGGCCTTTTGAGAGAAGAAAACGCACTGGGACAGAAATTTCTTATTTCGGCGAATCTGTATTTGGATACGAGAAGAGCCGGAATCTGCGATGTAATGGAATTTTCTGTGGATTATAACGAAGTTTGTCATCTTATATATGATTATGTAAAAGGAAATACCTATAACTTAATAGAGACTGTAAGCGAAGAGCTTGCTGAGGAGATACTGTTAAGTTTTCCGCTTTTGGAAAAAGTTGATATAGAAGTAAAGAAACCATGGGCGCCTATAGGACTTCCGCTCAGCTATGTGTCGGTGAATATTTCAAGAGGCTGGCATACGGCATATCTGTCGGTTGGCTCCAACATGGGTGATAAAGAAAAGAATTTAAATGGAGCTATGGATGAGCTTTCAAAAGATATGCTGATAAGGATTGTCAAGAAGTCAAAACTGTGTGAGACCAAGCCTTACGGATATGAGGAGCAGGACGACTTTGTCAACGGTGCTATTGAGATAAAAACTCTTTATACGCCGGAAGAACTGCTGGATAAGATACATGATGTTGAAAAGATGTTTGGAAGAGTAAGAGATGTTCATTGGGGACCTCGAACGCTTGATATCGATATAATCATGTACGACAGCCTTGTAATGAACAGCGAGAGACTGACGATTCCGCATGCTGATATGCATAACAGAAAATTTGTTTTAAAACCGCTTGCTGAGATAAATGAACAGCTTGTTCATCCTGTATTTGGGAAGACGGTCGGGCAGATGCTTACAGAAGTGCAGGCAGAGCAGATAGTTAACTGCGATTCTTCTGCGCGTGAGCGTCTGGCATAGGAAATATTTAATAAACAAAACGCTTGAAGCGCCTGTAAGATTGTTCTTACAGGCGCTTCAAGCGTTTTGGGACGATCAGTGACCACTGATCCAATCCCAGATATCCATTAAATGTTTCATTGTGGTCTTATCTAGCCTCTTTCCTTTCCCCAAAGAATTTACTTTTTCCTAAATTTTAGATTATAATATTGTCGAAAAAATGAAAAGAATGAGTTAGTAAATGACACATTTTTTGTGTGAACGACATAAAACCAATGGTCAATAATTTTGGATATGCACGTTGTTAGGCTGTTTACGATATGATAATATTGTACCAATGAGCTTTCTCAAGTAAATTTGGGGGGTGGCAATATGGTGAATTTAAGTGTTGGTATATGCGACGACGATCCGAAATGTCATCGCAGGATCATGGAAATATGCGAAAAGCATTTTGCCGATAACGGTGGCGCCTGCGATTTTCATTCTTATTACTCGGGCGAAGAAGTGATAAATGAGCACGACAATCACATCGATTTGCTTTTTCTTGACGTTGAGATGGAGGGGATCGACGGGCTTAAAGTTATGCATAAGGCTGAAGAGATGCCGAATATTCATAGCATTGTCTTTGTTTCCGCACATTCTGAAGCGGTTTGGGATTCTTTTGGTTATAAGACAAAGGGATTTCTTCCTAAACCTGTTGACGAAAAAAAGATATGCAGATATCTCGATCAGGCTTATGAGATTAAGAAAAATGATTCTTTTATAGATTTTCCAAATTACACTGGTTCAGTTTTTTATAAAAAGTCAGAAATTGTCTATGTTAAGTCAGACTCAAATTATGCGGTGTTATACCTCGGAAGCAACGAAAAGATAATTACATGCACTTTGAAAGAATGTGAAAAAAAACTTGGTGGAATACCTTTTTTAAGGGTTCACAGGTCATATATAGTAAATCTTGATCATATAAAGAATATTACCGGGGAAACAGTATGCTTTAAGGATGGTTCTGCGATAAGGATAGGCAGGAGTTACAGAGAAAAAGTAAGAAAAGGATACAATGATTATCTGTTGGGTGAGCTGAAAAGATGAATGAGAGCGTAAATGCAGTAGTTTATTGTGGATTGGATATGCTTAAATATTACTTTTGTTTGTTGTATGTATTTGATATACGTGTGACATGCAGAAAGTGTTTTGTTTTTGCGCTGTTTATATTTACATCTTTGACAAGCGGATTATGCTACATGTTGACTGCAGATGCGGATATTTGCTTTTTTATCCCCAATTTGGGTATACTGCTGATCGCCTTTATGCTCCGAAAAGGAACAAGACTTAAGGGATTATTGTATGTTGTTCTTTCATGGCTGATAATGGACACGATTACGGAACTTATCAGGATGCTCGCGGTTATGGCAGGTTTTGGACATATCTTTTTGTCCGACAGAATGGCATGGAAAACGATGAGCGCCAAGATCTGCACGATCTTAGTTATTTTTGTTTATAACGGCGTGGTAAATTATCTGATCAGAAAGAAGGTAAGCTACACGATTCACTTTTCTCAGTGGGTTGTGATTCTTGTTTGCTTTTTGGGACTTACGCTGATCGTTCCTCCGCTTGAGAGAATGAGTGAAGGAGAGATACTTTCATCCGGAGAGTATATGAATATGTGCGTTTCTCTGATGCTTGTTCTGTTACTTTTCATCGGAGTAATGCTATGGCAGAGCTACATTATGAAGAAAAATCTCAGAATGAGAGAACGTGAGATAAGATATCGCTGCGTTGTTAAGAGCCAGGCGGCTTATTTTGAAGCTCTTTTAAAAGATTATGATGAGATAAGAAAATTCAGGCACGATCTGAAGGCTCATGTGATGGCGATTACAGAACTTGCCTCGGAATGTAAGAATGAAAAGATCCTTGATTATCTGAGTTCCGTAGATTGCAAACTTGCACATACAAGAGTTAACAGCTATACGGGAAACAGGGCGGTAGATGCAGTCATAAATGAGCTTGTAAAAAACATGGAAGAATCTAAGATCAGATTCGAATATGAGGGCATATTACGAGAAAGAGACGATGTTCAGGATTTTGATTTCTGCACGATTTTTTACAACGTTCTTCAGAATGCCATAGAGGCATCCAAAGCCTTGGAAGAGGGGCTTAGAGAGGTCAGTGTTGAGGTTAAGAATGTCGGCGATAAGTCGGGCATTCTCATAAGCAACAACACACTTCTTGATAAAATCCCGACTGAAAAGGAAAGACGTTTTACTACTAAAAAAGATAAGAATAATCATGGATTCGGCATCCAGAATATCAAGGATGTCGTCCAAAAACATAACGGAATCTATGAAGCACGTATCGCTGACTCACGTTATATAGTGACAATCGTGATATAAGTTCTTTTACTGTGATATAATATACATACACGTCGCATAAACATAGCGTGAAATCAGTGACCGAAAGAGGTATATATGATAAAGAGTCTAAGCAACGAACGTGTACGTAAGGTTGTAAGCTATATACAAAAAAGTAAGGCCAGAAAAGAAAGCAACGTATTTGTTATAGAAGGTATGAAGATGCTTAGGGAAGCGCCTGTTCTTCAGGTCAGAGAGGCGTACGTGACAGAGAAATTTCTGGACGGTGCTTCGGAGGAAGACAAAGAGATCCTTTGGAGATACGGGGCTGAAACGGTGACGGACGAAGTTATGAAGAAAATGGCGGATACTCGCACACCGCAAGGGGTTTTGGCGGTTGTGAGCATGTATCAATACTCGGAGGAAGAGGTACTGGATGGGTATAAAGAGATGGGGATAGAGAAACCTCTTTTACTCATACTTGAGAATATTCAGGATCCCGGAAATCTGGGAACCATGTTGAGATCGTCGGAGGGCGCGGGTGTAACGGGGGTTATACTGAGTAAGGGCTCTGCCGACGTTTATAATCCCAAGGTAATTCGCTCAACCATGGGATCTATATTCAGAATGCCATTTATGTATGTGGATAACCTTCCCGCTTTTGTGGAAAAACTTTCGGAAAGAGGGATAAAGACATACGCTGCACATCTTAAGGGAAAAAGAAATTACGACAAATTTGATTATACGAAGCCAACTGCTTTTCTCATTGGAAATGAAGGTAACGGATTGTCCAAAGAGACGGCTGATGCGGCATCGGAATATGTGATGATACCGATGAAAGGGCAGGTTGAATCAATGAATGCTGCGACTTCAGCGGCTATACTTACATTTGAAGCATCCAGACAGAGGAGGAAATAAAGAAAATGAAATTAGGATTTATCGGACTTGGAAACATGGCAAAGGCGATGATCGGCGGAATTATTGCCAAAGGACTTATGGGACCGGATGATATCATAGGAACTGCGGCTACCGAAGAGACATGCGCTAAAGTTGCCAAAAAATACGGAATTCAGACACTCAGCTCAAATGCTGCCGTGGCAAAGGAGGCTGACATCATAATTCTTGCCGTTAAGCCTCAGTATTTAAAGGTTGTTATCGCAGATATCATGGACAATGTCGATGACAGCAAGGTAATCGTAAGCATTGCCGCCGGAAAGACAATAAATTGGCTTCAGAATGAATTTGAGAAGCAGGTTAAGATCGTAAGAGTAATGCCAAACACACCGGCTCTTGTACTTGAGGGATGTTCGGCGGTCTGCAGAAACGATCTTGTGGATGACGACAATTATAAGTTTGTAAAAGAGCTTCTCGGAAGCTTTGGAAAAGCCTACACGGTTCCTGAATCTCTCATGGATGTCGTTGTCGGAGTAAGCGGTTCATCACCTGCTTACGTATTTATGTTTATCGAAGCTATGGCAGATGCGGCTGTAGAGGGCGGAATGCCGAGAAAACAGGCATATGAGTTCGCTGCTCAGTCGGTTCTTGGAAGTGCCAAGATGGTACTTGAGACAGGAAAGCATCCAGGTGAATTGAAAGACATGGTATGCTCACCTGCGGGAACGACGATCGATGCAGTTCACGTTCTTGAAGAAAACGGATTCAGAGGTACTGTCATGAACGCGGTAACCGCGTGCATAGAAAAGAGCAGAAGCCTTTGAAATATCTGCATTTACAGACATGATAAAGTATAAAATTTGACAAAAAAAGATATATTTGCTAATATCTCTACTACAGTGTTTTGCTAACGTTAACAAGTCGAAACATAAATGTAATATTATTTAGTAGGAATTTATAGGAAGCAAACGGAATGAATAGAGTTATGAAGTTATTCTTGGAGGTTTCGAAGCAGCTATTTACATGGGCTTTGATCATTGTACTTTTTATATCTCAGGGAATAACAGCAGAGGCTAAGAGAAGTTCGTACAGAGCTAAACCTTGTGCGGATCTCTCAGCAGGAATATCAGATATTGTCAGTCCGGTAACGCCTCTTGGTGTTGACAAAACTTCAACGGAAGCAAGGGTACTTGGAAATAGCAGCAAATCCTCCGAAGCAATGAGCGCGTCGTCTTCAAGCTCAAGCAGTGAAGAAAGCAAGCTTGTAATGTCTAAAGGAGCAGAAGCTATGTATATTCTGGCATCGCCTGACAGCATGTCGGAAGAAGATGGCAACAAAGTTGGTGTTCTTTACAAGGACTGTGGCGGCAAAATCTTAGAAAGAAAAGACGGCTGGACCAAGCTTAGTTCAGGTGATGTGATCGGATGGGCCAAAGATGATAATCTTTTGTTCGACGATGACGCACAGAAGCTTGCATCCGAAGTCGGAAAGCAGATCGTAACCAATCATAGCAGTGCGCTTAAAGTAAGAGCAGATGATTCAGATGATGCCAAAGTTATCGGCGTTCTTGGTGAAAAGTCTTTCGTGGACATGATCGAGGACCTGGGCAACGGATGGATAGCTGTGGATTACAACGATCATAAAGGATTTGTTCAGTCTGAGTATGTGAGTACAGACTTTAAGATTGACCAGGGTAAGTCGATGGCAGCGATCAAGATGCGCGAAGTCGACAAGAAGGGCAGGCAGGCAGCCAAGGAGCCGTCTCTTCGAGAGAACAGAGGCGCTGTGGATGCAAGTGCTGATGAGCTTAAACTTCTTGCCGCACTTATCCAGTGTGAGGCCGGTAACCAGCCATATGACGGCAGAGTTGCGGTCGGAGCAGTCGTTATGAACAGAGTTAAGAGCGGAGCCTATCCTAACAGCATCTATAATGTTATTTATGCTTCAGGACAGTTCACACCGGCACTTAACGGAACGGTTGCAAAGGTTTACGACAGCGATAAAATTTATGATATGAATTATCAGGCTGCCCAGGCAGCGCTTAACGGTGAAACAACAGTCGGATCGGCACTTCACTTTAGAAGAGTCAACGGCCGTGAGGGAATTATCATCGGAGAGCACGTATTTTGGTGATATTATGAGGGATTGCAGAAATGCAGTCCCTTATTTACAATATAAAGGCAGAGTGCAATAATAGTGCATACATATATTACCGAACGGAGGAGCATTACATGAACTTAAAAGGACGCGATTTTTTGAAACTTCTTGATTATTCTGCAGAGGAGATTGAATATCTTATAGATCTTGCAGCAGAGCTTAAGAGAAAGAAAAAAGAGGGTATTCTCCACGATGAACTCAGAGGAAAGAATATTGCTCTTGTTTTTGAGAAGACAAGTACGCGTACCAGATGCTCTTTTGAAGTTGCAGCTTCGGATCTTGGAATGGGATCGACTTTCCTCAATCCGACAGACTCTCAGATTGGAAAAAAAGAGAGTATCGCCGATACTGCACGAGTTCTTGCAGGTATGTTCGATGGAATTGAGTACAGGGGCTTTGATCAGGAGATTGTTGAAACTCTTGCAAAGTACAGTAAAATTCCCGTATGGAACGGACTTACAAATGAATTCCATCCCACACAGATGCTTGCAGATATGCTTACTATTAAGGAACATTTTGGCAAACTTAAGGGACTTCACCTTGCATACATGGGTGATGCCAGATATAACACAGGTAACTCACTTATGGTCGTATGTGCTAAGCTCGGCCTTGATTTTACCGTTGTATCAAATAAAAAATATTTCCCTTCAGAGGAACTTGTAAACACATGTAAAGAAATTGCCGCACAGTCAGGCTCTTCTATAAACTTCAGCGAAGATCCGATAGAAGGAACAAAGGGTGCAGATATTGTTTATACAGATATATGGGTTTCCATGGGTGAGCCCGACAGTATCTGGGAGGAGAGGATAAAAGACCTTCATCCTTATCAGGTAACTATGGATATCATGAAGAATGCGGGAGAAAATAGCGTATTCATGCACTGTCTTCCTTCATTCCACGATCTCAATACAGTGATCGGAAAAGAGATCAAGGAGAAATTCGGCCTTGATGAGATGGAAGTTACGGACGAAGTGTTTGAGTCAGAAAGGTCTATAGTGTTCGATGAGGCTGAGAACCGCATGCACACTATAAAGGCTGTGATGTTGGCAACAATAAAAGGAAATTGATAATGCTAAATGCAGAAAATATAAGGGGGCAGCTCGGTACCAAGTGGGCTGCCCGTAACCTTATCTTTAAGGAAGTAACGGAATCTACAAATGACGATGCAAAAGTGCTCGGAGAAGAGGGCGCACCACACGGAACTCTCGTTGTTGCGGATGTTCAGACAAGCGGGAGAGGATCGCGCGGAAGGAGCTGGGAAACTCCGGGTGGCAGCAATATTGCAATGAGTCTTCTTATCAGACCTACTGCAACACCTGACAAAGTATCGGTTCTTACGCTCATTATGGGCCTTTCTATTGCTCAGGGTGTTGAGGACCTTTTTGCCATGAACGAAGATATTGCAGATTTTCCGCAGATCAAATGGCCGAATGACGTAGTTATCGCGGGTAAAAAAATCTGTGGAATACTTACGGAACTTCATATGAATAACGACAATACCATAAATAACGTGGTCATAGGAGTTGGAATTAACGCCAATATGACTTCTTTTCCGGAGGAGATAGAAAAGATTGCAGGCTCTATCTATACCCAGACGGGATTTAAAGTTGACAGGGCAAGCGTTGTCGCCGCATGTATGAAGCGATTTGAAGAAAACTATGAGAAATATGAGAGGACCTATGATCTGTCTCTTTTAAAAGAAGAATATGAGGAGAGACTCATAAACAGAGACAGGACGGTCAAAATTTTAGATCCCGCCGGAGAGTATGAGGCGGTTGCCTTGGGAATCGGAAACGACGGGGCACTGAAGGTCAGAGTTTCTGACGGAAGTATTGTTGATATAAACGCGGGCGAAGTATCCGTGCGTGGATTGTACGGATATGTGTGATTGTGAACGGAGGATAATATGATTCTGGTAATTGATGTGGGAAACACCAATATTACGTTCGGAGTTTTTTCACAGGATGAGCTCGTCAGCTCTTTTCGAATGACGACGCAGATGCCGAGAACTTCCGATGAGTTTGGGATAAATCTTTTGACACTTCTAAGTTCAAACGGAGTAACGACGGATGATATCGAGGGCGTAATGATCGCAAGCGTAGTGCCTAAGACAATGCACGCTCTTGTAAATGCAATAGAGAAATATATCGGAAAAAGACCTTATATAGTTGGCCCCGGGATCAAGACGGGGATTAAGATCGCAACCGATAATCCTAGAGAGATAGGCCCCGACCTTATCGCAGGTGCTGTCGGAGCATATGAACTTTACGGCGGACCTGTTATGATAATCGATTTTGGAACAGCGACGACTTATGTGACCGTAAATGCGGAAGGCGAGTTTTTTGCGGGGGTTGTGGCTCCCGGAATTGGAATTTCGGCTAAGGCTCTGTGGCAGGATACGGCAAAGCTTCCTGAGATTGAGATTGCAAAGCCCAAGAGCATTCTTGCAAAAGAGACTATCTCAAGTATGCAGGCGGGACTTGTGTACGGACAGATAGGACAGACCAAGTACATAATACAAGAGATGAAAAAAGAAGCAAAGATGCCCGATATGAAAGTTGTGGCGACGGGAGGTCTCGGAAGGCTCATTTCAGCTGAGACTGAAGAGATAGACATCTACGATCCGATACTTATACTTGAGGGGCTCAAGGTGCTTTATGACAAGAACAGAAGAAAATAATAGATGGAGATTTTAGTATAGATGGCAGGTTTTTTTGAAAAATTCAGTAGAAAGTTTAGTGAAGAGCCGAGTTTTGCGGAGGAATACAGTAAGGAAACCGAAAGAAAACCAAGCTTTTCGGAAGAGTATAATATGGAACTTAGCAGAGAGGAACCTTCTTTGGAAGAAAAAAATGAAGAGTCCGGTAGTGAGACTGAGTTTGAAAAAGAGTATAAAAAAGAATTTCGCGAAGATCCCGTAATTGACGAGTTTCATATAGATAAAATGAACAAGACCAATAAAGGGCGCGTGTTTGAGGAAAATGCAGACGGAAGAGTGGTTCTTTGCGGAGCAAATGCGTATGAGCTTAAGTATTATTTTAATCCTTTGTTCAGGCAGATTCCTGAAAGTATTAAAAAAGAGCTCAATATTATAAGTGTTCTTTTTACCCAGGAGGCAGGCGGTATATTTACCATTCTCTTTGAGAAGGATGGAACTATCAGCATAGAGACAAACGCTGATGAAGAGGATATCACTTACGATGAGATAACGGCGGGACTTCTTGTCGGTGAAGTCAGAAGAAAGAGACAGGATCTTTTTGAAGCTCTCGGATTGTATTACAGGATCTATGTGCTTCACGAGAATCCGGCCGAATTATTGGGAGATGAAGATTAATGCCGGGGTATGGCAAGTTGCAGATAGGCAACGTCACTCTTGATAACAATATAATACTTGGGCCGATGGCGGGAGTTTCGGACCTTCCGTTCAGGATTCTGTGTCATGAAATGGGCGCAGGGCTCGTATGCATGGAGATGGTGAGCGCCAAGGCCATAATTTACAAGAACAGGAATACGGACATGCTCATAGAAATTCATAAAGATGAGCATCCCGTGTCTTTACAGCTTTTTGGATCGGAACCTGCCGTAATGCAGGAAGCTGTGGGAATGATCGAGAACAGACCATATGACATACTTGACATAAATATGGGGTGTCCCGTTCCCAAGGTTGTAAGTAACGGGGAAGGCTCTGCACTTATGAAAAAGCCTGAGCTCATTGAGGAGATAGTTGCCGCTCTTGTCAGAGTTTCTGACAGGCCTGTCACCGTGAAGATCAGAAAAGGATTTAATGACAACAGCATAAATGCTGTGGAATGTGCTCTTGCGGCGCAGGAAGGCGGAGCGGAGGCCGTTGCCGTTCATGGGAGGACAAGAGAACAATACTATACAGGCGTTGCTGACTGGGATATTATCAGAAAAGTCAAAGAAGCAGTCAGGATTCCGGTTATCGGAAACGGAGACGTTACAGACGGTGAGAGCGCAAAGAAAATGTTTGAAGAAACAGGCTGCGACGGAGTAATGGTTGCGCGAGCCGCGCAGGGCAATCCGTTTATCTTTAGGGAGATAAAGAGCTTTTTTGAAACAGGCAAAGCGTGTGAAAGGCCAAGTGCCAAGGAAGTTTACGACACTGTTATAAGGCATGCGGATCTTCAGCTTAAATACAAAGGCGAATACATAGGAATAAGAGAGATGAGAAAACATGTCTCGTGGTATACATACGGAATGCCGGGAAGTGCCAGATTCAGAAATGAGATAAATCAGATGACGGATATGGATTCTTTAAAAAAAGCGTGCGAAGCAGTGATGCTTTCTCATTAATACCGGTAAATATATCATGCTTAACAATATTTTCGAAACCGTATTGACAGACTGAATTCTATGTGATTGACACAGTAAATAATAGACTGTATAATATCCAAGTTAATATAGAATATTGATTTGTGTATTTTTGACTTGACATAAATATGCGCTTGCATTTGAGTGTGATGTCGCTACGGCGCTTCACAGACCTGAATATATGAAGGGTAGGACAGAGTAATGGAAGAGAAGAAGAACATTTTAACTTACGAAGGACTTAAGAAATATGAGGATGAGCTTCACGAGCTTAAAGTAGTTAAGCGTAAAGAAGTAGCTGAGAAAATTAAGGAAGCAAGAGAGCAGGGAGACCTTTCCGAGAACGCTGAGTACGATGCAGCCAAAGATGAGCAGCGCGATATCGAAGCAAGAATCGAAACTCTTGAGAAAATCCTTAAAAACGCTGAGGTAGTTGTAGAGGAAGACGTAGACCTCAACAAAATCAGCATCGGATGTAAAGTTAAAATCCGCGACCTCGAGTTCAACGAGGACCTGGAGTACAAAATCGTAGGTTCATCAGAAGCTAACAGTCTTAAAGGTAAGATTTCAAACGAATCACCTGTAGGAAAAGCACTTCTTGGAGCAAAAAAAGGACAGACTGTATCAGTAGAGACACAGGCTGGCGTCATCAAATACAAGGTGCTTGGAATTGAGAGATTTGAAAACTGAGTAGCTGTACCTGTTTGAGTGTATGCGTGACTCTCAAAGAATTGGTGATTTAAAACAGTGAATTTTTTGGAGCCGGCGATTAGACATTCGCTGGCTCTTTATATGCATAATGGCGGCAGATAAGAGGCCATATAAGATGATACGGAGGAAATAAAGTGGAAGCCAATAATCAGCAAATCAACCAGAACACACAGGAAGACGTTGGACGTCTTCGTCAGGTCAGAAGAGATAAGCTTTCTGAGCTTCAGGCAGCAGGAAGAGATCCTTTTCAGATTGTGAAATATGACCAGACTCATCATACACAGGACATCAGGGATAATTTTGAGACCCTTGAGTTTGTAGCTCCTGTAGATGCAGATGGTAAACCTGTGGTAGTGCCTCTTTCAGATGTTCCGGCTGAGAAGATCGTATCACTTGCAGGTCGTATGATGAGCAAGCGTGTAATGGGAAAGGCTTCTTTTGCTAATCTTCAGGATAGAGACGGACGTATGCAGCTTTATATCTCAAGAAACGATCTTGGAGATGAAGCATATGCTGATTTTAAGAAAATGGATATCGGAGATATTATCGGAGTTAAGGGATTTGCTTTCAGAACAAGAACAGGAGAGCTTTCTGTTCATGTTAAGGAGCTTGTTCTTTTGTCCAAGTCTCTTATGCCACTTCCTGAGAAGTTCCACGGACTTACAGATACAGAGATTCGTTACAGACAGAGATATGTTGACCTCATCATGAATGAGGATGTAAAGGAGACAT
Organism: Butyrivibrio hungatei; assembly: GCF_900101605.1. Lineage (GTDB taxonomy): Bacteria > Bacillota > Clostridia > Lachnospirales > Lachnospiraceae > Butyrivibrio > Butyrivibrio hungatei_B. The sequence continues at coordinate 121,182 of NZ_FMUR01000010.1, forward strand.
TCAAGAAGAGATCCGCTATCATCCGCGAAATCCGTAATTTCCTTGCGGGCAGAGATTTCATGGAAGTTGAGACACCTATGCTTGTAGAGAATGCAGGTGGTGCTGCAGCAAGACCTTTTTTCACACATTACAATGCACTTGATGAAGAGAGAAAGCTTCGTATCTCACTTGAGCTTTACCTTAAGAGACTTATCGTAGGCGGAATGGAGAGAGTATTCGAAATCGGTCGTGTATTCAGAAACGAGGGTACAGATACAAGACATAACCCTGAGTTCACACTTATGGAACTATATCAGGCATATACTGATTATGAAGGAATGATGGAGCTTACAGAGTCCATGTTCCGTTATCTTGCCGAGAAGGTTTGTGGAACAACACAGATTCCTTACGGTGATAATATCATCGACCTTGGCAAGCCTTTCGAGCGTCTTACAATGAACGACGCTATCAAGAAGTATGCAGGCGTTGATTTTGACGCTGTTGCAACAGATGAAGAAGCTAAGGCTATCGCAAAAGAGCGCGGTATCGAATTTGAAGACCGTCACAAGAAGGGCGATATTATCAACCTCTTCTTCGAGGAGTTCTGCGAGAAGAACCTGATTCAGCCTACATTTATCATGGATCATCCTCTTGCAATCTCGCCTCTTACCAAGAAGAAGCCCACAGATCCCGAGAAGGTTGAGCGTTTTGAGCTCTTCATCAATACTTGGGAGATGTGTAACGCATACTCAGAGCTTAACGATCCTATCGACCAGCGCGAGCGTTTCGCCGCTCAGGATGCCAATGCGGCAGCAGGTGACGAAGAAGCTGAGCACACAGACGAAGATTTCCTCAACGCCCTCGAGATCGGTATGCCCCCCACAGGCGGTATCGGCTACGGTATAGACCGCCTCTGCATGCTGTTGACTAACAGTGCGGGTATAAGAGACGTGTTGTTGTTCCCGACTTTGAAAAGTGTTGACCGCTAAAAGTCAGTATTTATGCGGCTTGCGAGGCACAGTCAGAACGAAATGACAACAAATTGACAACAATTCTTCCAATAAACACGAAGATTGTCAAAGGATTATAAGTTGTTGGAGAAAAATTCAGCATAGAAGTTTAGGACCCTAAGGGACCACTTTCTTGAAAGAAATTTCGAGAAGGTGGTCCCTTTTTTGCGTTACAGGGCTTTGCACATCAAAAAATTGTTTTATTGGAGGAAAAACACATGGATGAACAGTATTACGACATTGAAAGAAGAACAGCAATCAAAGAGGAAGCAAGAATGTTCCGCAGGAAATTTATAACCTATGAGCAGGCTGAGGTAATCTATAGCATTTCCCATCGGAAGCTCAGGGATATAGCAGAGAAGGCAGGTGCAGTATACAGAATCAATGATGTCAGTGTTCTCATTAACAAGGAAATCTTTGATGAGTTCATGGAGCAGTTTAAGCAACCGGCAAAACCGGATGTAAAAATCTGAGAAAGGTGGGTTCGTCATGGCTGGACAAGCATGGAAATATTCCGGGGAACTTGATGAAAGAGATTTAGCCTTTTTGCAGCATGAGTTCATCACAGTTCCTATGGGAATTGAATATTATGGATTTAGTGAGAGACCTCTTATAAGAATGGCAAAAGAGGCAGGAGCATTTTATAAGATTGGAAAAATGACACGAATAAACAGAAATACCTTTGATGCTTATCTAAGAGTTCAAAGAAGGATTCCAAGAATAGGAGGCAAATTATGTGCAAAGTCATAAGTATCAGTAATCAAAAGGGAGGAACTGCGAAAAGTACAACCGCAGTGAATTTAGGTATAGGTCTCGCAAGAGAAGGAAAGAGAGTTTTACTTCTGGATTGTGATCCCCAGGGTTCTATGACAATAAGCCTTGGCTTTTCAGAACCGGATGATATGGAAGTTACACTATCAACACTGATGATGAGAGTTGTAAACGAAGAAGAATTACACATAGAGGATGCAATATTACATCATGTAGAGGGTGTGGATCTCATTCCTTCAAATATAGAGTTGTCTGCTCTTGAGATTTCCATGGTGAATGTTATGAGCAGAGAAACGATTCTTAGACAACTCCTGGATGAGGTTAAAGATTCCTACGATTATGCGATTTTGGACTGTATGCCAAGTTTAGGAATGGTCACAATAAATGCTCTTGCATGTGCAGATTCAGTTTTGATACCCGTACAGGCGGCATATTTGCCTGTTAAAGGTCTTCAACAACTTATCAAGACAATTGGCAGGGTAAAGAGACAGCTTAACCCTAAACTTGAAATAGAAGGGATTTTGCTCACTATGGTGGATAACAGGACGAATTATGCAAAAGAAATCTCTCAGCTTGTATATGACAGTTATTCATCCGCTGTAAAAGTATTTGATACGCAGATACCTATATCTGTCAGGACGGCAGAAACAAGCCTGGAGGGTAGCAGCATCTATAAATACGATCCAAAAGGGAAAGCAGCTGTCGCATATAAGGTTCTCACAAAGGAGGTTCTCAATGGCTAACAAAGTAAAGGAAAAGATGAAGCTTACAAGTATAGATGAATTGTTAGGTGTTCCAGGGACAACTGAAAACGGAACAGAGGAAATTGATATTGAGCTGATAAAGCCCTTCAAGAATCACCCTTTCAAGGTTCTTGATGATGAAAAGATGGATGAACTTGTGGATAGTGTGATCAAGCAGGGAATCATTTCTCCAGTGCTTGTACGACCAATGGGTAATGGCACATATGAAATGATATCAGGACATCGAAGAATGCATGCAGCAAGAAGAGCACAGCTAAAAAAGATACCTGCGATAGTTATGGATCTTTCAGATGATGAATCGACCATAATCATGGTGGATGCAAATCTTCAAAGGGAAGAGGTGCTTCCTAGTGAAAGAGCATTTTCTTTTAAAATGAAAATGGATGCCATGAGGCACCAGGGAACTTGTCGACATGATGTCGACAAGTTGAATCCCGTAGAACGAAAGACTGCGACCATAGTAGGTGAAGGAAGTGGACTCACAGGAAGAAGTGTTCAGCGATATATCCGACTTACTGAATTACTACCGGAGCTACTTGAAATGGTAGATAATAAACAGTTATCATTAGTAAATGGGGTTGATATAGCTGCCTTTGATAAAGAAGTGCAGTCATATCTTTTGACTTATATTAAGGAAAAGGGAAGCATTGCTCCGGCTCAGCTTGCAGCATTAAAGAAGCAGCCAAATTTGGAGAACCTTACTCCATATACAGTCATGACAATCATGAAAGAGGCTATGGCGAATAAGCCTAAGTCCAAGAAAATATCTTTTACAGAGAAGAAACTAAATCAGTTTTTTCCGGCGGACTATTCAGCATCAAAAAGAGAGAAGATTATTATAGAGCTTCTTACTAAATGGAAAGAAGAACAGGGGATGAAAACGGAGGGATAAGGTATGAGAGTGTTAGCAAAAGTATTAATATTTCCATTAGTTATTGTACTGTCACTTGCTGGTCTTGCAGTAAGAGTAGCCATAAAGCTTGGAAGCGTGGTTGCAGGAGTATGTACTTTGATCTTTGGCATACTTGCAGTCCTCGTACTTATCAATAAGATGTGGCTGCAATTAGGAATCCTGGCACTTATATATGCTGCTATGATGGTTGTACTTTTTGCTGCCACTGAGGTGCAGGTATGGATTGATGTAGCTACTGATCTGCTGAAAGAGGTATGAGTTTGGCTATTTTTTGAAAATGTCTGCAAAATGTCCGCATAATGTCTGCAAAATGTCTGCTTGATGTCTGTTTTCAAGTGATTTTGGGTGTGTTATATTTACAATGGACAAAGAAATGAGGAAAGCAAAAAAACACCTCACTTCCGAGTCCATTTCTTTTGCAAAAGAATATCGGCTGATTTAGCGTCAGCTCAAACCTGAGCAGTCGGGTTTGGGTCTGGCGCTTTTCTTATGCCAGTAACCGGCCAGCGGATGACGATCCAAGGCTAAACGCAAACAGAAAGGATAAAACACTTATGGATTATGAAAATTTCAAAGAGCAGTTCGTAGAAGACGTAAAGGAAAAGCTTTATGAGCAGGGAACTGAGGTAGACATTACTGTAAATACTGTAAACAAGCTCAATGAGAGCTATGAGGCTATGACCGTTAAGCCGGAGGACAGCAACATCGGAGTGAACATCGGGATCGATAAGTTCTACGGAGCTGTAGAGGACGGCACTTCCTACGAGGATGTTGTTGATAAGGCTGTAAAAGTTATTTCTGATGGCTTTGAGAACAGACCTCAGATAGATGTAGCTTCCCTTACTGATTATGATCAGATGAAGGATAAGCTGGTCATGGAGGTTGTTTCAGCTGAAACCAATAAGGAGATGCTTGAAAATGTGCCACATCAGAACATGGAAGACATGGCTGTTGTTTACAGATTTGTTCTTAATTCTGATGATGAGGGCAGAGCTTCAATTCTTGCTACCAATCAGATGATTGAGAACATGGGAGTTACACCTGAGCAGCTTCACGCTGATGCGCTGGAGAATGCACCTCGCATTAAGCCAGCTGAGATCAAGGGCATGGGTGAAGTCCTTGCTGAGATGATGGGAGTTGAGCAGGCTGAAATGATGGGGCTCTATCCTGTAAGACCTGAGGACGAGCAGATCTTTGTAGCATCTGTACCTGATAAGGTTCATGGTGCCGGAGTTCTTGCTTATCAGGACTTCATGGATCAGGCTGCTGAAAGAGCAGGTGGTGACTTCTATATCTTACCTTCGAGCATCCATGAAATTCTCATTGTTCCTGACAATGGAAAGATGAGACTTTCAGATCTTGAGAACATGGTAAAGGAAGTCAATGCAACTCAGGTCGCTCCTGCCGATAAGCTTACTGATAACGTTTACCACTACGATTCACAGGCAAAGATCTTCGAGCTGGGTGAAAAGTTCGTGGAGCGTCAGTCAGAGCGTGGCGAACAGGACATTGAGAGGGACGAAAAGGAATCTCTTCTTGATGATCTCAAAGCAAAGAAGGAAGAGGTTGCCAAAGCTCCTAAGAAAGAAGCTGTAGAAAAGGCAGCTAAGTCAAAAGGTGGAGAGGCAATCTAATCGCCGGATTCACACTGTAAATAAAAATTGCTGATGGGCTAAAGCACCAGGCTGTAGGTAAAACCTCGGTTTGGTGCTTTTTTAATGCCCTGGAAAGGATTAGAACATGTCAAAAACAATAGTAGATAGAACTTCATGCACCGCCAAAACAGTATCAAGATCAGTTATCGGTCAGAAAGAGCCACTTGCACATCCAAAGAACTGCAAGCATGAGTGCCCATATGGCTACGGCAGAGCTTTTTGCTGGCCATGCATGGCAATGATCCTGGCAGACCACAGAGCAGGAAGAAAGGTAACTCCACGGGAGGCATAAACCTATGAGATTTGACTACTTTTATAACGAGCAGTCAGAGAGTTACAGCTTTTACCGGACTCCGAAAGTGTTTTTTACAGATGACAGGTTCAGGTGTCTGTCCTCAGATGCAAAGATCCTATATGGGATACTTTTGGACCGGGTATCTTTATCAGCCAGGAATAAATGGATTGATGAGCAGGGAAGAATCTACGTCTATATGACTATTTCCAGTATCGAGAAATCAATTGGCAGATGTCATCAGAAATCGTGCAAGCTTCTCGATGAGCTTGAAAGAATAGGTCTGATCGAGAGAGTCAAGCAGGGACAGGGCAAGCCCACCAGAATATATGTGAAGAACTTCATAGTGGTATGCGGTTCATATTCCAAGAAGTATGAGAAACATACTCAGGGTAGTATGTCTGACATACCTCTAGAAGTATGTGAATCATCCTCTAATAATACTGAGATTAATAATACTGATATTAGTAATAACAATCCTATCTTATCAGGGAATATTGTGGATAACGATGGGGATAAGGATATGGATGAGAGAAACGCATATCGTGAATATCTGATGGAACAGCTCAGTATGGAAATTCTTTTTGAACGTTATCCTTTTGAGCGAGAGACTCTGGAAGCAATTATAGACATGATGCTGGATGTAATCTGTTCAAAGAGAAAGACTATCCGTATTGCCGGGGATGATAAGCCTGTAAATGTAGTGAAGTCGCAGTTTTTAAAGCTCAATTCAACTCATATTGAGTATGTCATGGACTGCATGAAAGATAATCCGGTAAAAGTCAGGAACATCAAGCAGTATCTTTTGGCTGCTATATATAATGCGCCATTAACGATTAACAGCTATTACCAGGCCATGGTGAACAATGACATGGCAGAAGGAAGAATTTAGGAGGAATAGAAACAATGGAAAGAAAATTCGTGATGAATTTGGATCCAATGAATGATGGCATTGTAGGAACAATAGAAAAGACGGAAAGTACAGCAGGAAAATGTGTAGTTATCGGGACAAACTATGATCATAAGGTTATCTCAGAAAGTCGATTTGAAGAGATCACTGGGAAACTGTCACAGGAAGAAAGGCTGGGGCTTTTTATTATCGGTGACTATATGCTCTACTATGATAACTCGAAGCTTATCAATATAGATGGAAACAATTATTTCATCGGCAGCTTTCTCATGGTGCAGGTATCAAATGACGGGCAACATGCTTATTCATGGCTTGGAAGTGGAGACATTGAGGCTGCAAAAGAGGAAATCTCAGATTACTTTACTGAGGTCATTATCGATGGTGAACGTTATGACGCGCTTTATGTGGATTAAGGAGGAGAAGAAAGTGGAGGCATACATTATAGATTTTAATCCGTATTCAAAGACTATTGAGGGGATGATCAATGTCAGGGCAATTAACCTTGATAATGTTGGTGCGCTTGTTATCGGCACTAACAGAGAGGCAAGAAAAACCGATTTAGAGGAAACTGTTGATATTCTGGAAAATCTCCAGAACCACATGGATTGTGAAAGAATTGGAAAAACTGATTTTGCAGCCTTCTTTCCTAAGGGGAGAGAAGTTGATGTCCAAGGTGACAAATATCTTGTAGGCTCCATGATTGTTCTGAAAGTTACAGAGTATGGATTAGAACCGCTTGATGAGGATGATTATAAACTTGCAAAGAATGAGCTGGAAAGCAGGCGTATTTCTTTTTCCGAGAATGGAAAAAAGTATGTGACTTTCAAGCTGAGCTAAGGAGGATGACATGAGTAGAACCATACCAAGAGCATATGTTACAGCAGCATGGAGTAAGAACCGCGTGGATGCGGAAGACCAGGCAAGGAAGTATTGCAGTGAATTAGTAAAAGCAGGATATCTGCCACTGTGTCCTGTGCTGGCTTTCAGCGGGATTATCAGTGAAGATGATCCTGATGGTGAGAAGAAGAGACGGGAGATGTCAGAAGATCTTTTGAGAAGAGCCAGATTCCTTGTGGTATGCGGTAAGAAAGTCAATGATGATGTACGTGCCGACATTTCCATTGCAAAGAGAGCCAAAGTTATACCCACAACGCTGGATGGAGTCCTTGAATGCGGTGAGTAACATCATTATGGCGAGTAGAAAGGAAGTGGTTATTTGGAGGAAGAAGTATCAAAAAAGACTGTGAATCTTGCTTGGCAGACAACAAAGGTTACTGTCAGGGGCGTTTATAGATACTTGAAAAGGTATTCGGAGGAACGCGCTAAACTCATAAAGGATTTTGTTAAAAAGAAAGATTCACCGATTAAAGGCAAGCAGACTGTTAAGCAGCTTGTAGGTCAGGGACAGGGTGTTTCCAGCATGGAGATAGGAGATTCCGGTATCAGGGATTTCAAACGTATCGCCAATAAGTATGGAGTGGATTTTGCCATTACAAAGGATAATACCTTAGATCCGCCGAAATACACCGTATTTTTCAAGGCAAAGGACGCTGATGCTATTACTTCTGTTCTGAAGGAATATGCAGCTAAGCAGACAAAACGTAAGAAATCCATGGAAAAGGACCGCCCAAGCATCCTGCAGAAACTAAAGAAGTTCAAGGAACTTGTGGCAAACCTGCCTCACAAAACAAAGGAAAAGATAAAGGAGCCGGAACGATGAATAATAAAACCAAAAAGCTCCTTATTCTCAACATTCCTTATGTTGTTGTGGGAGCAATTGCTACGAATGTCGGGGAAGCATTCCGCATTGCATCAGGCACTAATGCCTCAGAGAAGGTGCAGAGCCTGGTGCTGGATGGATGTTTTGGAACAGCATTTTCAAATCCCATGCCGAGCCTGAATCCCATAGATCTACTTGTGGGAATCGGTATAGGTGCAGCACTGAGACTGGCAGTTTACCTGAAGGGTAAAAATGCAAAAAATTTTCGTCACAATAGGGAATACGGATCAGCCCGGTGGGGAAAACATGAGGACATAGAGCCTTATATTGATCCGACTTTTCAAAATAATGTGATTCTATCGCAGACTGAGAGGCTTACGATGAACAGTAGACCCACAAATCCAAAATATGCAAGAAACAAAAATGTTCTTGTCGTAGGTGGTTCTGGATCAGGTAAGACGAGGTTTTTTATTAAGCCAAATATTTTGCAGATGCATTCAAGCTATGTTGTTACTGATCCGAAAGGCACTGTGGTAAATGAAGTAGGTAACGCACTTGTAAAGAATGGATACAGGATGAAAATCTTTAATACCATCAACTTTAAGAAGTCGATGCATTACAATCCATTTGCCTATGTGCATGATGAAAAGGATATCCTAAAGCTTGTCACTACCTTGATTGCTAACACCAAAGGTGAAGGTAAGGCAGGTGACGAATTTTGGGAGAAAGCAGAAAAATTGCTGTATTCGGCGCTTATAGGCTATATCCATTATGAAGCTCCGGAAGAGGAACAGAACTTTTCAACTCTTCTGGAAATGCTGAATGCAATGGAGGTCAGGGAAGATGATGAGGAATTTAAGAACCCGGTTGACCTTATGTTTGAGGAACTGGCAGAAAGAGATCCTGATCACTTCGCGGTAAGGCAATATGCTAAATATAAATTAAGTGCCGGCAAGACCGCAAAATCTATACTTGTGAGTTGTGGTGCAAGGCTTTCGCCCTTTGATATTAAGGAGCTGAGAGAGATCACAGCCTACGACGAGCTTGAGCTGGATACCTTGGGAGATAAGAAAACAGCACTGTTTCTCATTATGTCGGATACAGATGCAACCTTTAATTTCCTGATTTCCATGGTTTACACTCAGCTTTTTAATCTGCTCTGTGAAAAAGCAGATGATGTATATGGTGGCAGGCTTCCGGTACATGTGAGATGCCTTATTGATGAGGCAGCCAATATCGGACAGATACCGAATCTGGAAAAGCTTATGGCTACGATACGAAGCCGTGAGATTTCAGCTGCTCTTGTACTACAGGCTAAATCACAGCTCAAGGCTATTTACAAAGATAACGCTGACACTATCACAGGCAATTGCGATAGTCAGATTTTTCTTGGTGGCTCTGAGCAGACAACCCTGAAGGAACTCAATACTGTTTTGGGTAAGGAAACAATCGACATGTACAACACCGGAGAATCCAGGGGTACATCACAGAGTTACAACATGAATTATCAGAAGCTCGGTCATGATCTTATGAGCATTGATGAGCTGGCGGTCATGGACGGGAGCAAATGTATAGTGCAGGTCCGTGGTGTAAGACCATTTTTGTCAGATAAATATGATCTGACTCAGCATCCGAATTATCCACTTACAGCGGATGCAGACAAAAGGAACTGGTTTGATATAGAGAAGTTCCTTGATCACAACTTAATATTGAAACCCGATGACGAATATGAAGTCATCGAACTTGATGAAGAATAAAGCCCACTGAGGTGTCAATAAAAGGCATTTCAGCATGGGCTTTTTCTTATGCCCCAAACCAGGTTTTTAAGCTGTGAGGGCAGATAAATATGCGCGCATATCCCTGAGTCAGTCGACGGGCTCTGGGAAAGACAACTGAATATGGAAAAAGCAGGCTCCAAATAAATCACACATTATAAGGAGGATAACCAAAAACGCAGTTAGAAAGAGTTGTTTCAGCAAAGAAGCAGCTCTTTTTATATTTGGAGTCTGCAAACAAAAAACAACAAAATAACAATCATCTGCGTTTTTGGTTTTTGACAATATGGAATTTTTTAATAGCGCAGTAGGCGTACTTCAGACACTCGTTGTAGCACTTGGTGCAGGTCTTGGAATCTGGGGAGCAATCAACCTCATGGAGGGATACGGCAATGACAACCCTGGAGCTAAGAGCCAGGGAATGAAGCAGCTCATGGCCGGAGGTGGAGTTGCCCTCATCGGAACTACTCTTGTTCCTCTTCTTTCCGGACTTTTTTGATCGGTCCGAAAGAGCCGGAGTCAGGGCATAAAACCCTGGCTCCATTTTAAGAAGAGGAGGTAACAAGTGGACAGCATTATTGAAGCGATTGAAGAATGGCTAAGAGGTCTGCTTGTTTCAGGCATTATGAGCAATCTGAACAACACCTTCAATTCAGTGAACACACAGGTAGGTGCGATTGCATCAGAAGTAGGTACGACACCGGCAAACTTTTCTCCGGCAGTTTTTAACATGATTAAAACGCTGTCAGAAAATGTGATCATGCCGATTGCCGGAATACTTCTGACTTTCATAGCCTGTTATGAGCTTATCCAGCTGGTCATCAGCCATAACAATCTGGCAAACTTTGAGACCTGGATCTTCTGGAAATGGATTTTTAAAACCTTTGTAGCAGTAACCCTTATTACAAATACCATGAATATAACAATGGCAGTATTTGATGTGGCACAGCACGTTATATCAAATGCCGGAGGAATCATCTCCGGCAGCACAGCGATTGATGCAAGTACTCTGGCATCCATGGAATCAACCTTAGAAACCATGGAAGTCCCTGCACTTTTATCAATCTTTTTGCAGTCGCTTATAGTACAGTTCCTGATATACCTATTGTCAGCACTTATTTTTGTCATTGTATATGCGAGAATGATTGAAATTTATCTCATGGTCAGCCTTGCACCAATCCCATTTGCAACCTTTGGAAACAGAGAGCAGAGCATGATTGGTCAGAATTATTTGAGGTCGCTGTTTGCATTGGGATTCCAGGGATTTCTAATCATGGTATGTGTCGGAATATATGCTGTGCTGATACAGTCAGTAGCATTTTCAACAGATATCATCGGCTCCTTATGGGGAGTCATGGGCTACACGGTTCTTCTGGCATTTACGCTTTTTAAGACCGGAGCAGTAGCCAAGTCGGTTCTCCATGCACACTAATAGGGAACAAATGCAGGAGAATCACAGAGAAAAGTTCCCTAAAACAAAAGAAAGGATTTTACAAATATGGCAGCATCGTATATTTCGGTGCCTCGTGATCTTACAAAGGTCAAAAGCAAAGTGATGTTCAATCTGACTAAAAGACAGCTGATCTGTTTCTCCGTGGCGGCACTTTTCGGAGTGCCGTCATTCTTTCTGATAAAGCAGATTGCATCCGTAAGTACAGCAGCCATGGGAATGATGGTTATCATGATGCCGTTTTTCTTCCTGGCTATGTATGAAAAGAACGGTCAGCATCTTGAAGTCCTGTTAGGACATCTCATAGAAGCAACCTTCGTAAGACCAAAACAGAGGCCTTATAAGACAGACAATAACTTCTCGGCATTAGTGAGATATGAAAAAGCTCAGACAGAAATTGATGAGATCATCATGTATTCACAGGCAATGAGAGATGACAGACACAAAAAAAGAAGGAGGTAAGGATTCTTGATTTCACTTTTTAAGAAGCAGGAGAAAAGAGATTTTAAAATGCCTGCTAACCTGACAAGGGCTGAGCAGAAAGAAATCAGAGAGATCATAAAGAATGCTCAGAAAAATGATGGCATTCCAAGAACAGCCCAGCAGAGCATTCCTTTTGACAGGATGTTTCAGGATGGTATCTGTAGGATCGGAACAGACTACTATACCAAGACAATACAGTTTCAGGATATCAACTATCAGCTTGCTCTTCAGGAGGATAAGACAGAGATTTTCGAGGAATGGTGTGCATTTCTTAACTTCTTTGACAGCTCTGTACACTTTGAGCTTTCCTTTATGAATATGGCAACAGATATTGATGATTTCAGGACCAGCATTGCTATTCCTCATGCGAAAGACGGTTTTGACAGCGTAAGAGATGAGTATAGTACCATGCTCTTTCATCAGATGGAAGCTGGCAATAATGGTCTAACAAAAACAAAATTTCTGACCTTTGGCATCCATGCGGATTCCATGAGAGCAGCAAAACCAAGGATCATCCATATTGAAACGGATATCCTTAATAACTTCAAACGACTTGGAGTACAGGCGAAGATCCTGAACGGAAAAGAACGACTTGCTCTTATGCATCAGCAGTTTCATATGGGAGATAGGGATAAATTCAACTTCGACTGGAAATATCTTTTGGGCTCAGGTCTTACTGTAAAAGACTTCATTGCACCAAGCAGCTTCAACTTTCCAAATGGAAAGAAGTTTCAGATGGGTAATATTTACGGAGCCATGAGCTTTTTATCCATTGATGCATCAGATATCTCAGACAGGATGCTGGCAGATTTCCTCAATATGGAATCAAGTCAGATTGTGACCATGCACATCCAGTCCGTAGATCAGAATGAGGCTATTAAGACTGTAAAGCACACTATCACAGAGCTTGACAGAAGTAAGATCGAGGAGCAGAAAAAGGCGGTTCGTGCCGGATATGATATGGACATCATCCCCTCTGACCTTGCAACTTTTGGAAATGATGCGAAAGACCTGTTAAAAGAATTGCAGAGCCAAAATGAGAGAATGTTCCTTCTGACATTCCTTGTGATGAATACCGGGCATACTGAGCAGGAGCTTGAAAACAATGTGTTCCAGGCAAAGTCCATTGCTCAGAAGCATAACTGTAATCTTGTAAGACTCGATTTCCAGCAGGAGCAGGGGCTTATGTCGAGCCTTCCGCTTGCACAGAACCTTATCGAGATTCAGCGTGGCATGACTACAAGCTCAACAGCGATTTTTGTACCGTTCACTACTCAGGAGCTTTTTCAGGCAGGAGATGAAAGCCTTTATTATGGTTTAAATGCTCTTTCCAACAACCTTATCATGGTAGACAGAAAGCTTCTTAAGAACCCTAATGGTCTTATCCTTGGTACACCTGGTTCCGGTAAGTCTTTTGCTGCAAAAAGAGAGATTGCAAATGCATTCCTGGTTACAGATGATGATGTAATAATCTCAGATCCAGAAGCTGAGTATGCACCGCTGGTAGAGCGTTTCGGTGGTCAGGTCATTAAGATCAGCACCACTTCGACTCAGTATATCAACCCTATGGACATCAATAATAACTACTCCGATGACGATGATCCGGTGTCACTAAAGGCAGAGTTCCTGTTATCTCTGTGTGAGCTTATCGTTGGTGGTAAGGAAGGACTTCTTCCTGTAGAGAAGACTGTAATCGACAGATGCATCCGTAAGGTCTACAGAGATTATTATGAGAATCCTGTACCAGAGAATATGCCTCTCTTGGAAGATCTTTATAATGAGCTTTTGAAGCAGGATGAGGCAGAGGCAAGGCATGTAGCCACAGCTCTTGAAATATATGTAAAGGGGTCTCTGAATATCTTCAACCACAGAACCAACGTAGATATCACCAACAGAATCGTCTGCTTTGATATCAAGGATCTTGGCAAGCAGCTTAAGAAAATCGGAATGCTAATTGTGCAGGACCAGGTCTGGGGCAGGGTTTCCTCCAACAGAAGTGAAGGACGTTCTACCAGATACTACCTGGATGAGATGCACCTTCTGTTAAAAGAAGAGCAGACAGCAGCCTATACTGTAGAGATCTGGAAGCGTTTCAGGAAATGGGGCGGTATTCCGACAGGTATCACGCAGAACGTCAAAGATCTGCTCGCATCCAAAGAGGTAGAGAATATCTTTGAAAATTCAGACTTCGTATATATGCTGAACCAGGCTGTAGGTGACAGACAGATTCTTGCCAAGCAGCTCAATATAAGTCCACATCAGCTTTCCTATGTAACACACTCAGGAGCCGGTGAAGGGCTTATTTTTTATGGCAATGTAATCCTGCCTTTCGTAGACAGATTCCCTACAGACATTGAGCTCTATCGTATCATGACAACCCGCTTGTCTGAGATCACAGAGGCAAAAAAGGAAGAAAAATAAAGGAAAGGATGCGGATAAATGAATGAAGGAATCTACACGAGGGATAAGGGCAGATCCAAAGCTAAGAAAGAAACTGATAATACTACAAAGAAAAAGTCTCATGCCGGGAAGCTGAAAAACGAGGCTTCCCAGGCTGAGGCCATGAGGAAAAAGCTCCGTACCGGAAAAGCTGATATTTCTGAAAGTGCAGAAGCTATAAAGAAGCGTAAAAAGCTACAGAGACAGGGCAGGAAAAAGATTTACTCTGATGCAGCTGTATCAAGGATAATTCACAGCCAGGTTGATAAGGTTAATGAAGATAACAATGCAGGAGGCGATGCAGTAAATTCTGTTACAGAATTAGCGGAAGACCTCGGATATGCGGCAAAGATGAAAGAACTAAAGAGTTCTGATAAAGGCGGATATTCTGACAAGATCCATGGGAGGACAGAGGTAAAAACAATAAAGCCTTCCTCAAAGGAAGTACAGAAGAACCTCATGAAAAAGGAAATCCAAAGAAATGCTTTTAAGGCTCAGGCAAAAGAAGCAGCCAATGCTTCCTACAGCATCACAAAGAGATTTACAGATAAGGCTGAGGATATGGCAGGGCGTATTGCTGAGATGATAAAAGAATTTGCTGAGGAGCATCCCCTTGGACTCATCATAGCTCTTATTGTTCTAATCGTTGTTCTTGTAATGTCAGGGACTCTTACTTCTTGTTCCATGATGGCAGGCGGAACTAACAACATGCTGGTTGGTACAAGCTATACAGCAGATGACAGTGACATCCTTGCTGCTGAAGCTGACTACAAAGAGCTGGAAGCTGATCTTCAGGATCAGATAGACAACATTGAGGATGACTATCCTGATTATGACGAGTACAACTATGATCTGGCTGAGATAGGTCATAATCCTTTTGAGCTTGCAGCACTTCTTACTGTTCTTTATGAGGATTATACGGAAGAGGAAGCCCAAGAGATTCTGGAAACAATCTTTGAAGCTCAGTATGAACTGGAAATTGAAGAAGTTGTTGAAACCAGGACAAGGACGGTCACAGATGATGAGGGGAATGAGTCAGAGGAAGAATATGACTACTACATCCTTAATGTAAAACTCACAAATGAAGGAATCAGGGCAGCCCTTGATGAGGTTGGACTTACTGTAGATCAGATCAGACGCTATGAAGTCATTGTAGAGATGAAGGGCAATAAGCCTGACATCTTTGGTGATGATCCTTATGTAGGAGGCTTCTCTCCCGGAGAATATGATGACTACGCAGTTCCAGGTGAATATCTCACCGATGCTCAGTTTGCTAATATGCTCCGTGAGGCAGAGAGATACCTTGGATACCCTTATGTCTGGGGAGGAAGCAAGCCAAGCACAAGCTTTGACTGTTCAGGATTTGTTAGCTGGGTTATCAATCACTGTGGAAACGGCTGGGACTATGGAAGGCTTACAGCGAATGGATGGAAGAATGCTACTGCAAGAGTCCATGAAGGTGATGTAAAGCCGGGAGATCTGATTTTCTTCCAGGGCACCTATGATACGGCAGGCGCAAGCCATGTTGGAATTGTTGTAGATCCTGTTAATAAGATCATGATTCACTGTGGCAACCCGATTCAGTATGCAAGCTATGACACACGGTACTGGAGAGCACATTTTTACTGCTACGGCAGAATCAGATAGGAGGATGATGAAGCATGTATGAGAGATTAGATAAGCTCCGCGCTGAGGTTAAGCGTATGGAGAAAAAACTTGAAGATGATAAGGCAAGGCTTAAGGCTGCACAGCAGAGATTGCAGGAAGCTGAAAACTCACAGATCCTTGCTGATGTTGGAGCACTGAACTTATCACCTGAGCAGCTTGCCGAGTTCCTTAAACTTGTGGCAAATGGTCAGGCCGGTAATGCAGGCACTCAGGCAACTGTTGTAACTACAGCTACGGACAAAGCTGTTGTAGCTGAAACAAAGGAAACTGATTCGGAGGATGATTTTGACTGGGAGGATATCGAAGATGAAAAATAAACTGAATATCAGAGGTAGATTACTGGGAACTGTGGCAATTGTCGCAGCTTCTTTTATTGGAGCGACACCTATCACAGCATTTGCAGGTGGTCCTGACTGCACCTGTGAGCACAAGTGTACAGCGGATAAAATTGATCCGGACTGTGAGCTTTGCAAATACGATTACACCATGTGTGAGGGTGAAGATCCTGTGGAAACAGAACCGGAAGAACCTACAGAACCTGAGGAAGAAAAGTGGGGACCGCTTACACCTGATGGCAACATGACTCTTGTTGATGACTACGGCACTCTTGAAGCAGGAGGCAAGCAGTTCATCACTGTTGTTACAAAGTCCGGAAACTATTTTTATATCATTATAGATCGTGATGATGAGGGCGAGGAGACAGTTCACTTCCTGAATATGGTCGATGAGTCAGATCTTTTAGCTCTGATGGATGAGGAAGAGGTAGATAAATATCTTGCAGCTACAGGTAAGGAAAAGCCTGAGGAAACAACAGAAGAACCTACAGAAGAACCTACAGAGGAACCGGAAGCTGAGCCTGAAGAGCCAGTACAGCCTGAACCAGAAAAGAAGAAAAATCCTACAGGAGCCATGGCACTGATCCTACTCTTAGCAATCGGTGGTGCAGGAGGCTATATCTACTTTACTAAGATTAAGACCAAAAGAAAAACGGTAACTACCGCAGATCCTGATGCTGATTATAACGAGGATGAGGATGAATATCTTGCAAGTCTCCCTGATGATCTGGATGAGGATTATGAGCTATCTGAGGATTCGGCAGACGAAGCAACAGATGAAACGGAGGAAGAGTAATGGCGAGAAAATCACGATACAGCGAATATGCGAAAGCAGTGTATGGAGAGCAGGGCAGTGTCCCTGCTCTTTCTATTAGGGACAAACTTTCCAGGATGAAAGAAAAGTCCAAAGAGGTAAATAAAAAGCCTGATAAGAAGGGAAAGGAGGGTGAGTAAACATGGCATATGACAAAAATAATTTTGATCCCAAAGTAGCTGCTGAAGCCAGAAAAAAGGAAATGGAAGAGATCACCACAAAACTTGAAAAAGGCGTTAAGGATATCTTTTCCTCGGATAACTTCAAGGATTATCTGAATTTCTGCGCCAAGCTTCCCAGGTACTCTGTGAACAATCAGATCCTTATCATGATGCAAAAACCTGATGCAACCATGTGTCAGTCCTTCACCGGCTGGAAAGATATGAACCGCCATGTGGTAAAGGGTGAGAAGGGAATCAGGATTCTTGCACCTGCTCCTTACAAAATGGAACGTGAGCAGGACAAGCTGGATGCAAACGGCAGGGCAATCCTTGATAAAGATGGTGAGCCTGTAAAAGAAAAGGTTGAAGTGACAATCAATGCCTTTAAGCCTGTCAGTACTTTTGATGTGAGTCAGACTGATGGCGATCCGCTTCCAACACTTGGAATTGCAGAACTTACCGGAAGTGTGGATGGCTATAAGACGCTTCTCGATGCAATCACAGAAGTAGTTCCTGTACCCATCACTTTTGAAAACATTGAATCCGGTGCAAAGGGATATTTCCATTTGGAGGATAACCGTATCGCTGTGCAGGAGGGCATGAGTGAAGCCCAAACTGTAAAGACTATAATCCATGAAGCAGCCCACCAGGCACTTCACTCTAAGGATGCACTGGAAGCTTCAGGAGAGAAAAAGTCGAAGAATCAGAAAGAGACAGAGGCCGAATCTGTAGCCTATGTAGTCTGCCAGCATTATGGCATAGACACTTCTGATTATTCCTTTGGCTATGTCGCTTCCTGGTCTGAGGGAAAAGAAGTACCTGAGCTTAAAGCATCCCTTGATACAATCCGCAGAACTGCATCAGAGATGATTCAAAAGATTGATGACAAGGTTCAGGCTCTTACCACTGTGAAAGAGATTGATGAGTTCATGGAGGTTCATGGTGATGAGCTCCCTTTCGCTGATCCGGAGGCTGACCAGCCGGTTGGCTATATCAAGATCACACCTCCGGTTGATTTCAGTGATTTTAAGAATGATAAAAAGATCACTCTGACAGCTGAAACCAAAGCTGAATCCAAAGAAAATGCAGAGGAATCCAAAGAAAAGAAGGATGAAACCAAAGAAATTGCTAAGGCTGAGAAAAAACCTGCCAGCCGAGAATCTGCAAAGAAGACTTCCGTAAAGGATAAGCTCACTGCCGGAAAAGAAAAAGTATCAAAGACAAATAAAACAAAAACTGAGCCGAAGAAAGATCTTCAGGCCGCTATGTAAATGAGAGGAGAAAAACGCATGAATAAGAAGTTGGTAATGGGAATTGTAGCAGGAGTAGGTGTAGTAGGCACGGTTGCAGGAATTGTTCACAGGAGCAATCAGAAAGTCCGCAGGGCAAATCGTGCAGTCAGCGAGGCAACAGAGCTTGTAGAGAAATCTATGGATGTAGTGGAAAGGGCAATGAAGCTCCTTGATCGCACTTATGATTTTGAGGATGACTACGATTTCCTTGAGGATGATTATGATGAGGATTTCGAGGATGACTACTGTGATGACTTCGATGAGGAAGGAGACGATGACTGCGATGATTAACCTGGTGGTGGCTGAAAAGCCTTCGGTTGCGCAGTCCATCGGAAAGGTACTTGGATGCACCGGCAGACAGGATGGATACCTGGAAGGAAATGGATATCTTGTCAGCTGGTGCGTTGGGCACCTTATTGAACTTGCTGAGCCGGAGACTTATGACAGCAAATATGAAAAATGGAAAAAGGAAGATCTTCCTATAATCCCCGATATATTCAAGTATCAGGTTGCAGCTTCCACCAAAAAGCAGTTCCAGATATTGAAGGATCTGATGAACAGAGATGATGTCACAGTAGTAACAAATGCCTGTGATGCAGGACGTGAAGGGGAGCTAATATTCAGACTTGTCTATGATAAGGCAGGCTGCAAAAAGCCAATGAAGAGATTATGGATATCATCTATGGAAGATGAGGCGATAAGAAACGGTTTTGATAACCTGGCTGATGGGAAAGATTATGACAGGCTTTATGAAGCCGCACTTTGCAGAGAACGTGCTGACTGGATTGTTGGCATCAATGCCACAAGGTTTTTCACCTGCTCTTATGGTCAGACCTTAAATGTAGGCCGTGTTATGACACCGACACTTGCGCTTACTGTAGAGCGTGAGGCACAGATAAGAGCTTTTAAGCCGGAAGACTTTTATCAGGTACAACTGGAAGGGAATGATCTCATCTTCACAGGAGAACGTATACCGGATAAAGATGAAGCTGAGGATCTTGCAGAGAAATGTCGGACTGAGAGTAAGGCAGTAGTAACAAAAGCAGACATAAATGAAAAGTTGGAAAACGCTCCTGCTCTTTTTGACCTGACTTCTTTGCAGAGAGAAGCTAATAAAAGATATGGCTTCACAGCTCAGCAGACTCTTGATTATGCTCAGAGCCTTTATGAGAAAAAACTGCTCACCTATCCAAGAACTGACAGCAGATTCCTCACAGATGATATGGAGACAACAGCGAGTTCTATCCTTGGAATCATAGGAAATAAGCTTTCCATAAAGATAACGGACGAGCTTAATTTCAAAAAGATTCTTAATAGCAAAAAAGTCACAGACCACCATGCAATCATCCCAACTGAAACACTTAGGTCGACAGATGTTGAAGCACTTCCTGAAGGGGAAAAGAAAATATTGCAGCTTGCAGCTACAAGGCTTGCCGAGAGTGTATCAGCTCCCTGCAAATATAAGGAAACTGTTGCAGAAGTCAGTTGCCTTGGGAAAACCTATACGCTTAAAGGAAAATATATAGCTGATCCCGGATGGCGAAGTGTAGCTAATACCAAAGATAAGGATTCTGATGAGGATAGCAGAGTTATTATTCTGGATTTTAAGGCAGGCGATACAGTTGCAATTGATAAAACTTCTGTGAAAGCAGGGAAGACCACACCTCCAAAATCCTATACAGAAGATACACTTCTTTCTGCCATGGAAAAGGCAGGCTGTGATGAAATCCCTGATGAAGCTGAGAGGAAAGGACTTGGCACACCTGCCACAAGAGCCGGTGTTATAGAAAAGCTTGTCCGCATTGGATTCCTGGAAAGGCGTGGAGATAAGAAAACAAAATATCTTGTTCCTACGCATAAGGGCGAGACCTTGATCACAGTTATTCCTGAATCCATTCAGTCAGCTTCCATGACAGCCGACTGGGAGCAGAAGCTTTTAGAAATTGAAAAGGGCAGCTATGATGCAGATGCCTTTATGATTGAGATCACACAGATGATAAGAAAACTGCTTGATACCTACAGGATAGTTCCTGATGCAGAGGTACTTATGCATCCTGTATATGAGCCTTTGGGAAAATGCCCTCATTGTGGAAGCAATGTGGTAGAGAAGTCCAAGGGCTTTTTCTGTGAGAATAAGGACTGCAAATTTGCTCTTTGGAAGGATAATCGTTTCTTCGATTCTCTTTCCAAGAAGCTTACGAAGCAGATTGCAGTGCAGCTGCTTACAGACGGAAAGGCAAAGCTGAAAAAATGCAGGTCGGTAAAAACTGGCAAGAGCTATGACACTACAGTAGTCCTATCTACAACTGATAATGGTCAGCCACAGTTCACTTTGGATTTCACGAAGGGAGGGAAATAGCCTATGGAGAAAAAGAAAAAGAATAAGATCAGAAAATGGGATGAAGTCGGCGGTGCAGTAGAAGTCGAGGAAGAAGTTTTTTCGGAAAGCCCAACAGAAGATCCCGGTGCCGGTCCATCTGTCAGCAGGAACTTCATGCGAGGCATTGAGGACATGGTTGAGCAGAATGATAACAATTTTGATGGTGTTATCAACAATCTTCCTGAAGATAAGACACCTGCTCAGAAGACAAATGCAGATGTGATAGAAGAGGAACTGGAGAAAAAGTCTGTTCTTAAGAAACTTCAGGAAGCTGCCTATGATGTAGAAAAGCCAAAGCCTGTAACTCCTTGTTGCTTCTGTAATGCCCTGGAGAGGTTCTGATATGCGTGAGTATACGGACAGAATCCGGGTATGGATAAAGCCCGGAGATAAGGAAAAAATAAGAAAGCGTATGGAAGAAGCCGGTATCAGAAACATGTCTGCCTATATCAGAAAAATGGCGATTGATGGTTATGTTATAAAGCTGGATCTTAGTGATGTGAAGGAGGTATCACGCCTCCTTCGCATCAACGCCAATAACATCAACCAATATGCAAAAAGAGCCAATGAAACTGGCAGCATATATCTGGAAGATATCAAAGATGTTCAGAGACAGCAGGAAGAACTTTGGATTCTTATGAAAGAAATATTACAGAGGCTTGCTACGATTTAAGAAAAGAGGTGATGACTTATAGCTGCTACCAGACTTATAGCCATGCATATGAATAAAGGAAAATCCATTCAGCAGTGCCTGAAGGACAGAACGGATTATGCTCAGAATCCTGAGAAGACAGATGGTGGTATTCTGGTCAGCAGCTATGAGTGTGATCCTAAGCTTGTGGAGGAGCAGTTCGCTCTTGCCAAAAGAGAATATCAGCATAATACCGGCAGAGAAAATAATAATGATGTGATTGCATATCAGATAAGGCAGGCTTTTAAAACCGGAGAAATCACACCGGAGGAAGCCAACAGAATCGGATATGAAACGGCTATGCGCTGGACTAAGGGGAGACATGCTTTTATAGTCGCTACACATGTAGATAAAGCGCATATTCATAACCACATCATATATAATTCCACGAATCTTGACTGTAACAGAAAATTCAGAGATTTTCATTTATCAGGAATAGCACTCCATAAAGTCAGCGACATCGTATGCCTTGAAAATGGTCTCTCTGTCATTACTCCGAGGAAACCAAGTGAACGAAGCAAGCGCACTGTTTATCCTCAGCGGAAAAGCTACCGTGAAGAAATCCGTGAGTCCATTGATATCTGTATGGAGCAAAAGCCCAAAGATATGGAAGAGCTTATAAAGCTTCTTCAGGAAATGGGATACGAAATAAAACGCGGTAAATATGTTTCTCTTAAGGGTAGAGATCAAAAGAAGTTTTTACGAATGCGCTCTCTTGGAGCAGGCTATAGAGAAGAGGATTTGGAGAAAGTCTTTTCCGGGGAAAGTGCATTTACACCTGATCCGAAGCAACAGCGTACTGACGAAAATGTTTATGTTAAACCTGAGCCAAAGGTGGATATGCTTCTTGATATTCAGGCTATGATTGCCAAGGGAAAAGGACCAGGCTATGAACGCTGGGCTAAGGTTCATAACATAAAGCAGATGGCACAGACGCTTCTTTTTCTGGAAGAACATGGTCTCAGAGATTATGATGAACTCTCAGAAAAAGCCAGGGCAGCCTCCGAGAGATTTGGAGAAATTACTGAGAAGCAGAAAGCTCTTGAGGCAAGGCTTGTTGAGATAGCTGCGCTGAAAAAGCATATTATAAACTATTCCAAGACTAAGGACACTTATGCTGAATATCGCAAGAGCGGTTATAGCAAAAAGGTCTTTGAAGAGCACAGGGAGGCTATCACTCTTTGTAAAGCTGCTAAGGAAGCTTTCTCCAAGATCGAGGGTAAACTTCCTAAGATCAAAGAACTGAATCAGGAATACAGCGAAGTCCTTCAGGAAAAGAAAAAGACCTATGCCGAGTACCGGCAGGCGAAGCAGGATATGAAGGATCTACAGACTGCAAAGTATAATGTAGACCGACTGCTCAAATCTGAGCAGTCGAAAGAGCAGGACGAAAAGCAAAAGACAACTGAACAGACTCTATAAGACTGAGGGAGATTTCATTGTGAGGACACAATGGAGTCTCCCTCTTTTTTGCGTTATGAGAAGTTCTGTCAGCGTCAACTTTGTTGATGCGTAGCTCCGAGTGAAAACGAGGTTCAGGGGGATTGGGGGAATGACCACCAACAAGCAAAAACGCATCGAGGGTCCTCGGTGCCCTGCTTGCGAAAATGAAAAACATTTATAAATCATGCATTGATGATATAATTAGTTATAACGTACACAAATAACGTTTATCTTTTCTGAACAACTAAGGGAGGTTTAAATTATGCCACATGGAAGTTATGCGGAATGTCCAAATTGCGGAATAGTAGCACATGGTGATGACGAAATTGAGGAAATATTTGGATTTAGATATGGCCATACAAAGCCACAATCATGGTGCAAGGAATGTCGAAGCAGTAGAAATTATGGTTCAGGTGAAAGACTAAGTGTTTGGGATGCTGCTGATATCTGGATGTCTAATGGTATGGATGAGGATTATATGTTTGGATATTCAGAAGATGAGCTGAGGAATGCGCTTCGATAGAACAATAATGATTATAAGGATCTTTATGAGTACTCTTATATATTGTATCAATTACAATAGAACCTCCACACCATATGTGGAGGTTCTATTACTTGACATAAATCTAAACTAAACCTTGCTCCAATAGCCCAGAATAAAGCATTTTTCTTCCTGAGTAGTTCCAGTAAGCACAGTCTTGTTCCATGAAAAGCCACTTTACTGACAATAGTATAATTTCAATAGGGCGTTCAATCCCTTCAAAGTCATGGAAGAAGATACCTAATGGAGTAGTTAAGTCAATGTCTTCACATCTATAGATCTTAGCAATTATTGATTTCACAGCATCGTATTCTTCAGGATATTTTGATTTGCACTCAATTAACACATCAAAAATATCCTGATGGCTAGGATTCGAATATCTTCTATTCTTTTTGAACCACATACCACTCACATTAACGGTGAAGTCAAAACCTTTGTTCAGCTGAGTGGGCCTTTTTAGATAGATCCCGTATTCTTTATAAGATTCAACGAAATATGTGTATCGTGAACAATTATCCCCTGTTCCAGTGCCACATTCTTCCTCGAGCATTTTGGAAATAAGGGCTTTACGTTTTATAACCCGATCGCCTGCTGGTAATGTGTAATAAACTTCATGTGAACCCATAAAAGCTCCTTTCGAAGATTTAGATACCCATCATTTTTCTAATATCAAAGACAAACTGGCGCTGGAAATAGAAGGCATGGTTTTTGTTTGAAACATATCTACCATAAATTTCTGAATAAATTGCATTATATGAACCATCACTTCGTCTGCTATCTTTGCTTCTAACTTGTAAATGCTTACCGTTAGATGTGTGTATAAAACCATCAGGGCTTGTTTCAACATGATTCTTTAGTTGCCTACATATGCTGTAGTAATCTTCTCTCCAAATATTCATCAGGTCAGAAAACTCTGGCCGGTCTAAATCGATGTGAATTGGCATGAAGAATTTCCAAGAATGAGGATCTCCATCTTTACAAACGGGTACGTATAGAAGATTGCTTATTTTTTCATATAGGTGGGTTTCCTCAAAAGTTTTTTCCATCAATAGTTCGTCTATAATGCTGCTAATCTGAGTAACGAAAACGGTCTCTTTTGGTTCGCCATAAGCATCGCACTTATTGGTTTTTAATTCCCCATCATCAAAATCTAAATTAGAACTATCAAGTTTTTTTCCAAGGGCTAGTTCGAGCAACTGACCAGTTTTTCCCTTGTTGATGATAATTGACTGGATATCATCCTCTGAAAAAAGTTTTGAAAAAGGAATGTCAGACAGTTTTTTTATTTTTTCTTCAGCTTCCTGTAAATACATAAGATATAACCTCCATACATCTAATAAATTCATTCCATAGAAATACGATAATTGTTAGCAACAGGAAAAATCAACGAATGTAAGAATTAACAACCTTTATAAATAAATATGTAGGAAAACATTTACATTTAAAGGACGGAGTGTTATATTTTTTAATACAAGATTGAAATTGGACAGGAGAACAATATGGCAGATATCGGAGAGAATTTGAAAAAAGCTCGCAAGGCAGCAGGTATACGACAAGAAGACGCGGCTAACAAAGTTGGAATGCTTAGGGTTACATTAAGTTCAATTGAATCCGGAAAGAGAAAAGTAAGTACTGATGAATTAGTTAAATTTGCAAGTTTATATAAGGTTGATCCAGATGTGTTGTTGGAATACAGTGCAGATAATGATGAGGCTACCAAAAGAAGATTAAGCAAATATTTGCAATTGATTACAATGCAGGAGAAGTTTTTGCATTTGAGTGATGGCGATAAACAGGAAGTATTAGATATTATTGATATAAAGCTTAAGAAGAGAAAGGGGTGAAGAGGTATAATAACTCAGCCAATAGATTTTAAAATGGAAAAAACTACTATTTGGTCATTTCCAGATAGAGGAGAATGGGCTACACATTCTGGAAAATACAGAGGAAATTGGTCACCATATGTTCCCAGAAATCTATTATTAAAATATTCTAAAGAAGGTGATTGGGTTCTTGATCAATTTGTGGGAAGCGGAACATCATTGGTGGAAGCGAAGCTTTTAAATCGAAATGCCATAGGTGTAGATATAAATACAAATGCGTTATTGCTATCAGAGAATAATCTTAAATTTGAGTCAGATAGTAAATCTAGAATAGTCTTAAAGGAAGGGACTGCTGAGAATTTAGATTTTATAAAAGATAATAGTATTGATATGATATGTACTCATCCACCTTATGCTGATATCATAAAATATAGTTCAGGTATTTTAGGTGATATTTCATTGCTAAAGTATGATGACTTTTTGGCTTCAATGAATAAGGTTGCTTCCGAAGCAAATCGTGTTTTGAAGAAAAACCGTATTTGTGCTTTTATGATTGGAGATATAAGAGAGCATGGATATGTCAGACCGCTTGGAATGGATGCTATGCAAATATTTATTGATAATGGCTTTAAGCTGAAAGAAATAATTATCAAGGAGCAGCATAATTGTAGAAGCACCGCATACTGGGAGAGGAAAAAAAGAAGCTTTTATTTACTAGCGCATGAATATATATTTGTTCTTGAAAAAATCAGCGAACGCTGATTTTTTGTTGCATTCGGTGAATTTATGCTGTAATCTAATACTTGAAGTTGGTGTGGGCTGAATAATACAGCTAGAGTATTGGCGTTGGAGATGAACATGGTTATTTGTTATAAGAAACTGTGGAAAAAATTAATCGATTTAGATATGAAGAAGAAAGATTTATGTGATGCCGCCGGAATAAGTCATGCGTCAATGGCGAAGCTTGGGAAGAATGAGAATGTAACGACGGATATATTGGTAAAAATATGTTCTGCTTTAGAATGTGATATTGGAGACATAGCAGAAGTTGTCTGTGAAGAAAATAAAGAATAATACCAATGATAGAATAATGCAAGATGGAGGAAACAGATATGAAACCAGTAGTTAAGTGGGCAGGAGGAAAGACACAACTTCTTGATAGGTTGGAATGCCGTATGCCTGAAGAATACAATAGGTATTTTGAGCCATTCATAGGAGGAGGGGCTTTATTATTGGACGTTAGTCCAGAACGCGCAATAATTAACGACTGTAATATTCAGTTGTTAAATGTATATAGACAAATAAGAGATGGTGTGGAGGATTTGATATCTATAGTACATGAGTTTGATGCTGTTCCTTGTACAAAAGAAAGATATTATGAAATGAGAGAGGCATATAATAGGAAAATATCTGGCAATGTACAAGATGTAGAATGCGCTGCGCTTACAATTTGGATTAACAAACACTGCTTTAATGGATTATACAGAGTAAACAAGAAAGGTAGTTTTAATGTTCCATGGAATAATAAACAGAGTGGTGATTCTATTTCGGAAGATAATCTTAGGGAAATCAGTGATTATTTGAGGAACAACGATGTGACAATTCTTGAAGGGGATTTTGAGGCAGGGTGTGAGGGTGTTGGTACTGGAGATTTTGTATACTTTGATTCTCCATATGTGCCTGAAAGTGACACTGCTAATTTTACAGACTATACAAAAACTGGTTTTGAATACGAAGACCATGTAAGACTATCAAGATTGTTTAGAAAATTGTCTGAACGTGGGGCAATGGTTATGCTGAGCAATAATAATGTTCCGCTGGTCCATGAATTATATGAAGGATTTAATATTTATGAGACTGATGTGGCGCGTATGATTAATAGAAATGCAGATGGGAGAAAGGGGAAAGAAGTAATTATCACAAATTACTGATGGAACATATGAAAGATTTGTGTTTGGACTGTTTAGAATCATACTATGAAACAGATGAGACAATGTTAGTCCTTAGTGATGTTTTTGATGCATTAAACCAAATCCCAGAAAACACTTTTGATATGATTTTTGCAGATCCTCCTTACTTTCTTAGCAATGATGGAATTACTTGCCAAGGTGGGAAGATGGTTTCGGTTAATAAAGGTGATTGGGATAAGGTGAATTCTTTTGATGAAAAGCATGACTTCAATAGAAGATGGCTCCGTGAATGTAAAAGGGTATTAAAGCCAAATGGTTCAATTTGGATAAGCGGAACCCTTCATAATATTTACAGTGTCGGAATGGCATTGGAGCAAGAGGGGTATAAGATTATTAATAATATTACATGGCAAAAAACTAATCCTCCACCAAATTTAGCATGTAGATGCTTTACTCATAGCACAGAAACTATACTTTGGGCTCAGAAGGCAGATAAAAAGAGTAAGCATCTATTTAATTATGAAGTTATGAAAGAAGAAAACGGTGGGAAGCAAATGAAGGATGTATGGACAGGAAGTTTAACATCACCCAAAGAGAAAAAGTATGGAAAACACCCTACCCAAAAGCCTTTATATTTGTTAGAAAGAATTATTTTGGCATCAACGAATGAAGGGGATTTGGTTTTGGATCCTTTTTGCGGAAGTTCATCAACAGGTGTTGCCGCAATAAAGTTAGGAAGAAACTTTGTCGGAATAGATAACTCTAAAGAATATATTGAATTATCGAAGAATAGAATTATAGGAGAATGTTATGCGTGATTTTGAAGAATGGTTGAGTAAAATGCGTAAGAGTATCAACGGATATTCATACTATGTGGATTTTGATAAAGTATATGCCAACGTTGATGCAATCAAGGTGGAACTTAATATTTTGAACTCGCTTATTGGCTCTAAAAATGTTGATGTAGAATGTAAAGAATTGCTTAGGAAATATCCCAATGTTATGAAAGCCATTCCCATTCTCTTGGCTGTAAGAGAAAATGAAATATATGCACAAGATGAAGAAGGTGCATTTTTATATGATTTTAGCAATGTCGATTTTAAAAGCTGTTCGATCGAACAGTATATCACATTTATGAAAAAAACAGGTCTCTTGGATTTGATCTCAAATCATATTATTGGAAACTTGTATGACTATGCGACTGGAGTAGAAACTGGTTTGGATAGTAATGGCAGGAAAAACCGTGGTGGGCATCAAATGGAAGATCTGGTAGAAAAATATATCAAGAAAACTGGTGCAGAATACTATAAAGAAATGTATCTGACAGATATTGAGAAAAAATGGGGAGCAAACCTTTCTGCGATATCAGCTGAGGGGACTACAACAAAAAGATGGGATTTTGTAGTTAAGACGGCTAAAAAAATATATGTGATTGAAACCAATTTTTACTCAGGGGGCGGTTCGAAATTAAATGAAACTGCAA
The DNA here is from genome assembly GCF_900101605.1 of Butyrivibrio hungatei. Lineage (GTDB taxonomy): Bacteria > Bacillota > Clostridia > Lachnospirales > Lachnospiraceae > Butyrivibrio > Butyrivibrio hungatei_B. The sequence goes on from NZ_FMUR01000010.1 coordinate 149,884, forward strand.
GAAGTTATAAGATGATTGCTGAAGAGGCAAAGCAGGTACAAGGTGTCGAGTTTGTATGGATTACTGATGGTGGCGGATGGAAGTCAGCGAGAAGAAATCTTAAGGAAACATTTGAGACCATGGAACATTTATATAATATCGCAGATATGGAAAATGCAGTATTTGATAAACTCTTCAGATAATACCACACACGTGTGTTAAGCAATATGAGGGTGGTGTACTATTAGAGTGCTGATGCTGTTGTGTTTAAAGCACTAGAGGTGGAATGATATATGAAGCAATTGACAAAGAAAGCTGAAGTATTACTTGAAGAAATATTAGAGCATAGATTAGAAAATGGCGATTGTGATACCAACTATTGGAAAGACAGATTTGAAGAGTATTCGGTTTCTGAGGATGCAATTATCAGAAGTCTTTTCAAGGAACTACGAGAAGCTGGAATGATTTTAGTCAGCTGGTATGATGATTACCCGGCAGTTTTGATGTTGCTGAGTAATGGAGTTTCTTACTTTGAAGAAAAGGATTCAAATGATAATTTAGCTGCTCATTCATCTTCTTATGTAAATAATTTTTATGGAGCAGCTACTAATGTTCAGATACAACAGGGAACTGTGGATTCATTTCAAAAGATGAACGGTGAAGACTTTAATTCACTTGTAAGGCAGCTAGTACAGACTGTAAATAAATACGATGCTGTGTTGGAGTCTGAATATGGCGATGCAGCCGATGATTTAAGAAAGAATTGTAAAGATCTGGCACAGACAGATTTAAGAAATGCCAATGTTTCTTGTGTAAAAAAGACTGTAAGTTATATTCGAGACTTATCAGTTAATGCAGGCGGTGGATTAATTGCAGCAGGAATAATTGAAATAGCAACAAGATTGTTGAGGTGATTTATGGAGGGAATTGTATTACAACTCCAGGCTGAGGCATTGGATGATTCAGTAGATATTGAAACGTTATTAAGGAAGGCTTATCTTGTGGCGTGCAAGCTGAAGTTAAAAGATTTTGAACAATGGATTTCAAACGAGCAAAATGGCTACAGTGGAGAAATACCAGATTACAGAACTATTTCGGGGCAGATAAGAGCTTGGAATCCATATCGTGGTTGGATGCCAGTTGTTATGCAGGGCGAGCTGGCAGATGTTGCAAGTAGAATGCCGCTGAAAATCCCAATAGCAACTATTGCTGATTCATACAAAGAGAGTGATGGCTCGTTAATGTTAACGGTTCCGGGTGCAATTCAAGATTTCTTTAACAAAAATACAGATGGTTTTATTACGCAATATAGCTTTCATACAACCAAAACAGAAATGCATAAAATAATAAGTGCCGTAAGAAATAAGATATTGGAATGGGCATTACTGTTGGAAGAAAACGGAATCGTTGGCGAGGGTTTGAACTTCACTAATGAAGAGAAGGAAGTGGCTGCAAAGTCTGCTGTAATAAACAATTATACTAATAATTTTTATGCTAATGCAGATAATACGCGGATTGAACAAGGAAGCAAAAATGGAAAATGATTGGAATTTGTTGAAACGTAAAGATATCTACGCAATATTAGATGGTGATGAACTATTGGGAGACGGCAACGATGATACCTTTAGAATGCCATATTTAAAGGGAACACATCTATGTGAGCTGAGTGACAATTTTGGGTTGCATCAGGAATATGGGGCAAGTAGATGGACATACCTTGAAAACCTTATGGATTGCATGATTAAACAAGATAGGTGCGATGAGCTTTTGTGTTATATGTTCGACTTGGCAAGGTTTTATCAATTGGAAAGTTATGGAAGTTCAGAAGAAGTAACTAACAGACATCAAGAAATATGTAATGCTGCAATTGATAAAATAAATGCTAAGCTTGCATTGGGGAGGCATGAACTACAGTTTGTAGGTGGACATTTTTATATAACAGATATTAATCAGAAAGTAGAAGTAGCTTCTCCTAATATTAGCAGAATTGATCTTTCGTATGTTAGAGAACTGCCAAATAGATGTAAAAATGAAATCCTACAAGGAAATTATGACAATGTAATAACTAAATCGCGAACGCTTATGGAAGAAGTCCTTATATTTATATTGGAAAAGAGGAATCAACCAATAGAGTCAAGAGGGGACATTAATAAGCTGTATAACCAAGTAAAAAATCTTTTTAATATGCAGCAAAGTAAGAATTATGATGGAAGAGTAAATTCATTGCTTTCTGGTCTTGAAAAGATAGTCGAAGCAATTGGTAATATGAGAAATGTCAACAGTGATGCTCATGGGGTTGGAAGTAGCCGCATAGCAGTAAAGGAACGTGAAGCTAGGCTGGCTATGAACGCAGCAATGACATTTTGTGAGTACTTATTATCCTTTCAGAAGAAATAGGGTCGTTATATCAAGGGCAGGATGGAACCTGGTGGATAGCATAAAAAGCTGAAGAACTAAATTTCAGCTTTTTCCATAACCATATCTGACAAAGCAAACGGTACAATTTCATCCGGATTTGATGCAGGGCTTATCCATTCATCTATTTTTTCTATAGGTAGCATAAGTGGCATCCTGTCATGGATTTTAGATAGCTCTGCGGTAGGTTCTTTTGTAAGGACTACAAATACCGGATAGCCCTCTTCAATTCTGTAAAGCCCACAGAGCCAGGTTACAGTACAGCCTCTTGGCTGGATGGCATATTTATCACCGGTTTTTGTCTTGCCATCTGCACTTTTAAAATGCTCCCACTCAAAATAATAAGAAGCTGGGATGATGCATCTGTGGGATTTCCAGGCATCCTTGAAGGTGGGCTTTTCCATGGCAGATTCAACTCTTGCGTTAAAGAGGCTCCGTTTACCGTCTCTTGCCATAAATCCCCATTGCATTGGAAATACACTTTTTATTCCTTTGGCATTGGGAGCTATAACAGGGACTATATCTGTGGGACGAACTTCTCCATCAGTGATCAGAGGCCTTGCGTGGGTATCTACAAATTTACTGGTTAGAGATGACCGTAAAGCTATTTCAATTATATCTTTTAACTCCGGGAGATCCTTCTCCAGTGCATATCTGGTACACATAATGTTTTACTTCTATGGGTATTCATCTATCTCTTCATAGCCATTATCGGCATAGTAGTCTTCATTTATTTTCTCGGATCTTGCGAGCTCATCATTAAAACCTTTAAGAGCGTCAAAGGGACTGAATATCTTTGCCCTCCGTCCAAGATCCATCGCCGGATGCTTTATGGAAAAGCTGTCAGTCTTATCATGCTTTGGTTTACCTTTTAAAAATACATCCCTGTATCTGAAATTGGAAGGTATTTCTAACACAGAACTTTCGCTATTCATCTGATTCCTCCGTTTCTTAACAGACCGGAGGCTGTGCTTTAAGCTCTGTGACCTCCGATCTGCTTGTTTCTCTCTATAGTTGTTGCACCTTCAAGGAGATTTGTTCCCTTAAGAAGTGCATTGGCACCATATCTTGTCCTGACTTCAAGCAGGGCAGCATGGAGCCTTTTTTCTCTGTCTAGTGCATCGTAATCTGTAAACAGATCCATCTGATATATTCCTTCATCATTTCTTACATCACAGGCACAGATTCCAAGTCTGCGGAATAGAATCCTGTGATCACTTTTCTTTTTTACATCTGCCATGATAAGGTCTGTGACCTGCTGTACACTGTTGGTTGCAGCTCGCATACGCACAGTGCCATTTGAATGAGCAGGATGCAGCCTTCCGTACCAGTCGATGGAAAGTCGTCCATCATAGGAAGGGCAGTATTCAAGGCTCTTATAGTCGTAGCTTATCCACCAGGTAAAGGTGGAAGATACGAGGCTTTTCTTGTACATGTCACAGCACAGAATATCGATCATCTCCATAAGGACAATGCAGGCTTCCTCATATTTATATGGCCTTGGAAGTACCTGGCCGTTGGAAAGAGAGTGATTATCTGTCTTATAGTGCTTGATGTCATACATGGTTACTGGCTCTATGCCCCAGGCATGGTCTATAAGTATTTCAGCATCAATACCAAAGGTCTTGTAGAACCATTCCTCATCCCACTGGGTACGCTGAGCAATATCACCCATGGTGTACATATGATTTCTTTCAAGTCTTCCGGCTTTTCCGTTACCTATCTGCCAGAAGTCTGTCAGAGGTCTGTGATCCCATAACAGATATTTATAGGAATCCTCAGTAAGTGCTGCTATACGTACTCCGTCTTTATCTGCCTGAGCTTTCTTGGCTACTATATCCATGGCAACCTTGGCAAGATAGAGATTAGTTCCTATACCAACAGTTGCAGTGATCCCGGTATTTTTTAGTACGTCCCTTATCATGGTCATAGCCATGATGTGAGCCGGGGATTCGCCTGTCATTTTTGCAGCTTCTTCATAGAAATGCAGATAAGGCGTACAGTCTATAAAGCATTCATCTATGCTGTAGACATGTACATCTTCAGGAGCTACATATTTCAAATAAATGCCATATATCCTGGCAGATATCTTTTCATACTCAGCCATGCGTGGCACAGCTGTTATATAGAGGACGCGTGTGTGGTGCATCTGCTCATATTTCTTTATTGCCTGCTTGGCTTCAAAGAGCCTTGGTCTTCCCGGTACACCGATAGCTTTTAGTGACGGAGAGACAGCCAGGCAAATGGTCTGGTCAGACCTCGAAGCATCTGCTACAAGAAGATTTGCCTTAAGCGGGTCAAGTCCTCTTGCCACACATTCTACTGATGCATAGAAGCTTTTCATATCAATAGCGATATAGGTTCGCTTACTTTTGTTCATATCATTTCTTTATACATTCCTCACAGGAGGCAAGATGGATTTCTTTTGCCAGTGGGAATACATCAGGAATCAGAAGATTAAAATAGGCAGCAATCCTGTAAACCATATCAAGTGAAGGATTCTGTTCACCGTTTTCAATCTTACTGATAGTGCGCCTGCTTATATCAAGGTCGGCAGCCATTTGATCCTGACTGATTCCGTAGCTTTTACGAAGTTCATAAACTCTGTTTGAATAGATTAAATCTTTCAAGATGTTCACCCCTCTCTTATAAAAATACAGACTATTTCACAAGTATCATTGTAAATAAAGGAGTGTCCTATAATTTGGACTTAATCTGTAGCGAGCCTTCCAAATATCTTGAAGGTGCTGTATTCGCCTACTTCAATCGGCTTATACTTTGCATTAAGTGATACTAGGAAGGTGCCGGTTTCCTTTTTTACAAATTTTTTGAAGTAGGTAAGACCGTCAAGAAAGAATAGTCCCAAATCCCCTGATTCAAGGCAGTCTGTCTGTTCAATCCATACAAGCTGTTCATTCTTAAATTTTGGCTCCATACTGTCACCATCCAGATGTACTCCAAAGGAAGCCTTTCTTGGTACGTGATCAAAGATCTCTATCTCATCAAAGTTCTCATCATCAAGGAAATTACCGGTTCCTGCTGATGCTGAGGTAAGAGCTATCTTCATTATGCGTCCTTCCATAGGGATGACCTTGGATGACTTCTTATCGTATTTTCCTGATGCTTCCAGGAGATCGATATAGTCGTAGACTTTAATGATTCCGTCATCATTGAGATTCCTGAAAGGATCATTTGGATTTTCCCCAATAAACTCCGTATAGATATCGTTGATCTCAAGTATCTGGCACAGTGCAAGGAACTGATTCGCAGTTGGCATGTTTATACCTTTTTCCCAGGCACTTATGGCAGCATTACCTACATGGATGTCGAATCGTCCAAGCTCTTTTGCCACATCGATCTGAGATAAGCCTTTACTTTTTCTGTTCTGTGCAATGACCTGTCCGATGTTCATAGTGTTTTCCTCATTTCTGCGTAAGTGCAGACTAAATTAGTCTGTGTTGATTTTATATTTGGAATATACCACAGTAAAAACCTAATATCAATGTATAATTGAAAAATGTGATATATAGTCCCGTTGAAATTTGGATATAGTTGATTTATAGTTGATAATGCAAAGAGGAGAACGGCAGACGGCACACACCTCTGTGTAAACGGAAAACGGCTGCCAGATATTTGGGGAATGTGGAGGTAATGGATATATGGAGAACGATGTCTATATGCGTAGGGGGACATGAAGCATCGGCCTTCTGCGCATGAAGTTACAAAACTTACAGAGGCTTTTGATAAGCTGCTCGGACCTCGGAGACTTATAGTCGGCTTATCCGGAAAAGTTAATATCGAGAAAATCTCAATAACTTGTAAAGGTGACTTTCCCTTTCCTTTTCAAGCTTTTGGACAACACTTTGAATTGGAGGTGACGGGTCAATATGCAGGAAATTGAGTTTTATTGCAAGAAGTGTAGGAAGACTATGAAGATGTCTTATGCACTTACCGGAGATAAGGACGCTCCGGCCATGAATGGAATCATCATCAGGTGTCACACACGTAAGTGCACCAGAGTAGTTACCCTTAAGAATTTCACGGAGGGTAAGATAGTACAGAGAGCAAACGTATCCGGCAGATGCTATCTGTAAATAAATTAGAAATCAGGCGCGGTGATCCGTGCATAAAAAACACAACTAAATGAGGGCATCATGATATGGGGGTATAGCCCACCGCGGACGCATGATAAGAAATCAGTTAAAGGCTGAGTCTTATTGTGCGTCCTTTTTCTTTGTTCCTTTTCTGGTTTCAGCCCGGAAAGAGGGAGAAGATGAAGAATATTATTAAAGAAGAAACACTGGGACAGAGAATTAAGGCAGCAAGGATCAGAATGGGGATGACGCAGGAACAGCTTGCAGAAGTGATGTGCATTCCTAAGTCTACAATCTCTGCTTATGAGAATGATAAGGTGGATATCAAGGGAAGTGTGCTCGTGGAGCTGTCAAAGCATCTTGATACTACACCAAATTATCTGCTTGGGCTTGAGGGTAAGGAAGAGGATGCATATCTGAAAGAGATAAATTCATTGCTTGCGAAGATAACAAATATCAAGATAAGAAGGATACTTAAAACTCAGATTGAAGCTTTAGTTAAATAGTATAGATGAAAAAAGGTTCCTCCAAAGCGTGGAACCTTTTTAGCTTGTTCCATTTGCAGTTTGTGTGTCATTATCAATCCTCAAAGTCGAAATAAATATAACAGTGATCTGAGTAAGCTGTAGATTTTGGAGAAGATACTGTCGTGATTTTTTTAATAAAACAATCATTTACGAAGATGTAATCAAGTTTTTTATCATTCCAGGTGGCATTACCATCAGTAATCTCTTGCAATTCGTTATTAAACTTTTCAAGGTATTCTGGGAATACTGCATCAGGATGTAAGTTAAAGTCCCCAAGCATAGCAAAAGAAATTTCTTTATGCTTGTTTTCTTGAGCTTTTAATAGCATTGCATCAAGAAATTTCTTTTTATTATGTCTGTTATTTTTTTTGTTACCCTGTAAATCTTTAGTTTCAGCAAGAGGAACATCTACTGCAAGAAGATGTATATTGAGGTCATTGATTTGAACTTCTCGCCAGTTTCTGAGATCATAGGAATTGATATTTCCTTCATCTGAAATATCGGTAATTTCGTATTTTGATGCAATGAGAACACGTTTTCTTAAGTCTTTGTCCTGATTATTCTTATTAACACAAAAATGGTCGAAGCCTATTTGGCGCAGTCCATTGGTGATCAAATTATTGCTGTAACGGATCATATATTCAGGCAATACGGCAAAATCAGGGTTTACTTCGTGGATTGTGTTTACTACATTGGAAATATTTCCAATGTTGGGTGTTAAAAGATCTAATGTACCGCCATTATCTATATTCCATATCATTCCTCTATGCATGAGCATACTCCTTATATCTTTGTAAATGTATTTGTTTTTAAACTGTCTTTTTGATCGTTTACTGTGATTTTAAGCTCCTCCTGATGGTTATAAAGTTTAACTCCAAGATTTGATGGAGGTGTTTGGATGAGATCTCTCAGTGCAAATTTTGTACCTGATGGCATTTCACTTATTTTTTTTACGACTGTCTTCCACATGGTAGCATATGATCGTTCTTTAAGAGAAGCATCTTTACAATATGATGGCACATCTGGATATCCTTTTTCTTTTGCAAATCCCATTAGCTTTTCCCATTCTTTATCATTTACTGTGAACTGTACTCGCATTATTTGTCCTTTCCAAGGTGTCTGAACAAACACCTTGAGATTATAATACATCATCTAAGGCGTTTGTTCAAATACCTTCTTCAAAAAAGTACAACGTCCTTGTACTTTTTGCTCCCTAAGTCCAATCTTTGGCAAACGATTAAAAATGAGTGACAACCTATAATAAGTCTTGTCAACGAGATACAAGAAGCTAACCGGTTATGCTTCAGAAATTCTATAGGAGGTACACATGGAATCTGAGGCAATTAGCATTGACAAATACTTAGACAGTGATGTGAGTCAGAGATTTGAATTTCTATATGAAAACTATTCAGTCCTGAAAGCAATCATCAAAGATTATCGAGAAGACATCATCAATGATGTGATTGACATGAAAAGCTACAACAGAAGAGCTGCCAATGGAGAACTTGGAGTCAGGGTTCAGGTGTCTATGGGTACAAGTAACCCGACCATGAATAAGGCAATCAATAATATCACAATTGCAAAGGCAGTTGATGAAGGGTATCTGGATGAGGATTTCTTTGAAGACACGGATGATCCAGAAGCTCTGGTAAAAAGAGTAACCATCTACCACAGAGTAAGCATTGATTATCTGTCTTTCCAAAGTAAGATGGAGACTCTTAAGCCAAAGGATCAGAAAATCCTTAGGGAGTACCTTTCAGGGACTAAGACCTTTAGAGATTTTTCAGAAGAGATGGGAATTGATTATCAGTCGGCAGTTAAGAAAATAGGAAGAATCAAGCATAAACTGATTGAACGTGTAGAACCAAGACTTAGGAGGGGAGCATAAAGATGGCATACAGAAGAGCAGATGTAGAGGAAACAGCATTATACGCAAAGAAGTTTGTTCGTTATGAAGAGGGTGCAAAAAAGTACAGCATGGGTCTTTCAAAGTTTCAAACTTTGGCAAGAGAAGCAAAGGCTACTTATAAAGTAGACAAGCTGGTGCTTGTAAACTGTGACCTTTTTGAGAAATACCTTGAGACTTTCAGAGAGTTCTGATTGGTTAGCTCAGTAAAACAATTGAAGGATGTAAGAGGACCGGAAATGCCAGGTTTTCATTGATATTTAGTGCTGACAGGCATATAATTAAAGAGTGCAAATGCCTTGTTTATGCAATTCTAAGCATTAAGGGTCCTCTTTTAACAGGAGGAAAATAGAATGGCAAAAGCAAGGAAAGATTTAAGAGGTCGAGCCCTTAAACCGGGTGAGATCCAGAGAAAAGATGATCAGCGATATATGTATTCCTACACAGACCCTCTTGGGAGAAGGAAGTTTATATACGCAAATGATCTGACAGAGCTCCGGGAAAAGGAGCAGAAGCTTCAAAGAGATCAGCTTGACGGTCTTGACCTGTATGCTGCAGGAAAAGCAACTATCAACGATACCTTTGATCGTTACATGTCAACTAAATATGAGCTGAGAGATTCCACCAGAGACGGATACATTTACTTCTATAATCATTTTGTTCGTGAGAACTTCGGACTTAAAAAGCTTATAGATATAAAGTATTCAGATGTCCTTCAGTATTACTACTATTTGCTGAATGAACTGGATGTGTCCATCAGTACAGTGCAGACAATTCATGGATTGCTACATCCGACTTTTGAACTTGCTGTGAGAGATGATATTATAAGGAAGAATCCTTCCGATGGAGTTATCGCAGAGATTTCCAAAAAGACAGATAAGAAAGCAGGCATAAGACATGCTCTTACAAGAGATGAGCAGAGAGTATTCATGGATTACATGGCAAAACATCCGGTGTACTATCACTGGTGGCCATTGTTCACAGTGCTTCTTGGAACAGGGATGCGTATCGGTGAGTGTTTAGGGATAAGATGGGAGGATCTTGATTTCAAGGAGCGTATTGTTTCAGTAAATCATAGCGTGGTTTTTCGTTATGATTCACAGAGAAAAAATTCCACAGTGACTATATCACTTCCAAAGACAAAGGCTGGTATCAGAGATATCCCGATGCTTGATATTGTAAAAGATGCATTTGAGATAGAAAAAGAAGAACAGGCAGTCTCAGGAGGGAATCAGCAGGTTATTGATGGGATGAAAGGATTTGTCTTCTGCAATAGATTTAAGAAGGTACATAATCCTCAAACAGTGAATGATACAATTCGTAGGATCTGCAAAGCCTACAACTCAGAAGAATTACTTAATGCAAAGAAGGAGAACAGAGATCCAATTATCTTACCGGATTTCTCTTGTCATCATTTGAGACATACCTTTGCAACCAGGCTTTGTGAGACAGAAACCAATCTGAAAGTTATTCAGGATATAATGGGACATGCAAGTATTGAAACAACCATGAACATTTATGCTGAAGCAACGCAGGAGATGAAGAAGTTATCATTCCAGAATTTGGCATCAAAATTGGATGACATCTTTTAAGAAAGTCGGGCTGAAAATCCTGACAACAAAAAATCCAAAAGACAACAATTTGACAACAAATTTGTTCTGACAACAAAGAATAATAAGTCAACACAACGAGACGTATAGATAGCAAAAATCGCATGATAAACCGTCTCGAAGAAAGATAATGAGATGAGAGGAGTAATCCCGACCTTGAAAAGTTTAAATTAACATTTGGACTTATTACGACTCACCGTTATCCGTGGACATACAATGTAATCCAAAAACGCCATGAATGTACAACAGATTCATTGGATTTCTACGGAGCTATTCGGACCGGTATGTAGTTTTCTCAATAAAATATCAGGACAAACATGGTGTGTCAGAGGAATGATCAGTTCATAAAAAACCATGATATAAAGACCACATTTTTCTAAAAAAGGAAGATGTGGTTTTTTTGTACCCAAAATCTTCTTAACTGCATCTCGTAACTAAGAAAAAGGAGGTTACGGATGAATCGCGGAAAATCCCCACCAATCAATTTAGACAAGTATCTTGTCGGAAAAGAACATCGTTACTGTACTTACAATGAAGGAGCAAGGCTTTACTGCATGAATTATTGGAGCTTTGTAACGTTCTGTAAGGAAGCAGGAGCAAATTTCAAGCTTCGTAAGACTGCAATTGTGGATCTGAACATTGTTGATAAGTACATTGAGGAGAATTTTAAAGAAGAATATGAAAGAGAGGTTTCGGAAATGGCTAGTAGAAGAAAGATTGAAGATTTAGCTGACGTTGTTAAGAAAGGCAAAAAGAAATATGTGAGATATGCAGAAGGAGCGGAGCTTTATTCCATTGGCCTGCATACTTTTGAGAATTTGGCAAAAGAAGCAAAGGCAACTAGGAAAGTAAAAGGTGTGGTTCTCTGTAACACTGAAAAGATTGATGCATTTATCGAGTCGTTTGAGGAATAAGGAGGAAGAACAGATGTCTAAAGTAATTGCGGTAACAAATCAGAAGGGCGGCGTAGGAAAGACTGTAACAAGTGTAAATCTGGGAATTGGGCTTGCAAGAGAAGGCTACAGTGTATTGATGATAGATGCAGATCCGCAGGGCTCGATGTCAATTAGTCTTGGATGTGATGAACCCGACAGTTTGGATTATTCATTGGCAACGGCTCTTGTAAATATCATAAATGATGAACCCGTGGATGTTGCAAAGGGGCTCATCAGGCACCCTGAGGGAGTTGACTTTATGCCGGGAAATATCGAGCTTTCAAGTTTGGAAATCAGTATGACCGGAGTGATAAGCAGAGAGACAATCCTCAAAGAATATGTGGATAAGGCAAGAGAACGGTATGACTTTATCATAATTGATTGTATGCCATCACTTGGAATGTTGACAATAAATGCTCTGGCTTGTGCAGATTCTGTGGTTATTCCTTGCCAGGCTGCTTATCTTCCAGTAAAGGGCTTACAGCAGCTTATCAGAACAATAGGAAGAGTAAAGCGTCAGCTCAATCCTAAGCTTGAGATTGAAGGAATACTCATCACTATGGTTGATAACAGAACAAATTATGCAAAAGATATCTCAGCGCAGATATATGAAGCGTATTCATCAAGCATAAATGTGTTTAAAACAGAGATTCCGTTATCTGTACGAGCAGCTGAGATAAGTGCTTCAGGAAGCAGTTTATATCAGTATGATCCCAAGGGAAAAGCGGCATTTGCTTATTCAGCGTTTATCAAGGAGGTTATGAACAATGGCACAAAGAATTGGGCAGAAGTTAAAGCTATCTAGTATAGATGAACTCCTCGGTGTTCCAAGCACCGAGGGGACAGTAGATCTTGATGTATTAACAATATATCCTTTCGAAAATCATCCGTTTAAGGTAATTGATGATGAAAAGATGGAAGAGCTTGTAGAGAGCATCAAGGAAAGCGGGGTTCTTACTCCGGTACTTGTAAGACCTGATGATGAAGGTACTTATGAAATGATTTCCGGTCATAGAAGACTTCATGCGGCGAAAAGGGCAGGACTTAGGAAGATACCGGCAATTATCAAGGAAATGACCAATGATGATGCGACTATTGCAATGGTTAACGCAAATATGCAGAGGGAAGAGATTCTGCCTAGTGAGAAAGCGTTTGCTTATAAGATGAAGCTTGATGCAATAAGAAGCCAAGGAAAGCGAAGAGATTTAACTTCTGATCAAGTTGAGCAGAAGTTGGATGGAAAAACTTCAAGGGAGATAATTGCAGAAGAAATGGGCTGTAGTGGTGCTCAGGTTGCAAGATTTATAAGACTTACGGAACTTATTCCCAAACTGTTGGATATGGTTGATGAAAAGAGATTAGCGTTATCTGTAGCAGTAGAACTCTCCTATTTCAACAATAACTACCAACAATGGCTCTACGAATATATTCATGAAAATGGAATGCTCAAGCAGGAACAACTTATAGATCTTCGTCAGTACCGAGATGATGATTCTCTTACACAGGAACAGATGATAGAAATCTTAATTCAGAAAAAAGCTACACCACAACCAAGAAAGAAAATCACAATCACAGAGCGAAGGCTCAATAAGTATTTTCCGGCTTACTATTCTCAGATTGAGATAGAGCGAGTGATTGTTGGACTTTTGGAACAGTGGAAGGCTTCACAGGAAGGCGAGGAAAAATGATATGATGGAATACTTTTATGGCGTTCAGTCTGAGCAATATGCATCTGTAGAGATTCCGAAGGAACTGCTTACAGGGAAGAATTTCTCTTCCCTGTCCGTTTCATCAAAGATGCTTTATGCAGTTCTTTTGGACAAGATGGGAGAGGCCAAAAAACATAACTGGTTCGATGATGAGAACAGAGTTTATATCATATATCCTCTTAGCAAGATTGAGGAAGATATCAATTTCTCAAGGCATACGATTATTGATTGTATGAATGAATTGGAAGAATTCGGGCTTATCTATAAGCTTCAGGCAAAGGGGAAGCCAAGCAAGATCTACGTTAAGAATTTTAATCTGAAAAGAAGATTTCAGCTTATAGGGTAGTGCAGAAATTGCACCACTCAAGTCCACAGAACATCGTGGAAAGTTATTGAAGGGAGGAAAAAGGATTGAGCGAAAGAATTGTATTTGACTATTTTACCGGTCAAGAATCCGAAATGCTTGCCTTTTACAGAATACCAAAGCTCTTATTTACAAATGCATATTTTAAAGGGCTTGATGCGCTTGCCAAGACTCTATACGGGCTTATGCTTGACAGAATGTCGCTTTCTCTTAAGAATAAGTGGTTTGATGAGCTTCAGAGAGCTTTTATATACTTTGCTCAGCAGGAAGCGGCAGAAATGTTGGGATGTGGTGAGGATAAGATCAGGAGTTTATTTAAGAAGCTTGAGGAATATGGGCTTATAGAACGTCAAAAGCAGGGACAGGGAAAACCCACAAAGATCTATCTTAAAAACTTTGCTTCTGTAGGAAATAAAGATAATTCAGACCACGGAAATATCGGGGTCAAGACCACGGAAAATTCGGGTTCAAGACCAAGCAAAAACCCGATTCAAGACCACGGAGAATCCGACTCTAATTATAATAATATTAATAATACTAATAGAGCTATAAATACTAATCATATCTCTTCGATGAAGCAGGATATGAATGATGAGTATAATGCGTATGCTGAAATTGTAAGAGAAAATCTAGATATTGATAGTATGTGTGAACGCTATCCACAAGATGTTGAGATTATTGAGGGAATTTACGATCTTGTACTTGAGACAATCCTTTGCAGGAAGTCTACCATATGGATTTCAAAGAATGAGTATCCAGTCAATCTGGTTAAGTCCAAGTTCTTAAAGCTCAATCATATGCATCTTGAGTATGTTATGGGATGCATGAAAGATAATACAACAAAGGTTAGAAATATAAAAAACTACCTGCTATCAGCGCTATTTAACGCACCTACAACAATGGGGAGCTATTATCAATCTGAGTATAGGCATGACATGGCAAGCAGGGTTGTTGGATAATATTTGACATATCTGCACGACACTCATATAATCAAATTAGTTACATGATTGCGCAACACTCACAATGGAGGATTGAAATATGCCAAGAGTCAACTTATCACTAACACAGGAACTATATGATCGAATTGAGAATGCTGCCAATAAGGAAAAAATAACAGTTAATTATTATATCTGCGAGATGTTGGAAGAAATATTTGGCAGAAAAGATACTTACGACTATACCGTTGCAGTAGGGAATATGATCAAAGAGGCCAAAAAGATGGATGAAGAGTTTACTCTGTCAGATCTTCCGACTTTTGCGGGGGTAAATGAGATTCTTGTAGAGCGCGAGATTAAAGAGTCTCCTGCACAGGTAAGAGCTCGCCTTGGAAAGATGTTCAATGAAGCTGTGCGTAAAGGAACTGCAAAGGGAATAGACAGAGCAACAACAATAAAAAATGGAGAAGAACAGCTTAAGTTCTATTCAAGAGCTGCAGTATATGTAAATCGGTTGGGCAAACAGAAAAAAGAAGGTGATTAAATGGCAGTTTTTTTATATATTCTTTTGATGGTAATCAACTTTATCGTTAAAATAGTGTGTGCTTTGATAAAGCGGGTTGATCTTACCAATTCTTTGTTTATCGGAGTTATTCCGGTATTTCTTGTGAGAAACAAAGGGTTTGATAAAATGACAAATTGGATTATTTTTGGGATAGCAGTGCTTTTGGCATTGGTAATACAGCATATGTTTACAATTGCCAAAATACTTGCTTCTGTGATAAGCTGCGTAGCTATAGCGTTTCTTTGTTCTATCTGGAAGAGCTACGATTCAAGGCATGCGCAGCTTACAGTGGTAGCTATTGGCACTATCATAGCTGCAATATGGAATCTTCAGTATTGGTACGGATACAAGACAGAATTATGAGATCGTGTCCAATTCTGTTTCAAGTGCTTTTTTCTTATCTTCGCAGTCCTTTTTTTCTTTCAGTATCTTTTCTTTGATAACAACAATTTGAGACAAGAATTTAGAAGTATCACTGAGACTTTTTTCTAATTCAGTGACGATTCTTTCTTTATATTTTTCTGCCTCGGCTTGGGCTTCTTTTCCACAGACGGCAAAAGGGGACATATCGTAAGCCTTTTGCGGCTCATAGACTTTTTTTATAATATTGTTGTAATGTATCTTTACTTCTTTATATGTTTCTTCGAGTTTAAAGATTTTAGCTTCAAATTCTTTTATCTGCTCGTCGAGCTTCTTTATTTCTGAGCGTTTATCACTTCGGTTCAATTTGGGTACCTCATTATTTTGATTTTATAAACTATAGTACGAGTATGTAAAAATAACATTAACATCATATCATAATTATCTGAACTATTTCAAGAATAAAGTTAGTTATGGCAAACAGGATGAACAGTATAAGAAATCTCCATTTATAGTATGCAGAGATAGAAAGATGAGGTGAATATAGATGATGCTAGAAACTATTTGTGTTTGAAGTGTAGCAATAAATGTGCTTGATAAAGCATATTTTGGAGTGATAAAATATTACCAATCTGTTACAAAATATTAAATACAAGGAAAAGAAATGTATGGCAGAAAAAGAAGTATTCATGGACACCGGCATATTTACCGGTATTGTCGACGATATAAGAGGCGCAGCCTCGTCGTGCATGCTTAAGACTGAGGCACTTGCAAAAGCAGATTTTTTAGATGATACAGATGTTGGCAGAGAGCTTCATTCTCTTTTACAAGAAGCACATAAAATGACGGAGCTTCACAGAACTGAAGCATCCGAAGCATTACCACGTGCTCTTTCGACGCTTCGCGATAGTATGATTACTGTTGATGATGCTCTTAGCAAGAGTCTTGTAGTTGAATCAGCGGGAGGCATAAGAGATAAGTATGAGTAATCACGATAGAATGGAATATCTCAGGGATAAGATAGATGAATATAGGGGATATATATCTGAACTTGAGGAAGTGTGCGCATTTGTGAGAGATATGCAATCAGAAATACGTAATGATCATGAAGAGCCAATTAGAAGCTTTGATATTACATCAGCCGGAAGCTGGGAAGGAAACCTCGAAAAGGAGGCTGAGGATTATAGAAATGAGATTCTTTGTGGCATAGCTGCAGGACAAAGTCTTGCTTCCGATTTTATATCTGATGTTCGGAATATAATCGAAACGTTACATGAAAAGATTGAGGATTATGAAAGTGAATTATCAAGCCTTGAAGCGGCACAAGATGATTCCGGTTATTGAATAAAGGTTAGAGGAAAGGTATGGGGAAAAGATATGATGCTCGGAAGATGACCGAGCTTTGTGACAGTATAAGCCATGTGGTAAGCGACTTTACTGCAAAAGCTGAGATGCTCGAAAACGAGTATTCTGCATATAACAGCAATAACACTTATCGGGGCGAAGCTGCCAATGCTTCGAAAGAGTTTGTATATAAAGGACAGGGGAAACTTATAAAGGAACAGGTCAGAGTCCTTAATAAGCTGAGCAAAAAGTTTAATGAAACACAGGACGCATTTAGTACCATGGTCGATTCTTCGCCAAATGCAAAGATAGACATGGATGTGCTTGAAGGAAATAAGCGATTCTTTTCGATTCAGAACGATAGATTTGAAGATAAAGCATTGCAGATGGAACGCGTATCTCGGGAAATATGTGACAGATTCGAGCGCTTTGGTTATATAACAGAAATAAGATATGAAAGAGCAAAATACGATTTTGAGGACTTTTGCGGCTACAGCGGTTTTATGAATAAATGCATGAGATCGTTTGAGCAGTTTGATGAGGAAACCAGGTCATACTTAAAGAGCTCTGAGCTTGATAGGTACATGTATGATATTGAGACCGATACCAAAGCTACGATGAATGCTCTTAATGGAATGAAGGTTTATAATCCCGATGTCAAAAAGATTACAATGACACCGGTAGCACAGATGGCCGCAAGGATGATGTACAGTGCAGGGCTTACAGTAAGCCCCAAAGCTTCAATGACGGAAGGCGAGAAGCTTCTAAAACTTTTAAGATTAGAACATAGCGCAGATCTTCCTGTTGATGCTAATATAATAAAAACGGCAACCGACTATGCGTTGCAGATGTGTCCAAGTAAAGAGGGAATGCTTGCTATACGGAATTGTTCAAATGCAATGCTGGCGACGGATGGGCAGACCTTAAAGGCTATTGCTGATATAGCGGCATTGTTTATGACGGGAGCGGCAACGTTGGTATCTGAAATAGCACCTTTTGTTCCGCCAATTCTGGCAGGAATGCTTATAGGTGCCGGAATAGCTCTATTTGTCCGTATTATAGGTGAGATTGTCAATACTTTTTGTCCGCTTGTTACGCCAAGAGATAAAGAGGAAAATGCCAATATTATTGATATTCCACCGACGGAAGATAAAAAAACTCTAATTGAAAAACCTTCTTCAACGCCACAGGATAAGCCTTCAGTGACTGATATTCCGTCAGGAGATGTGGAAGAAAAAGAAATCGGACGAGATATAATGCCTACGCCTTCAATAGAAGATGATGGACCGAAGATTACAACTATTGAAGGCGATGAATCGGAGATAAGTTATACATATGAACATGGGAAATTTGAGGGGGCGAAATACCATGGAAATAGAGATACAGGAGTAAAGAATAAAGGCCCGCAGGATGGTCAAGCCGCATTAGATAATTCTGTTCCGTTAGGCCCCAATACGCATAGGAGAGTAGGCGTAAGTGACGGAGAGATTGTTGTTCTAGATGAAACAACTCCGGGGGTTTATCATGGACATGTTAGGTCATGGGATGAGCTTTCGAATCCGATGAAGAGTGTTCTGAGAAAAAATGGAATGGTTGATAATAAAGGTAGAGTAAAAGAAAGGTAAAGAACTGGAATGAAATTCGAATTAATCCACAATATAAATTTTTCTATAGTGGCAGATTATATAGAAGACGACTTTGATTATTATTCTAGAATTTTATTAGAGTTTATAGAAAAGAAAAATAGTACCAATATTTATAATGATAATTTATTGGAGCTTTATAATATTGTGCGTAGGTATAAAGAAGAAAGCATTCCTGATATTGCAGATAATCTGGATGTACATTCTTTAGGCAGAAAACTAAATGATATTTATCAATTTGATTTTGATGATGAAGATAATATAGAAAATTATTGTGCATATGTTTCTCTTAATTGTGCAACATGGCTTTTTAAGAAGGATAAAAGATATTATATTCTGGTTACACCAATGTACCAAATGCAGAGCGAAGATGAAGATGATTATGAGGATTTTGCGCAAAACTATTCAGATATTTTTTGTTCGGAAATAAGTGTTGAAGAATTAGAACTGTTGGCTTATAAGATAGAAGAATTGTATAAAAAACTAATGATGTCGGAATAGTGGGAATACTTGATCAATTACGAGCGACCAAAGGAAAACACCTATATGGATATTGTGAGAGCCGATAATACTAAAGATTTAGAAAGGGTACAATAATGTTGATTATAGGTGAAATTGAACTGGGAATAAGAATTGGAAACTTTAGAATTGGAGCAATGAAAGAAAATCTTCTTTCTGATATTGAGGACAAATATACTGTTTGGGAAAGAGGAGATGGTTTTTCTATCTACACTTTTGATAACTATAAGCTTTGGTTTGATCTACGCGGACATTGCTGTACGCGTGTAGAGTATATTTAGTATGAATATCAATAAAATTATAGAAAAAACATATAGCGGCGATGCATATATATTGGAAGTCCTAAAAGATAAAGTTATATTGAATGATAATTATGAAGGTGTTATCGTATTGGACTCCAACCTGTCTATTGTAAAAAGAATAAGTATTGATCAGGATTTATGTATATATAATGCGATAGTCATCGATGAAAAAGAGATTTTATTGAATTGTATTGAAAGTAAGAAAATCTATATAGTTAATATTGATACTGATGAAATAAAGATGATGGAAATGCCGGATTGTTTTTATGACGAAATACTGGATAAAAAGATTGCTGACAACGGAAATGATATTATTATAAAAACATATAAAAATAATTATTTCTACTTAGATACTGATCAATTAATCGTGAGACCTTGTGATGATTTTGCTCCTGAAGACGATTTCGATAATAAAGAACTTGATGAAGAGTGGATTGATTATGTGAAATCAGAAGATACAGATAAATATCTATCTGAAAGTCAAATAAAAATCGTTGGTTCAGAAAATCAATATATTTATCCGGATGAGGATTATTACTTTTGCAGATTAAAAGTATTAGATAGGGAAAATCAAAAAAATTTGATTGTTCTATCAAGTGATGGTTACAACGAAAACTATAGGATTACTATTTATAAAATTGATTTTTGATAAGCTAAAACAGCAATCTTCTGTTTGGGGAATTGGAGCCCATTCTTGGAAGATTGCTATTTTTTATGCAGAATACTTTAATACGTTAATATTTGTAAAAAAACGTCCCCAAATGTCCCCAAAAGTAACCCAAATGGCAACCAAATGGCACCCAAATGGCAATTTTCAACCGATTTTGGGTGTGATATTATTATACTGAGCCAAGAAATGAACGAGAGAGAAATCAATCGATTCATTTCTTGGTTTTTCTTTTGCAAAAGAAGCAACTATAGTGAGGCGCTACTTCTGAAGAGATTCAGAGGTGGCGCCTTTTGTGTATGCCTAAAAAGGGGAAAGGGAAAGCATATGGACTTTGAACAATTTAAGGAGGAAATGGCAAAAAAAATCAAGGAGGCTCTCGATTCCAAGTATGGAATGGAAACATCTGTGGATGTGAGAACAGTGGAGAAGATGAATGAGTCTTACGAAGCGATAACAGTAAAGCCGGAGGGCAGCATCATTGGTGTGAACCTCAATACTAATGAGCTTTTTAAGGAGTATGAACAGGGAAAAAGCATTGACTGCATTGCTTCTACTGCGGCGGAGTTTGCCAACAGATCACTTCATAGCGGGCCTGGTTTTGATATCGATTCTTTTAATGACTACGGCAAGATGAAGGAAAAGCTGACCATGGAGGTTGTCTCTTCTGAGAGAAACGCAGATCTTTTGCAGAAAGTTCCGCATAAGGATATCGAGGATATGTCGGTTGTTTATCGCTTTGAGCTTACACAGACCGATGAGGGAAGAACTTCCGTGCTTGTGACAAACAGGATGATTGAGCAGTACGGGATCACGGCAGAGCAGCTTCATGTGGATGCGCTTAGTAATGCTCAGGAGTTTAAGCCAATCGTTATCGAGAGCATGGCTAATATAGAGAATAAAATACTATGAAAAAGTAGTGTCCACAAGAATGTTATAATCGATAGAATTATTGAGGAAATAATCATCATGTTTTTTTTGACAACAGTTGTATTTCTAGCGCGATGAAATCCAATAGAAATAAGAATTGCAGTTATCAATCCAAATGTTGGATTATCTAACAATAATGTCACAGCTATTCCAGATGTAAGAAATATAAAAAGGATATCCACAAAATAAGAACTGCAAAGAAGAAAAGATAGTAGTGCTATTAGTGCAGCATAAAATGCTTCTAGTATAAACATAAGAATATAAAAAATACACATAGTTGTTGTCCTTTACGCTTGGTTATAGTGACTAATACGTTCAAGATTCTTCTTATATATTTTAGAAAAAATAATTTATTATTGCACGCTTTTTTCGCATCTTGTTATACTGAAATCATCTTGGGGTTAAGTATGTAACCAATAATATAAAAACTATATTATTAGGAGCTATGTATTATCAGGGCTTGAAAAAATTAGTAGGGGAGATTACAAATGGATAATCATACTGTCTCGGTTTCAATTATTACTTCCTTGATTGCGTCAATAGCATTTTGGTTTGGTTTTGATTTTATTCCATCTAGATTAAAATATTTGCGTATACGACCGCGTGTAGAAAAAGATTTAGATGACATAAGATTTCATTTATTCTTTTTTATTCAGATTCCTTTTCTTCAAAGTGTTCATACGGCATCATTCTATCAAACTGATATAGAGGATAAAAAATTGCAGAAGTCTGATTTTGAAAATGCATTGTATGGAAAATGTCTTTCAGAGGATAGGCAGAATGATTCTGAGCATAATCTTTTGGCAGTAGGAAAGAAGCTTGAGGAAAATGCAAACGATATTGATAAAAGAATAGATAGAATTCAAAGGTATTCTAATTATTTGAAAACCAAAGAAATTCTGTTGATCAAGGAAATTGGTGAAAAGATACATACATATGATTTTGTTGACGGATTAGGGTTTAAAACTGTGAATCCAACTATTTCATATATGTCGGGGAACTTTTATGAATTGTATTCTTTGTATCATAATTTCAAAGTAATATGCGATTCTTATTGGTTTTTAAATCGAAATGATTTTCAAAAATATAATATTATAGTAGGAATGCTGGAAAAGAGGAAATACATTAGTTCTTTTATTAGGTGGATGTTTCTTGGTGAAATATATAAAACTCTTGTTGAAGTTAGATATTATTTTCTTAAAGGGAATATGAAAAAAGTCAAATTAAAGCTTCAAAAGGTTTTGCGATTGGACAAAGATAGACAGGTTCCGCTTAATTTATTTCTTGATTATCTTTTGAATGAAAATGAGGTGAGAGATATACTTATTCGTTCAAGAGGGGAACAAGAAGTACAAAATTGGATTTCTAATGCGGATTCAGAAAAAATATGGAAAAATAATTTTGAATCACGAAATATACAGAATAAAAAATATATTGAAGAAAAAATGAAAAATGCTCCCAAAATCACAGAGTATAATTTGGCTCAATTGAAGGCAGTAAATAAGCTTTTTGATGGATATATAAAGTGAGGCAGATTAAAGTGGAAAAGAAAATAATTGGATCAAGGACGACAAATAGTTTAACGTTCGATCTAAATCGTGATGAAATATAAAAAGAATTATTATTGACGTTGAAATATAAGGTAGAAGGGAATGTGTAATGCTAAAAATACCAAATCCCATTGGGAATGAGAAAGCGGATGCAATCGTATCCAAATTTGTTAATGACAGACTTATAAGGATCATGGAGGATATAATCCTCGACGAAGTTGTCTGGAAGATGGCAGAGAAAGGAGAACTTGATTCCGAGGCTGCTACAAAGGATTTTGATGAGCTTGTTGATCTTACAGAGCTTATTACAGATATGGACTTTGCTGAGATGGTTTCAATGGTTTATCTACCTGATAATTATCCGATTGAGCGTGCAAACAGAACGTTCTTTGGACTTTACAAGCTCTTAAAAGCAAAGAAAGAGTACGTTCCGAAATTGGCAATGGAGTATGTCCTTTACTCTGTCATCGGAAAAGAGGTCGGCGAAGTTGATTTGATCAATTCGGATATGATGGACGGGTTGTTTGATAATCTTGAAGACGATTTCGACGGCTTTGATGATGATATAGAGGACGATTTTTGTGATGGCGATGAAGAGTACACCACGATAGAGAGGATTCCGGAGGCTGACCGCATCATAGTTAAGAACGCGGTCATGGAAGTAAACAAAGAAGGTCTCGAAGGCGAAGAGCTGGAGGATATGGCAGAGTATACTGTTAGCTGCTATGAGAATCTTCGCGAGTATTTTGAAATATGCTTACCTGATTCGGATTGTCTGCTTCTTGATAATTATACCGAGCAGGAATTTTTGGATGCAGAAAGAGAAGGAGATACGGGAAGGCTTGTTAAAGCTGAAAAGAATATAATTGAATTTCCATTCAAAGACAAGGACGGCAATCAGACCAATGTCCGTGCCGAGTTTGATATAGATCCCTGGGATCTGGAAGAGGATTGAGGAAAGGAAAAATGCAGCGGAGAGCTTTGCAGAAATGCAGAATTTGCTAATAATTGTTTGAGAAGAATGATAAAATGTATTATAAAGTGAGAAAATTGTGTATATATGCGATATAAGGAAATTGCCTAACATAAGAGGAGAAGGGGAGCTGGTATGGGAGTGCTAGATGAAATTGTAAAATTAAACAGAACACCGGTCTTGTTTATTGGTTCGGGTATATCAAAAAGATATTTGTATAAGTATCCAGCCTGGGAAGAGCTTTTAGAGATGTCATTCTCAAAATTTGAGCCAGATACTTTTCAATATCAGAAGCATATTGATAGTTGCAAAAGGAGCAAGATGTCTGAATTTGAGACGAATGTATATATGGGGACGCTCATAGAAGAGGAGTTTAATAAGGCTTTTTTTGATAGAAAAATCATTTTAAACATCGGAAACAAGAAAAATCCGAGCTGGGTTAAGCGCGGAATTTCGCCTTATAAGATGTTCTTGGCGGATTTCTTTAAAAAACAAAAATTAAATACATCAGCAGAATTAGTAGATGAACTGGATAAGCTAAAGAAGCTGAAGAATAAGGTGTCTGCAGTTATTACAACAAATTATGATACGTTTTTAGAAGAGCAGGTTTTTTCCATAGATTTTAAGGTGTTTGTAAGACAACACGAATTATTCTCTGCGGACAGCTACGATATTGCAGAAATATACAAAATACATGGTAGTGCCACTGATGCTGAATCGATTATAATAACAAAGGATGATTATGACCGCTTTAAGGAGTCTAGAAAGCTTGTTATCGCAAAAATGTTAACATTATTTGCGGAGTCACCTATAGTTTTTATGGGCTACTCATTTACAGATGAAAATGTAAGAGAGATTATTGAGGACTTCCTGAGTTGTTTGTCAAAGGAACAGCTGACTGATATTAGAAAACATTTTATTTTTGTTAGTTATAAGAAGGGTGAGAAAAGGCTTATAGAGATAGAAAGAACTATAACAACCAAAAATAATGTTGAAATACCTTTTGTTGAGATACAAACAGACAATTATGGTGCGGTATATGAGAAGCTTGGGGAAATTACGCCAGGTATTTCGCCACTAAGAGTAAGAGAGACAAGAAAAGTGGTGAAGACTATTGTGGATCAGAGCATGTTATCAGCTGATGCGCAGTCTATTATTGTCGGAATAGATGATTTGGCAGATATGGATTTAACTTCTAAACCATTGGCTATTGCCATTGGTTATAAGGAGAATATTTTAAATAAGTATGGGTATGGGTTACTGGAAGATAAACTGATATTCGAGGATGCTATATATAATAATAAAGGTTTCGATGCAGAAGCAATGTGTTATGAACGTTTAAAGAATATTGCTATTACAAGGCTTATGCCTGTTTTTAAGTATGTAAAAGGACAGGAGATACCAAAAGATAGTAAGTTACATGCATATATTGAGGCTCATAATAGCTTTGATAAAATAATATCAAAAAATGTAGCTAAAACGCTCAAGAATGTGAATGCCTATACGAACTTTGATGATTTATATGAGTATATGAAGACTGCTCCGAATTGTAGAAAGGCTGCAATGGCTGTTCTTAAGAATATAAAAATTTTGTCAGTAGAGGACTTGCGTAAAGCATGTAAGCATATATTTGAAAAGTATCCAAATGAGTTTTTGCATGATTCAAATGCGGAACGCTGTGTTCTTTGTCTCGATTTGATGGAAAACTACCAATAAAAAAGAAGCTAGTGAACCTTTCTTGGAAATACCAAGAACATCACTAGCTTTTTCTTTCTAATATTGAAGAACATTTAATGTTCTATGTTCTCTTTCTAGTAGTAGCCGAATAAGTATAAATGTATACTTTTTTATCGACTGCAAATATAATACAACGTAAATATACGTGTGTCAATGCAATTTCAAATAAGGCATTCTATATAAGGACGGCTTTTTTTTATAGTTGAATTAGGGATGATCGCACAATAGTTCTTCATTTCTTTCGTGCATCTGACTATGTAGGTACAGTGCTTGCGTAGGGTGGACATACAGATTAAGGCCGGTAGTCAATTGGTTATTGTAAGAAATATTTTCCTTAATCTGTGGAAAGAGTATGGGGTAGAAGGTTATGAAAACTAAAATACCGGAAACAGGCGAACTGTGGGTGAATTGCCCAGTATGCGGAAATAAGATCATGCGAGCGGAATTCGCGTCATGTGTTGAAAAGTGTGATGTCTGCGGATCGGTGCTCAGGATTTGTGCGACCAAAAGGTTTGTTACTACTATTGTTAAAGATGAGAATGAAGCGCTGATCGAGATACTTCATAGGTATCATAAAGAGCTGTTAGGGCTTGCGATAGAAGCTTATTAGTAGCCTTATATTTACAATTTCATATAGATGAGATAATTGATGGACTAGTGCAGTGATGATTCTTGTAACATCCGGACAGGATTCTTGAATTATCCGGACACGTAATCTTTTATTATCCGGACAAGCATTCTTGAAACATGCGGACAGCCATTCCTGAATCATCCGGACAAATGACATCTCACATTGATCTTCTTAGAATGTAATTAATTACATTCTAAGGAGGGTATGAAATGAGGTGTCTTGATACTATGAAAGTTACTGAAATCCTTCGCCTGAGGGAAATGGAGCTCAATCTACGAGATATAGCATCAGCTGTAGATTGCTCCAAAACTA
>NZ_FMUR01000007.1 GCF_900101605.1 Butyrivibrio hungatei
AGGATACATCATTGTCGGATCATCCTCGCACTGTTTGCCTATAGTGGTCCGCTTTGGGATGTTATATTTCTTATCCGGTTTGTACACCCGTTCATACTCGTAGTTGATGTAGACAACTCCCTTGATTGTCCTGGTGTAAATCTTGCCCTTTTCTGCCGGAATCTTCACCTTGAAATCATAGTACATTGACCATATATCTCCCTGATAATAAGTATGTATACCTACTCAATTATTATAACAAGAAAAGCCCGAAAAATCAACAGATATGCTGAATTTTCCGGACTTTTATGCCTAAATTTTCAATTGAGTTTCAAAATCTATTGGAAGTTAAGAATACTTTTCCTTACCAGATAAATTTAAACTGCGTACTTGATATAAAAAATATACTACATATAATAAAAGCATCAGATTCAAAAAACAAGTAAATCTTTTATTAAGGAGAATTTTTATGAGAAAGGCGACTAATGACACAGACAGATGCGTAGCCTGCGGAGTCTGTGCGCTGCAATGTCCGAGGGAAGCGATTGACATTTATAGAGGCATTTATGCGGTTGTTGATGTTTCTAAATGCGTGGGATGCGGTATATGCGAAAAAGCTTGTCCGGCAGGATCTGTAAAAGTAGTGGAGGTGCAAGATGGTATTAAATAAGAAAAAGCAATGGTACGACTATCTTTGGATATGGACGATCATTTATTTTGCACTCGGATTCTTTAATATCTTATTTGCCTGGCTTGGAATGATAGATTTCATACTTCCTCTTATCTTTGCGATAGTCGGTGGAAATAAATGGTTTTGTAATCACATGTGCGGAAGAGGTCAGCTTTTCTGGGTACTTGGAAGGAATCTTAAGTGCTCGCGAAAAAAGCCGGCGCCTAAGTGGATTTCCTCAAAGTGGTTCAGATATGGATTCCTCACATTTTTTATGACAATGTTTGGAACTATGATATTTCAGACCTATCTTGTGTTCTCGGGAGCGGAGTCGTTTAAGAAAGTAGTAAAGCTCTTTTGGACATTTAAAGTACCATGGAAATGGGCGTATAATGGAAGTGTCTTCCCCGATTGGGTGGCGCAGTTCGGATTTGGCTTTTACAGCCTTATGCTGACATCCACTCTGATAGGACTGATAGTGATGGCAATGTACAAAGAGAGAACCTGGTGTTCTTTCTGTCCAATGGGAACAATGACACAGGGCATTTGCAAGATAAAGGCAAAGAAAGGTAGGGAGAATTTATGACATTAGAAGAAAGAGCTGAGAGGGCTGTGGAGCTTAAGAATTCCGGAATGTATAACTGTGCACAGGCAGTGACTGCGGCTTTGGCAGATCAGACAGGACTTACGGAGGAACAGCTCAAACAGGTATCTGCCGGATTCTGTGCGGGAATGGGCAATCTTGAAGCAACCTGCGGAGCCTTGATTGGTGCAGGAATGATAGCAGGCCTCAAGACAGAAGGCAAAGGAACTCTTGGAGTTACCAGGCAGATTCAGGAAGAGTTTGGCAAAAGATGCGGTGCATTAAAATGCAAAGATCTTAAGACTGTCACAGACGGCAAGCCATTGTGCCCCTGCGAAGACTGCGTGAGAAATGCGGTTATGATCTATGGAGAGACAATGGGCCTGAAATAGGGAGAAAAGAGATAAAAAAATTGAGGAAAAGGATAAAGATAATGTATAAGAATATTGACATGACAACATATCCGAGGAAGGAACATTTCGATCATTTTCGCAACATGGAATATCCGTTTGTGACGATGACGGTTCAGGTTGATATCTCGGATTGGATAAAAAGGCTTAAAGAAGCGAAATATCCTCTTTTTCTTTGTTTCCAGTATGCGGTTGCGCGCGCGGCCAACAGTGTTCCGGAGTTTAGGCAAAGGATTGAGGGAGACGGGATCATAGAATACGATTATTGCAATCCTTCATATACTGTGGCGCTTCCCGATGAGACATACAGATATTGCATGGTCAACACGAATCAGCCTCTTAATGACTATCTGGCAGAAGCAAAGATAAAGCAGGAGAAAGCCCTTAATGCGGAACATTTGGAGGAAGAGGGAGAAGCTCGAAGCCACCTGTTTACATCTTGTGTTCCGTGGCAGGATTTTACAGGGGGAACTATGCCTTATCCCGATTCGAAATTCTCAATACCGAATGTTGTCTGGGGCAAATACAAGACGGAGAAGTATCTTGCACTTGAAGATGGCAAAGTTACAGAAAAAGAAAAGACAACCATACCTGTAGTTGTTTTTGTAAATCATGCGCTTATTGACGGCCTGCATATATCCAAGTTCTATGCGAACCTGGATGCGGAACTTTCCGGAATGCAATTTAAGTAGTTTATTAGAATGTAGTTTTTAAAGGAAACAGTAATTGAAAAAGAAAGAGTGATCATCCTAATTAATAAAGGGTGGTCACTCTTTTTTTCTTAAGTGTTTTTTCGTTTTGCCTCGAGAATTATCATATCTTTCCGTTCGCCGTCGGTACATTCGACGTCATGTAAAATCATGCATGGGAGCATTCCTGCTTTTATGTGAATAACAAGTGAGGGAATATTGTCACAAAAGATACTGCTGATTATCCTGTCGACTTCGAATTTTTCAAAGCCGAGTTCCATACTAAGCTGCGCGGTTTCTTTTCCGTATCCTTTTCCGATGGTATCATCTTCACCGATGAACAGGCCGTATTCAATCTGTCTGTCGGAAAGCTTGTAATCTTTAAAAACAACGGAACCGATAGCGCGGTCATTGTTGTTAAGTTCGCATATCATGTATTGGAATACGTTTTTGGTCTGTACTTGCTCTTTGTAGTATTTCTGCTGAGCTTCGAGAGAGAATTTTTCGCGGTAAACATAGCGTTCTCTCACTCTTTCGTTATTTCTCCATTCAACGATCTTTTCACAATCATCGATTTTCATTTTCCTGAGGCCGATTGTCTTCCCTACGATGTCGTATTTCAATTTATGTCTACCTCCATAATTTACAATGGTAACACGTAATAAGGTGTCGGTAAAGGATTTTGCAAACTTCCCGATAATTGCGATATTGGCTTAACATGTTGTAAAATTGATGATTATATGGTATTTTTCATTAGGAATTTACTGGGAGAAGTTGATTGTATGAAAGAATGGTTTGCTAAACTGGCTGAGGATTTCAGTCGTTGTTTCATTGAGGAAAACAGATACATGATGCTTATAGACGGTATCGGAGTGACTGTTAAGGTATCGCTCGTTGCCGTTGTTATAGGTATTTTGATAGGTTTTTTGATCGCTATGTGCAACATGTCTTCTAATAAAATACTGAAGACTATCGGCACAATATATACGGATGTCATAAGAGGAACACCTTCCGTTACACAGCTTATGATTATCTATTTCGTTGTATTTGCAAGCGTCCGTTGGCCTAAGTGGATCATCGCGGCGATCGCATTCGGAATAAATTCGGGTGCTTATGTTTCTGAGATTGTCCGCGCAGGTATTCAGTCGATTGATAAAGGACAGACCGAAGCGGGCAGATCGCTTGGTCTCAACGCAAGACAGACACTGATGGGAATCGTTGTCCCACAGGCTATCAAGAATATTTTTCCCGCACTTTGCAATGAGTTTATCGTTCTTATAAAAGAAACTGCCATCGTCGGATACGTTGGTCTTATGGACATTCAGAAGGCGGGCGATTTCATAAAGAGTTCTACATTCCTGGCATTTATGCCTTTGATCGGAACGGCCGTAATCTATTATGTTCTGATCAAGCTGCTGACACTTGCACTTAAGAGAGTTGAGAATACTCTTCGTAAGTCTGATGTACGATGAGGAGAATGCCATGAGTGATATGATTGAAGTAAAGAATCTTAAAAAGAAATTTGAAAACTTGGAAGTTTTAAACGGCATCACCACTTCCATTAAACAGGGCGAAGTGGTAGTTGTCATAGGTCCCTCGGGCTCAGGTAAGAGCACATTTTTGCGCTGCCTTAACAGACTTGAGGAGATCACAGACGGTGAGGTTTTCCTTGATGGGCAAAAGATAAACGATCCTGCGACGGATATCAACAAGATCCGTCAGAAGATGGGAATGGTATTCCAGCATTTCAATCTTTTTCCGCATATGACTATCATGGACAATATCACCTATGCACCGGTCAAGCTCGGCAAGATGACTAAGCCCGATGCACAGAAGAAGGCACTTGAGTTACTTGAGAGAGTCGGCCTTGCAGAAAAAGCCGGCAATTATCCCGTTCAGCTTTCCGGCGGACAGAAGCAGCGTGTTGCTATTGCAAGAGCGCTTGCGATGGAACCGGAAGTAATGCTTTTTGATGAACCTACATCAGCACTTGATCCCGAGATGGTAGGAGAAGTTCTTGATGTTATGAAGAGACTTGCAGAGACAGGAATGACGATGGTTATCGTTACTCACGAGATGGGATTTGCAAGGGAAGTTGCGAACAGAGTTCTTTTCATGGATGAGGGAGTCATCATGGAGGAAGGAACTCCGGAACAGATATTCAGCCACCCGACCTGCGACAGAGCAAAGTTGTTCTTGAGCAAGGTCTTATAAATACAAAGGCAAAAAGGGAGATAAAAATGAAAAAGAGAATATTGTCAGTTGCACTTATTTTGGTAATGGGTATCCTTGCACTTACAGGATGCGGTTCTTCGTCTTCAGACAAGATCGTGTTTGGAACAAATGCGGAATTCCCGCCTTTTGAGTTCAAATCAACAAACGGTGTTATTGATGGTTATGACGGAATCGACATGGCTATCGCAGCCAAGATCGGTGAGAATGCAGGAAAAGAAGTTGAGATTGCCAACATGGAATTCGATTCACTTCTTGTTGCCATTCAGAACGGTCAGATCGACGCTGCAATTGCAGGTATGACTGCTACGGAAGAGAGAGCCAAGACAGTTGATTTCTCAACTCCTTACTATACAGCAACACAGGTTATGGTTGTAAAAGAGGGTTCTGATATCAAGACTGCCGCTGATATGGAAGGTAAATCAATTGCGGTTGTTCAGGGATATACAGGTGAGACTGTTGTAAAAGATCTCGGATATCAGTACGAAGCATTCAAGAAAGGAACAGAGTGCATCCTTGAGCTTGTAAACGGTAAATGTGATGTGGTTGTTATTGATTCAGCAACTGCAAAAGATTATGTCGGAGACAACGAAGGTCTTGTTATCGTAGAAGATCCGAGTGCTTTTGAGTCTGAGGAATATGCTATCGCAGTTAAGAAGGGTAACACAGAGCTTCTTAATACTATCAACGAAGCAATCGATAAGATGCTCGCTGACGGAACAATTTCAGAGTTTGCAGCAAAGTATGCCGATGCTGAATAAGAATTTTAGATGATCACAGGGCTGTCGCTATAGCGGCAGTCCTGTTTGCTTTTAAAGATTCATTGTATATTGTCCTGCTATAAAGTAAAATTTAGAATAGCGAGAAATTATAATGCATAAGGAGGAAATTGTATGAACTATTCAATTAGCGGTGACAGTTTACCGGTTCTTAAGGTGCAACTGGGGCAGGGCGAAAACATTCAATGCGAAGCAGGCGCAATGTCCTGGATGGATGAAGGTATTCAGATGCAGACCAATGCAGGTGGAATCGGTAAGATGCTTGGAAGAGCTTTTACAGGTGAAGGTATGTTTCTAAATACATATGTTGCTGAACGTGCCGGCGAGATCGCCTTTGCTTCTAAATTTCCCGGATCTATCCGCGCGGTGGAGATTTCCGAAGGAAATGGTCTGATCGTGCAAAAGGGCTCCTATCTTGCAACCGCAGGTAATGTGAATTCAGAAGTTTTTTTCCAGAAAAGACTTGGAAAAGGCTTGTTTGGTGGTGAAGGTTTTCTTATGAGAAGATTTACCGGATCCGGAATAGTATTCCTTGAGATTGACGGATCTGCTCATGAATACGAGCTTGCACCCGGCCAGACAAAGGTGATTGATACAGGTAACCTTGCAGCAATGTCAGAGTCTTGTTCTATAGATATCAGGACTGTACAGGGAGTTAAAAATATTCTCTTTGGAGGAGAAGGATTCTTTAATACAGTTGTTACCGGCCCCGGTAAGGTGGTATTACAGTCAATGCCTATATCTACAATGGCCATGAAGTTATATCAGTATATGCCATTTACTACATCAAGTACCTAAAGTGTCTAAAAAAGCAATCAGCAGAAAATAGACAGGTAAAAGACAACTACAATAAAAAGGCGAACTCCCGAGCTCAGAATAAGTTCGAGGGTTCGCTTTTTTATTTACGTATTTTATGTCATATCTGAAAGTTTTCCGTGCTTCTCATATCTTGTGATGCGCGCCGGTTTGTTGGATTCATCCACAAATACTACGGTAGGTTTGTGAGTCTTGGCTTCCTGTGAATCAACCGTGCAGTAGGACATGATTATCACATTGTCGCCGACGCAAACTTGTCTTGCGGCCGCGCCGTTAAGGCAGATCATTCCGCTTCCCGCTTCTCCTGCAATGGTGTATGTCTCGAAGCGGTTTCCGTTCTGTACATCGACAATCTGAACCTGCTCGTATTCAAGGATTCCCGCAGCTTCCATAAGAGAGCTGTCGATGGTGATACTTCCTATATAATCAAGCTCGGCATGAGTTACGGTCGCACGATGAATTTTTCCTTTTAACATGGTTATATTCATATGCACATCCTTCCTCATCAGGCCAAAGAGTCAACGAAGAAATTGTCGATGAGTCTTGTCTTTCCTATATAAACAGCAAGTGCTGTAAGGATAGGACCTTCGATCGTTTCAACGGGCTGAAGTTTTTCAGAATCTACAAGTTCTACATAATCAATCTTGGCAAGAGGCTCGGATTCGATTATCTCTTTAATCGTAGCGACAACTTTCTTTGCACTTTTTTCACCGCTTCTGACCATTTCTTCGCCCTTTGTAAGTGCTTTGTGAAGGATCAGAGCGGCGCTTCTTTCTGCCTGATTCAGATAGGTGTTCCTTGAGCTCTTGGCAAGTCCGTCTTTTTCCCTTATGATGGGGCAGCCGATGATCTCTATGTTGTAGTTGAGGTCGGAAACCATCTTGCGAACAATTGCAAGCTGCTGATAATCTTTTTCTCCAAAGTATGCTCTGTCTGCTTCGGCGATATTAAACAGCTTGGTTACAACCGTGCAGACTCCGTTAAAGTGAGTTGGTCTGCTCTTTCCGCAAAGTCCCTTGGAAAGTGTATCTACTCCTACATATGAAAAGAAGTCGTCGCTGTACATTTCTTCCGGATTGGGATGGAAGATAAGGTCTGTTCCGAGCTCATCACACATTCTGCAGTCTGTGACAAAGTCCCTGGGATAAGTCGCAAGGTCTTCATTTGCACCGAATTGTATCGGGTTTACGAAGTCACTTACGATAACTTTGTCATTTTCTTCGACGGCTCTTTTTATCAAACTTGCGTGACCTTCATGGAGATATCCCATTGTGGGAACGAGTCCTATGGAGTATCCTGATTTCTTCCATTCTCTTACTTTTTCTTTTACTGTATCTATTGTATTGGCTATTATCATTTGTTTGTCCTCTCTATGATGTTATTCCTTATATGGCCTGTGCCTGAGGCGCAGAATCAAGATCGATGGCTTCAATAACTTCGTCGTCGATTCCAAAAGAGTGCTCCTTTGCAGGGTATGAGCCGCCTTTTACAGCTTTGTCGTAAGCGCTGAAAGCATCCTTCATTTCTTTTCCAATCTGTGCGAACTGCTTTACAAATTTTGGCTTGATACCTTCGAACATGCCAAGCATATCCTGATAAACAAGTACCTGTCCGTCGCATCCGGCACCTGCGCCTATTCCAATCGTAGGAATGGTCAGACGTTTTGTTATAAGTGTTGCAAGTTTTTCGGGAATACATTCGAGAACTACCATGAATGCGCCGGCTTTCTCTACTGCGAGTGCATCTTCGAGAATCTGCTTTGCCTGCGCTTCGTTTTTGCCTTGTACTTTGAAACCGCCAAAGGCATTGACCGACTGAGGAGTCAGTCCAAGATGTGCGACCACGGGGATGTCTGCTTTGGTGATTGCTTCAATCTGCTCACAGACTTTAGCTCCGCCTTCAAGCTTAACTGCCTGAGCGTGGCCTTCCTTCATTAATCTGCCGGCATTCATGACGGCATCATAGATAGATGTCTGATATGACAAAAATGGCATATCAGCGATAAGAAAGGTGTTCTTTAAACCTCTTGATACGGCTCTTGTATGATGGATCATATCCTCCATTGTAACTGGAAGAGTGTCATCATAACCAAGCATGGTCATTCCGAGGGAATCACCTATCAGCACTGTGTCTACGCCTGCCGCTTCCATAAGGCATGCGGTTGTGTAGTCGTAGCATGTGAGCATGCTGATTTTCCTACCTTCAAGCTTTTGTTGCTGTAACGTAGTTACTGTCTTTTTCATTTTTTTACCTCTTTTCCATATAAGCCTTGACTGTTCAAGGTCTCATTGTTTTAGGGTTTCGATGTAACTATAGCAGACATCCCTTCTATATTCCAGCATTAATTGACGAAGGAGCGTTTGCATGCGGAAGCGAAGCGGGTAGCAGAGCGCACTTTTTCGGATATAACCGCAGCCTATCAGAAGATATAAAGATATCCTATCGTAAAACCTATTGACCTGATAGGCAAATAGAAGTAATATTTGTTCATCGATTACGGAAACGAAACGAGGAGAAACACATTATGAAAAAGAACAATTTGAAAAAATTATTAGCTACAACACTTACACTTGCACTTGGAGCAGCAACACTTACAGGATGCGGTTCCGCTTCTGCTAAAGATGGTTCTGCAGAGCAGACAAGCAGCGAAGCTCCTGCAGCACAGGAACAGAGCACAGACAAAGTATACAGAACACTTGATGAGATCAAGGAGAGTGGCGAGATCAACATCGGAGTTTTCTCAGATAAGAACCCCTTCGGATATGTTGATGAGAACGGTGAATATCAGGGATATGATGTTTACTTCGCAAATAAGCTTGGTGAGGACCTCGGTGTAAAGATCAACTTCGTATCAACAGAGGCAGCAAGCAGAGTTGAATATCTTGAGACAGGTAAGGTTGATATCGTACTTGCAAATTTCACGGTTACAGAAGAAAGAGCAGAAAAAGTTGACTTCGCACTTCCTTATATGAATGTAGCTCTCGGAGTTGTATCTCCCAAAGCAAATGTAATTAAGGACCTCAGTGAGATCAAGCCTGACGATCAGGTTATCGTTATCTCAGGAACAACAGCAGAGACATATCTTGAAAAGAACTATCCCGACATCAAGCTTCAGAAGTTTGATACATATGCAACAGCAAAGACTTCTTTTGAAAACGGAACAGGCGTAGCTTGGGCAAATGACAACACAGAGGTTATTGCATATGCAATCGAGAATGAGGGATATGAAGTAGGTATTCCTTCACTCGGAAGCCAGGATACTATCGCACCTGCAGTATCTAAGGGCAACACAACACTTCTTGACTGGATCAACGGTGAGATTGAGACACTTGGAAAAGAGAACTTCTTCCATGCAGATTATGAGGCAACTCTTATCGATACATACGGCAAAGATTATGAGGAAACACTCGTAGTTGAGGGCGGAAAGGTCGCCGATGCCGCAGAAGCTTCATCTGACGCTTCATCAGCTTCTTCAGAGGATGCAGGCGCAGCAGCTTCAGATGCAGAAGCTTCAACAGAGGCTTCATCTGCACAGTAAAGTACATGAATTAAATTGTAGAAATCCGCACCGGTTGCGGATTTTGTAAGAACATGATTCAAGATATCATAACCGGTAACATAAAGGAGGGAGAGCTTGCGGGCTCTCCCAATACTTGTTTTTAAAAGGAAACACAACATGAACTTAGACGTTATTATTTCCTATATTCCACTATATATAGAAGCATTTTTCTTAACGATAAGGATCGGATGGCTTGGTATATTGTTTGCGCTGGCCATAGGACTTGTTGTCGCATTTATCATGCACTTTAAGATTCCGTTTCTGTCTGGGATAGCGCTTGTGTATATCGAGCTTTTCAGAAATACACCGCTTCTTGTGCAGCTCTTTTTCATATACTTCGGACTTCCGAAAGTTGGACTGTCGATATCTGCGGAGACGTGCGGATTTGTCGGGCTTGGGCTTCTTGGCGGAAGTTACATGGCTGAAGTATTTAGGAGCGGACTTGAGAGCGTGCCGAATTCACAGACAGAGAGCGCGCTCGCACTTGGATTATCAAGGAAACAGCTCTTTTTATCGGTAATACTGCCGCAGGCAATCTCGCAGAGCGTTCCGGGAATACTGGCAAATGTCATTTTCCTTCTCAAAGAGACAAGTGTCTTTTCTGCGATAAGCCTTATGGATCTTATGTTTACGGCAAAAGACCTGATAGGACTTTACTACGATACGAAGGAAGCGCTGTTCCTGCTGGTTATTTTCTATATAATAATGCTGCTTCCCGTTTCGGTGATAGGAAGTTTTATTGAGAAAAAGGCAAGATTTAGGACGTTAGGAGTGTGAGCATATGGGATTTGAAGTTTTATTAAAAGGAAATAATATGATAAGGCTCCTGACGGGACTTGCAGTTTCGCTGAAGATAAGTTTTATATCCGTTGCGATAAGTATCGCGCTTGGCGCCGTTCTGGGAATATTGATGACATTCAAGAATCCGGTGATCAATGCGGTTTCGAGAGTGTATCTTGAGATTGTAAGGATAATGCCGCAGATGGTGCTTCTTTTCATCGTGTACTTCGGGACCACGAAAGCATTGGGAATCAATCTGGAGGCAGAGACGGCTGCCGTCATCGTTTTCTCGTTCTGGGGAACGGCTGAGATGGCGGACCTTGTTCGAGGCGCACTTCTGAGCATACCTGTGATCCAGTACGAAAGCAGCATATCGCTTGGACTTAACAGATTTCAGACGTACAGATATGTTATCGTGCCGCAAATCATAAGGCGCATGATACCGCTGTCGATAAACCTGATCACGAGAATGATAAAGACTACGAGCCTTGTCATGATGATAGGAATCGTAGAGGTGCTCAAAGTTGGACAGCAGATAATTGAGGCAAACAGGAAAGCATCGCCTACGGCGGCGTTTGGAATATTCCTTGTAATATTTTTGCTGTACTTTATGGCATGCTGGCCGATCAGTATGCTTTCAAGATATTTAGAGAAGAAATGGGAGAACTGATATGGAAGAGATACTCAAAGTAAATAATGTATGCAAAAGATATGAAGACATAACAGTTTTCGAAAATATGAATCTTACGGTAAAAAGAGGCGAAGTTGTGGTTATCGTCGGTCCTTCGGGCTGCGGAAAAAGTACGTTTCTGAGATGCCTTAACGCTCTTGAAAATATACAGGACGGAGAGATCTTGCTGGACGGTGAGAAGGTTGATGCTGCGAGCAAGAATATCGGAAATATCAGGGAAAAAGCGGGGATGGTATTTCAGAGCTACGATCTTTTCCCGCATCTTACGGTACTTCAGAATCTCATGCTCGCACCTGTAAAGGTTAAGAAGAGAGATAAGAAGGAAGTTGAAGCTGAGGCGCTGACTTTACTTGAGAGAGTAGGCCTTTTGACCAAAAAAGACAGTTTCCCCAGGCAGTTGTCGGGCGGACAGAAGCAGAGAGTTGCGATCGTTAGGGCTCTTATCATGCATCCAGAGATACTTCTTCTCGATGAGATAACGGCCGCGCTCGATCCGGAGATGGTTCGTGAAGTATTGGATGTAGTGCTCTCTCTAGCCAAAGAGGGAAGAACGATGATAATAGTAACCCACGAGATGCAGTTTGCAAGGGCAGTTGCGGATCGAATGATATTTATTGACAGCGGAAGGATCGTTGAAGAAGGAAGTCCCGAAGAGTTTTTTGAAAATCCGAAGTCGGATAGATTGAAGCAATTTTTGCAGACATTCTCGTATTAAATGCGATATTAATTACAAGTTTATTTGATACAATCTGACGTTAAAAGAAAAGTAACAAATTTTAATCAAAAAGCAATAATTGGGCAGGCAAAAGCAATATTTGACAAGTCGTCTTAAACGTTTACTGCTATAATTTGTCTTATCCTAACAAATATTAAAGAATATTTAATATATAAAAATATTTGTAAGGAATAAGTTTACAAAATGTGGAGGTACATGTATGAAAAGACAAATGACGGTTTTATCAAGTATTGCCTTGGGGGGCTTACTGGTACTTAACAACAGCGTAGATGTAAATGCGGCACCTGCGCTTAATCCTTATAACGGGGTAGAAGCAGAAGTTAATTTCGGACAGTCGGGAACAAAGGTTGTTACTGATGGGGATGTCAAGGCGGTATCAAGTATTGATTCCGGTGATTATTTTATAGTAAAGGATGTTAACTTTTCTAAGGGAGTATCAAAGTTCAAGGTAAATGCAAAGGCTGATTCAGCTTCACTTATTGAGATCAGAGACGGTGGTGCTGACGGTGACGTCATAGCAAATATTAAGATTGGTGCAACAAAGGGCGAATATAAAGAGTTCGTGATTGATTCATCTGTGAAGATTGATGGTAAGAAGACCATTGCTTTTGTTGGAAAGATGGGATCTGTCGCAATTGATAAATGGTCAGCGGTAGAGGCATCTGATGATGCTGAGAAAGAAGCAACGGAATTCCCTGCAGATCCTGAAACAGGTAAGACAGGTGAGGGAGATATTGTATCACCTTACGATGGAATTACAACCGAAGAGATTGCTAAGGAATCTAAGGGAGTAGAACAGGAAGATTATAAGGATAAAAAGGTTCTTACAAGCCTTGAGCAGGATGACTACTATGTAGTTCACAATCTTAAATTCGATAAGGGCATTGCTGCATTTACAGCTTCAATTAAGGCAGATGAGCCTTCAGTAGTAGAGGTAAGAGCCGATGGCGTTGAGGGCACATTGCTCGCAAAGATCAGAGTTACAGGCACAGACGGCGAATACAAGACATTTACAGCAAAGGCAGAAGAAGATGCTAAGGAAATTAGTGGAACTCATGCAGTTGTATTTGTCGGAAAAGTCGGAAAGGTAAGCATTGAGAACTGGAAGGCAATGCATGCGCCTAATGCCAAGACTATAGATGACAAGGATGGAATAGGAACTCCTGATAACGGAAACAATGGTAATAAAGATGAAGATAAGACAAATACAGGTTCAGGAGCAACTCTTTTCCCTTACAATGATATCTCAACAGGAACCAATTATGGTGAGACAAAGGGAATTGAATATGTAGATTACGACGGAAACAAGGTTGTTTCAAGCCTCGGTGCCGGCGATTACTTCACAGTTAAGGATGTAGATTTCAAGAAGGGCGCAGCAGTTATCAATGTTAAAGTAAAGGCTGATAAGGCTGCCATGCTCGAACTTAGAGACGGCGGAGTTGACGGAAAGGTTCTTGGATCTCTTAAGATCAACAATACAAACGGCAAGTATGAGAGCTTCAATATAAAGGTAGATATCACAGGTAAGCATACACTTGCATTTGTAGGAAAAGTTGGTGATGTAAGTGTTGCAAGTTGGAAGGCACTCAGTGCACCCGATAAGTCAGGAACAACACCTACACCTACTCCTACTCCTGCACCGACACCAACTCCCGGTAAGACAGAGGATACAACCGGAAATACAGGATCGGGAGCAACTCTTTTCCCTTACAATGAGATCTCCACAGGTGTAAACTATGGTGAGACAAAGGGAATTGAATATGTAGATTACGATGGAAACAAGGTTGTTTCAAGCCTTGGAGCCGGCGATTACTTCACAGTTAAGGATGTAGATTTCAAGAAGGGCGCAGCAGCCATCACTTTCAAGGCAAAGGCTGATAAGGCTGCATTGATTGAGCTTAGAGACGGCGGAGTTGACGGAAAAGTTCTTGGATCCGTTAAGCTCAGCAACACAAACGGTAAGTATGAGAGCTTTAATGTGAAGGTAGATATCACAGGTAAGCATACACTTGCATTTGTAGGAAAAGTTGGCGATGTAAGCGTGGCAAGTTGGAAGGCACTCAGTGCTCCTGATAAGTCAGGAACAACACCTACACCTGCACCTACACCAACACCCACACCGGCTCCAACACCTGAGAAGACAGAGGATACAAAGAAGGGTTCAGGATCTACTCTTTTCCCTTACAACGAGATTTCAACAGGCGTTAACTATGGTGAGATAAAGGGCATTGAGTATGTAGATTATGACGGAAAGAAAGTTGTTTCAAGCCTCGGAGCAGATGATTACTTCACAGTAACTGATGTGGATTTCAAGATGGGCGCAACAGCTATCACAATCAGTGCTAAGGCAGATAAGCCTGCAGTAGTTGAAATCAGAGACGGCGGAGTTGACGGAAAGGCACTCGGAAATATCAAGATTGCCAATACAAACGGTAAATATGAAACTTATACATTGAAGCTTGATAAGTTTACAGGTAAACATACACTTGCATTTGTAGGAAAAGTAGGTGATGTAAGTATTGCAAGCTGGAAGGCAACGGCAGCAGATAATAACGGTGGAAGCACACCTACACCTGCACCAACACCTACTCCCACACCAACACCAACACCTACACCTAATCCGGATCCTACACCTGCACCTACTCCAGCACCTACACCCGATCCGGCACCTACACCAACACCTACGCCTACTCCTACACCCACACCTACACCCGCTAAGTCAAACCTTACACTTTCACATACAGTAAATGACTGGGGTTCAGGATATCTTGTAGATTTCAGAGTAAGCAATAACTCAGGTGAGACAGTGAACGGTTGGAAGCTCAGAATCAAGAAAGATGGAATTAAGATCAACCAGAACTGGTGCATGGAAGTTAAGGAAGAAGGCGATTATTACGTAATTACTCCTTTCTTCTGGAACTCATACATCGAGAACGGTAACTTCGTTTCATTCGGTATTATCGGACAGGGCACAGCTCCCAGAACGATCACATACGAGTTTATAAAATAATTTAGAAGTTTAATAAAGATAATTGAATTAAAATAGAAAGTAAAAAGCTGATATGAAACCGGAAAACTCCTTCCTGCTGTGAATACGAAAGCGCAGAGGAAGGTGTTTTTCTTTGAGAAAACTGCATATTTACATATAGATTTTTTTATAATAATATGGATTTTATAAAATATAATAAAGCACAATCGGAGGAAAAATAGATGTCAGACATTCAGAAAGTATATGATTTTTTAAATGATGCAGAGACTTATTATCTTGCTACAGTAGACGGAGATCAGCCGAGGGTAAGACCTTTTGGTACAGTTCTTTTGTCAGATGGCAAGATCTATATTCAGACAGGAAAGTCAAAAGATGTTTCTAAGCAGCTTGCAGCCAATCCTAAGGCTGAGATCTGTGCATTCAAGAACGGAGAGTGGATTCGTGTGGCAGGCGAGCTTGTTAACGACGATTCTCGTGACGTTAAGGTTGCAATGCTTGA
Organism: Butyrivibrio hungatei; assembly: GCF_900101605.1. Lineage (GTDB taxonomy): Bacteria > Bacillota > Clostridia > Lachnospirales > Lachnospiraceae > Butyrivibrio > Butyrivibrio hungatei_B. The sequence goes on from NZ_FMUR01000007.1 coordinate 15,413, forward strand.
GAAAATGCCTCAGCTTAGCGGAATGTACAGCGCAGATGATGATAATATGCAGATGTTGTATTTCAAGAATGCAACAGCAACTATCAGCTCTTTTACAGCCGCTCCCGAGACAATCAAGTTCTGATGACGGCTTTATCGGATAGGTGCGACTGATACAATTATGTTCATAAATCCATGTAAAATAGAAAGTACCGTTTTTTTCGAAAATGGAGTATGATAAAACAGTAGTTAACATTTTGCGTTAGTATAACGGAGGAAAGAACAAAATGGGATTGATTGGTAGCCTTATACTCGGAGCAATAGCCGGATTTATCGCAAGTAAGATTATGAATGAATCATCTGGAACTCTTAAGAACATCATTCTTGGAGTTGTTGGTGGATTTGTCGGAGGTTTTGTATTCGGACTTCTCGATCTTAATGCAAGCGGTCTTATCGGAAGGCTTATAATATCTGTTGTAGGTGCATGTATTTGCATTTGGGGCGGAAGAAAACTTTTTTGAAAAAAAGATTTTGAAGTGGTCGTGGCTTATTTGCTGTGGCCACTTTGATTATATAAGGAAATACCGACCGGATCGGCGTTTCGCAAAATAAAAAAGGAAAGCGGTTGATTATGAATCATGCTATTTTTTTAGCCGGGGGAACCGGAAAGAGAACAGAATCGGATATACCTAAGCAGTATGTGCGTGCGGGCGGATATATGATGGCGACTTATGCCATAAAACCGCTTCTTGAGAGCAAGCATATTGATGACGTATATGTGGTTGCAAGTGACGATCGGACAAAAGAGATTCTTGAAGATGCAAGATCAATGGGGCTTAATGTAAAGAAAATCAAGGGCTTTGCGATGCCCGGAGTAAACAGGCAGGCGTCGATATTGAGCGGTATGAAAGAGATACTTCGCGGGATTTCCAAGAAGGAAAACATTGAGGATGTCTCGGACAAAGATACAGTGCTTGTTCACGATGCTGCAAGACCGTTTCTTGATTTTCAGCTTTTGAAGGACTGCTATGCGGCGCTTACGGGACATGACGGGGTTATGCCTGTTATCCCCATGAAAGATACAGTATATTACAGCGAGAACGGCAAGACGGTCTCGAAACTTCTTGAAAGGCAGAAGGTGGTTGCGGGGCAGGCTCCGGAACTTTTTAATTATAAAAAATATTACGAGGCAAATGTGATTCTTTTGCCCGATAAGATCTTTTCCGTGAACGGTGCGACAGAACCTGCGATAATTGCGGGAATGGACATTGCGATGATTCCGGGAAATGAGAAGAATTTTAAAGTTACAACTGCATCCGATCTGGACAGATTTGTACAACTTAAGGAGGATAAGCAGTAATGGCGAAAGCATGGGTACTGCATGAAATAGGTGATATAAGATTTGAAGATGTGGATATACCGGAACCTGCGGAAAATGAAGTTCTCGTAAATGTAAAGGCTGTAGGAATATGCGGATCGGATGTGCCGCGTGTTTACGAGACGGGAGCGCACAGGATGCCGCTCGTTCCGGGACATGAGTTCTCGGGAGTTGTCGTAAAGACGGGAGCCAAAGTTTCTGCAGACCTTGAGGGAATGCGGGTTGCGGTTTCGCCCAAGATTCCATGCAGGAAGTGCGAGATGTGCGCAAAGGGTGAGACGGATCTGTGCCTTAACTATGACTACACGGGATCGAGAAGAGACGGTGCTTTTGGGGAATATGTGTGTGTTCCGGTGGATAACTTGATAGAGCTTGTGGATAACATCTCTTTTGAAGAGGGAGCTATGATCGAACCGCTTGCCGTTGCTGCCAACGCTGTTCGAACAGGCTGTGCGGGGATCGATCCTTCGGATAACGGCGTTAAGATCGCTGTTTGCGGAATGGGAACCATAGGCCTTATAGTCGTTATGCTTCTGATGGATATGGGATTTTCGGATATCTATGTCATTGGAAATAAGGACAGCCACAGAGATAAAGCAATTGATATCGGAATTCTTCCGGAGCATTACTGCGATATGAGAGTTGAAGAACCCGTCGCGTGGCTAAAAGAGAAGACGAATGGCGTATCGGTCTATTTTGAGTGCGTCGGAAGTAATGAGAGTATCAGATACGGACTTGAAACGGGAGCGCCGAAGTCAAGGCAGATTCTGGTCGGCAACCCGAGGGGCGATATGTCTTTTTCCAGAAATACATATTGGGAGATCTTGAGAAAGCAGATGAGTCTTATTGGGATATGGAACTCATCATATCGAAAGGCACTTGATGTCGGAAGTTTCGGGCAGGATGGCTGTAGTGTGAATGCAAAGGGGGCGGGAACAGCGCAGATTGACGACTGGCACTACGTGCTTAGCAGATTGGAAGCGGGTGGCATCAATCCTTCGAAGCTTATTACGCATAGATTTCCGCTTAATGATCTGGAAAAAGGATTGCTCATCATGCGCGATAAGACTGAGGATTATTGCAAGATTATGATATGTAATGAGTAATTATGAGTACAGATACCGGATTGCAAATATATTTGTGTTCAAGTAGAATGGATTAAGTAATTGATTTATTTGACTTAAGAGGTTTTAATCCTCATGATTTCTTTGAAAGGAGCGAACGAATGTCCTGGAAAACAGTTAATATTCAGTTGATGAATGGAAACATTTTTGCTGTTTACGGGGATAGTGCGCTCTTTTTTAGGCAAACCTGATTAAAATTGAAAGGTTTGGACTTTTGAATATAAGCGTGTTATCTCCTTATTCTTTTGTTTTTTTAATCAAGAAAAAGATGAGGAGATTTTTTTATGAATAAATTTAATAAAAAGACAGCAAGAAGGCAGATAGGAAAACTATATTTATTGGACAGTGTGGGGAGCCTTATGATCGCGGGAGCATCGTGGGTTGCGCTCCTTTCGGTGCGAGGATTTACAACTGCGCAGATTGGTTTGTTTGAGAGTATATTCCATGTTGCGAGTATGATATTTGAAGTTCCGTCGGGAGCGGTGGCAGATGTGTTCGGAAGGAAAAAGACGATGATCGCAAGCAGCGTAGTGACTGTGTTGTCGGCGCTGATGATGATATTTTCGGATTCGTTTTTTATGATCGCGGTTGCAATGGTCGTAAGTGCTCTAAGTTATAATCTTGCGTCGGGCACAAGGGAAGCGATTGCCTATGATTCGCTCAAAGAAGCGGGGATTGAGAATGAATATGATAAGTTTGCATCGAACGATCTTGTCATATATCAGGTTACAAGCTCGCTTGCCAAGATTCTTGCGGGAGCGGCGATAGCCCTTGGATACAGGAAGGCGTACGCGGTTGATGTTTTTGTGGGAATGCTTTCGATTGGAATTGCGGCATCTTTGAAGGAGGCCGAGACGGAGATAAGCAAGGAAGCCGGTGTTAGGGCGCGTTTCAAGGAAGTTGCAGGAGAGAGTTTTCTTTTCCTTAAGAATAATCCCAAAGTAAGGCTCATCATTTTATTTAATGCGATTATCGGAGCGGTGTCGATACTTGTCCTTTTCTTCTTGCAGGCAAGACTTCCGCAGATGGGAATCGAAAATGTACTGTTTGGACCGGCGCTCTTTGTCATGGGACTCGGCGCTGCGGTGGGAGCAAAGGCTGTCGAATATGTGAAGCCTTCACGATATAGATATATCGGGCTTATAAGTTTACTGTGTGTGACATTTGCATTTTCAGCTGCTTTTTCCGGAAATATATTTCTTGCCGTTATCGGCGGATTCATCGGAGCTTTCGGGGACAATTATATTGAAGTGCGGACGGATGTCATGCTCAATAATATGATCCCCTCCGAGCAGCGCGCGACACTCATGTCCGTGAACTCCTTCGCGTTCTCTGTGGTCATGATAATCCTCTCGCCGATATTCGGCGCGTTATTTATGCTGTGAAAAAAATAACAGGCTGCACCAAACGGTGCACCTGCTTTTTTTCAGCAAAGCGGCTCTCTGGGTTCGGTGTCGTGTATGTTTGAGTATACGATACCGCTGTGTACGGTGGGCTCAACGCCGCCGTCTTTGAAGAGGTCGCTGATATTTACAAATTCATACCCCTGTGCAAGAAGCTCGGGGATTACGATATCAAGGGCTTTGACGGTCTCATCATTATCTGTGAAGTCATGCATAAGTATGATGGATCCGTCGCAAGCTTGCGATAATATCATTTCTGCACGTTCTTTGGCAAGAATGCTGTCTTCCCAGTCTTCGCCGTGGATTCCGCATATGAACGGAAGATTGATGGTGTCATACATTGTCTGACTTACATCTATATAAGGCGGTCTGAAGAAACGCGGCTTGTAGCCTGTGATCTTCTCTATTGCTCTGTCTGTATATTCTATCTCTTCACGCACTTCATCTGCGGTAAATGTCTGCATATGAGAGTGAGTCTTTGCGTGATTGCAGATCTCGCAGCCGTGTGCGATACATTCTTTTACAATCTTTTCCGATTCGTCGTTTATATTGTCTGCGATAAGAAAAAAAGATGCGACAATATCGTATTTCTTGAGTTTTTCAAGAACCTTAGGTGTTGTGACGGTACTTGGTCCGTCGTCAAAAGTTAATGCTATTTTTTTACCCATAATTATAAAACCCCATTTGTAACTGCTACTCAGTCGACTTTAGTTGACATAATAAAAAAGAAAGCTGCCAAACAAAGTGAAAGAGTTAAAAAAGAATAATTTTTATTGATGTAGCTGACAATTCCTGAAATCAGCCAGACAATTGCCAATCCTATTCTGGTCATTTTTTTGTCCATTTGCACGTCCTCCTCTTCCTTTTGCAAATCAAGGTATCACGCTCTCTTATCAGCGTCAAGTGAATTTACATTTTTTGTGTAAATGCATCGGGATATGATATATTTAATATGTGGAAATACAGGTTGAAACAGTATTTCTGCATAATAAATATTATACGGCAGTTTCATGAATATCAGAAGCAACTGCTCATGTTCCGGCAAAAACATGAGCGGATCGGTTTGGTAACATCAACATTTTCAGTGTCTAAAAACAGGGTAGGAGACGGATTATTATGATTACGAACGATAAGGGACTGGTAGGATTTAAACACAAGATTATGGAAGAGGTCTGCAGGCTTGCATGGAATGATGAGCTTGACGAAGAGCATAAAGAGAAGCTTGTTTATAAGCTCGCGCCCGGACCGAAACCCGAGTACAGATGCTGCGTGTACAAAGAGCGTGAGATTGTGCGTCAGAGAATACGCCTTGCTTGCGGCCTCAGTACAACTTACAATGAGGGCTCCAAAAACATCGTGCAGGTAATCGATCCGGCATGCGATGAGTGCCCTATTCATGCTTTTTCTGTAACCGATAACTGTCGTTTCTGCATGGGAAAAGCATGTCTTAATTCATGTAAATTTGATGCGATACGTCCCGGTGACGTCAGGATGCACATTGATGCCGCTAAGTGCAAAGAGTGCGGAATGTGTGCAAGTGCCTGTCCTTACGGTGCTATCGTGCACCTTGAGCGCCCTTGTTACAAGGCTTGTCCTGTCGGCGCGATCACATATGATGAGAATGGCTACTGTAAGATTGACGAGAGCAAGTGCATTCAGTGTGGCCATTGCATTCACAATTGTCCTTTCGGAGCAATCAGCTCCAAGACATTCCTTGTTCAGATAATAGAAGCAATCAAGGCGGGAAAAGAAGTCATAGCGATGTGTGCGCCTGCAACAGAAGGCCAGTTTGGTGAAGATATTTCAATGGCGTCTGTAAAGAATGCGCTGATAAAATTAGGTTTTGCAGATATGGTTGAAGTAGGTCTCGGCGGAGATATGACAGCTGCTTATGAGTCGAAAGAGTGGGCAGAAGCTTACGCAGAGGGCAAAAAAATGACAACTTCATGTTGCCCTGCGTTTATCAACATGCTGAAAAAACACTTCCCCGAGCAGTTTGAAAACAACATGTCATCAACCGTTTCGCCTATGTGTGCGATTTCAAGGTATCTCAAGGCAACACGTCCGGGATGCGTCACAGTATTTGTCGGACCTTGCATTGCCAAGAAGTCTGAGGCAATTGATGAGAGCGTTCCGGATAATGCAGATTATGTAGTAACCTACGGAGAGCTGCGCGCTCTTATGAGGTCAAAAGATATAGATTTTGAGCCTGTAACAGATGAATATCAGGAATCTTCCATCTGGGGCAAACGTTTTGCGACAAGCGGCGGTGTTGCCAATGCGGTTATTGAATGCATGAAAGAAAGAGGCGAAGATGTAAGTGATCTCAAGCTTCATCGCGTTGCGGGTGGAAATGAATGTAAAAAAGCTCTTTTACTTTTAAAAGCAGGCAAACTTGCCGATGACTTCATCGAAGGAATGGTATGTCCCGGAGGATGTGTCGGCGGACCTTCCAAACATAAAACTGAGGTTGAGATCACCAAAGCCAGAGAAGCTCTGCTTTCCAAAGCAGATGACAGAAAAGTTCTTGAAAATCTCAAGAAGTATCCTATGGATAAGTTCTCAATGCACAGAGACGGCAAAAAAATAGACCTTCCCGATTAATCGGGGAGGTCTGTATTTTCCTGTTTTATCACAAGCTTATCGATATTAAATGCGGTTGATGAGAATATTGTCTTTACGATCCACACAAGGAGCACAAATACGAGAACCGGTATGACGCAAGCCGTTACTATCATAACTGCAAGTGATTCAAGCATGTTCCTTAAGAACGTTGAAACCTTGTCGATCGTACCTGTGGTAATTGTTGTAAGGTCGCTTAGGATTCCCGTGTCGGAGTCACCCTCGATATCAAGATTGTCTGATTCCTGAACCGTAGATTCGATCTTTGCTGACTGAGTCTGGTAAACTTTGTCGGAAAGCCAGATGCTTGAAGGAACGATGAGGAAGATGATGATTCCCACGATTCCGATCCTTGTTGCCATATCCGACAGGCTCTTTTTCTTAAAGAGGATAGCTCCGCATAAAAGAAGGCACGCGGCCGGAATAAGTACGGAGAATGAAACATATCCCGTCAGTGTTATCATAAATTTCTCAAGGTACAGAGCACTAAGTATCAAGAGAAAATATGAAGCCAGATCAGCAAGCTGTTCGGAAATCGGTGTGCACAGGTCTCCCGGAAGGAGTGATAAAGTTGCGGACGCCGCAGCAGCACCGCCGGAAAGTTTCATCACGGTCGCAATCTTTGCATCCGTCTGTTCTATAGAATGTTTGTGATTGGCAGGATTGGCTGCTGTCGGAGCAATCTTTGTAAGCGAGATCACTGCAACGAGAAGTAATATAACAATCACGGTTATCTTTTTTAAATTCATATAAATTATCCCCTTTATTTGATCACAATCTGATATTTTGAAGTTTCAGGCAGGCTGTGCATGAAGTTTTCTATGAGTGTTTTTGCCTGCGCGTCAGACTTTTCAAGAATACCGTTTTGAAGAGCTTTTTCTTTTGCACTTTCCTCAAACTTGGCAAGCGAAGAGTTGTAATCTTCGAGCTTTACGGGATTCCAGAGAGAATCTTTTTCCGAATAGATCTTGAAAGTGTCTTTGTCGATATTTACGGAAAAAATCTCGGAATCCGGAATATCAATCGTAATAGTCTTGGCTTCTTCATCCTTGTCTATCGCTATCTTCTCAAAGTCCACACCTGCCGTAACAGAGCCGTCATAGCTGTAGATGAACTCGGACGAAGAAGTGATGAACTTCATGATAGTCTTTTCTTTGGTATATTTTTCAACTTGGGTAAAATAGTATTCCTGCGTGATCAGCGTTCCCATGTTTGCGATTCCTTCGCGAATCGTTTCGGTGTTAACGGTAACGAGAACCTTTGAAGTGTCTTTTTTCACAGTGTTATCAGAAGCTGCGATGTCGGAAAGACTCGGCTCTGCGGGAACATTCTTTTTGTAATCGACAAGTAGAATTATCATGACGATCACGGCAACAACGATTATTGCCAGATATATTTTATTTTTGTTTTTTTTGACAGTTTCCATACATAAACCTCCGTTATATGCATCTGCGGCAATCCGCATTATTTTTTCTATAGAAGAAAAACATGCAACTCAATTTTATCATTTAGTGACGAAAAGATACAGTAACAGCAAAATTGGCAGTATTTGGTATAAGTTAATGTGCTTGTGGCACATCAAAGTTTGAGTTAAAATGATGCGGTTGAAAATTTGAAGTTATCTGTGTAAGTTAGCGGTGGCATTGCAAAATATACGCAGAATATATGAAGAAGGAAAGATAGTAAAATGAGTGCTTTTATAGTAATGCAGCAAATGGGGATGATAGTCATTCTTGTTTCTGTCGGAATTTATCTTTATAAGAAAGGTGTTGTAGACAATACGGTTTCAAAACAGTTGTCGGTGATCGTCATGGATATATGCAATCCCGCGCTAATACTGGCGTCGATTCTTACGGGAAATGTCGATATAAGTCATCAGGTTCTTTTGGAAGCGGTGGTTCTCGGCGTTTTATTCTATGCGTTTCTCATGGTGCTTGGAGTTCTTTTGCCCGTTGCACTTGGTGTGGTCAGGGAAAAAAGAAGGTTCTACAATCTCATGGTCGTATATACAAATGTCGGATTCATCGGGATTCCGGTCGCAAAGGCGATTCTGCCCGGCAAAGCTATCATATATGTAATCGTTTGCAATATCATGTATAGCCTTCTTTTCTACACGCACGGAATTACTGTGCTCAGCAACGGAAAAGAGAAGATGAATGTAAAAAAAGCTTTGAGCCCCGGAACGATAATGGCGCTCCTAAGCCTTGTTGTGTGCTGGTTTAATATAACACCGCCGCCGATAATTACGAACAGTGTAAGCTATATCGGCAATGCCACGGTCTTTTTGTCGATGACGCTTCTTGGCGTATCTATAGCAAGGTCGGGAGTAAAAGAGGGATTCGGCGATTTCAGGATATGGGTATATATTGCGCTTAGGATGGTACTTCTTCCGACGCTGATATTTTTTGTCCTGAGAGCGATTCATTGCGATGACGTGACTATATTGGGATTTTGTCTTATGTCAACTATGCCTGTCGGAAATCTCCCTCTTATCCAGTCTGAAAAGATTGGAGAGGATACGCGAATACTTTCGGGAGCCATTACGGTTACTACGATTGTCTCGATGGTGACAATAACGGCTTTGATGATTCTTTTCACGGGTGCATTAAAGGTTGGTTAACATAAAAATGAATAATTTGGGAATAATATATAATAAATCGATAAAAATAAATTATTATTACGAACAGAGTGATACTATATTTCATAGGTGTTCATATACGGTTTTTAGAAAAAGTGCTGAAAGAAATGAGGTGGATCGCATGGAGAAAGCAAAGAAATTATCATTTACAGCAGTTTTACTTTTGATCGGATTTGTCCCACTTATAGTATCAAGTATTATCATAAGCTTGATAACGTCGGGCAGAGTGACGTCTCAGCTTACCAGGGAAGTATATGATAAGCTGTATGTTACTACAGAGAGCCTGTGGAAATACTATCAATATGATATTGACGCAGGAAATGAGATTCCGTATGAACATGACTATGTTGATATGCTCAAGAGCGATAACATAGATATGACCATTTTTGTCGGGGACACAAGGTATACCACATCTGTGGTTAATGCCAACGGAGAAAGAAACGAAGGAACAAAGATGGATGCCGACATCTGGAGTTTAGTCCAGAAAGGCGAAATGGTACAGCGGGCTAATGTACCCGTTGGAGATAAGAAATATTTTGTTTGCTACGTTCCGATTAAGGGAACAGATGGAAAAGTAATTGGCGCAGCATGGGCGGGACAGCCTGTGGATAATGTCAGAAAAGACATAAATCTTATAAAGTTTGCTCTTATAATTACAGTTGTAATAAGTATTCTTATTTTTGCTGTAGTTATCTATATTATCTCAAAGAAGGTTGTAAGAGCCATAGATGATGTGGTTGATAATATTGAACTTCTCGCATCGGGCGATCTTGGTACATCACATGAGATGAATGCCACTATCAAAGAAATCGATAATATAAGTATTAATTTTAAAAAGTTGTCTTCCAAATTAACTGAGGTAATCAGTAATTCTAAAGATGTTGCAGCAAAGACTTTAAAGGAAGCCACGGGACTTTCAACTACAGCACAGCGTATAAGCGGTACGGCTGACGGTGTTTCCGATGCAGTCCTTGAAATGGCAAAGGGCGCGACCGAACAGGCTGATTCAGTTCAGAAATCTTCGGAGAATATCGGTATGCTTTCCGATGCCATCCAGAATGTTTCGGATAATGCGGAGAATCTTGCCGGTAACGCATCATACATGAATGAAGCTTCACAGCGGTCCGCATCGGCACTTAAGAAACTTCAGGAGAATATGAACAAGATGGGCGAAGCGGTTAAAGTTATCTCAGATACTATGAGAGAGACCAATACTTCAGTCAATACGGTAAACGAGAAGGTTGACGGAATCACCAGTATCGCGGAACAGACCAACCTTCTTGCGCTTAATGCATCAATTGAAGCCGCAAGAGCGGGAGAACAGGGAAAAGGATTTGCGGTTGTTGCTGAGGAAATTGGTAAACTTGCCGCTGAAAGCGGAAGTACGGCAGGTGAGATTCGCGATGATATGGGAGCGTTGCTTGTTCATGCCAATGATGCGGCAGATAAAACAGATGAAGTGACAGAAATTGGAAAAGAGGTTATTTCGGTACTTGAAGAAACCGTCGGCATTATACAGGGACTTATCGAAAATGTATCCGATACGGTAGACGGTGTAAGCACAATTTCGGCATTGGCCGAAGAATGTAATGCCAATAAAGACCAGATCGTTGATGCGATGAGTTCGCTTTCAGCAATATCGGAAGAAAATGCAGCATCTACGGAGGAAACGTCCGCTTCCATGCAGCAGCTTAACGGAACGGTAAATGATCTTGCAGAGAGTGCGGAGAACCTTAGTGATATCGCCAAGAAACTTGAAGAAGAGCTTAGCTTTTTCAAAGTTTAGAAAAAATTAATGACTTTACGATAAAAAATAGAATATTATTACGTTCAAAATGTTATGATTAATTATATATATAGTTAGTTGCAACATGATACATGCTCTTTCTTTGTGATAAGGAGGCCCGTAGATGAAAAAGATCAACGACTTGAAGATCTATATCAAAATGAGCCTTGTAATAGGTCTTGTGATCATGATTGGACTTGGAAGTATATATGGCATAATTAATTCACGAACCAGATCTATTATGAGAAAACAGACTGAGATAAGGTTATCGGAGATTACCGAAAGCCGCTCGGTTGTTATCGAGAAATATTTCTCGGATCTGCAGAATTATGTCGTGAATTTTGCAAAACTTCCGGCTGTAGTTTCGTATATGCAAAATACAAGTGATAAAACTGCAGCGAACAATGTTCAGGAAACTCTTTTGAGCTACACATCCACAAGATCGGATATTGAGAGTATGTATCTTGCTGATGATGCTACGCTTGTCTACGCACATACTGATCCTTCATTTATAGGTCAGGTCGCAAATGCAGAGATGGCGGGATTTACGGCAAATATTGAAAGTGCGGGAGGCGCAATATGTGCCGGAATCGTTCTTTCACCTGCAAGTAACAGTAATGTTGCGATTGTATTTGCAAATGTACATGATGCATCAGGTAAGCCCATAGGATTCGTCGGAGGTGCTACCTACGTTGATGAGCTTCAGAACACGATCACGGGAATGAGCACGCAGGGACTTGACGGAGCTCAGATGTATCTTATCGGAAGCAGTGATATTACTGCGGCAACATATATTTTTGCTCCCGATCCGGCAATGCTTGGAGCACCTGTTGAAGATGAAGCACAGGTTCAGGCTCTTCAACAGATGGCGGACGTTCCGACTGGCTTCTTTACATATCGCGATAAGACAATGGGACGATCAATTTTGTCATATCGCAATATTCCGGCCGTAGCCGCTACATTTATTGTTTGTGATTCGGAAAAAGACTTTTTGAAGGAGATAAATTCCCTCAGTAATTTCATTCTTTTCCTGGTAATACTTGTATTTTGTATTTCGCTGGTAGGAGTTGTTCTGATATCAAAGGCTATATCAAAAGATATTGAAAGTGTGACCGATGTTATCACAGACCTTGGAACGCTTGATATTACCAAGACTAAGGCACTTGAAAAGTATAAGGGAAGAAATGACGAAGTCGGACTTATCGCGGATGCTACCAAGAAGCTTTCAAGCGCTGTTGAAAGGACAATCAGATCGCTTCGCCGGCATTCGGGAGATCTTCAGGACGGTTCCGGCAGACTTCGCGAAAATTCCGAATCAACACTTGAATCCATCGGACAGGTAGATGTTGCGGTTCATGACATTGCGCAGAGTGCGACAGAGCAGTCTGATGAAACAAAGAATGCAACCGATTCCGTAAAAGAAATCGGAGTTATGGTTGAAGAGACCAAGGAAAAGACAATGCAGCTTAAAGAAGCTTCGCAGTCCATGCAGGATTCTTCCAAGAAAGCGGGAGAGATTCTTAAAGAGCTCGGCGAAGTCAATGAGAAAACAAAGGAAGCGGTTGATGCAATGTATGAGCAGACTGCACAGACAAGTCACTCTGCGGATCAGATTGCAAAAGCTTCCGAGCTTATTGCATCTATCGCTACCCAGACCAATCTTTTGTCCCTTAATGCTTCTATAGAGGCTGCAAGAGCAGGAGATGCCGGAAGAGGATTTGCGGTTGTTGCAGGCGAGATCGGATCCCTTGCTTCACAGACTGCCGATACGACCAAGGAGATTAATGACATTATCCAGCAGCTGATCGATAATTCAAAGAGATCGATAGAAGCTATGGATGAAGTTAAGAAGATCATCGACATGCAGAACGAGTATGTTCAGCAGACGAAAGAAATCTTTGGTTCCGTTGAGGGCGAGATTGCCAATAACCTTGTAAGTATTGATGAGATTTCTTCGACTGTACAAAGACTCGATGATGTCAGAAGCAGCGTTGTAAATGTAGTAGAATCTCTTTCAACCATTGCTGAAACAAATGCGGCAACGACACAGGAAACAAGCGCATCGACATCAGTTGTCAGCAATATGATGGAGGAAGTATCGAGTATCGCTACGCAAATCTTGAATATTGCGGACGGAGTTAAGAAAGATATCGATGTATTCAAGATTTCCGAATGACATTAATGTGAATATGATATAGAATTATGGGTGAGCGGTATCGAACAAATGCGGTGCCGCTCATTCTTATATGGTAGGAGATTCCTACCATACTTTGAAACTACGGTCACTTATCTACGTGCTAGCCAAAAGTAAAAGCCATGTGTCCGATCCATAGGGTAGTAGTTTGGGGTAGTAGTTTGGCAGGGACACAGATAAGATTTGTGAAAAGAAATGGTTTATCTGTGATTTTATGGCATGATATGTGTTGAAACACAGATAATGTTTCATGGGTGGCATAATTTATCTGTGAGATCATGGCGATTTACAAGCAAAAATGCGAAATTTCACAGATAACTGAAGCATAAATTACTTTTTTGTCTGTGGTCGTAAGTTTGATGTGTGACTAAAATGCGGATTTCTCATATATTTAGTCACTTATTTCATAGTAAGAGGAGGATTACATAATGAAAGTATTACTTATTAACGGTAGCAGAAGAAGTAAAGGATGCACTTTTACAGCATTATCGGAGATTGAGAAAGAGCTCAATAAAAGAGATATAGAGACAGAGATCTACAATGCAGGTGCCAAGGTATTCAAAGGCGAGGTCGACCTGGCAGTGCAGGAAGCAACGGAGATCATAAAAGGCGTTGACGGAATTGTTATCGGTTCACCTGTTTATTATGCAAGTCCTACAGGCGAGATTCTTATGTTCCTCGACAGATTGTTCTGGTCAGCGGAAGATTATCTCAGATTTAAGCCCGCAGCAACAATCGCATCTGCAAGAAGAGCGGGAACTACCGCAACACTCGATGTTCTCAACAAATATCCTCTTTATGCGCAGATGCCTCTTGTTGCTTCAAGATACTGGAACATGGTTCACGGCGGAAAGCCTGAAGAGGTTATGCGTGATTCAGAGGGACTTCAGATCATGCGCACCCTCGGAAAGAACATGGCATGGGTACTTAAGAGTATCGAAGCCGGCAAGAATGCAGGCGTTGAGCAGCCTGTAGCGGAAGATAAAGTGTTTACAAACTTTATCAGATAAGAGGTTGCGGTGCTTAGAGCAAGCTGCGTGCATGCTGTAGTTTGATGGTGGTCTTTTGCTTGGATAGGTCATAACATAAAAATTCAGCGCGTGCAAAAATAAGTGAGAAGATGACAACAAGTTTAGACTGAGGAAAAGATAATGAAGAACAATGAAAAAACAAATGTAATGAGAGTTCTTGACGGCAAGAAGATTGCCTACGAGAGCCATTCCTATGAGCCTGACCAGACGCTTACAGGCGCCGAGATCGCGGGCATACTCGGCGAAGATCCTTCGAGAGTTTTCAAGACTCTTGTAACAAGAGGAAAGACAGGGCAGTATTATGTCTTCGTAGTACCTGTCGAGGCTGAGCTGGATCTCAAGAAAGCAGCAAAGGCAGCAGGCGAGAAGTCAGTAGAGATGATAAAGCAAAAAGAGCTCCTTCCGCTTACGGGGTATATCCACGGAGGATGCTCACCTATCGGCATGAAAAAAGCTTTTCCGACTTTTATACACCAAACCGCGCAGGACGGTGAAAAGATATTTGTAAGCGCAGGGAAGGTTGGATGCCAGATTGAACTTGCACCTGACGATCTTATGTCTGTGGTCCGTTGTACACTTGCGGATATTACGACTTAGTCTGAAGTAAAAGAAGGGTGATGTGTTGAAAAAAGTTTTATAAGGCACGGAGGAGATTTAGAAATGAAGTTTGGACCGATAATTAGGAAAGACAAATTGGGGCGTGAGGTTGTTCTTAGAAATGCGGAGGCATCCGATGGCGAGGCGCTGATTGAATATATGAAGGTGACAACGGCGGAGACACCGTTTCTTATAAGAGAGCCTGAGGAAGTAACACTTACACCGGAGCAGGAAGAGAGCTTCTTGCAGTCCAAGATAGAAGATGATAAAGAGCTTATGCTCGTTGCAACAATTGACGGCAAGCATATTGGAAACTGTTCACTTATGAGGATGGGAAATTATAAGAGATACAGCCACAGATGTGATATTGCGATTGCACTTTATAAGGAGTATTGCGGAGCGGGTATAGGAAAGATCATGCTTGAGACAATTCTTGATGTGGCAAAAAAGTGTGGTTATGAGCAGGCGGAGCTTGAAGTTATCGCAACCAATGAGGGCGCAATAGCTCTTTATGAGAAACTTGGATTCAAGGAATACGGCCGTTTTCCTGATAATATGAAATATTCCGATGGGACTTATGCCGATGCACTTTGGATGATGAAAAAATTAAATGATTAAACAATTGTGATGAAATTTGAAAAATGGTTATACAAAATAATCATATTTGTAGTATTATTATGAAAAATAAGAAATAAAGAAAGAGCGCTTAGCGTATAGGTGATGAAATGGAAATAAGATAATTTGGTTTGGTGAACACAGTTTTTTGAAGCGGCTATTGCAGTTTTTTTTGTGTGCGCTTAATCCGGATTATCATGCATTTCAAGTGCGGCTGTGCTGCGCTATAAGCCTATTTGTAATAGTGGCTATGATTGTATGAATCTATTTGCGTACGCAGATAGGTTCTTTTTTATCTAATAAAAAATTTCTCCAAAATTCCTATCAGATTAAAAACGCTCCGCGAGGATGCTACCGATGCGCACCTCTATACATGAAGAAGTCCGAAGGGAGATAAACGTGAAAAAATATATATACATTTTAAAGACACAGTTAATAAAAAGTATGACCTATGAGTTTAGTGTATATGGAAATATTTTTATGCAGACGATCATCATGATAACATCGGCATATTTCTGGAAAGCGTTGTATAAAGACCGCGGAAGTGTCGGCGGAGTCGATGCCGAAAGCATGCTGACATATATAATCGTATCGTCGATGCTGTCGGTTTTGCTGATCACGAATGTGGAAAAAAGAATTGAGATGAGCGTGAAAAAAGGAACGGTTGCAACAGATATGATTAGGCCCGTCAATATTTTCGGAATGTACTTTGCGGAAGACCTGGGAGGAGTCTTTGCACTTGTGTTTCAGAATATGCTTCCGATTCTGATCATTGGGACACTTCTGATAAAAGTTCCTGTGATGGTGGATGTAAGCGCACTTCCGCTTTTTGTGATCGCGGTTTTGGAATCGTTTATGATCAACTGGCTCATCGCTGCTTTGTTTGGGATGATAGCATTTAAAACGGGTAGCATCGATGCGCTTATTCAGGTGAAAAAACATCTCATAAGATTGCTGTCGGGAAGCATTATACCGATATGGTTCTTTCCTGCGGGAGTATCCAAGGTGCTTTCGTCGCTCCCCTTTGTGTATATCTATCAGCTTCCGCTTAGTATCTACATTGGGAAAGGCGAAAGAGCAGAGTATATCGCAGGTATGCAGATTCAGTTTTGGTGGCTTGTAGTGCTTACGGCATTTTTCTTTTTTGTCCAGAAAAAGGTAACGCGAAAAGTTATGGTACAGGGAGGTTGATAAAGTGAAAAAAGCATTTAGCGAACTAAGCCATTACATGGACGTTACGTGGCATGTTATCAAGATGGCAATGATGACGATAATTGAATATCCCTCAAACATAGCGGGATGGCTGATATCTAACCCGCTTCAGTTCATTATGGGATTTGCGATCATTAAATTTGTAGTTGAATCTTTTGGAGAGATAAACGGCTGGAACTATGGACAACTTGCGTTTCTGTACGGAATCTCCGTCATATCCCATGCACTTTCGATGATCTTTTTTGTACAAGGCTGGTTCATGGGCTATTACGTTATCTACGGTGATTTTGACAGATATCTTACAAGACCGCTTGGGGTATTGTATCAGTTCTTTTTTACAAATATAAATGTGTTTGGCGTTACGGACCTGATTCCGGGAATCCTTGTATTTATCTATGGTTGTGCGAAATGTGAGATTAAGATTACGTTACTCTTTTGCATACAGGTTATCGTCATGCTGATAGGCGCAACGCTGATCAGAGGCGGATTGTACATCTTTCTCGGAAGCACATCTTTTTATACAAGAAGTGTGGTTGATTTTGGGCAGTACACACAGGAAATCATGGATAAGACGACCATGTATCCGATATCGATGTATCCGGAAAGCATGCAGTTTATCCTGACATATCTTATCCCGATCGGATGGGTGTCCTTTTATCCGGTGTCGTCGCTGCTTGGGATTTCAAGCGGAATTTGCGACGGCCTGATCGTTCCTTTTGTTACATTGCTTATTGGGCTTGTGATGATGCTGATTTCAGGAGCTTTTTTCACAAGGGGACTAAAAAAATACGAAAGTGCAGGTAACTGATCATGATAAAAGTTGAAAACTTGAGCAAGGATTATTTATTGAAGAAAAAAGAACCGGGACTTTCCGGTGCTTTAAAAGGGCTTATAAAGACTGAGTATAAGACAATTCATGCGGTTGACAATCTTTTTTTTGAGCTGGGAGAAGGCGAGATTGTAGGATTTATCGGACCTAACGGTGCGGGCAAAAGTACCACGATCAAGATGATGTCGGGGATTCTTACACCGACAAGCGGAAGTGTGTACATCGGCGGCGAGGATATTACAAAGCACAGAAAAGAAGTTGTGAAGAATATCGGTGTTGTTTTCGGCCAGAGATCGCAGCTTAACTGGGATCTTCGACTTGGAGAAAGCTTTGAACTTCTTAAGCACATTTACCGAATCGACCGGGCTGATTACGACAACACGCTTGATGTCATGGATTCTATTCTGGGGATAAAAGAGCTTGTTGATAAGCCGGTTCGCCAGATGTCGCTCGGACAGCGCGTAAAAGGTGACCTTGTTGCGGCAATGCTCCACTCTCCGAAAGTTCTTTTCCTTGATGAGCCGACAATAGGGCTTGACGTATCTTCCAAGTTCGCGCTTCGCACATTTATAAAAGAAATCAATAAGATCAAAAAGACAACAATTATACTTACAACGCACGATCTGGGCGACATTCAGGAACTTTGCGAGCGACTGATAATCATTAACCACGGCGTTATGATGGAGGACGGGAATTTATCGCAGATCATCGACAGGATTGCGCCGTACAAGACTCTCGTTGTTGAGTATTACGACGAAGAAGCGCCTGAGCATGAGCGCTGCGAGCTTGTTGAGCATACCGACAATATCGCCAAGTACAAATTTATGAAAAAGGAAACGACGGCAGCAGAGATCATCGCTGACCTCTCAAAACAGAAGAATATCAAGGATGTTTCCATAGAGGAAGCGGGAATTGATGATATTATTAAGATAGCTTACGGAAGCTGATGCAGCTAACTTCTATATAAAATATTTTACCAAAATCTAAAATATTATGGTATAACATAAATATAATGTTTATGGAGGAGGTAAAGGAGGTTGCTTAGATTAACGGAAGTAGAAAACGGCAGGATCAGGGGTGTAGCGGGATCGGATCCGCGGGTTACGGTATTTAAGGGAGTACCGTATGCTGCGCCGCCTGTCGGAAAAAACAGGTGGAAGGCTCCCAATCCTTGCAATGACTGGAATGGAATATATGAGGCCAATTCATTTGCACCGATTCCCTATCAGGATACGCCGGGGCTCGGTACCGATATTTATTGCAGAGAATGGCATGTCGATCCTGAAATACCGATGAGTGAGGACTGTCTCTATCTTAATATATGGACGCCTGCAAAGAGCAAAGACGAGAAGCTTCCCGTACTTGTGTGGTACTATGGAGGTTCTTTTCAGTGGGGATATACGGCAGAGATGGAGCTTGACGGAGAGGCGCTGGCAAAAAGGGGTATTGTCGTTGTCTCTGTAGCGTACAGGCTTGGCTGCTTTGGTAATCTTGCGCACAAGGAACTTACTGAGGAATCACCCGATGCGCCCGGTAATTTCAGTCTTCTCGATCAGAAGGCGGGACTTCACTGGGTATATAGAAATATTGCGGCATTTGGCGGAAATCCTGATAATATCAAAATTGCAGGTCAGTCTGCAGGCGGCGCTTCTGTCATGAATCAGCTTGTCTGCGAAGATAACAAAGATATAATAAAGGGCGCTGTCATATTAAGCGGTATTATAAGCCTTGATAAACCTGATGATCAGCTCTTTGTTCCTAAGACGCTTTCAAGTGCGGAAGAGCTTGGAGAAAAATTTATTGAATCACTTGGCGCGTGCGGAATTGAAGAGGCAAGAAGTCTTAGTTCCAAAAAGATTTTAGAGGGTTATAACAAATATCTTTTAAATAATCCAATGATGGTTCCCATAATTGACGGAGTATTTTGCAAAGAGAAGCCGCTTGATGCTTTCGTAAACGGAAAGTATCCGGATGTTCCGGTACTTGCGGGAAATACTGTTGATGAATTTATAGAAGATAATATCAATATGGTGGAAAAATCCGTAAAAGAAGCACTTAAGGGCGCCAAGAAAAGTAAGCCCGACGGAGATTTCTTTTACTACAGATTCTGTCCCGATATTCCGGGAGACGGTGCCGGCGATGAGGCATATCCGGGATGTTTTCACTCTGTTGATCTGTGGTTTTTCTTTGAGACTCTGGGAAAGAGCCACAGAGCTTACGAGGGAAGACATTACGATCTTGCGGCGCAGATGTGCGATTATTTCGCTAACTTTGTTAAGACAGGAAATCCGAACGGAACAGGTAAGGGCGGAAAAGAGCTCCCGAACTGGGGAACATACACTTCTGAAAATCCAAACGAGATGGAGTTTACATCGCGCGGAGCCGTTCCTAAGAAAGAAGGCGGCATAAGACAGAATACGAGACGACAGGGAATAAATCCTTATCTTCCGAACTGGGAGTACATTCCCGATGGCGAGCCATATGTGTTCGGGGACAGGGTATATGTCTACGGATCGCATGATATATACGGCGGCGAGACATTCTGCCTCGGCGATTACGTTTGCTGGTCAGCACCTGTAGATGACCTTGGAAACTGGAAGTATGAGGGCGTAATTTTCAAAAAGACACAGGATCCACTTAATCCTGACGGACATATGTGCCTCTATGCGCCAGATGTAACGGTCGGTCCCGATGGCAGATACTATCTCTACTACGTGCTTGATAAGGTAAGCGTTGTTTCTGTTGCGGTAAGTGACAGACCTGCAGGCCCTTACGAGTTCTACGGATATGTTCACTATGAAGACGGAGTTAAGCTCGGTGACAAAGCGGGCGACGAGCCTCAGTTCGATCCCGGAGTCATGACGGAAGGCGATGAAGTCTACATGTACACGGGCTTTTGCGGGCAGGGCGATAAGTCAAGGAGCGGAGCGATGTTTACAGTCCTTGATAAGGATATGCTTACGGTCAAAAAAGCTCCGAAGATAATCGCACCCGGCTCTGAATACAGCAAGGGAACATCGTTTGAAGGACATGCGTTCTTTGAAGCATCATCTATAAGAAAACGCGGAGATATCTACTATTTTGTATATTCATCCGAAGTTATGCACGAGCTTTGCTATGCTACATCGAAGAGTCCCGAAGGGCCTTTTGAGTACGGCGGAGTTATCGTAAGTAACTGCGATATGCACATTGACACATACAAGAAAGCCGACGAACCAACAGCTTACGGTGCCAATAACCACGGAAGTATAGTTGAGATCGGAGACGATTGGTATATCTTTTACCACAGGCATACAAACGGAACGTGGTTTAGCAGACAGGGATGCGCAGAGAAGATTTCTTTTGCCCAAGACGGAAGTATTCCTCAGGTTGAGATTACATCATGTGGTCTGAACGGCGGACCTCTTTCCGACAAGGGAGAGTACCCGGCTTACATTGCCTGCAATATCTTTACGAAAGAACACAAGATGTATGTTGATCCCGGAGCGCCCAGAGTGGTTCAGGTCGGGGGCGACGAGTCATACGGAGAAAGCTATATCAAAGATATTGTTGACGGAACGACAATCGGTTTCAAGTACTTTGACTTCGAAAAGCTTACGGGACTTAGAATTAAGACAAGAGCTTACTTCAACGGAGACTTTGAGATCCTCACAGATCTAGACGGTGAGCCTCTTGGCAAGATTCATGCTATAGGCTCAAATATCTGGACTGCAGATGAATGCAGATTTGATGCGGTTTCGGGAACGCATGCGTTGTATCTCAGATACACGGGTACAGGAAACAGTAGTCTCTTGTCGATAGAGTTCTTGCATGATTGATATAGGTATAGTTTTATATTTTACAGTGTGGCATAATTATGCTACACTGTATTTGTATAAAGGAGGTGTTATTATGCCGACAATCATACCTATTAGAGATTTAAGAAATACAAGTGAAATATCTGAAATGGCGCATAAAAAGCAGGAGCCAATTTTTGTGACTAAGAATGGTTATAGTGATTTAGTTGTTATGAGTGCTGAATTATACGAACAATTTGCTGCGAATAATCGTATTGATCAGGCAATAACCGAAGCAGAGGCTGAGTTTGAATTAACAGGTGAGGCGATAGACGCAAAGAAAGCTTTTGATGAATTGGAGAAGAAGTATTTTGGATAAGTATCAAGTCAAGTTATATAAAAGAGCGTATAGGGATATTGCTGGAATCTACGCCTATATCGCCAGTGAAAAACTTTCTCCCGAAAATGCATACGGCCAGGTCAAGCGAATTAGAGAAGCAATTTTGGGATTGGATACTTTTCCGCAGTCCCATCAGGAAAGGCAAGTTGGAAAATATGCAAACAAGGGCTATCGTCAGCTTTTGATAGATAACTATGTGGCGATTTTCAAAATCAATGAGAAAAAGAAAATTGTAAATGTCGTTACCATGCAATATCAAGGTAGAGATATATAATCCAAAGTATTGTAGTCTAATGAGGATAGAGGAGTAAGCAATATGACAGAATTATTTTCTAAACCCGCTGCAGGAGGAATAATAGAAAGAATTATTGACGGAGAAGTATTTATCCTTCTGCAAGAGAGATATAAAGGTAATGACCGTGAAAATGGATTGGTAGAAATTCCCGCAGGTAAAATCAGAGAATTTGAGAATATTTATGATTGCCTGAGAAGGGAAATATCTGAAGAGACCGGTCTTGAGGTCACATATATTCAAGGAGAAGAAGAGTCAGTAATAGTTGAACATAATGGTTATAAAGTCTTAAACTATACCCCCTTTTCATGTTCCCAGAATGTTGAAGGTGACTACCCAATAATGGTCCAAGTTTTCATTTGCAGAGCTGATGGAAAAGAGGTAGAAGGAACTAATGAATCGAGAAATCTTAGGTGGGTTTCACTGAATGATCTGAGGGATATGTTGAGAGATGAAGAGTCTTTCTATCCTATGCATGTTTCAACTCTAAAGAAGTACATCAAATCAAAAGATATGGAATAAAGAATATTGTCAGGGCTTTTCGAAGCTTGGTTTTGTGTTTGTCGCCCTTTTCATAGACAGCCCGGCCACAAAGGTATATATTCGGAAATACGTTGTCTTCGGACGAGCAAGATGATTTTCAGCTTTAATAAAACCCGAAGATGCTGACTTCTCTGAACAACGTGAAAGGAAGCATCTTCAGGTTTTATTAAAGTATGAAAATCACTGCGCAGCCGTACACAGCATATTTCCGAATATATACCTTTATGGTCGGGCGTACGGAAAATCTACAAACTAATTGCACAGATCGCTCAGTTTCTTGCCGAAAAAGAAGTTGCGTTCAAGTTCGTAGAATTCTGTCCACATTTCCAGAGTGTTGCACTTGCAGGCACGTGTGCATTCGGGAGCGCCTGTTTCAAGACAGGCTACGGGCGCGAAAGTGCCTTCCATTAGTTCTATTATTTCTCCGACACTATATTCGTCGGGACTTCTTAAAAGTTTGTAGCCGCCGTGCTTTCCGCTGGCACCTTCGATAAGACCGCCTTTTACAAGTTCTTTTGCAATAATCTCAAGATACTTCTTGGAGATGTCCTGCCTTGTGGCGATATCCTTGAGAGGGATGTATTCATTTTCTGTGTGCTGCGCAAGATCGATCATAACGCGCAGGGCATAGCGTCCTTTGGTAGTAAACATGTGAACCTCCTATTTATACTGACATTGTATCCCATATAATGAGATATAACAAAAACTTATTAGTGGCATGCTGATTTAGTTATCATAAAACCTATTGACGTAATAGGTAAATAGGAATAACATTAACACAACATAACACACACGAAAAATAAATGCAAATGAAGGAGATAGATTATGAGTAATTACAGATTTGAGACTTTACAGTTACACGTTGGACAGGAGCAGCCGGATTCCGCTACAGACGCAAGAGCGGTTCCGATTTATCAGACGACATCATACGTATTCAGAAACAGCCAGCACGCTGCTGACAGATTTGGACTTGCTGATGCAGGTAACATCTACGGAAGACTTACAAATTCCACACAGGATGTATTTGAAAAAAGAATCGCAGCTTTGGAAGGCGGAAGCGCAGCACTTGCAGTTGCATCCGGCGCAGCAGCAATAACATATACAATCCAGGCACTTGCAGCTAACGGAGGACACATCGTAGCACAGAAGACAATCTATGGTGGAAGTTACAATCTCCTTGCACATACACTTCCTCAGTACGGAGTAAGAACAACATTCGTTGATGCACATAACCTTGCAGAGATCGAGGGTGCGATCGAGGAAGATACAAGAGCAATCTACCTTGAGACACTTGGAAATCCCAACAGTGATATTCCTGATATCGACGCAGTTGCAGAGATAGCACACAAGCACGGACTTCCTCTTGTTATCGACAATACATTCGGAACACCTTACCTTATCAGACCTATCGAGCACGGCGCTGACATCGTTGTACATTCAGCAACCAAGTTCATCGGAGGTCATGGAACAACTCTTGGCGGTGTGATCGTTGAGTCAGGTAAGTTCGATTGGAAAAAGAGCGGCAAGTATCCTAATATCGCAGCTCCCAACCCCAGCTACCACGGCGTATCATTCTATGATGCCGTAGGACCTGCTGCATTCGTTACATTTATAAGAGCTATCCTTCTCAGAGATACAGGAGCAACAATTTCTCCGTTCAACGCATTCCTGCTTCTTCAGGGACTTGAGACACTTTCACTTCGTCTTGAGAGACATGCAGAGAACACAAAGAAGGTAGTTGAGTTCCTTTCAAAGCACCCTCAGGTTGAGAAGGTTAACCATCCTTCACTTGCAGATCACCCCGACCACGCTCTCTATGAGAAGTACTTCCCAAATGGCGGAGCTTCAATCTTCACATTTGAGATCAAGGGCGGAAAAGAGGCTGCTTGGAAGTTTATCGATAACCTTGAGATATTCTCACTTCTTGCAAATGTTGCCGATGTAAAGAGCCTTGTTATTCATCCTGCAACAACAACTCATTCTCAGCTTAACGATGATGAGCTTAAGGATCAGGGAATCTCACAGAGCACGATCAGACTCTCAATCGGTACGGAGCATATCGATGATATCATTGAAGACCTTGAGAAAGGATTTGCGGCGGCTAAATAAAACGCAGGCAGTGACACGGGGACGGTTCTTTTGTCTCCTTTCGCGAAGCGAGAGGAGACAGAAGAACCGTCCCCGTGTCACGCCTGTCCCCCGCGAGAGGAGACAGAAGAACCGTCCCCGTGTCACGCCCGCCTGTCCCCCGCGAGAGGAGACAGAAGAACCGTCCCTGTGTCACCCTGCCATATTTTTGTGTCATGTTTTCTATTTCTTTTTCACAAGTTTCTTTATTATCTCGATATAGCTCTGAGTCAGCGGCGATACTCCCACAGAATTCTTTAGAATATATCCAACTTCCATGTAATCATCAACCTTAAGCGGGCGCGCGACTATATTTGCTCCGTTCAGATTTTCATTGATCACACCGCTACAGATTGTGTAGCCGTTTAGCCCTATCAGCAGGTTAAAAAGAGTCGCTCTGTCGCAGACAACAAGGTCCTTATCTGAGTCTTGTGTGCTAAGGATTTCCTCTGAGAAGTAAAAAGAGTTGTGCGTTCCCTGCTCGTAAGATAGCCTGGGGTAAGGTTTTAAATCATCAAGCGTAAGGCTCTTTTTCTTTGCAAGAGGAGAATTCTTTCCGATGAACACATGAGGCTTTGCCTTGAATAACGGAGTAAAAGACAAGTCATTATCGCGAAGCTCCTTTTTTATGACCGTCTCGTTAAATTTATTCATATACAACACGCCAATCTCGCTTCTAAGGCGCGCGACGTCCTCGATGATGTCGTAGGTCTGGGTTTCTCTCATGTGAAACTCATATTTTTCACCGCCGTATTTCTTTAAAAGTTCGACAAAAGCTTCAACGACAAAAGAATAGTGCTGGGAAGATATGTAGAACTTGGTCTTTCCGACAGGCTTTCCGGTATATCTTTCCTCGATGAGATTTGCCTGTTCAAGGAGCTGACGCGCATAACCGAGAAATTCGCTTCCTTCGGTTGTAATGCTGATACCTCTTTTCGTCCTGTTAAAGAGAGTTATATTAAATTCTTTTTCAATTTCCTGAATCGCGCTGGTAAGGCTCGGCTGGGCGATAAACAGCTTTTTTGCCGCTTCGGTGATATTGCCTGTCTCAGCTACGGTTACAACGTAATTTAATTGTTTTAGTGTCATGAAGTAAGTATATCATCTATCATAGACAAAATCTATGATATAGGGCATAAAAAACATATTTTACCTATGGATAAAAACTGGTTATACTTCTATTTACCACAGTGAAACAGGCGCAGTGTGCCGAAGAACAAGAGATAAAGAACAATGCTTATTGGCGTTGCATAAATACACATTTATAAGAGAGGAAAGCATATGAGAACAGCGGTTATAGGATACCCAAGAGTGGGAAAAGACAGAGAACTTAAATTTGCATCAGAGAAATATTTTAAGAATGAGATCAGCGAAAACGAACTCAAAGATACGGCGAAGAGATTAAGAAGAGAGAACTTAGATTTACAGAAAGCAAACGGAATAGATTTTATTTCTGTAAACGATTTTTCTTTATATGACAATATGCTTGATGTTGCCGTGCTTTTCAACGTAATACCCGACAGATACAGAGAGCTTTCTCTTTCCGAGACAGATACATTTTTTGCAATGGCAAGAGGATATCAGGGTGAGAAGGGAAATGTAAAGGCACTTGCCATGAAGAAATGGTTCAATACCAACTATCACTACATTGTTCCCGAGATCGATGACAATACTGAGATCAAACTTGTCGGAACAAAGCCTTTTGACGAGTTCAAAGAAGCATTTGAGCACGCAGAGAATCTTAAGGTCAGCATTATCGGACCGTTTACTTTCTTAAAGCTTGCGAAGTATACAGGTGATAAGAATATTTCTGATTTCGAGCAGGTTTTGGCAAAAGAATATGTGGCATACCTTTCAAAGCTTGGCGAAAACGGTGTTAAGTGGGCAGAGTTTGATGAGCCTTATCTTGTAAGAGACTTGACACTCGATGATATTAAGCTTTTCGAGAGGCTATATCGTGTTATTCTCGCCGGAAAGGGGAATATCAAAGTTCTTCTTCAGACATACTTCGGAGATGTGAGAGATATTTACAACTTACTTACACAGCTTGATTTTGACGCGATCGGTCTGGATTTCATTGAGGGGAAAAAATCTCTTGAGCTTGTCAAAAAGAACGGATTTCCTGCAGACAAACTTCTTTTTGCGGGAGTGGTGAACGGCAAAAATATCTGGAAGAATAATTACGGTAAGTCTCTTGAAATTATAAGAAAGCTCAGAGAAATTGCGGGCAATGACAATATAGTTGTAAATACATCATGTTCACTTCTTCATGTTCCTTACACACTTGAGAGTGAGCATAAGATTTCCGATGAGTATAAAAAGCATTTCGCTTTTGCAAAAGAGAAGCTTTCGGAACTTAAGGATATCGCGGAACTTGCAGATGAGAAGGATATAAAGAAGGCATCAGCTTCTGAAAAGTTTGTGGCAAATGCAGAACTTTTCAAGAACAGAGTTGATAGCGTGGATGAGAAGGTAAGAGAGAGAGTTTCAAATATAAAAGAGAGCGACTACGAGAGAAGCCCTGAGTTTAAAGAGAGAGAAAAGATTCAAAAGGATAAATTGAAACTCCCTCTTTTCCCTACTACAACAATCGGTTCGTTCCCTCAGACTATAGATGTCAGAAGGAACAGACAGGATTACAGGAAGGGCAATATCAGCAAAGAACAGTATATTGCCTTTAACAAAGAGAAAATTAAAAAGTGCATAGAGTTCCAGGAGGAGATTGGGCTAGACGTACTTGTGCACGGTGAGTACGAAAGAAATGACATGGTCGAATATTTCGGTGAGCACCTTGCAGGATATGTATTTACTGAGAAAGCATGGGTTCAGTCTTACGGAACAAGATGCGTTAAGCCTCCGATCATTTGGGGTGACGTATCAAGAAAGAGTCCTATTACCGTAGAGTGGTCAAAGTACGCAAAGAGCTGCTCGAGCAAGCCGATGAAGGGAATGCTCACAGGACCTGTCACTATCCTTAACTGGTCCTTCCCTAGAGAAGACATCTCTATTAAGGAGAGCATTTTGCAGCTTGCGCTTGCGATAAGAGATGAGGTTCTTGATCTTGAGAAAGCCGGAATAGAGATCATCCAGATCGACGAAGCTGCGCTCAGAGAAAAGCTTCCTCTCAGAAAGTCGGACTGGTACAGCGAGTATCTTGATTTTGCGATTCCTGCATTCAGACTTGTGCACAGCGGAGTAAAGCCTGAAACTCAGATCCATACACATATGTGCTATAGCGAGTTTACGGATATCATTCCCGTGATTGATGCGATGGATGCGGACGTTATTACTTTCGAGGCTTCAAGATCGGATCTTCAGATCCTTGATTCATTAAAAGAAAATAACTTCAAGACGGAAGTAGGACCCGGAGTATATGATATCCACAGCCCCCGTGTTCCTTCTGTTCAGGAAATAGTTGATGCACTCGGAAAGATGCGCAGCAGGATCGATGACAGCAAGCTCTGGGTTAATCCGGACTGCGGACTTAAGACAAGGGGAATCCCCGAGACAAAAGAGAGCCTTATAAATCTTGTTAAGGCAGCAAAGACAGTGAGAGGATAAGTAAGAAGTTGAAAGTATCGGATTTGTATAAAGAAGGCAAGAAAACTCTCTCATTTGAGATTTTTCCTCCGAAAAAAGATAAAGCGCTTGAAGCTATTGATGAGACACTTGATGTTCTCTGCGAGCTTGAACCTGACTTTATCAGCGTAACTTTCGGAGCGGGCGGAAGTGCAGGTTCAAACAACACAATAGAGATTGCAAAGAAGATAAAGCATAATTACGGCGTTGAGCCTGTGGTCCACTTAACGAGTCTTCATTACAGCAAGAGCGAGATTGATGAGTTTGCGGCAGCACTTCAAAATGAAGGGATAGAAAATATCCTTGCGCTCAGAGGTGACAGAAATGCGAATATCCCCGAAAAAGATGATTTTCATCACGCTTCTGACGTTATCTCTTATCTAAAGGATAAGCATGACTTCTGCATATTGGGAGCATGCTATCCTGAGATGCATCCCGAAACTTTTTCGGAGGAAGACGAGCTTAAAAATCTCAAGACCAAGGTGGACAGCGGAGCAGAGGTGCTTCTTTCACAGCTCTTTTTCGACAATGAAAAGTTCATGAGCTTCAGGGAAAAGAGTGAGGAGGCAGGAATAGAAGTTCCGATGATACCAGGAGTTATGCCCGTTATAAACGCTGCACAGATAAAGAGAATGCTCACGATGTGCAATGCTACTTTTCCTGAGAAATTTAAAAAGATCACGGATAAGTATGAGGACAACAAGGAAGCTCTTTTTGATGCGGGAATGTCATATGCGCTCAGCCAGATAATCGATCTTCTTGTGAGTGATATCGACGGAATCCATCTGTACACAATGAACAATCCTGTTGTGGCGCGAAGAATCTGCGACGGGATAAAGAATATATTGTGCCGAATTTAATAAAGGTAAAAGAAACTGCATTTACTTTGAAAAGATAACCCGGGGTTCTATAAATATATCGTCGGATTGCGAAAAAATAAAGATGTATTATAATATGATGTGCAATTTGATAATTTGAATAAGTAGAATCGAGGGATGAAAAGTGGACAGTTTAGAAATTTTGCGTAATCTTGCAATCATAGTTATTGCAGCTAAGTTTTGCGGACTTGCAGCAAGGAAGCTCAAGGCACCTCAGGTGGCGGGAGAGATCATTGCGGGACTTATAATAGGACCTACGATACTTAATATCGTATCTGAGAGTGATTTCTTTTCACAGATGGCGGAGATTGGTGTTATTCTTCTTATGTTCAGTGCGGGACTTGAGACCAATATCGACAATCTCAAGAAGTCAGGTATAAAGGCTACAATACTTGCTTGCTCGGGAGTTGGAATACCGCTTGCTTTCGGAACTGTTCTGTATATGTGCTTTTACGGATTTGCCGCTCCCGGAAGTGTTGAGTTTATGAGAGCTCTTTTTATCGGAACAATCCTTACCGCGACTTCCGTAAGTATAACCGTTCAGGCGCTCAGAGAACTGGGAAAAATTTCGACAGAGGTTGGAACTACCATAATGAGTGCAGCGATAATAGATGATGTTATCGGTATCGTTGTTCTTACAGCTGTTATCGGAATGAAGGATCCCAGTGCAAATATAGGAATGGTATGTGTTAAGACTGTTCTTTTCTTTGCATTCTCTTTGGTTGTGGGAATCATCATCTTTAAGATAATGCAAAAGCTTGATACAAAGTGGCGTCATACAAGACGTATTCCTATCATGGGACTTGCTCTTGCACTTGTATTTTCTTATATTGCGGATAAGTACTTCGGAGTTGCGGATATTACAGGTGCGTTTGTTGCGGGAATTATCTTAAGCTCGCTTGATGATTCCGAGTATATCGACAGGAAGATGGATATAAATTCATATATGATCTTTGGACCTGTTTTCTTTGCAAGTGTCGGACTTCAGACCAATCTTAGATCTGTTGATACAACGGTTATTGTATTTTCACTTGCATTTGTTATAGTAGGTCTCTTGGGTAAGATCGTCGGATGCGGACTTGTTGCCAAGATTCTTGGATATAACGGCTCTGACAGCCTTAAGATCGGTGTCGGAATGATGACAAGAGGAGAGGTTGCGCTTATCGTTGCACAAAGAGGCCTCAAGGCAGAGATCATTGACAGCAGATATTTCACAGCGGTTATCCTGCTCATTGTTATCAGCTCAATCCTGACACCTGTTATATTGAAAGCAATTTATGCGCATGATGATAAGAAGGCAGCAGCATAAGCAATAATTTTCAGAAAGCTATGATAAATTAGTTGTGTATAATTGAATATTTGTCAATCTATATGAAATCACTTTTTTGGAATGATGTGATTTTAGAAAGTTTGAACTATTTGTGAACATGTGCAAGTCCCTCTTTATGGGACTTGCACATTAGTTTATAATTTCTTTATAGTAAATTTATTTATACAAAATTGTAGTAATCGGTTTTTCTTTTTTATGTGGGAAGTATGAAATTATGGCACACAATGTAAAGCGGATATGTCTGAATTGCGGAAGGACTTTTGTAGCACGCAACGGTAATTGGGCTTTTTGCTCAGTTGGTTGTAAGAGACTTTATAATAATCACATTAGTTTCAGATGCAAAGAATGTAGAAATGCTTCATGCAAAGTACGAAACAATTCACTTGTAAATTCGCCGCCGGACTGCGAATATTTGAACAATCCGGAAAGGCTTGATACGGTTAGATCGGCACCCTGGTAAAACGGGGTGTCTTTTTTGTTGCAGCGGTGACACGTGACATGGGGACGGTTCTTTTGTCTCCTTTCGCGAAGCGAGAGGAGACAAAAGAACCGTCCCCATGTCACGCCCGCCCGCGAAGCGAGAAGAGACAAAAGAACCGTCCCCATGTCACGTTCAAATTCTTTATCAGATATGATATACTGTCGCTTATATGATTGGTTCGGAGGAAGGATAGATGGCATGTTCCTACAACGTAATATTTGATATGGACGGAGTTATATTCGATTCCGAGAGAGCCTGCCTTTCATGCTGGTATGAGCTTGGAGAGAGGTTTGGTCTGGGAGATGTGGAGCCTGTCTTTAAGAGGTGCATAGGTACCAATAACGCACAGACACACGATATTGTTGAGAATGCATATGCAGACAAAATGGGAGCGGGAATAGCGGATAAGCTTCTTGCAGAGAGCTCAAGATTATTCCATGAGAAATTTGACGGTGGGCGACTTCCCATTAAGAATGGTGTAAAAGAAATTCTGGAGTATCTTAAGGGGAAAGGTATCAAAGTAGGTGTTGCTTCATCCACAAGGAAAGCGCTTGTCATAAGCGAACTTACAGATGCGGGATTCATAGGCTATTTCGATATGGTTGTCGGAGGAGATGCCGTAAAGATAAGTAAACCTAATCCTGAGATATATACAATCGCATGCAGAGAACTTGGCGTAGAGCCAAGTGAGACCTTTGCGATAGAAGATTCATATAACGGGATAAGAGCAGCAAAGGCAGCAGGGATGAGGCCTATAATGGTCCCTGATATAATAGGGCCCGATGATGAGATGCGTGAACTTTCGGAAGTGATATGTGATGACCTTAGCGCGGTTGTCCGGTATTTTGAAAAGTTATAATGTAAGAGGAGTTTGAATTATGAAGAAAAAATTATTATTAATCACAATGGCAATTTCAATAGGAATGACAGCATGTGGCTCTGAAAAATTAGAAACTACAGACAATGCTGATTCAAATAGTATAGAAATCACTGATAATGATAGTTCTGATGCTGACATGGAATTATCGGAGGATGCTGTTACAGATAGTTCCGAGGATATTACGAGTGATGTTGGTGATGAAAATGCAAACGAAAGCGCTATAGGTGATCTTTCGAGTGAGATTAAGGCAAAAGTAGAAGGTATTCAAGCTTCAGGTTGTACACTTCAGGAGGAGTTAGAACAGGTTGAATCACTTGAAGCTGCATATACAGATATTGCGGCTGAAACGCAGATGGAGATGAACATGGTGGCTTCTTATGGTACTGAGGTTTGGGATGCTGAGCTTAATGGTCTTTGGAAGAGAATGAGCAATGAACTTGATGCCACAACAAAAGAAAAGGTACTGAAAGAACAACGTGAATGGAATGAGATAAAAGAAAAGGCAGCTAAGGGAATGACTACAATGTATGAAGGCGGATCGATTCAGCCGATGATTTACGCTCAAGAACTTGCAAATATTAACAAAAACAGATGCTACGTGTTAGCATCCATTTATGCAAAGAAATTAGGTCAGAGCGTTAAGATCCCTGCTCGTAAAGAATATGGGGCTTATATAGACAATCAGGGTACAGGTGATGTTTACAGTGAGCTTTATATTTACGAAGGACAGGAGTCGGGTTCAGCATTTGCCGATATTGGAATTTACAAACTTACAACTTTTCACGGTGATGTTACTAAAACTTCGGACGGTTATGATTTTGAAGATCAAGAAGGTCGTGTGAAAGGTAAGATCACATATAGCAATGAGGGGGCGAGTTTCGAAGTAACAGAAAGTGCAGCAGGTCTTGCAAATGTTGGGGATAAATATGAATTCCCTTGGGCATTTTAATTTGATATTGATTATATAAAAATTGCCAATGCCAATCATTCACTTGAAATTGATTCAGTGCAGACTGACATTGGCAACTTGACATGTATAATGAAAACGTGGAGGATTTCATAAATACTTAAGTTAGGTAGATTTTTTTCATAATAGGTTTTTCATAAAAGATTTTTTCATAATAGTTTTTCATAATTGGTTTAATATCTTTTGGGCGTTTTCGCTGCCATGCTTGGCTGCGTAGGATGCCCATTTCTTGGCTTTCTCCGGATTGGGGTCTCCGAATTCACCTTTGAAATATCCTTCTGCAATTGCTTCTGCTGCTTCTATACTTCCACGGCCGGCTTTATCTATGAGATTCAATAATTTCTGTTTCTTATCCATAATAAAATTGTCCTTTCACTAGCTGTTTTATATTAGCAACATATATATTTGGAAGCAAGTGCTTTATATGTTTTTATGGTGTTGCTTTTGAATGGTTGTTGGTATTTTTGTATCTTATCATCTCTACAGTCTGACTTGCGGTCTCAAAATCAAATATCAGATCAAATGAAGGAAAATGGTATTCGAACGAGTAGGAAGGATCGTTCGAATCTGTTGCGTCAGGAAATCCGTATGCATCAAGTATGTCCTGTTCTGAATTTCCCAAACCGACATTTTTGGATGTCTTAATATCAGGGTTGTAGATGTAGAGAAGTACTGAAGCCTCCTTTCCGTCAATAATTGCTGTATCAAATTGAATCTTTGCTGTGGAAAAGACATAATTCTTATATTCATCATCGACACAAGAAAGTTTGGGGTCATAGTCACCAAGGTCCGAGAGAATTGTCTCTGCATCACTTAAAACAGAGAAGTCTTTTCCGTTGTACTTTATCAAAGAATCGGGATTCTTTGATGAAGATGTTTTGCCGGCTGAAATCTGAATTACATTGTTTGTCTTTGCATCATCTTCGTTTGCCTTTGCATCTGAGCTATCTATATTAACATTTGTTTTTGAAACCTCGCTGCCGGGGGATTCGGCGGCATTGGTGCTTTTTCCGCCACATCCTATAAGTATGAGTATCAGCACAGATGTAATAGCGGCGATACTTGTTCTGTTCATATTGCGTCTCCTGTTAAGCATTGAGTGTATTATTAGTTCTAATACACTTATACTACTTGGATTGTTGCAAGTCAATATAATGTTACGAAACAGTTAAAAAAGTCCTAGAAGGAAAGAAAAATGCTAAAAGTTATCGTTTATATGATATACTTTACGAGAGTAAAGGAGGCATTATTTATGAGTATTAAAATAGGAATTTTAGGATACGGAAATCTTGGAAAAGGAGTTGAACTTGCGGTTAAGGCGGCACCCGATATGGAGCTTGTTGCAGTGTTCACAAGAAGAGATCCGAAGACACTTCAGATCAAGACACAGGGTGTACCTGTCGTTTCCACAGATGATATAGAGAATTGGAAAGATAAGATCGACGTTATGATCCTTTGCGGAGGAAGTGCAACAGATCTTCCTGTGCAGACTCCTCAGTATGCCAAGATGTTCAACGTTGTTGACAGCTTTGATACACACGCAAGGATTCCCGAGCATTTTGCAAATGTTGATGCTGCCGCAAAAGAGTCAGGCAAAGTTGCCGTTATTTCTTGCGGATGGGATCCCGGAATGTTCTCACTTGCAAGAGTATATTCAAATGCGATCCTTCCCGAAGGAAATGATTATACATTCTGGGGCAAGGGTGTTTCTCAGGGACATTCGGATGCTATACGCCGCGTAAAGGGTGTTAAGAATGCAAAACAGTATACAATCCCTGTAGAGAGTGCACTTGAGGCAGTAAGAAGCGGACAGAATCCTAAGCTTACAACACGTCAGAAGCATACAAGAGAATGCTTTGTTGTACTTGAAGAGGGTGCTGACGCAGCAGCAGTTGAAAAAGAGATCAAGGAAATGCCCAACTACTTTGCCGATTATGACACAACAGTTCATTTCATCAGCGAAGAGGAGCTTTTAAAGAATCACAGCGGAATGGCTCACGGCGGATTTGTGTTCAGAAGCGGTAAGACAGGTGCGGACAAAGAGCACAATCATATCATTGAGTATAGCTTAAAGCTTGATTCAAACCCTGAATTTACAACCAGCGTTCTTACAGCGGTTGCACGTGCTGCTTTCCGTATGTACAATGAAGGCCAGAAGGGATGCAAGACTATGCTTGATATTGCACCTTCTTATTTATCAGAAAAGAGCGGTGAGGAGCTTAGAGCGCACTTACTGTAAGACAGATTTTTTACTTTGCACAGAAAGACATAAGGTATGGTAGGAATTAAAGACATAGCAAGAGAGGCCGGAGTATCCATAGCAACTGTCTCAAATGTTCTGCATGGCAAGAGGAACATGAGTGATAAGACAAGAGAGAAGATTCTTGCGATTGCAAAGGAACTGGGCTACGAACTGCCGAAAATCCGAATAAAGGAAAAAAGTAGCGATAACAAAACTATAGTAGTTAATTTCAGTGATTTCGATACCAATTTTTATCTGAACATACTCCATGGGATAAGTGATTATGCATATTCCAAGGATTATGACATTATGGTGTGCACAAGCAGAAATGCCGAGAAATATATGTCGGATGCGTATTCTACGGGATGCATCAACATCGATTACAGATGTGAGGATTCCATGCTGATAAAGGCGGCGGAGAATAACTATCCGATCATAGTTCTTGATAGGGAGATAAATCATTTCGGAATAAAGAGCGTGATAGTAAACAACTATGATGCCGAGAAAGAGATGGTTGAGACACTTATCAAGTCGGGATATGAGCGCTTTGCTTATCTGTCCGGTATGGATACGGATGATAACAAGGAGAGATACCGGGCTTTTCGCGATGCTCTCTCGGCTCACGGGATAACTTTTCACAGAAGGGATCACTACGAGGGAAACTGGAGGGAAAAGAGCGGAACGCAGGCGGCAAGACTTTTGATGCTTTCGGAGCACATGCCACAGGTTCTTGTGTGTGCAAACGATATGATGGCTATAGGGGCTATGAGAAAGTTCAGGGAAGCGGGACTGCGTGTTCCTGAAGATATAGCGGTCTGTGGCTTTGATGATGCTTTTGTTTCCAAGTATATGGGACTTACTACCGTAGAGGTTCCAAACTACGAGAGAGGTTTCCTTGCGGCCCAGTCTCTTGTTGAACTGATCGAAGGGACGGGAAGCTATGAATCTCTCAAGATTGGAGCAAGGATAAAGTGGAGAACTTCCACTTTAGTTAAAACAAGTTAAATCAATAAGACTTTACTAAAAAAGAGGTGGATTTTACTAAAATCACCTCTTTTTATATTAATTTTACATAATAATACGCGGTTTAAACTGACAATCCCTCTAAAAAACAGATGGGGGATTGCCTTTTTTTAGTAAAAAATAGGAATATGTAATTAAGAAGATAACCTTTTTTAGGGGAGTTATGGGAAAGGAGTAGTAAATAACTATGAGGAATAAGAGATTGTTGGCAGCGCTTTTGGCGACGGTTATGGTTGCAGGTTCCGCGCTTACGGGTTGCGGAGCATCATCTTCACAGGCAGCAGGCGGAGAGTCTGCCGGCGGTGGGGAAAAGAGTGCAAATGCAGGGGGCAAATTTACAATTTTTCAGTCAAAGACTGAGATCATGGATCAACTTAATCAGCTTGCAAAAGATTATAAGAATGAAACCGGTGTGGAGATCGAAGTATGGGAGACAAGCGGTGATAACTACTACAAGGATCTCAAAACAGGTATTTCCACAGAGTCGGGCCCTGTGCTGTTTTCACTTGCGCCGGGATCTGAATCTGTCGAGATGTCGGATTATCTTGAAGACGTAAGTGATTTATCCTTTATGAGCAAGATAAGCGATAATCTCAAAGATTCTGTTGACGGCAAGGTTGTGGGCGTTCCGTACACGATCGAAGGGTTCGGACTTGTATATGATGGCAATCTCGTAGATACATCAAAGATCGGTTCGACCGACGCACTTATAGATTATCTTAAGGAAGCAAAAGGAAAGGGAATAAACGGCCTCGGTCTTTCACAGGAAGATTATTTCCTTATTGCACATATATTGAATACGCCTTTCGCAGTTCAAGACGATCCCGATGCATACCTTCAGCAGGTATTAAAGGGAGAAGTGAGGATGAAAGACAACGATGCTTTCAAGGAATTTGCAAAACTTATGGAAGCAATCCGCGAAAACTGCACAAATCCCGTTGATGTTACATATGACAATAACTGCGGTGATTTTGCGACAGGTAAGGCTGCAATGATCCATCAGGGTAACTGGGCATACGGAATGTTCAAGGATTATGACGTTGATTTTGACATGGGTATCGCGCCCGTTCCGATAAATGGTAACAAGAAGGTAGCTGTTTCGGTTCCCGCGGCATGGTACATCAACGTTGACGCTTCGGATGAAGAGAAGTCCATGGCAAAAGATTTCCTTGAATGGCTCTACACAAGCGACAAAGGAAAAGATTACCTCATGAATCAATTTGGATTTGTTCCTGTTGTTGACGGTATGACTTCCGACAAACTCGATCCTCTTTCAAAGTCAATCTCGGAAGCATCAAAAGACAGCATTCCGTGGGTAATGAGCAATTGGCCCGCAGGAATTATCACAACAAGTCTTTCGCCTATTACACAGGAATTTTTCACCAATCCTTCAATGACAGGGGAAGAGCTGATCGACAAGCTCAATGACGCGTTTGTAAATGCAAAATGATGATTTAAAGAGGGTGCTGTGACAGCATATGTTGCAGCACCTATTACGGAGATAAAGGTATGAAGATAAAAAAGAGATGGTACGCATTGTTTACGGCGCCGCTTATGATCACATTTTTCGTGGTTGTGATCATTCCGTTCTTTATCGGAATAGGATATTCGTTTGTTGAATGGGACGGATTTGCCAAACACGCCGCAAGCTTTGTAGGGATGAGCAATTATAAATCGGTACTCGGAGACAGGCAGTTTGTAAATGCTGCGGTGAGGACAACGATTTTTACAGTTATAAGTGTATTGACCGTAAATGTCCTTGGATTGTTTTTTGCACTCCTCGTTACAACGGGGCTTAAGGTGAAGAACTTTGCCAGAACCATGCTTTTTTTACCATATCTTATCGGCGGACTGATATTGGGATATATCTGGAAGAGCGTGTTCAGTGAGTTCTTCCTGAGCGTGGGCTTTGGCAATTGGCTTACGGATTCCACAAAATCAATAATTGCGATGATCGTGGTAACGACATGGCAGCTTGCGGGTTATGTGATGATCGTGTATATAACCGGAATCATGGCTATCCCCGATGATGTCATGGAGGCTGCGGCTATCGACGGAGCGAACTATTTTCAGACGCTTCTTTCGATAAAGTTTCCGCTCCTTATGCCTTCGTTTACTATATGCCTGTTCCTTGCTCTTTCAAACTGTTTCAAGATTTATGATGTCAACGTATCTCTTACGGGCGAAGGAGCCAATTTCCAGTCAGAGATGTTCTCACTTAATATCTATAACGAGATTTTCAGTCTCAGCAATTTTGGATACGGTCAGGCTAAGGCAATTATCTTTTTCCTGATAATCGCGATAGTTACCTTTGTTCAGGTATCGATAACAAAGAAGAGGGAGGTGGCAATGTAAATGGCTAAAAGTGTAAAAAAGATTATTCCGAACGTACTTGTTGCACTTATGTGTTTACTGTACCTGTTTCCTATTTATCTGATACTTACGAACTCATTTAAGAGTAGAGCCGAGATGTACAAAAACATGGTGGCACTTCCGGGGAAGTTCTCGTTTAAGTATTATTCTTCAGCAATCGGAAAGATGAATTTTGCCACATCTTTGTTTAACTCAGTCGTCATTACGATTGTTTCAATAACTATCATTGTTGTTTTGTCCGCGATGACTGCATGGATGTTTGTAAGAAGCGCAAATAAGTTAAGTATCGCTCTTTTCTCAATCCTTGTTGCAACGATGTTGATTCCGTTTCAGACGATAATGATGCCTCTTATGCAGGAGATGAACAAGATTGGAAAAGTCACGGGACTTCCGATGACGGACTCGATCGGTGGCCTGATATTTATGTATATCGGATTTGGCGCCGGAATGGGCGTGTTCTTGTATCATGGCTTTATTTCATCAATCCCGGTATCGTTGGAAGAAGCGGCTATTATCGACGGATGCAGCGTATGGACTTTGTTTTGGAAAATTGTTTTTCCTATATTAAAACCTACGACGATGACACTTATTATTCTTGATGTCATCTGGATCTGGAACGATTATCTTTTGCCTTCGCTTACTCTTAAGTCAACGGCAAACAGGACAATACCGATTTCGACAGCCAAGTTTTTCGGACAGTACACGATAAGCTGGAATGAAGCTATGGCGGCGCTTGTTATAACAATTATTCCTGTTGCGATATTCTATCTCGCGGCGCAGAAGTACATTGTTAAGGGCGTGGCAGCGGGAGCTGTAAAGGGATAAAAAGCAGGGAAAAAATATGAAGCGTATCATTACAAGACAGGAAAATTTCGAGGAAAAAGAAGTCAATCTTCATGAGGCTCTTTTTTCCAATGCAAACGGATATATAGGCGTTAGGGGTAATGTTGAGGAAGGTGTTCCGAATGGCTGGAATACAATGCGCGGAACGTACATAAACGGAGTATATGAGATTATTCCGATGAAACAGGCTGAGAGTCTGTGCAATCTTATAGAGAAGAAGCAGACTATGCTCAATGTCGCAGATACACAGACAATATGTCTTATTGCGGACGGCGACGTGTTTGATCTGACTACAGGTAAGATTATCGTGAACGAGAGGGTTCTCGATATGGAGCAGGGTGTCACGAGGCGCCATGTTATCTGGGTTTCACCTGACGGAAAAGAAATTGAACTTTCGGTAACGCGAATGACATCCTTTCTGATCCCGTCTCTTTTTACCATTGAGTATAACGTGAAGGCTCTTAATTTTGACGGTTTGATCGAGATTAAATCATATCACATTGCTGATGTAAAAAATTATTCTAATCCGGACGATCCAAGACTTGCCGATGACAGCGGAGCGCTTCTTAATGTGGATGTCGTGAAGTGGCGCGAGGATATGAGCGTTGCGGTAAGTTCGACAAAGGTGAGCGGGATCAGCGTTGCATCTGCGGTATCGCACAGATTAAGGCTGCCGGGAAAAGCAGAGATAAGTTACGGAAAAGAAGAGGGAAGAACTCTTTACCATGTTAAGGCTGAAGTTAAGCAGGGAGAGGAACTTTCACTTATCAAATATTCGACGTTCTCGGATTCTGTCCGTGAAGACGATCCTGAGGAGTTTGCAAGGGAAACTCTGAAAGAAGCCATGAGAGGGAATCTTGCCGATATTTATGAGAAGCAAAAAGAGTATGTCACGGAATTTTTTGATAATTCCGAAATGGAAATTGACGGAGATGAAGAACTTGGTCAGGCTGTGAATTTTAACATGTATCAGCTTTTTCAGTCCGCTACACGCGATAAGCATTGCAGCATTGCGGCCAAGGGGCTTTCGGGAGAGGGCTATGAAGGGCATTATTTCTGGGATACGGAGATGTATGTTGCGCCTTTTTTTATACTGACAAATCCCGAACTGGCCAAAAATATTTTGCAGTACAGATACGGAATACTTGATAAAGCGAGGGAAAATGCGGCTCTTTTGGGGCATAAAAAAGGAGCTCTTTATCCGTGGAGAACAATCACGGGCGAAGAGTGCTCCGGCTATTTTCCGTCGGGAACCGCCGCATATCACATAAACGGGGCGATAGCGTATACGATCGTACAGTATTATCTCACGACGGGCGACATTGATTTCATGTTTGATCAGGGTGAGGAGATGCTTCTTGAGACGGCGAGGCTCTGGTTCGATGTGGGTAATTATGACAGAGCGGGGCACTTTGTGATAAACGAGGTGACAGGCCCCGACGAATATACATGCATGACCGACAACAATTATTACACCAATTGCTGCGCGGCTTACAACATGAGCATGGCTGTTTCTTTTGCGGAGAAGCATTCATCAAGTAAGCGGGTAAAAGAACTTCTTGATAAGCTCGGTGTGACGACGAAGGAACTTAAGGAAATAAAGATGGCGGCGGAAAAGATGTATCTTCCGTATGATGAGGAACTTGGTATAAATCCGCAGGATGATTCTTTTTTACAAAAACCTGTGTGGGATCTTAAGAATACGCCAAGAGAGGAATTTCCGCTTCTTCTCCATTATCACCCGCTTCACTTGTATAGGTATCAGGTCTGCAAGCAGGCGGATACGGTTCTTGCATACTTTCTTTTTGAAGACGGGCAGTCTAAGGAAGTTATGAAAAAGAGCTTTGAATATTATGAAAAGATAACGACGCATGACTCATCGCTTTCAACCTGTGTGTTCAGTATCGTTGCGTCAAGGCTCGGTATGCACAAGAAAGCGGTTGAATATTTCGGAGATTCAATAAAACTGGATCTGTTGAATACACATAATAATTCCGGAGATGGCGTACATACGGCAAATATGGGCGGAAGCTACATGGCAATTGTAAACGGCTTTGCGGGGCTTCGGATAACCGCGGAGGGGATATCGGTCGATCCGTTTCTTCCTTCGGGCTGGAAGAAGTACAGCTTCAAGATAAGGTATAAAAAAAGTCTTTTAAAGTTCACCGTGAGTAAGAGCGGCGCCGTATGCGAAGTTCTTGAAGGAGATAAGATCGTGGTAAAAGGCGTAAATGAAATGAGGTATGGAAAATGAAGGCAGTAATCTTTGATCTCGACGGTGTGATATGCTTTACGGACAAGCTTCATTACAAAGCATGGAAGAACATTGCGGATGAGCAGGGAATATATTTTGATGAAAAGATAAATGACAGGCTGCGTGGAGTGAGCAGAATGGAGTCGCTTGATATTATTTTGGAGAAGGCGGACAGAGCATATTCTTTCGATGAGAAAAAAGAAATAGCGGAAAAGAAGAACGATATCTATGTATCGCTACTTGATACTATGAGTGAGAAGGATCTTGACGCGAATGTTAAGGTTGTACTTGATACATTAAGGTCGAGAGGAACACTTCTTGCGATAGGCTCAAGCAGTAAGAATACCAAGAAGATACTAGAGAAGCTAGGGTTAAGAGATTTTTTTGATGCGGTATCTGACGGAACGAATATCACAAAGTCAAAGCCCGATCCGGAGGTTTTCCTAAAAGCAGCGGAGATGCTGGGGATAAAACCTGTCGAGGCGGTTGTGGTGGAAGATGCTCTTTCGGGGATAGATGCAGCGCTTGCGGGAGGTTTTGAGTGCGTGGGAATCGGTGAAGCAGCCATGCATCCGAAGGTGACATATCCGCTTAAAGATCTTGCTGACCTTCCCGAGATAGTGTTGCGAAAAAATGCAGATATATGATGAAAAGTGAAATAAAGGTTAATTAATCATGGCTTATTTCAAATAATACAGTGCGAAAATTATTAAAAGAGATTCGGCGATAGCCGGATCTCTTTATGTATTTGAGTGGACTTTTTTCTATTATATTGAAGGTGCATAAATATAGATAAAATCTGGGATTTTGCGGGAAAGTTCTGCAAGCGGGACTCTTTTATAAGTATCGCATCAGATGCGATATATCTCCCATATGGCTTGAATGTATCAAAGGTTAATGATAAAGTAAGTATTGCACAAAAATATTAAAAATGCATTATCATACTGCTCATGGGGGTATAAAAACATGAAGAAAAGATTATTATCTACAGGTGCGATGGCACTCACTGCATTAGTGACAGTTCCGTTGGTTTATTGTTTCGGTTCTTATTTTGTTGATAAGTCGGATACAAATTCAGATGATCTGGAACTGGTAACAGAGTATTCAGATTCTGTTAAAATGGAGTCATCATATTGTGGAGGTTTTGATTGGTGGAATTTCCAGCCGCCGGTAAAGCCTGAATGTACACCAAAGCCCGAGTGTACACCAAAGCCCGAGTGTACACCTAAGCCTGAATGTACAAAGAAGCCTGAGGACACACCGAAGCCCGATTGTACACCGAAGCCGGAGTGCACACCAAAGCCCGAATGTACAAAGAAGCCTGAGGACACACCGAAGCCTGATTGTACACCTACACCGGCACCAACACCTGCACCCACACCAGTTTGTACGCCCACACCTACACCGGAGCCTACACCTGCACCGGTATGCGAGCCTACACCTGCACCGGCACCAGTGCCTGCACCGGTTTGTGAACCTACACCGGAGCCTGCACCCGAACCTGAACATCATGAAGATCATGATGATCATGATTCAGATTCTACACCTGCACCGGAGCCAACACCTGCACCCACACCTGCACCACAGCCTCAGCCTGTTAATAACACACCGGAGGTTAAGGGAGCATCTAAGCCCAATGTAAAGGGTGCATATAAGCCAAATATGAAAGGTGCATATAAGCCAAACGTATCAACATCAAAGTAATATTTAGCATTTTTATATTTAGAAAACCCTGTCCGAAACAACGGACAGGGTTTTTTCAACCGATAAAACAGTTCACATATTATTCTTCTTCATTTTCTTCGCTGTCATCATACTCGGCAACGATTGTTGACTCAGCTTCGGAAGCATTTGAATTAGCACGCTCTTTTACCAAAACTATAAGTCTTTTCGGCTTCTCGGGAGCCTTTCTTTCTGAAACAAGGCTGATCCTGCCACATCCTGTAAGGCATAATGAAAGTACTATTACTAATGGTAAAATTCTTTTAATCATAATTTTGTCCCTATAAAATTTTAAATCGTCAATTTATCCCCTTGTGTGCTGTCTTGTTGATTTTTAAATAATCAAATCAAGAATATTTCTAAATCCCAGCAAGACAGCACACTAAAAAACCGCATGTACACTGACTTCGTACAATAATATCCTACCATAATCGCATGGTTGCTTCAATTTTAAAGTTATATTTACAAAATTTACAAACAAGTTTCATGTGCCTCAATCGCAAACATGGCTTTATTGTGGTAATATATATGATGATTTTATTTTGAATATTTTCAGGAGGATATTATGGACCAGCAAAAGATCGGAACAAGATGCGTACAGGCAGGATATACTCCGGGCAACGGAGAGCCCCGTCAGATACCTATCATTCAGTCTACAACCTTTAAATATGATACAAGCGAGGATATGGGTAAACTCTTTGACCTTGAGGCTTCGGGTTACTTCTATACAAGACTGCAGAATCCCACAAACGACCACGTTGCTGCAAAAATTGCAGCTCTCGAAGGCGGAAGTGCGGCAATGC
The DNA here is from genome assembly GCF_900101605.1 of Butyrivibrio hungatei. Lineage (GTDB taxonomy): Bacteria > Bacillota > Clostridia > Lachnospirales > Lachnospiraceae > Butyrivibrio > Butyrivibrio hungatei_B. The sequence continues at coordinate 59,334 of NZ_FMUR01000007.1, forward strand.
TTACATCATCGGGACAGGCCGCAAACTTTTTTGCGTTATTTAATATATGTGAATGTGGAAGTCACATTGTTGCTTCATCATCAATCTACGGCGGGACATTTAATCTTATCGCCGTAACTATGGCAAAGATGGGAATTGAAGTTACTTTTGTATCTCCCGATGCAAGCGAGGAAGAGCTTGATGCAGCATTTAAGGACAATACAAGAGCTGTTTTTGGCGAAACGATTGCTAACCCTGCGCTCACAGTTCTTGATATCGAGAAATTTGCAAATGCGGCACACAGGCATGGTGTACCGCTTGTAGTAGACAATACATTTCCTACTCCTGTTAATTGCAGACCTATTGAATGGGGAGCAGATATCGTAACTCATTCAACTACAAAATATATGGATGGACACGGAGCAGCCGTTGGCGGAGCTATCGTTGATTCAGGCAAGTTCGACTGGATGGCTCATGCCGACAAATTCCCGGGACTTACACAGCCGGATGAGTCTTATCACGGAATTGTATATGCCGAGAAATTCGGTAACGAAGGAGCTTTCATAACAAAGTGCACGGCACAGCTTATGCGTGACTTTGGTTGCATCCAGTCACCTCAGAATGCATTCATTCTTAACCTCGGACTTGAGTCACTCCACGTTCGTATGCCCAAGCATGTTGAAAACGGACTTGCTGTTGCCAAGTTCCTTCAGGAACAGCCTCAGGTTGAGAAAGTCAGCTATCCCGGACTTGAGTCTGATAAATACTATGAGCTTGCAAAGAAGTATCTTCCAAACGGCGGATGCGGTGTTGTATCTTTTGAGCTTAAGGGCGGAAGAGCAGCTGCCGAGAGCTTCATGAAGAAGCTTAAACTCGCAGCTATTGAGACTCACGTTGCAGACGCACGTACATGTTGTCTCAATCCTGCAACATCAACACACAGACAGCTCACAGACGAACAGCTTGAAGCAGCAGGAATCCCTGCAGGTCTTGTGCGTATGTCTTGCGGCCTTGAGGATAAGGAAGATCTTATTGCCGATATCAAGAATGCACTTGCATAAATAAGACATTAAAACTTCACAGATATAATAAACATAAAAAGAGCCATGAAAAGTATTTCGCTTCTCATGGCTCTTATTTTGACGCCTATATCATATTGTTATGACACGTGTATCATATTACTTGGTATACATGGGAATAGTCTTAAGCTTGTGAAGGTTGATGTTGTGGAGACGGTCAATCTTTGCTTTGAGCGCCTCGTCTTCACATACTCCCGTAAGGATGTATCTGTCGAGTGTATCGTAAGTAAATCCAAGTTTGTCTTCATCGGAGAGTCCGCATAATCCGTCAGAAGGAGTCTTATGAATAAGATCCTTGGGAAGTCCCAATGCATCGCCTATCATGCGCATCTCTGTTACGAGAAAAGCTGAGCAGGGGCTGAAATCACCTGCAGCGTCGCCGTATTTTGTTGAATATCCGACATAATCTTCGGATCTGTTGCATGTATTTGCAACGCGTCCTCCGTTTGGAAGAGACTGTGCGATAGCATACAGTGTCGCCATACGGATTCTCGGAGGAGTATTTATCTGCGCGTCGTTTGAAATGGTAACTCCGGCTTCTTCGAGAGCTTTTTTCTCACCATCAACAGCGGGAGCGATGTTTACCGTGTATGTCTTGATATCAAGAAGTTCTGCGACTTTCTGTGAATCTGCGATATCTTTCTGTTCGCCGTTTGGCATCATGACGCCGACAACTCTGTCTTTTCCGAGAGCTTTTACAAGAAGAGCTGCAACGATCGTAGAGTCTTTACCGCCTGAAAGTCCGATAACGGCGCTTGCTGTCTTTCCGTTTTCTTCGAACCAGTCGCGTATCCACTTTGTTATTTTTTCAATCTGTTCGCTTGGGTTGATATTGACTATATTTTCCATAATTCATACCTTCTCGTGAGTCATTCTCCAGTCGATACATCTCTGAAGATAATCAACATAATCGGGGTTCTTGCACATTCCTTTGCCTGCTACATCTGAGATCTTAGCTACGTCCTGACCGTTGCAGGCGGTAGTCTTCATAACGATGTTAAGTGCGGGAACTTTGGTGTCGTTTGCGATATATGTTCCGATACCGAAAGCAACTTTTGCTCTTCCCTTGAAGTGAGCATTGATGTCGTTTGCACGCTTGAAATCAAGGCTGTCACTGAACAGGAGAGTCTTGGTTGCAGGATCGATACCGAGGCTCTTGTAGTGATTTATCATCTTCTCGCCCCATTCGATCGGATCTCCGCTGTCATGACGAACACCTGAGAAAAGAGTTGAATAAGTGAGCTGGAAGTCGCGGAGGAAGCAGTCGGTTGTGATCGCATCCGTAAGAGCCGTTCCGTTAAGGATACCGTACTCTTTTACCCAGTAATCAAGAGCATACCAGTTTGAATATGCCGGATTGTGCTTGTGATTGCCCTGTCCTACGCACATGATCCATTCGTGAGCCATTGTTCCCACGGGATTTACACCGAGTTTTTTGGCCAAAAGAACATTTGAAGTTCCCACAAATATTGAATCGCCGAGGTTGGCTTCTTTGAGTTTCTTTACCGCAAGTTCCTGTGCTTCGGCTGAGAGTCTTCTTCTCAATCCGAATTCGCTGAAAGCGCCGATGTTGTAAGTCTTATCGGAAAGAAGCTTTATCTTTTCATCAAGCTTCTCTTCAAATGAAGCAATGAGTTCCTTGTAATCATATGCCATTCTGAAATAAACTTCGTTTACGATGGCAAGAGTAGGAATCTCATACAATGATGTGTTAAGCCAGGTGCCGTTTGTTTCGATTGTAAGACCACAGTCTGCGTCGGTTCCTATTGTGAAGTCCTCATATCTGGGGTGCCAGAGACGAAGAAAGTCTACATAAGATTTTTTGATCCATGTGACTTTGGAAAGATATGTAAGTTCATCTTCCTTAAATGTGAGATTGCAGTAAGCAAGAATCTGATTTTTGATCTCATCCACCATCTCTTTGGTGAATTTCACATCTTTGTTCCTGCATTTGAATGTCCATGTAGTCGTGTAATCAGGAAAGTTGTGATAGATTGCCTGACCCATTGAAAATTTGTAAAGGTCTGTTTCAAGAAGGCTTTGAATAATGTTTTCCATAATTGGCTCCTTTTTAAAAAAGTGTTTTTATATATTATTTGAGTTTTCCTGTTGATCTCAGGTACTCGAGAAAAACACTGTTTATTTCATTTTCATGTTCGTTTGGATTGTTTCTTATTTCTGTTCCGGAGGTCTTTATCACCTGCCTGTCGACGAGAGTAAAAGTGTGATCCGGGTAAATGGCTCCCAATTTGTCGACATATGAAGGCTCGCCCGTATACCAGGTAAAGTGTGCGCTGTCGGGACTTATTCCTGCGTTGGCAAAAAGTTCATCCCCCCACAGAACCCAGTTTTCATGGGTGAAAGTTCCGTCGAGACCGAGTTTTTTATCATCGATCTTAATTACAATAATGCGGTCCTTATCGTTTTCATACATTTTTTGAACAAGACGTATTCTTGTCTCGAAATCAATAAAGTCGCGACCTCTGTCGGCCTGATATCCGCAGACGGCAAGAATGATCTTGTCGTTTTCATCAAGAGCTCTTTTTATCAGAGACTCATGTCCTTTGTGCATCGGTATGAAACATCCGAACACAATTCCAATTTTTATCATTTGGTTTCCTCGTGATATTTCGTTTTGGGTATTATATCACTTTTTTGTCAGGATTTAAAAGTTTAGTAAAAAAAATTGTAACTATTCAGAGTCAAGACTCGGAAACGCAGATGTGTTAATATGTACATAGTTTGTTTGATTATGTCGGGCAGAAGGAGATTATGCATGAGTTCAAAAGACAGGGTGCTGGATTTTTTGGAAAAAAATAAAGAGGACTACATCTCGGGAGAATTTATGGCAGAGAGTCTCGGACTGTCCAGAACCGCTGTGTGGAAGGCGATAAAAGAGCTTAGAAATCAGGGGTATGTGATCGAGGCATCCAGTAAAAAGGGATACATTCTCGGAACATCGAACGATATAATTTCTGAATCGGGAATAATTGCGGAGCTTTCGACATATTCCGGCAATGGGGCTTCCGGGAAAAAAGAAAAGATTTATAACGCGATTCTTTCGGCTGAAGGAATGATACATATACATGAAACGCTTGATTCGACCAACAAAGCCGCAAAGGAGCTGGCAATTGCGGGGGCGACCGGCGGAACGGTGGTCATTGCCAAGAGTCAGACTTTGGGAAAAGGAAGGAGAGAGCACGAGTTCTTTTCTCCCGAGGGCGGAATTTACATGAGTATTATTCTGACCCCTGTGATGCTTCCAAGTCTTGAACCCGATGTCATTACGGCGCTAGCGGGAGTTTCAGTCTGTGAAGCTGTGCAGGATCTATGCGGGATTGTGCCGAAGATAAAACCTGTGAACGATCTTTTTGTCGACGGTAAAAAGATCTGTGGAATCCTTACAGAGTCGGGAACAGAATTTGATACGGGAACAGTGCAGTGGATCGTTATCGGTATCGGCATAAATTTTGATTCCGATATCAACGAATTTCCTAAGGAATTGCAAAGCATAGCAGGTTCACTTTTTGAGCCCGGGAAATCATCCGTTACAAAGAACAGACTCATTGCTGCCATCATATGCAATCTCTCAAGACTTGGCACAGAGAGCACCAAGGAAGTATTGAAAGCATATAATGACAGACTTATCTGTAAGCATTAGTGCACGAATAAGGTTATCGCAATAACACCCCACCCCTGTATCTGCACGCCGGCGGGGTGTGGGTGTTATTGTGCGATTTCGTATCCGAGAGAGCGGATGTTCTCAAGGTCTTTTTCAAGCGAAACACCTTTTACGGTGAGCATGTCACCTGAAATTGTGGCATTTGAGCCGGACTTGAAAAAGGATATGCCGGCATCTTCGATTATGTCTCTGCCTGCCGCGAAGCGGATCTCAGACTTGGGAAGGATGAATTTGAAGACGGCAATGATTCTTCGGAGTTCATTTTCGGAAAGATAGGGATAGGATTCCATGGGAGTTCCTTTTATGGGCTTTAACATGTTGATCGGGACTGATTCGGGATTTACTTCTCTTAAAGCAAATGCCATTTCAATCCTGTCTTCCCAGCTTTCTCCGACACCGAAGATTCCTCCGCTGCAAAGTTCGAGTCCCGCTTCATGAACAAGCTTCATTACTTTTATTTTTTCGTCTGTGGTGTGAGTTGTGCATAACTTTCCAAAGTACTTGGGGCTTGTTTCAATATTGTTGTGCACGCGTTTTACACCGGCTTTTTTTAATTCTTCGAGGTCCTCTTTTGTTAAAAGTCCCAAAGATACGCAGGGGATAAGATTTGTCTCCGATACGATTCCTTTTACGTTTTCGCATATCTGTGAAAGTTCTTTTGCATTTACTTTTCTTCCCGATGAAACCTGGCAGTAGTGGGTTATTCCGGTTTTGTTGCGCTTTTTTGCGTCAGTTACAACGTAATCAGTATCCCTGACTTTATACTCGGGAATCTCGGCACTTGAACAGCTTGACTGCGCACAGAACTTGCAGTTTTCAGAGCAGCGTCCGCCTTTTACGCTCATAATGGCGCACATGTCAAAACTGTTTCCGTTATATTTTTTTCTTATTTCATCTGCTGCACAAGCAACTTCTTCGATATCTTCGTTTATCAGGAAAAGAGCTTCTTCTTTGGTAATGGTTGAACCGTTAAGTACTTTTTCTTTTAATTCATTTACAGTCATAGTTTGTCTCCTTTTATCGTGGCAATTGAGTATTAGTATAATCAATAAAAGTGCATTGTCAACCAAAGAATAAAAATGGTTGACAATAATAACGCATGAATATATACTTCGTTAAGTGTGAAAATATTTAGAACAAAAGAGGGAAAAACAATGACTGAACAGAGTAATAAGACCAAGAGACTTGTAGTAAGTGCTCTTTTTGCGGCACTTTTATGTATAGGAGCATATATCAGCGTTCCGCTTCCGATTCCCGGAGCGCCGCATATAACGATGATAAATTTTGTGTTATTGCTTATCGCTTTGTTATTTAATGTCGGAGAGTCATTTCTGATTGTTGCGGTATGGATGCTTCTTGGAATTGTAGGTATTCCGGTGTTCATAGGCGGAAAGGGCGGAATAGGTTACCTTATACAGCCCTGGGGAGCTTATACATGGGCATTTATCGTAGTAGCGGTACTTATTCCGCTCATCCGCGGAAAGTCCTACAATCGAATCAGATATACCGTCAGCGCAGTCATCGGCGTTATAGTCATAGACATAATAGGAATGATATATCTTATGGCAATGTCACACTATGACTTGGTGACAGGCTTTGCAATGGGATTTGCGCCGTTTATTGTTCTCGATCTTGTCAAAGCAGTCGTTGCAGCGCAGATAATACCTGCATTTAAAAAGGTACTTAATTGATATAGCAGTCGCAAAGGCGATCACGAGAAGATAATATTCTTAAGCTTTCTTGTGAGCGGGCCTGTTCCGTAATCGTAGCGCTGAACCATCATAAGGAAAGTTGTGTTGGTCGCGGGATCGTTTGAGAAGTGTGCACCAAGCCAGCCGTCCCAGCCGTATTCACCTTTGTTGGCAATAAGTGAGGCTTGTCTCGGATCATCCAGAACGCGCATGAGGTTTCCGTAGGTATATCCTTCAAGTCCCTGCCAGCGATCAAGGTCAGCCTGCTGAGTGGCGTTAAGTTTACCGGAAGTCAGATACTTAACGCTGTTTGGAGTAAGGATCTGCTTGCCTTCATATGTTCCGCCGTTAAGAAGCATCTGAGCGAAACGTGAGTAATCATCTATTGTGGAGAAAAGACCTGCTCCGCCTGATTCAAACGGATTTGGATCGCCGTTATTTCTGATGGCAAGGTTGTCACCATAGAATTCGACAAGCTTGCCTTTTGTATTTCTGTAGGCTTTTGCAAGGCGGTCTTTTTTGTTCTCGGGAACATAGAAATCGGTATCTTTCATATCAAGAGGCTCAAGAATTCTTGATCTTACAAAATCTCCAAAGCTCATGCCCGAAGCTTTTTCAATAACGGCACCGAGCACATCCGCACTTGTACCGTATTGGAAATGACTTCCGGGTATGAAATTAAGCGGGATCTTTCCGAGTTCTTCGGCAAATTCCATTGTAGTCATCATTTTATCCGAACCGAGTTTTTTCTCCATCTTATTCATAAGACGTCCGACTTCGACTTCGGAAGCGGTGTTGAGCCCGGGATATACGAGTCCTGATGTCATATTAAGGAGATCGCGAATTCTCATTTTATTATCTGCGGGGACTTTATGAACCTTGTCTTTGCAAAGATAGGTCTGCTTTTTATAGCTTTCGATATAGTCGCCGACGGGTTCGCTGAGGTCGAGAATTCCGTCCTCTATGAGTATCATTGCGGCAACCGCTGTAACCGGTTTTGACTGCGAATATAATCTGAAGATATTGTCACGACCGATCGGAGTTTTGTTTTCTATGTCGGCATAGCCGCTTTTGGCAAAAAAGATTTCTTTTCCGTCCGTTATCTCAAGTGCGATAACACCGGCAACTTCGCGGTTTTCTACGGCTCTGTCCATGCATTCCTGAATAAGTTTTTGCTTGTCTCTCATAACATCTTTCCTTTCCTGAGCACGTGACATGGGGACGGTTCTTTTGTCTCCTTTCGCGAAGCGAGAGGAGACAAAAGAACCGTCCCCATGTCACGCGAAATTTTATAAATATGATTGTAATATGAAATGCTTATGTCTGCCTATAAGATGTCAATATTATACAAAATAAAATAAGGATAGCATAATGGAATTATCAAAGGAGTACAAAAACATGAAAAACATACTTGCGTTTGGTGATTCAAATACATGGGGACTTATCCCGGGAACAAAAGAAAGATATTCAAATGAGATCAGATGGACGGGGCTTGTTCAGAATAAACTTAATGACACGAAAATAATAGAAGAGGGACTTTGCGGAAGAACAACCGTATTCGAAGATGAGATAAGACCTTTCAGAAAGGGTGTTGATACACTTCCTCTTATCCTTGAGAGTGCATCTCCTTTAGACGGAGTAATCATAATGCTTGGAACCAATGACTGCAAAACCTACTACCATGCCAATCCGCACGTTATAGGAAAAGGCCTTGAGCGTTGCATCGAAGAGATTGAGAAGTATGTTGCGCCGGAGAAGGTTTTGGTCGTATCACCAATTCATCTTGGCGACGATGTGTGGCAGCCCACAAAGGATCCAGAGTTTGATACGGATTCTGTAAACCGCAGCAAAGAGCTTGCGAATACATACAAGAAGATCGCAGAAAAAAGAGGAAATACATTCCTTGCAGCTTCTTCCTACGCTTCTCCAAGCAAACGTGACGACGAGCACCTTGACGAAAAAGGCCATGAGGCACTTGCAACCGCAATCACAAGAAAGATTGAGGCTATGCAGATTTGATGACAGCAGCACTATCTGAATAAAAATACAGGCAAAATGATGCCAAGTTCATATAACTGATATATAATTTACGTATCAATCATATGTATAATTGGAGAATGTTATGGAACAACTGGTATCAAATTTGCTGATTTACGGAGATCTTCCCCAAAATTCAATATTGATGCAGCTTGCATCGGTTTTTAAGGATTTTCACTCAAATGATTATGACAAGACAGACCTGACTACGAGAATATACAAGCAGATAAAGCGTATTCTCGAGTTGGGAACGGATTATGCTTTTGACAAAAACTTATGGCATAACTATCTGACTTATCTTTTGATCATGCAGGAAAATCCTTTTTCTTTGACATGTGAAAAAGTGGGAAGCAAGGATGGAAGCGTAAATCATTTTGCCAAGAGCGATTTTGGCGTGTATAAAAAACTTTTTGAATATGATTTTTCAGAGATAGAAGATGCGCTTGAGATAGATTGTTTCTCATGTATAACGGATTATAAGGCAATTGAGAAGCCTGAGCTTATGTACAATCATAATGTGAGCGAAAAGGTCAGAGGCCTTTCCGAAAAACTTGAAAAAGCTAAGGATGAAAATGAATTTTTTGATACCGTGACGAACTTCTACAAGGAGATCGGTGTGGGCGCGTTCGGTCTTAATAAGGCATTTAGATTGAACGAAGGAAATGACGGAAAGATTCTTTTCTCATCAATAAACAACATGGACAGTGTTGTGCTTGACGACCTTGTGGGATACGAAATCCAGAAGAAAAAACTTGTTGAAAATACCAAAGCGTTTGTTGAGGGAAAGAAAGCAAACAACGTGCTTTTGTTCGGCGACAGCGGTACGGGAAAATCGACAAGCATAAAGGCTATCGTAAATGAGTTTTACGGTGACGGTCTTAGAATGATCGAGATATATAAATATCAGTTCAGGCTGTTATCGGGACTTATCTCGCAGATTAAGAACAGAAATTATAAGTTTATTATCTATATGGACGATCTTTCTTTTGAGGAAGATGAATCCGATTATAAGTTCCTCAAAGCGGTCATTGAAGGCGGTGTTGAGACAAGACCCGACAATATCCTTATTTATGCGACGTCAAACAGAAGACATCTTATTCGCGAGACCTGGAGAGACAGGAACGATGTTGAGCAGAATGCCGACATTCATCATTCGGATACAATGGAAGAGAAGCTGTCGCTTGCAAACAGATTCGGTGTGACGATCGGATATTATAAGCCTTCAAGACAGGAATATTATAATATTGTCAAAAAATTGGCAATCAGGAATAAAATAGATATGAAGGAAGAAGAATTGTTTAGAGAGGCAGACAGATGGGAAATGAATCATGGCGGAATCTCGGGTCGAGTTGCGCAGCAGTTCATCAACCATTTGCTTGGTCTGTGAGTAAGAAGAGGATTATGGCATCCACTTTAGGTTTGGACAACCTATGGCACAGCCGTTCAGATAATTGTTTCTTACTTCACATGCTGCATTTCTGCAATCGCTGCATTTGAAAGTGTAGTGGTAGGAGTATCTTTTTTTGCAGAATTTACAACAAAAAGGCATATTGCTGTTTCTGGCATTAAAAGTGCGGCCGCAGCCAATGCATATTTTTGTGATATTATGTGACATGGCAAGCCCTCCTTTAGGTAATAATATTATCTTTTTAAAGCGGGATTTATTCAATTAAAATGCTATAAAATGATAATGAAAATATGATGTGTGGTGAATAATATGCATGAAATGAGTTATGTTACAAGGATAGTAGCGATGGCTATGGATTCTGCAAAAGACAGCAAGATAAAGAGTATTCATGTTCTTGTCGGCAAAACAAGCGGAATATTGCCTTATTATTTAAACAAGTATTATACGAAAGCTGTGGAAGGTACACCGCTTGCCGGATCGGAGCTTATATGCGAGGAGGTTCCCGTAAAAGCGCTGTGCGAGGAATGCGGAAAAGAGTATTTTCCCGACAAGAGCAATAGATACCTGTGCCCTAACTGCGGCGGGAAAAGAGCTAAAATAATAGAGGGCAAGGATATAGTAATAAAGAGTATAACAGTTGAAGATTGAAAAGCAGAGGTCGTAACAGGCCTCTGTTTTGGATTGGAGAAGAAATGACACGGGTCGATCTAATAACAGGATTTCTCGGATCGGGAAAGACAACTTTTTTAAAAAAATATGCCAAAAAGCTCATGGAAAAAGGTGAAAAAATCTGCATTATCGAAAATGATTTCGGAGCAATAAACGTCGATATGGTTCTTTTGCGGGAGCTCCTTGGTGATAACTGTAATATAGAGATGATCGTGGGCGGAGACGGAGAAACTGCACATCAGCGGAGGCTGAAGACAAAGCTTATAGCGATGGGAATGCTTGGATATGACAGGGTAATAATCGAGCCGTCAGGCGTGTTTGATCCGGATGAGCTGTTTGACATATTGTATGAATCGCCGCTGGATCGTTGGTATGAGATGGGGAATGTCATATGCATATATGATGCGGAGAATGATACGAATCTTTCGCAGGAATCAAGATATATGATGATGTCTGAGATTGCATCAGCGGGAGTCGTGGTAGTAAGTAAGTTAAATGAAGAGGATGTAAAAAGAAAAGATGAGATTCTAAGCAGAATTGAGTCTTTTATGGATGAATTTGATTGTTCGAGGGTGATAAGAAGCGAGGACATAATCATGAAGAACTGGGATGATCTGGCGGATTCTGATTATAACAAGATTATCTCTTCGGGATATAAGAAAGCCGATTATCCAAAGCGCATGCATATAGGGGATTCAGGATATCAGACGTTGTTCTATTTTGATTTTGCAATGGACAAAGAGCTGTTGCATGAAACGGTAATGAAGATATTTGCGAATAAGAAATGTGGAAACGTGCATAGGATAAAGGGATTTATCAGAGTAAGCGACAACGAAATGATCGAACTTAATGTTACCGGGAAAAGATATGACGCAAAGCCTGTAGAGACGGACAGGGCGGTACTTATAATAATCGGTGAAGCGCTTGATCGCGTAGAATTGGCTGAATATGTGGGGGAGCCATCCGTATAGGTGCAAAGTGCACTGTTTTATAGTATAATTTACGAAAGGAAGTAAAAAAGTATACATTCTAAAATATATGTTTGATTAAGGAGAATGCGAATGCCGGACAATCAGAACGACGGAAAAATTGGATACTCATCATCTTCTAATTTTGCGCCAAGTGATATTTTATATATGCTAAAAGACCTTCCGGATGCGTATTGTATTTTTAAAGTTATGACAGATCCTTTTGGTACGGTAAAGGATATGCTGTTTTTGTTTGCAAATGAAAAATATTCGCAGCTGGTCGGAAAACCATCTGCTGAGCTTGTGGGCAATACGTATTTAAAGACTGTTATGAACAGAGATGAAGACTGGATAAAATACAGTTATCAGGCTGCAATCCTAAGACAGTCTTCAACTATAAGAACTTATAGCACACAGCATGATAAGTGGCTTGAATACTGCGCCGTTCCTGTTTATCAGAAAGGTTTTTGCGCATTTATAATTCATGATATAACCATTGCAAAAAAGAGTGAGGATAACCGCGAGCTTGCTTCGAATACCAGCAAGCTTGTCATTGACTGCGCTACTGCATTATCATCTGCAGAGTTTGGAAAAGGAATACGAAAAGTTCTAAAGTTATTGGGACAGGCAATCAAGGCGGATCGTGTCGGAATCGTCGAGGTAAAAGACAAGAAAGTTGTTGATGTAAGAGAGTGGCTCAATGATGCCCATGCATCAAATCTTCCGAGCAGAAAAGATTTTGAGCGCATGAATATAACAGAGATGTGGGACAGACAGCTAAAGGGAAAAAATACGATAGTTATTAATGACACATCACTCATCCAGCAATATGAAGAAGAAGTCTATAATGAGCTTCTTGCGGGAAGCGTTTCAAGATATATAATTACAACACTTCGTGATAATGATGAGATAATTGGGTATCTTGTTGCGGACAATTATGAAAATACATTACCCATAAATGTCGCAGAAGTAATGGAATCCGTGGCAATTTTCATTTCTTATGACATGAGAAACAGGGCTCTTACCAAAGAGATGATGTATCTTGGAAGTCACGATGCACTTACGGGACTTGGAAACAGAAATTCTCTTAATCAGGCGCTTCTTGTTCTGTCGGGAATGTCCTCGGTAGTAGGTGTTTGCTATATAGATATAAATGGTCTAAAAGCTATCAATGCCAATGAGGGCCATGATGCCGGAGATGAGAAGATTAAGGAGACGTCGGCAATTGTAGCTTCTGTGTTTAAGCGTAAGAATTGTTACAGAATAGGTGGAGATGAATTTATAGCAATTATTCCCGAGATAGCGGAAGAGAAGTTCGAAGAGCTCGTAAAAAAACTTCGCTCTAAACTTGAAAAGGTTTCTGCAGCGACCGGATATATCTGGCTCGAAGATTCCAGAGAAATAAATAAAGCGGTTAAGAAGGCTGATGAGCGTATGTACGAAGACAAGGCAGCCTATTACAAGGACAAAGAGCACGAACGCAGAGGAAAACACGAACTACAAAATGAGGAATAAAAAATCACCCCATAAAAGTCGGAAAATCTGACTCTTATGGGGTGTTGTTTATTCAAAAAAGTTTTATGCAAGAGAAGCCGTAATGATAGACATTGAGTAAACTTCAATTGCGTTGCATCCGCGTGAAAGGTCATTGATAGGAGCGTTAAGACCAAGAAGAATAGGGCCGTATGCTTCAAAATTACCCATACGCTGTGCAATCTTGTATCCAAGGTTTCCTGCGTTGATGTCAGGGAAGATGAATGTGTTTGCATATCCTGCAACAGGTGAACCGGGAGCTTTCTGCTTAGCAACATTGGGAGCTACCGCAGCGTCGAACTGAAGCTCACCGTCAATCGGGATATCAGGATAACGCTCCTGAGCCTTCTTGGTTGCGTTCTGCATCTTTGTAACTGTTTCATCCTTTGCAGATCCCTTTGTTGAGAATGAAAGGAAAGCAACCTTGGGATTTACACCAAATCTCTGTGCGCAATTTACTGTCTCGCCACAGATCTCAACAAGCTCGTCTTCGTTGGGGTTGATGTTGATACCGCAGTCAGCCATAGCGATAACTTCGTTCTCCCCTGTAGCTGAAGGACGAACAAGAATAAAGCATGATGAAACAATAGTGTTTTCAGGCTTTGTCTTGATAATCTGAAGTGCAGGTCTAACTGTATCTGCAGTAGAATATGTTGCACCACCGAGAAGACAGTCACCAAGCCCCATCTTTACAAGCATTGTTCCGAAATAATTTGTCTGCTTAAGAATCGGAATAGCTTTCTCGGGAGTCATTCCCTTACTCTTTCTAAGTTCACAGAAAGTATCAACCATTTCGTCAAATCTATCATAATTTTCGGGATCGATAATCTGAGCGCCTCTGATGTTATATCCGGCATCCTCAGCAGAACGATTGATCTCATCGACATTTCCGAGCAATATAGGTTTCAAAAAGTTTCCGGCGAGAAGACGTGAAGCGGCTTCCAAGATTCTGGGGTCTGAACCTTCGGGAAAAACTATAGTCTTCGGGTTTGCCTTAAGCTTCTGTATCATATCACCAAATCCGTACATTTATTATCCTCCTTTTATATATCAGGTATTTCTTAATATGTAAGCGCATACATATTCTAGTCCTATTATCAGGAAAATAATTTGATTTCACTCAAGTTTTACATTAGTATAAAAAGAAAAACAGGAGAAATTTTTAAATATGAATCCAATGAATTTATTACAATTACAGCAGCGTTTTCAGATATTCCAGCAGGAACATCCCAAGATCATCGCATTTTTCAAGGCAATAGGAAATGATTCCATGAAAGAAGGAACGATTATTGCCGTGAAAGTTACCACACCTGACGGAAAAGAGATAGAGTCAAATATAAAGATAACCGCAAATGACATTACAACTTTTCAGCAGCTGATGGAGATTGCCAAAAACAGGTGATCAGAAATTTTTTTTGTAACAGCTTTCATATTTTTCAAATCCAAGCTTTGCAAGATATTTCATATGATGCTTATCGGGACCGCTATAGGTAAGGGTTTTTATTCCGTCAGCAGGAAGCTTTGAATACAAAAACTTACCTATAGAAAAGTCTCTGAATTGAGGAATTGAATAATCTAAAAGAATGTCGACGTTGTTATCTGCTTGTTTTTTTCCGAGAAATACACCTGCAGGTGTTCCTTCGTGAAGAACCGCGTAGCCGACATCTGCAGATTCAAAGTTGGTATTGATACCCGGAAAACACTTGGAAATATCCGCTGCGTAATGATTGAGGAAATGTTTTATCACAGAATCATCCTTGGTTATTTTTATGCAAGTGTATTCAACGGATGTATTGCTCAGCTTTACAAGATAATAGATGTTTATCAAAACGAGGCATATATTCATTATTGCCGTGGGATATGAGTGAATGATAAACGCATATATTGTGAAGATCACACTGCCTACCGAATTTACTATCCTTAACTTTGCTACAGATGCCATAAGGAAAGAAACAAGTACCAATGACGATCCCAAATAACCGATCGTTTCTATAAATGTATTATTCATAACAATGCTCCCAATAAATATAAAAAAATATTTGATATACGTATGATAACAAAAGATTATACGATATTCAAATTATCAGCCGGACAGCACATTGGGCGGTTGACCTCATATTTTGGCAATGTTAGAATTAAGCCAAAAATCTGAAAGTTTTTGCACCGATACATATCATTACCGGAATTCTTGGTATGAATAATTTCTTTGATCTTGCAAAGAAGAAAATTCCTATTCAATAAAAGAACTCGGACATTTCAAAGTAGAATGTCCGAGTTTTCTATGTTAAGTAGGAAATTTCTTTTATGAAATCAGGCTTTGGCCAATATCAATTTCTCTAAGTATGCGATCCTTGCACAGACTGTAAATATATCTGCGGCCTGCTCAAGCTCTTCAAGAGGTGGAAGAGAAGGAGCAAATCTGATGATCGAGTCATTAGGGTCCATATGATAAGGGAATGGAGCACCTGCCGGAGTTAAGATCACACCTGCCTCTTTTGCAAGCTCAACGATACGTGAAGCGGTTCCCTTAGGAGCTTCATAAGTGATGAAATAACCACCCTTTGGAGAAGTCCATGTTCCGCAACCGGCATCACCGAGATCTCTTTCCATAGTTTTGATGACCATCTCAAATTTAGGTCTTAAGATCTTGGCATGCTTTTTCATGTGTTCGTCAACAGATTCAACATCCATGAAGTATCTTGCATGACGGAGCATGTTGATCTTATCAAATCCGATCGTCTGAACGGTAAGAGTCTTCTTGAGTTCCTGTCTGTTTGCGTTGTTGCATGCGATAGCTGCGATTCCGCCACCTGCGAATGTAATCTTTGAAGTTGAAGCAAATTCAAATACAAGACTCGGATTATCTGCTTCTTCACACTCATGAAGGATATTTAAGATCTTGCATTTTTCTTTATATAAATGATGTACGGCATAAGCGTTGTCCCAGAAGATCCTGAAATCTTTTGCTGCAGGCTTAAGGTTTGCCATACGACGTACAACTTCATCAGAATAAACAATTCCTTGAGGGTTTGAATATTTCGGAACGCACCAGATTCCCTTGATGGAGTCATCTTTTGACACGAGATCTTCGATCATATCCATATCGGGGCCGTCATCGTTCATCGGAATGTTTATCATTTCAAATCCGAAGTGCTGTGTTATCGCAAAGTGTCTGTCATATCCGGGAACAGGGCAGAGCCACTTAACTTTTTCAAGTTTACACCAAGGTGTGCATCCGCCAAAACCAAACATATATCCGCGTGCAACAGTATCAAACATTATATTTAAGGAAGAGTTACCGCAAACGATAACCTGCTCGGGCTGACAGTCCATTATCTCGGACATTAAGTGCTGAGCCTCAACAATACCTTCCAAACAACCATAGTTTCTTGTTTCAACGCCGTTCATGCATCTCATTAAAGACTTACCGTCTAAAATATCAAAAATAGGCATAGAAAGATTGAGCTGCTCAACAGAGGGCTTACCGCGGCTCATATCAAGCTTAAGGCCTTTCGCTTGCCACTGTTTGTATTCGTTAGAAAGAACCTCTTTTTCCTTAATTAATTCATCTTGTGACAGTTCACTGTATTTTTTCATAAATCAATCCTCTACATATTGTATACAAGTATTTTGGTATGTATCTAACATATTATTGCAGTATCGTCCTGACAAGTCAAGTACAAAAACTTCCTGCGCCCCTGTGACGCGCGGATGCGGTATTTTTGATATAATTAAGTTGAAGGATATGGACAATTGCATTTTGAAAAATACATGACAGGGGTAATTTTGAATTTACCGAATGGAGGACAGGGATGGAAGGACTATATAGTGTTTCTGAAAATGTACTCAGATATGCCGTAGAATATTCCACACTTCTTTTGGAATTATTCGGAATCTGTATTCTTGTATTTACAGCTGTAAAAAGTTTTATATTCTGGCTAAAAAAAGATGAATCTATCAGGCTTGAACTTGCGCAGGGGATAGCGCTTGCGCTTGAATTTAAGCTGGGCGGAGAGGTGCTTAGGACTGTTGTTGTAAGAGAGTGGTCGGAACTCGGTATTCTGGGAGCAATTATCGCACTCAGAGCAACGCTGACCTTCCTGATTCATTGGGAAATTGAAAAAGAAAAAATAGCACTTCAACCCAAAGAGAATATTAATAAAGATACTCCTTCGTGAACCGGTGCCGTTGACTGCAGGATCATGACGGATTTGTCTCGAAGGAGTAAATGATAAAAGAAAGCGATTTCTTTTACAGACGCTTATTTATGAAATAGCGAACAAGAACATTATAGAAAGAAATAAAAAAACATATTGGAATTTGTAGCCGGAACTTAAAGATGATTAATGTAGAATTATTCTTTCTCAGTTTATGGCTTAATAACCATGGGGCATTTAAATTCTCCGGTTTAAATACCCGTCACCAAATCTATTATCTATATCTAAAACCAAACCTGCGATTCCTGCAAACCGCAAAAGCTATTTTCACTTTTTCGTGTGTTATTTTTGTGAAGAAGGTGTGTTCATTCGGTGAACATGATTGAAGGTGAAAATTAATTCTTGTTTTTGCGAAAATGTTTATAATAAAATATCATGATATAGGTGTCGAAAGTCAAAAATGCGTACATGCTTGCATGTTAAGCATTTTGACTTTATGACCCGAACAAATATGAGGAATAAGCAATTTACGTAGTAAATTAGCGGTTTCCGAATATTTGTAGAATTGCGGGAATGACGTAGTCATGGAGCAATTCGTATATCATGATATGTATGATATAGGTGTCGAAAGGGTCGAAAGTTAGAAACTTGAGAAAAGCATCAAAATTTTAAGTATCTATGTTTTTTGATGCTTCAACAAGAAATGAATGGGTGTTCGAAGCATCAAAACTAATGAGAGACGGGATTTTTGTTGCTGTATATACCGTATACTTCGTGATACAAGCATCAATTTTACATGATTTCAAATTTTTTGATGCTTACATATCATTGAGCCGATAAGATGATTTTTGATCAATTACGTAGTGAAATAATTGATTAAAAGCCATAAAATCATAAATGTTTTAAAGGATAATTATATATGGATCATTTTTATTTCGTACGACATGGTGAGACAATTTGGAATGTTGAGAACAAAATCTGCGGAGCGACGGATATTGCTCTGACAGAAAGAGGACATGATCAGGCAAGCGCGGTTGGTCGCATGATCAAGGAAAAGAATATCAAGGCGGATGAAATCCTTACTTCTCCGCTAATGAGAGCATATGATACGGCAAAGCATATCTCCGAAGTTACCGGGATTCCGGTAAGAATAGAGCAGAGGCTTAAAGAGCAGAATTTTGGAATATATGAATCGACGGCCCGTGACGGACTTGAGTTTCATGAAGCCAAGAAGCACATGGCAAGCCGCTTTAAAACCGGTGAATCAATGATGCAGCTGGCGCAGAGAATATATAATCTTTTGGATGATATCAAGAAAGGCGACAAAGAGTATATACTTGTCGCACATAACGGAATCGTAAGGATCGTAGAATCTTATTTCAGGGAAATGGACAATGAAGAGTTCTCAAGATTTGGAATAGATAATTGCGAAGTCAGAAGATATGACTATTGAAAAACACTCCCCATTTGGGGAGCGTTTGTTATTCAACACAGATAAAAAGATATTTAAAATACGTGTGATCTGCTTCTTTATTATATATATTGATAAGACTCACGGAAAAAAGATCGGAGCAGGCTGTCAGCTTGTTCCTTTTTATATATGAGACCATTTTCTTATATGTCTTGTCTATTCCCTCAGCATTGTGATCGTGATAGCAGCCTATGATCTTTCTGCTCGGAAGCGGGAATGTGTCAATATTATCAGCAGGCAAAAATGACAAAGTAAATATATTGTTGTATACGTAATTACCCGCAATAAGGTCTTTATATTCGATAGTAACACCCGAAGGAAATGAGGCGAATGATGAGTCGGAATTCGCCCTTGCCAAGTGGGCTGAGATCTCTTTGGCAACATCGGCGGCATGATACGATGAGGACTTGTCTTTAACTTTCGTTGACGAAAAACTCATGTCCGGAATTATATCAAGGAAAGGCACTCCGGGTTTACACATGTCATATTTTTCCAGGATCCACAGTGCCAGATGAAGTGAGCTTATTTCCTTATTTATAAGAAAAAGTTCGCGTTGCATATCCAGAATTTTTGAATTTACCAATTTTGAGATACTTTCCTTACTGGAATTGTGAATAGTAGTACGAATATCTTTTATCGAACAACCGGCTTTTCGCATTGTGTTAATAAAGAAAAAAGAGCTGATCTGGGATGCGGAATAATAGTGATAGCCATTGTTTGGATCAACTCTGGGAGTAAGAATATCTTGTTCGTAATAATAGCGAAGAGTATCTCTTGTGGTGCCACATAGTTTTGCAAACCGGCTCACACTCAGTGAATACTCTATGTCTTCATCTTCATAATCACTAAATCTTGTCACAGAAACCTCCTTTTAAATGATAAAAAAATATCAAAAAAACACTTGACCTGGGGGTAACACCCAAGTTTATTGTAACAGAGAATTAAGTTTAAACAATCCTATTTTCAGAAAATGGGAAAAAAATCTAAGAAAAGGGAGAAAAAACATGAAAGACGTAAAAGCAACGATTGTACGTATAATTGCAGAGTACCTTGATAAGGAGGAGTCAGAGATCAAGACAACTGATACTTTTACAGAAATCGGACTTGATTCACTTGACATCATGGAACTTGTAATGCAGATGCAGGAAGAACTTGATTGCAAGATCGAGCTTTCTCAGGAAATCACAACAATTGACAAGCTTGCGGAGCTTATTGAGAAGCAGTAATCCGCTTGGAGGACTAAGAAGATGGAAAAAAATCCTGTTTGCGAAATGCTTGGGATTGAATACCCAGTAATACAAGGTGGAATGGCTTGGATTGCCGATGCAAAGCTTGCCGCAGCAGTTTCGAATGCCGGTGGGCTTGGACTTATCGCTGCGATGAATTCAAACGGCGAACAGTTAAGGGCTCAGATAAAAGAGGCCAAAAAGCTTACAGATAAGCCCTTTGGAGTAAATCTGATGCTGATGAGCCCATTTATTGAAGAGGCTGTGGATGTTGTATGTGAAGAAGGTATTTCAGTTGTTACCACAGGAGCAGGAAATCCTTCGAAATACATGGAAAAGCTTAAAGGCGCAAATATAAAGGTCATCTGTGTTGTTGCCAGTGTTGCACTTGCCGTAATGGTTGAACGTATGGGCGCAAGCGCTGTTATCGCGGAAGGATGCGAATCAGGCGGACACGTCGGAGAGACAACGACCATGGCACTTGTACCTCAGGTTGTAGATGCAGTAAACATCCCTGTTATCGCTGCAGGCGGAATTGCCGACGGAAGAGGAATGGCTGCAGCATATATGCTTGGAGCAAAGGCTGTACAGATGGGAACAAGATTCCTTACAGCAAAAGAGTGTGGTGTGCATGAAAACTATAAGGAGAAAGTCCTTAGTGCAAAAGACAGAGACACGATAGTAACAGGAAAGTCTCTCGGTCATCCCGTAAGAGCTTTGAAGAACAGAATGACAAGAGATTTTCAGGCAAAAGAGCTTGATCCCAATACTACAAGTGAAGAACTTGAAGCAATGGGCGCAGGCGCACTTAGAAAAGCAGCTATAGACGGAGACGTAAAGTACGGTTCATGTATGTGCGGACAGATTGCAGGACTCGTTAAGAGCGAAGGAACCTGTGAGGAGATCATCAAGAGCATATACAATGAGGCGATGGCACTTATGGGTGCCTGAAAAGTGGTAGAAAAGTGGAGAAGATATGAATAAAATCGCATTTTTATTTGCCGGTCAGGGGAGTCAGTACGCCGGAATGGGAAAAGACCTATATGAGAATGTAACTGAAGTGAAGGAGTTTTTTGACACTGCCGAAACTGTAAGGCCCGGAACGCTTGATCAGATGTTTTCGGGAACGGAAGAGGAGCTGAAAAGAACAGAGAACACACAGCCTTGTCTTTTTCTGGCTGATATTGCAAGTGCGATAGCATTGGTAAACAGTGGGGTTGAACCTGATGCAATCGCCGGCTTTTCACTTGGAGAAGTCGTTGCTATGGGAATGTCCGGAACGCTCGCCAAAGATGATGCGTTCAGACTGGTATGTAAAAGAGGAAAGCTTATGCAGGCAGCTGCAGATGCGCAGAAAGGCAGCATGATAGCTGTTATGCGAATGGATAAGAGTGAGCTTGAATCATTATGCGATGAATTCGGAGTATATCCTGTCAATTATAACTGCCCGGGACAGATTGTTGTTTCCGGGGAGGAAGACAGGATTGAGAAGTTAAAAGAAGCTCTTTCCGAAAAAGGAGTGAGATTCGTGGCACTCGCGGTGGGCGGTCCTTTCCATACACCGTATATGAAGGAAGCGTCTTTGGGACTACAGGAAGAGATAGGAAACGAAAATCTGTATTCCATAAACGATCCCAAGACTCCGGTATATGCGAATATGACTGCAAAGCCGTATCCCGATGATAAAGAAGGCATAATCGATACGATTTCGAATCAGATATCAAACAGTGTTAAGTGGGAAGAGACACTTAACAATATGGCGGCAGCAGGAATTGACACATTCATAGAGTGTGGCCCCGGAAAAACTCTTTCCGGATTTGTAAAAAGAACTGTTCCCGGAGCAAACATTTATAACGTGAGCGATATTGATTCATTGAATAAAGTTGTGGAGGAGCTGAAAAAATAATGTTAAAGGGAAAAGTTGCTGTAATCACAGGCGGAACAAGAGGAATAGGCAACGCAATTGCGAAGAAATACGCAGAAAACGGAGCAAATCTTGCGATAATCGCCACAAAAGACAATGAGAAGGCGCAGGCCGCTATCGAAGAGCTTAAGAAGAACGGTACAGATGTAAAGTTATATCTGTGTGATATAAAGAACGCCGACCAGGTAACTTCTGTATCAGAAGAAATCCTGGCAGACTTCGGCGGAGTGGACATAGTAGTAAATAATGCCGGAATAACAAGAGACAACTTGCTTCCGGGACTGAGTATTGCGGATATAGACGATGTTATTGACATTAACTTAAAAGGAACAATGTATGTAACACGCTCTTTTATCCGTAATTTTATAAAGAGAAAAGGTGGAAACATCATAAATATAAGTTCTGTTGTAGGACTTATGGGAAATAAAGGTCAGGCAAACTATGCTGCATCAAAAGCAGGAATAGTAGGTTTTACAAAGACTGTAGCTAAAGAATATGGCAGAAAGAATATAAGATGCAATGCCATCGCACCCGGATATATCGCTACCGAGATGACGGCGCAGCTTTCGGAAGCTCAGACAGAGGAGCTCAAGAAGCAGCTTCCGCTTGCAAGACTCGGAAAGCCGGAAGATATCGCTGAACTTGCACTTTTCCTTGCAAGTGACAGATCTTCTTATATCACAGGTGAAGTTATTAAAGTAGATGGAGGAATGTATGTGTAGAGTAGTTGTTACAGGAATGGGAGTAATCTCCCCTGTTGGAAATGATATTGATACTTTTTGGGAGAGCTTAAAGGCCGGAAAATGCGGCGTTGACAAGATAAAGAGATTTGATGCTTCAGGACTTAAGGTTAGTCTCGATGCAGAAGTAAAAGAGTTTGAGCCAAAGAAATATTATGACACCGTTCAGGAAATCCGTAAGTCGGATCTTTTCATGCAGTATGCAATGGCAGCTGCAAGACAGGCTGTTGAGCAGAGTGGAATCCTTGAGAGCGAACTTGATAAAGAGCGCTTTGGTGTATATATAGGATCCGGAATCGGCGGAATAAATACAACAATCCGCGAGACAAGAAAGCTTGATGAAAAGGGACCTGAGATGGTTTCTCCGTTCTTCGTTCCCATGATGATCAGCAATATGGCAGCAGGTGCCGTATCGATCAAGTTTGGCGCCAAAGGCCCCACACTTCCTATCGTTACAGCATGTGCAACTTCAACACATACAATAGGTGAAGCTTACAGAGTTATCAAGCACGGATATGCAGATGCGATCATCGCAGGCGGAAGTGAAGCTTCCATCAATGAACTTGCCATGGCAGGATTCATCAACTGTCAGGCGCTCAATCTTTCAGAAGATCCTTCAGAGGGAAGTATTCCTTTTGATAAGAGAAGAGGCGGCTTCGTGATGGGTGAGGGCGCAGGAATCCTTATCCTTGAAGAATACGAACATGCAAAGAAGCGCGGAGCAAAGATCTACGCTGAGGTTGTAGGATACGGAAACACATCTGACGCTTATCACATCACAGCTCCGGACCCTGAAGGAGACGGCGCAGTAAGAGCAATCCAGGCTGCTGTAAATGAAGCAAAAGTAAGCGACAGTGACGAGATTTATTTCAATGCACACGGAACAGGAACACATCTTAACGATGCGATGGAGACAAAGGCAATAAAGAAAGTCTTTGGTAAGAAAGCATATGACATCCACATCAGTTCAACAAAGTCTATGACAGGACACATGATGGGTGCAACAGGTGCGGTTGAAGCGATTGCTTCCGTTCTTGCACTTAATGACGGAATCATACCTCCGACAATCAATTACAAAGAAAAAGATGAAGAGTGCGATCTTAACTATACGGTAAACAAAGCTGAGGAAGTTGCTGTTGACTATGCTATCAGCACATCACTCGGATTTGGCGGCCACAATGCATGTATAGCTTTTAAGAAAGTTAATTAAGAAAGGGCAATTATGAGTTCATTAAAAGAGTACGGTGATCTTTTTTTAAGATTGAATTTAACAGAGCTTTCTGTCGAAGAAGGAGACTTTAAGATTCAAATGAAAAGAGAGAACTCCTGTAAGACCGAGAGCGTAAAGGTAGTAGAAGCTACACCGGTACAAAAGGAGAGTGCTCCGGACGTTCAAAGCGCGCAGGGAGCGGAAGAAAGTATTTCCGGAACTGCGGTAAACGCACCGCTTCTTGGAATCTTCTATGCATCTGTCGGTGAAAAGAAAGCTCTCAAGGAAGGTGACAAGGTTTCTGAAGGCGATGTACTGTGCACCATCGAGGCTATGAAAATGATGAATGAAGTAAAAGCTCCCGTGAGCGGTGTGATCAGGAAAGTATGTGTTACAGACGGCGCACTTGTAGAGTATAAACAGACACTTTTTGTTATTGAATAAAGAGGAATTTATGAATAGAGAAGAATTGAAAAAGATACTTCCGCACAGAGAGCCGATGCTTCTTGTTGATGAGGCGTATCTTAATGAGGACGGAACGGCAACAGGTTATTACAATGTGCGCGGCGATGAGTATTTTTTACAGGGACATTTCCCCGGAAATCCCATCGTTCCCGGAGTAATACAGTGCGAGATAATGGCACAGTCAGCATGCGTTCTTTTTGCGGATAAGATGGCGAATGGCAGAGTTATTCCTGTTTATACGGGACTTGATAAAGTTCGTTTCAGAAATATGGTAAAGCCCGGAGACAGGATCAGAGTTGACACTAAGGTCATAAGGTCTTTTCATCCCATGTATGTACTTCATGGGGAATTGACTGTAGATGGGAAAAAATGTATGAGCGGAGATTTTTCTTTTGCCATTACGGAAGTAGGAGAAAGAGAGGAAGCGTGACATGTTTTCTAAGATTCTTATAGCAAACCGTGGTGAAGTTGCCGTGCGTGTTATCAGAGCATGCAAGGAGATGGGAATAGAGACCGTTGCGGTATATTCCGATGCAGACAAAGATGCACTTCACGTAGAGATGGCTGATGAGAGTTATTGCATCGGCGGCCCTTTGGTAAACGACAGCTATTTGAACATAAATGTCATAATTACGCTTGCTCAGGCTGTGGGAGCAGAAGCAATCCACCCCGGATACGGTATGCTTTCCGAAAATCCTGAGTTTGCAAGGAAGTGTGAAGAAAACGACATCGCGCTTATAGGCCCCGGTTCCGAAGTTATGGAAAAAATGGGTCAGAAAGAAATCGCAAGACAGATTGCTGTGAGCACGGGAGTTCCCGTTACACCGGGAAGCGATATCCTGCAGAGCAACAAGGAAGCAATAAGATGGGCAAAAGAGATAGGATATCCCGTAATCCTCAAGGCGAGAGCCGGAGGCGGAGGAAAGGGAATCCGCGTTGTGAGAGAGGAAAGCGAATTGATACCGGCTTTTGAGCAGGTAAAAAAAGAAGCTAAGAGCTCTTTTGCAGACGATGCAATTTTTATGGAGAAATATCTCGAGAACGTAAAGCACGTTGAAGTCCAGATTCTTGCGGATCAGAGCGGAAAAGTAATTGTTCTGGGTGACAGAGACTGTTCCGTTCAGCGAAAGAATCAGAAGCTTATCGAGGAGTGCCCTGCGCCTGTTCTTGCCGACAGTACACGTAAAAAGATGTACAAAGCAGCTTCGGATCTTGCCAAGAAAGTCGGATATGTCACTGTAGGAACAGTGGAATTTCTTGTAAAAGGTGATTCATTTTACTTTATGGAGATGAATACACGTCTTCAGGTTGAGCACTCCGTTACAGAGATGGTGTGCGGTATAGACATTGTTGAGTGGCAGATAAGAACTGCAGCCGGAATAAATATTCCTTTTAATCAGGAAGATATCGCGCACAGTAAGCACGCGATCGAATGCAGGATCTGTGCGGAAAATTCAGTGGACTTTAAGCCGTCTACCGGAAAGGTTGAGCTTCTTCATATACCGGGAGGTGTGGATGTCAGATTTGATTCGGCGCTTTACCAGAGCTATGAAGTAACGCCGTTCTATGATTCCATGCTCGGAAAACTTATTGTCTGTGCAGATACGAGAGACGGTGCGATCCGTAAGATGAAGAGCGCACTCTCTGAGTTTGTGCTTGTCGGAATTGACAACAACAGAGAAATGCACATGAAATTCATGGACAATGTAAAGTTTGTAGTTGGTAACTATGACACGGGAATATGTCAGAAGGTTTTGTAAACTATGGAATTAAAAAGTCTTTTTTTAAAAGCAAATAATGAGCTTGAATACGGCGATGTAAAGCACAGAAGCAGAAAGGTTACCTGTAAGAGATGTCAGAAGGAAACAGCCGTAGCCAAGATAAGAAAAAATAATTTTGTATGTCCGAACTGCGGATATTATTTTCCTGTAAGAGCAAGACGCAGAATACTGATGCTCACGGATAAAAGAAGTTTTGTAGAATTGTTCGGAGATCTTGAATCGAGAAATATCCTTGATTTTCCGGAGTATGACAGTAAGCTCCAGGCAGCAAGGGAAAAGAGCCGTGAGAACGAGGGAGTTATCTGCGGAGTTTCAACAATTGGCGGATACAGGACATGTATTTTTGCAATGGATGCAAATTTTATGATGGGTTCTATGGGAGCTGTTGTGGGAGAGCGTATCACAAGTATTTTTGAATATGCTACGGAGAATAATCTTCCGGTTATCGGAGTCACCGTTTCGGGCGGAGCGAGGATGCAGGAGGGGATGATCTCTCTTATGCAGATGTCCAAGGTTTCTGCTGCGGTTAAAAGACATAATAATTCAGGAAATCTGTATATAGCTCTTTTGACCAATCCGACGACAGGCGGTGTTGATGCAAGCTTTGCGATGCTTGCGGACATAACGCTTGCAGAACCCGGAGCAAGAATAGGATTTGCAGGCCCCAGGGTTGTTGAGAAAACTCTTAACAGGGCGCTTCCCAAAGGATTCCAGAAGGCAGAGAGAGTTCTGGAGTGCGGATTTATAGATGACATCGTAACAAGAGACAAGCAAAGGGATTACCTTGAAAAGATACTCAAGATACATAGTGTCTGAGTAAATACAAGAGGAAGATATGAGAGATTATGATATTGTGCTCGGTGCGCGGAGTGACAACCGGCACACGGCAATCGATTATATGAATGCTGTTATCGGCGATTTTATTGAATTTCACGGTGACAGATATTTTGGTGATGACGGGGCTGTTATAGCAGGTATAGGAATGATAAAAGATATGCCTGTAACGGTTATCGGGATTGAAAAAGGCAAAAATACCGAGGACAGAATAGCTCACAATTTCGGAAGCGCTCATCCCGAGGGATACAGGAAAGCTTTGAGGCTTATGAAGCAGGCGGAAAAATTCCACAGACCGATAGTGTGCTTTGTTGATACGGCGGGTGCATTTTGCGGTGTGGACGCCGAAGAGCGCGGGCAGGGAAGAGCCATAGCCGAGAATCTTTATGAGATGTCGGATCTTCGAACGCCTATTTTATCAATCGTGATAGGAGAAGGCGGAAGCGGCGGTGCACTTGCTCTTTCGCACGCGGACAGAGTCTGGATGCTGGATGATGCGTACTTTAGCGTGGTATCACCGGAGAGCTGTGCGAATATCTTATGGAAGAGCACAGAAAAAGCGGATGTGGTCGCGGATGCACTGAACCTTACGGCTGATAAGCTGTACAAACTGGGACTTATAGATAAGATTTGTAGCAATGATGCTTTTGAAAACTTAGAAAACGACATATATGCGGAACTCAAGAAGTTGATGGATACGGATATCGATACGCTTACGGATCTAAGGTATGAAAAATTCAGAAGAGTCGGATATTAGAGGCAAATATGACTAACATATATCAAAGATACTATAAGGAAAAATGTGACAAAGACGGAAATATAGTAGGTATTGAAACCACCTGTGACAATAATTTCAATTTTGCATATGATGTGATTGATAAATTTGCCGATGAATGTCCGGATAAGCTTGCTATGGTTCACAGGAGCACGGACGGCGTAGATACAAGATTTACGTTCGGAGATCTTAAGATCCTTACAAACAAGGCGGCAAACGCTTTAAGCGCACTTGGAATAAAGCGTGGAGATCCGGTAATGCTTCTTTTGAAAAGACGCTACGAATTCTGGATAAGCATACTTGCAATCCATAAACTTGGTGCCGTAGCAATACCGACATCACACATGGTATCGTCGGAGGACATCAAGGAAAGAATTGAAATTTCCGGAGCAAAGGCAGTGATCTGTGTCAATTCGGAACAGATCTGTGATAAAGTGGAGCGCGCAGTTTCGGGCAAAGACGTCATTCAGATCGTAGTCGGAGACAGTTATAAGAACACTGTTTCTTTTGACAGGATCATGGAAGATGCGTCTGCAGAGCTTGATAGGATAGAGACCGATGTAAATGATAATATGCTTTACTATTTTACATCAGGTACAAGCGGAGCACCCAAAGCGGTGATACATGATTTCTCCTACCCAATCGCACACATATATACAGCAAAATGCTGGCACGGTGTTGAATATGACGGTCTTCATCTGACTGTTGCAGATTCCGGATGGGCCAAGTCCGCGTGGGGTAAGCTCTACGGACAGTGGTTTATGGGAACGGCCATAATGGTCTATGATTATGAGCAGTTCTATGCAACCGACCTGCTTAAGCTTATTTCGGAGGAAAAGATAAATACATTCTGCGCTCCTCCCACAATATATAAGTATTTTATTTTGGAAGACCTTTCGCAGTACGACCTTAGCAACCTTCATACTGCAACAACCGCAGGTGAGCCTATGCCTGAGGAAGTTGCGGAGAAGTTTTTTGCCATGACGGGAATCCGTATTCGTGAAGGATTCGGCCAGACGGAGACTGCACTTCAGATATGCACTCCTGCCGGAAAAGAGCAGGTTAAGGGCTCTATCGGTATTTCTTCACCGCTATACAATGTGGCTTTGGTAGATGAGGATAATAAGCCTGTTGCTGTCGGCGAAGAAGGTGAGATAGTCATTATTCCCGATGAGGGCAAAAGACCTATAGGTATCTTCAAAGGGTATCTTGGCGATGAAGCCTTATATAAGGAAGTATGGCGCGGCGGAGTATATCATACAAAGGATAAGGCAATAATGGATGAGAGTGGTCATTTCTTTTTCATAGGAAGAAATGATGATGTTATAAAATCAAGCGGTTATCGAATCGGACCTTCTGAAGTTGAAGATGTTATAATGTGCCATCCTGCGGTATTTGAGTGCGCCGTCACCGGATTTCCTTCAAGAAACAGAGGAGCTGTCGTAAAGGCAAGCATCATTCTAAAAGAGGGTGTTGAAGATACCGGAAAACTTGGAACCGAGATTCAGGAATTTGTAAAAAAGCGTGTTGCTATATACAAGTATCCCAGAATAATAAAGTTTGTTGAAGAACTTCCGAGGACAAGCAGCGGAAAGATTAGCAGAGCCCGTATAAGACAGGCGGATTTAGCCAGACTCAACAAAAAATAAGCTGAAAAATCGTGCTATATTTATCAATATTTTATTTGAAAAATGTACGTTTTTGTAGACATAATATATATATGATATAGGTGACGAAAGTCATGGAGCAATCCGTATATCATATGATATAGGTGTCAAAAGTCAAATCGTGCCAATTCGTTGATGTTTCAAATAAAGGAGACCACGTTATGAAGAAGGTATTGATAGCAGATGATACAGCATTATTCAGAGAGATGATAAAGAATGCGCTTAGCTCCGAAGAATATCATATTGTAGGCGAAGCCGTTACCGGGGACGAAGCAGTCGATATGTATAAAGAAAAGAATCCCGATCTTATGGTTCTTGACATAAATATGCCTAAGATGAACGGGATAGATGCATTGGTCGCTGTGAGGAAATACGATCCAAAAGCACGTGTTATCATGTGTTCCGACCAGAAATATGAAGGAATGATAGTCCTGGCAATAAAAAAGGGAGCAAAAGACTTTATCGTTAAGCCGTTTAATACTTCGGATGTTTTGAGAGCGGTGAACAAAGCTTTTGAAGAGGGCGAAGGTTAATAAATTTACGATAAGCGAGGCTATATAATGCTTGTAGCCTCGTTTTTCTTATTATATGATAGCGAAATGTTTTTTCAGTGAATACGAGGAGTGAAGGAGTTCTTTTACACTGGACAATAATAAAGTGCAATGTTAGAATACATGCATAATCAAGCAGAAGAGGAGCAATTATATGTTAAAGCAAATATCTATCTATGCAGAAAATAAAAAAGGATGCTTACAGAATGTTACAGGTATTCTTTGCAGAAACGGAATCAATATTCTTGGATCGGTAACCAATGATTCTGCAGAATATGGAATAATAAGAATGGTTGTTTCAGATCCTGAAAAGAGCATCGAAGTACTCAGCAGCGAAGGCTACATTTGCAAGACAACTCCTGTTCTTGCCGTTGAGTGTCAGGATGAAGTCGGATCTTTGGATAAGATCTTAAAGACCTTATTTGACAGCAATATAAACGTAAATTACACATATCTTTCTTTTAACCGTGATTCAGGTCTTCCTATTATGGTGATCCATACAGACGACATTGCACAGGT
The DNA here is from genome assembly GCF_900101605.1 of Butyrivibrio hungatei. Lineage (GTDB taxonomy): Bacteria > Bacillota > Clostridia > Lachnospirales > Lachnospiraceae > Butyrivibrio > Butyrivibrio hungatei_B. The sequence continues at coordinate 89,700 of NZ_FMUR01000007.1, forward strand.
TGAAAACATCCTTATTAATAGAGGCTATAATTGCATCTGATATAAGATATAAATTATAATGGTATTGTAAGTAAATATGGTAATAAGATTTAGGTTGTTTTGTTGTTTGCCGATGGGCTCATAGGAGGGTACGCATGCAAGGATACAAAAAACTTGAATACACCGGAAATACTGACGTAATTCTTCGTTATACAAAGGGGCATTTCATAACCCCAAATTCCCATGTTAATTACTATATTGATCTGTGTGATACCAAAGCAAGAATGAAAGAGGCTCGTGCGGCCGGTGAATCGCTTGCTGAGATGTACATGTCTTCCGATGTTATCGATACGATCCTGTGTCTTGACGGAATGGAAGTGGTTGGCTCATACATGGCCAATAAGCTGACTGAAGCGGGCATACTATCCATGAATTCGCATAAATCCATGTATATTACGGCTCCGGAGTACAATGTCAACGGTCAGATAATGTTTCGTGAGAATAATCAGCACATGATAAATGAAAAGAAGGTGCTTATTCTCATCGATTCCGCAACAACCGGCAGAACATTGAAGAGTGCGCTTGAGTCCATAAGATTTTATAAAGGGGAAATTGTGGGAATATCGGCTATCTTTTCTTTGGCCACCCAGATTGAGAATATTCCGATCCGCGCGTTGTTTACGATACGTGATCTTCCGGATTATTCGACTGCTCCACAGGATTCCTGTCCTATGTGCAAAAACGGAATTCCCGTCGATGCGATCTGCAACGGATTTGGATATTCGGCATTATAATTTGAGGTATTTATGACGGCCGTTCTGATCCGGTATCCATCCGGAAATGTTTGTGTTCGGCTGCGCAGCAAATCATGTAAACTCAAAAGCAAGAACCTGCTTCCTTTCACTTTGTTCAAAAAAGTCAGCAGGTTCTTGCTTTTATCGTTTCATGCTTTGTCTGCTCGTCCGAGAACTGCACATTTCCGGATGGATACTCGGATCTGACCGGCCTGTCATTGAATCTATCAATATATGTAGATATAATACACTAAAACAAGAAAAAGGAGCTGTCGCACTAAGTTAGTACGTAATATATCGGATGTGTTTAATCTCTTAGGAAACAATAAAGTATGACTTTTTAAAGCATTTCTGCGCAATAAAGTCATACTCCCCATATACTTTCTACAAAGTTAGAGGGGCTGTCACTTTAGATGAATCCTCCTAAGTAATCATCTAAAACGACAGCCCCTTTTATCATGCATTATTTTCTTTTTCTTCTTCTAATTTTTTAATAAGCTTATCTATTTCTTCTTGTGATAACATAGTAGAGTTATTACTATTACTTACTTCTGCCATTCTAATCCCTCTTTTCTCAAATATGAACAAAAAAACCAATCGATATATTTATATCATACGCTTCATCATAAAGAAATCTATTTAATAAAATTTTCAATTTTTCCACAAATGAACTAATTACTTGTTGGAATTAATGATTTCTTTTTGGACAATATGCGCATAAAAATGAAATAATGTTTCGAAAGTGCAATTTTTTTCAAAGTGGTGGATTAACCTCATATTTAGCAAATGGGGAAATTGCCACTATTTTCGCTGCTGTCAGTGTTTTCCCAAAGGGTTACGATGTTTTTGTCGTCTGTAACCTCTATTATTTTAAACTTTCCGGAAGAGATATTTATGTCGTAGGAGCACTGAAGATCGGTGTCTTTTTCGCTATCAATTTTCCAGATTACATCATTTCCTGAAAAGAAGAAGTTTATATCGGCGCTTGTTTCGTCTGCCGTTCCTTCTTTTTCCCAATAATTGTAGCTGCTGCTGTCTTTCGCCAATACTTTTTCATTGTTGTAACTATTTGTGGATGTTGCCATTCCAATGGTGTTGCCACATCCGCAGAACAAAGATCCCATACATAATAAACCTGCTAATGATACTACAATCTTAGTTGCCTTATTTTTAAGCACTTTTTCTCCTCCAGTCTGAGTATATGTTATGGTTAAGCTGTTTTTCGTATCAACATCGCTTCTATAATAGCATTAATCAGTATACATATCATTATATTGTTAAGCAGAACTTTCTACATACATGCTGTTTTGACCTTTTTTCAATCGCATCATATTATAGTTTTATAGACAATATATCGGAAAAACGATTTTGTTTGAGGTGACGTATATGCGTATTTTGATTGCAGAGGATGAGGTTGCGACAGCGAAGGCGCTTAAGATATTGCTGGAGAAAGCAATGTACTCCGTAGATATTGTGCATAACGGAGATGATGCGTGGGATTATATACAAGAAGGTTCGTATGAAGTGATCGTTCTTGATATTATGATGCCCGGAAAGAGCGGGATTGAAGTCTTGTCGCTTATAAGACAGAACGGAATTAGGACGCCGGTTCTGCTCCTTACATCCAAAGCTGAGATAGAGGACAGAGTTGCGGGGCTTGAAGCGGGAGCCGATGATTATTTACCGAAGCCTTTTGCTACAAGTGAACTGATAGCAAGAGTTAAGGCATTGGGACGCCGCAGCGAGAATTACAAGGATTCTGTTCAGAGTATCGGAAATATAGTTCTCGATAGCAATAAGTACGAAATAAGTGTAGGTAAAAAGAGCGTCAAGCTTACCAATAAGGAGTTCCAACTTATGGAACTCTTTGTTCTTCATCCGGGGCAGGCATTCTCAACAGAGCACCTGATGGAAAAAATATGGGGTTATGATACGGAATCCGACATAGACGTGGTATGGACTACCATAGGATATGTGCGAAAGAAGTTAAGGCAGATTAAGGCAAATGTGGAAATAAAGACAATGCGTGGCATCGGATATGCCCTGGAGGTGACCTCATGCTGAAAAGAATGCGTTGCCGTATGATAATCGCAGCTATGGCGGCTTTTTTGGCAGTAATACTTATGGTTGCATTTCTTGTAAATCTTATCAATTACAGAGCTGTAACAAAGCGCCTTGATGAAACAATTATGACTATCTATGAATTTGAGGAGAAAAAGCCACAGCCGCCGAATCCCGGAATGAATAACGGACAGCCGGGGGGCGGCGACAATCAGGCTGTTCCCGGACCGCAGGCTCCTCCGGATGGCCCTTTTAGAGGTTCACCGGATGCGGAAGCAGGATATATGACGCGTTTCTTTGTCGCGCGGCTTGATGAGGACGGCAATGTAATGTCAACTTCGCTTGATTTTGTTGCTTCAGTTGATGCCTCGGGAGCTAAGCAACTTGCAGAACAGGTTAATTTGGGCAAAAAAGATCGCGGATATATAAAAGAATTCAGATTCAGAAAAATAAGATCGGGAGATTTCACGATGATCGTCTTCCTTAATTCTATGAGAGAGTTACAGTTTATGCGTACATTAAGGTCATTGACGATTGTGGTTTCAATTGAAAGTCTTATACTGGTATTTATATTGGTAGTTCTTTTCTCAAACAGGGCGATACGACCGATTGCAAACAATATCAGAAGGCAGAAGCAGTTTATCACGGATGCAAGCCATGAATTGAAAACTCCGCTTACGTCAATAAGTACAAGTCTGGATGTCCTTAGCATGGAACGTGAGGATGACGAATGGCTGGATAATATCAGGAAGCAGACCGGTAGAATGAGTAAGCTTGTGAGCGAGCTTGTTCAGCTTTCAAGGCTTGATGAAGATATTCCGCTTCCTGACAAGGAACATTTTTCGCTTAGCGCTGTAGCATGGGAAGTAGCGGAGATATTTGAGGCACAGGCTAAGGCAAGTGAAAAGAATTTTTTTGTGGATATTAAGGATGATGTAAATCTGTACGGAGACAAAGCGGCAATTCATCAGATGCTGTCGGTGCTGCTTGATAATGCGATAAGATATTCGAATCCAAATGCAGATATCAGATTCAGTGTTTATAAAAAGAAAAACAAGGTAGTTATTGAGGTTTTCAACACATGCGATTTAAGTCCGATACCTGATACCGAGAAGCTGTTTGATCGTTTCTACAGACCGGATGCGTCAAGAAGTACGCAGACGGGCGGAAACGGTATCGGACTTGCAATCGCAAAGGCGGCAGCAGAAGCACACGGTGGCACGATAAGCGCAGATTGTCCGGCTGGCAAAACAATGACAATAAAAGTTAAAATCTGATCTACTTGAAAAGGAGAAGTCGAAAAAAGACTTCTCTTTTTTTCAGGTTCATTTCAGGTTGGGAAATTATTATGGCTTCAAGAGGATGAGGAAAGGAGAGAAAGAGTAGTGGAAAAGCATTACAGACATGAGCTCAAATTCAGTATTTCTTATTCTGAATACATAGCGATGCGAAAGCGTCTTCAAAATATAATGAGCTCCGATCCACATACAGATTCTGAAGGCCTTTATCAGATCAGAAGCATTTATTTTGACAATAGCGATGACAAGGCGCTGCGAGAGAAGATAGACGGAATACAGAAACGTGAGAAATTTAGAATCAGGTATTACAATGATGATTTTTCTTTTATAACACTTGAAAAGAAGATGAAGATCAATGAGCTGTGCCTTAAATATGATGCAAGGATTACCGAAAGCGAGTGCAGGAAGATACTTGAAGGAGATTTGGAATTTATGAAGGACAGTCCGCATGAGCTTGTAAAAGAGCTGTACACAAAGATGAGATATCAAAGGCTCGTTCCGAGAGTTTTGGTGTCATATGTGCGAGAACCGTATATATACAAGCCTGGAAATGTCAGGGTTACGTTTGATTCAAGGATAAGAACAACTCTTTTTAACAGGGAATTTCTTACAGAGAATGTTATTGATATAAGCGCAACGGATAACCCGGAGGATATGATACTGGAAGTAAAATATGATGCATTCTTGCCGGCGGTAATACAGGATCTTATACAGGTCAACGGCATGACACGGCAGTCATTTTCAAAATACGGAGTGTGCAGGAGATTCGGATAAAAATTTCCGGACAATAATTTGTTCATTTGTAGGAGGAAATAATAATGTCATTTAACGATATATTTAAATCAAGTTTTTTGGAAAACGTAACACAGTTTTCGGTTGCAGATACACTGATAGGAATGGGCTTTGCGCTGGCGATAGGATTGTTTATCTTTTTGATCTATAAAAAGACATTTAACGGAGTTATGTATTCAACCGGTTTTGCAATGACTCTTGTAGGACTTACGCTTGTGACTAACCTTGTGATAATGGCAGTTACGTCAAATGTTGTTCTTTCACTCGGTATGGTCGGCGCACTTTCGATTGTACGTTTCCGTACAGCAATAAAAGAGCCCATGGAAATAGTATTTTTGTTTTGGGCACTTGCGGCAGGTATAGTGGTCGGAGCCGGAATGATTCCCCTTGCAGTGGTCGGATCCGCAATAATCGGGATTATTCTTGCTTTGTTTGCAAATAAAAAGGTTTCAAATGTGCCATACATACTTATCGTAGATTGTTACGATGAGAGGGCCGAAGAAAAGGCATACGGCATTATAAAAAAAGAAACGAATAAGTATATCGTTAAATCTAAGACCGTTACCGACGATGGAATCGAGTTTACAGTTGAGATACGTACAAAAAATGCGGCAACAGGTTTTGTTAATCGGGTAAATGAGGTTGATGGTGTAACGAGTGCTACGCTTGTTGCATTTAACGGCGAGTACATGAGTTAAAAATCGATAGGAGGATCCTGTTATGGTTACAAACAAGCATATTAATAAGATTGTGGTGATCATCATGGCCATGGCTGTAGTGATATGCGTGCTCGCAGGAATAGTCGTGGGACGAAGTGATAAATATGCTGAGAATGCAAACATTTTAATGGAATACCCAAGCAAGCTTTTTGATACAAATGAAGTTATAAGCGTAAACATCAAGATGGACGAAGAAGAATGGAATGAGATGTTGGAAAATGCAATGTCCGAGGAATATTACTCCTGTGATGTCGAGATATGCGGAACGACATTTAAGAATGTTGCTATACGTCCAAAAGGAAATACATCTCTTTCATCGGTAGCAAGGGATCCTGATACCGACAGATACAGTTTTAAGCTGGAATTTGGTCATTTTATGGAAGGGCAGACATGCTTTGGACTTGATAAGCTTATTCTCAATAATAACTACGCTGACGCCACCAATATGAAAGAGGCGATCGTATATGACATGTTCAACTTTATCGGAGCAGCATCACCGCTGTACAATTACGCATCGATATCACTAAACGGTGAGTACAAGGGTGTATATCTTGCATTGGAAGCTGTTGAAGAAAGCTTCTTGCTCCGAAACTACGGAACTCAGAACGGAGAGCTTTATAAACCCGAAAGTATGGGGATGGGCGGTGGAGGCGGAGATAGATACAAACAAGAACAGGGAGCAAAATCGCAACAAGGTCCGAGTGGTGGAATGCCGGATCATGGCGATTTTAATCCGCAGGACAAGCCGGACATGGAGGGCGATACCCCCGGAGCACCTCCACAAATGCCTGACATGGAAGGCTTTGATCCTGCCAATATGCCATCACCTCCGGAAGGAAAGGCTGGCGACGGGCATACCGGAAACAATGGCGGTGCAAATCTAAATTACATCGATGACAATCTTGACAGTTACTCGGTGATATGGGACGGCGAGATAACAGAGACGTCAGATGGAGACCACCTGAGAGTGGTTACGGCACTTAAGAATATAAGCGAAGGAAACGACATAGAGAAATACCTTGATGTAGACAATATTCTTAAATACATGGCTGTGCATACTTTTGCGGTAAATATGGACAGTCTGTCAGGGAATATGGCGCATAACTATTACCTTTATGAGCATGACGGAAAGCTTAATCTTTTTCCGTGGGATTATAATCTATCATTTGGCGGTATGTCATCCATGGGAAGAGGCGGAGAAGACAGCGATAAAGGAACTGAGATGGTAAATGATGCGATAGATACTCCATTTTCGGGAACCGACTTTTTTGACACATTATTGGAAAATGAGGAATATCTTGAAAAGTATCACGAGTATCTGAGAAAACTCACGGAAGAATATGTTGACGGAGGAAGATTCGAAGAAACCTATAACAGGATAGGAAGCCAAATAGATGCACTTGTTAAAGAAGATCCGACAGCGTTTTACAGCTATGATGAGTATAAGACGGCATGTGAAACATTGTATAAAGCGGTGAAGCTAAGAGCTGAAAGCATCAAGGGGCAGCTTGACGGAACGATACCTTCTACGGATGAAGAGCAGAAGCAAGATTCAGCTGCACTTATCGACGGTTCTGAGATTGATGTCAGCGCTATGGGAGCTCATAGCGGGGGTAAAAAAGAAGGCAATCCGGAATCTCAGGATAACAATTCCGTGAAGCATTCAAAGAAAAAAAGTGGATAATAAAAAAGGGAAACGTTTCAAAACGGCGTTTCCCTTTTTGTAGCATTGAGCCTTTTTTTAATAATAATCGTCTCTGTTTAGATTATATCCGATGATGGCACCGATGACACCGCCTATGATATGCGACAGGTTTGAGATGTCATCCTGCAGAAACAATCCGTCATGAATCTGCTGTCCGAGGAAAACAACCGTAACAAGTATAAAAGTCAGAGGGATGTCGCCCTGTCTGAAGTTTGTAAATGATGTAAGGAGTATAAAGGCAAATACAACTCCGCTGGCGCCGCACAAAGCAACGTTGACGAACAGGACATAATTTACAAGTCCGGTTACAAGTGCGGTTATTATAATTATCTGAAGGATAGGCTTGGAACCGTATTTTTCTTCAAGCAAAGGGCCCAGAAGCAATAAGTACGAGGCATTACTGATATAGTGTTCCCAACCGCTGTGTCCGAGTACGTGTGTAAAAAATCTGATATAAGTAAGCGGATCCGTCAGTGGCGATCTGTATGTCATAAAGAGGAGCTGGTCTGTCATACCGTTTGTAAAGGCGCTTAGCTCCAATACGCCAAAACTTAGCAACATAAATCCCAAAACAACCGGGGAATTAAACGTAATTCTTAATCTTCGCATAGAAACCTCACTTTTCTTAATGGTACTATAATAGCACTTATTTTAGAAAAATTTAAGAAATGTATATTTATATATATTGTGATCACTATTTTCAATTCAAGGGATTCAAGTTCAACTTGAAAAACAGATTGAAACTTAAATCAATACTCGTTAGAATAAAGGGGACATCAAGTGTAATATAAAGGCATGACACATAACGTTTATATAGGATTTTCAAAGAGAGTAAAGATGAGTATAGGAACAAATATCAAGGAACTTAGAGAAGAGCGTGATCTCACGCAGAATCAGGTTGCAGATGCGTTGGGAATTACGTTTCAGGCTGTTTCTGCATGGGAGAGAGATGAGTACAAACCTGATACCGATAAGCTTGTGAAACTTGCTGAGTACTTCGGGGTATCTGTATCAGCGATTGCGGAAGAGAAGCACGGTACGTTTAAGACAAAAGATGCGATATACGATTGGGAGCACATGAAAACTTATGTAAAGACAACGGCCAAGAATTTCAAGCTTTCTGATTCTTTGAAGGCAGTTGATTTTGCGGTAAAGGCGCACACCGGTCAGAGTAGAAAACATTCTAACGTTCCCTATATATATCATCCGCTTAACTTGGCATGCCATGCTCTTTCTATGGACATTATCGACGATGCGGTAATTGCGGCATGTCTTCTTCATGATGTGGTTGAAGATTGCGAGATAGGACTCGATGAGCTTCCTGTGGGAGACGAGGCAAAAGAGCTGGTCAGACTCCTGACAAAAGAAGATACAAAAGGCAAAAACCGCGACGAGGTTATGATCGCTTATTACAATCAGATAGCGACAAATCCTAAAGCGGCACTCATAAAGTGCATGGACAGATGCAATAATCTTACGACAATGTCATGGGGACTCAGTCGTGAAAAGATATTCAGAATGATAAATGAAACAGAGAGGTATTATCCCGATCTTATCAAAGTGATCAAGTATACTACAGAATATAATAATGCCGCATGGCTCCTTAAGTATCAGATAGAGAGTATGCTTGATATTTATAAGAGATTACTGTGATTTTTTTATTTCCATGAGAGGGGGCAAATATGGCAGAACTTAAATGCCCGCATTGCGGACAGGCTTTTACGGTTGACGATACGGAACTTGGTTCCATTATGAAGCAGATAAGAGATAAAGAATTTGAAAAAGATCTTTCGAGCCGAGTTTCCGAGCTTGAAAGACACTATAGAGAAAAGCATGAGCTTGAGCTTGCTGCAAAAGAGAACGAGATTATATTAAAGAGCAAAGCTCAGTATGAGAAGGAAAAAGAGGATCATCAAAAGGAACTTGATGACCTTAGAGCGCAGCTTAATAAGGCTCTTGAAGAGAAGAGTCTTCTTTCCATGGAAGTAAAAGGCGCTGAGGACAAGACAAAACTTGCCGTTCTTGAAGCCGTAAGAAAAGTGGAAACAGAGAAGAACGAGCTTGCCAATGCTCTTAACGATGAGAAACACGAACTTGAAAATGCCCTCAATCAGGAAAAAGAAAAGGGCAAGATCCTTCTTGAGCAGAAAGAGAAAGAAGTCGAGTTCTATAAAGACTTAAAGACCAAGATGTCGACAAAGATGGTCGGCGAGACGCTCGAGCAGCACTGCGAGATACAGTTTAACCAGCTTCGTGCGACTGCTTTCAGAAATGCATATTTTGAAAAAGATAATGATGCAAGAAGCGGAAGTAAGGGCGATTATATCTACAGAGAGTGTGATGAGAACGGCGTTGAGATAATCTCTATAATGTTCGAGATGAAAAACGAGATGGATGAGACCGCGACTAAGCATAAGAACGAGGACTTTTTTAAAGAACTTGATAAGGACCGCAAGGAGAAAAACTGCGAGTATGCTGTTCTGGTATCTCTTCTTGAGAGTGACAGTGAACTCTACAATGCCGGAATTGTTGATGTTTCATACAAATATGACAAGATGTACGTTGTAAGGCCGCAGTGCTTTATTCCTATCATTACGCTTCTTAGGAATGCCGCGTTCACAGCGCTTGAATACAAGCAGGAGCTTCAGCTTGTCCGCAATCAGGATATTGATATTTCAAACTTTGAAGACAGTCTGATGAAGTTCAAAAATGATTTTTCAAGAAATTATGAGATAGCACACAATCATTTTGACAAGGCTATCGATGAAATAGATAAGACTATTCAGCACCTTGAGAAGGTGAAAAAAGAACTTCTCGGTTCCGACAATCAGCTCAGGATTGCAAACAGCAAGGTTGATGATGTCAGTGTAAAGAAGCTTACGCGAGGCAATCCGACCATGAAGGCGAAGTTCGAAGAAGCAAAAGGTGTGCTATAATGTTTTTTGCTGCACTTATTGCAGGAAATAATTTATATCGGAGCTAATTTAAATGTCTACTCAAAACAGAAGAGAATACTTTACCACAACACCTATACCGAAGCTTATTATGACATTATCTTTTCCAACCATAATAAGCATGCTGGTTACGGGAATTTATAACACGGCTGATACGTTCTTTGTATCGAGAGTTTCAAGTAATCCGGAAGTAAATACCGCAGCTACCGCGTCTGTAGGACTTGTTTTTACCGTTATGGCGATTATTCAGGCAGCAGGATTCTTTTGCGGACACGGATCGGGAAACTATCTGTCAAGAATGCTTGGCGCCGAGAAGTATGAAGAAGCAGATGAGATGGCATCTACAGGTTTTGCACTGTCGATCATTCTCGGAATTGCTTTTGCTCTTATCGGAAATATTTTTCTGACCGATATTGCCGGTGCGCTTGGTGCAAAGAGTGCGCAGACTTTGACATTTACAAAGCAGTATATGAGAATCATATTGCTTGGCGCTCCGTTTATGATGGCGCAGTTTGTTATAAACAATCAGCTCAGATTCCAGGGAAGCGCATATTACGCAATGATCGGTCTTATGAGCGGTGCTGCGATGAATATGATACTCGATCCGCTTCTTATCATGGTATTTCACATGGAAGTTACGGGAGCTGCGATCGCAACGGTTATGGGACAGATTACAAGCTTTTTTGTCCTTCTAATCGGAACGACCAAGGGTGAAAATATAAAGCTTAATATTAAGAAGGTCAGACTTAACGGGCATTACCTCTTTGAGATAGCAAACGGAGGCGGACCTTCACTTGCAAGACAGGGACTTGCGGCTATAGCAACTCTCGTTCTTAACAGAACTGCGGGAAGCATAGGTGCTGATGCGGCAATTGCCGGAATGTCTGTTGCAACAAGAATCCTCATGCTTATGGTTTCGGCACTTATAGGATTTGGCCAGGGATATCAGCCAGTATGCTCGTTTAACTACGGCGCAGGACTTACGGCAAGGGTAAAAGAGGGATTCTTTTTCTGCATTAAATATGCATCAATCTTCCTTTTGGGACTCGGAGCGGTATGTTTCTATTTTGCACCGAATCTGATAGCTCTTTTCTCCAAGGACGCAGCTGCCGTGGAGGTTGGTGTAAAGGCGCTCAGATTCCAGTGCGCGACGCTGTTCTTATCAGGCCCTATTGTAATGAGTAATATGATGCTTCAGTCTATAGGAAAGGGAGTTAAGGCTTCAATTACGGCATCTGCGAGAAACGGTATTTGTTTCCTTCCAATGATACTGCTTCTTCCAAGGTTCTTTGGAATCACAGGAGTAGAGATTGCGCAGCCATGTGCCGATGTACTTTCTACGCTTATTGCGGTTCCGTTTGCATATTCGGAACTTAGAAAGTTTAAGTGATATAATATAAGGGTATATAAAGGCAAAAATTCAAAACGCCTATATCATAACAATTTCATAGAAGGAGGTATTTTCATGGGTAAACTGTTACTTACAGGTGTTGATGGAAATCTTGGCGCTGAGGCAGCGAGAGTGCTGCTTACATTGGAAGATAAGAGTAATCTTATATTCTGCGGCTACAGTGAAGATTCACTTAAGGGATTTGCAGCTCAGGGAGTTGAGACACATGTGACGGACTTTAACTATCCGGACGGGCTTGCGGAAGCATTTAAGGGTGCCGATGTTCTTGCTCTTATCTCTATGCCTTTTGTCGGTGAGAAGAGGCAGAGCGCTCATAAAAATGCTGTCGATGCGGCGAAAAAAGCGGGTGTAAAAAAGATTATCTACACATCCCTTGTAAATGCCGGTGATGAGACCAATCCTTCGATTGAAAAGCTTGATCATATCTACACTGAGAACTACATTAAGGGCGAAGGCCTTGATTATATCTTCCTTCGTAATTCCCAGTACGCAGAAGCTATGATCACCAATTACTTTACATATGTACATGCGAATGCACCTCTTACAAACAGCCAGGGCGACGGGCTTATGGCATACATTTCAAGAAAAGACTGTGCTAAAGCCGTTGCATACGCACTTCACCGCGCATCCGAATATGATCATGCAACTCTTAACATCAACGGAAAAGAGCTGATGACGATCACTAAGTTTGTCGAGATCGGTAACAAAGAGACCGGCAACAACATAAGCTACAAGGCGGTTTCCGATGAAGAGAATTACAAGATTTTTGATGCGATGGGAGTTCCGAGAACTACAGACGGTCTTTTCAAAAAAGGAAGCGAAGCGCCGTTCTCAAGTGACGGTATGGTAACTTTCGCACAGGCCATAAGAGAAGGCAAGATGGCCGTTCATACCGATGACTTCAAGAAACTTACAGGGGACGATCCCATTACTGTAGATTTCATGTTCGCTCACAGTGATGACTTCCAGATCGGTGAGAGACATTCGAAAGATAAGAAATAATTGAAAAAAGAGAGTACTTCTTGATTATGCGATATTTCCAAGAAGTACTCTTTGTTTTTGGGAAACTTAGTTTTCTACAGTCTGATAAACATCTTTCATCTTACTGTCTCTGATGAGGTAAAGTCCAAGCAATACCGATACAATGAGAATCAGAATTGTTAGTAATATTTGCTCGCTGAACAATTATTCCGGGAAGAGTAGATATCAGTATGAGTGCCAAAACGATGCCACCTAAATACTTTGTCAATCTTAAACTTGTTTTCATATTATTTATCCTTTATTTTTTTTTCTAAAAATATTGATGAGTGCGTCAATTATCAAAAAGCTCAGCACACCGCATAGAGCACCTGAAAGAATTCCGCTCAAAACATCCGTCGGCCAGTGAACAAAAAGATACAAACGGCTGAAAGCACCGAGAGAAGCAAAGACAAGAGCCGGAATTCCGAATTTCTTATTACTTAAGAATATTGCTGTCGCTAATGCAAAGAACCCGCTTGTATGTCCTGACGGAAAAGAATAACTGTTTGGGCAGTCAACTAATAATTTCACGCCCGGTTCCAGCCAGCATGGCCTGCATCTTGTGATAAGATGCTTTAATCCATCGTTTATGAGTATTTGTGAAATGAAAGAAGCAAGAATCAATTGAATTCCGATTCGTCTTGTTTTTGGATAGACAATCGATATAAGTATCAAAATCATAATTATGTTGCCTGAATTAGTGAAAAATAGCATAATTGAATCTAATACCGGATTATGAATGCTTTGCAAAAAGTGTAGGAACTTAAGTTCCCAATCAAAATAAAAAACTGTACCTAAATCCTGTGGCATATTCTGTCTCCTTTAAATGCTATGACTGTCATACTATTATTATCGTACTACGCGTAACGTAGTATTTGGCCTGAACAGTAATATACTACGACAGACAAGGTATGTCAACATCTTTTTAAAATATTGCATAAAATATAAAAAAGCAAAGGTGCAGATTTGCTACCTTTGCTTCTATGGATGCGGTAATTGTTTAATTATCTTCTTCTTCGTTTTTTCTTTTTAAATAATCCGGAAAAAGGATTTGTAAGTTTATAGCTGATCTTGCCGCTTACAAAACCTGTGATGATTCCTCCTACTACATCCGTCGGCCAGTGAACAAATAAGTACATACGACTGAACGCGACGATTGAAGCAAGCGCAAGAGCCGGAAGTCCGAGTTTCTTGTCTTTCAGATACAGTGCTGTCGCCATTGCAAAAAAAGCATTTGTATGTCCCGATGGGAAGGAATAATCGTGCGGAACAGGTATGAGCAGTGGCACGTTCGGTTCCAGCCAACAAGGTCTGCATCTTTTGACAAAAGGCTTTATGCCTACGTTTACAATCAGTACAGAGATAACTACGGCAATTGCCATTTGGATGCCATATTTTCTGGTTTTTGGAATAATGATAAGAGCAAGTAAAAACAGTGCGATAAGTATAGTTTTATCACCCAAACCGGTGAAAAAAAGCATTTTTTTGTCCAATTCCGGAGTGTGAATGTTTTGTAAATGGTGAAGGAAGTCTAACTCCCAATCCATATAAAAAATTTTGCCTAAATTTTCCGGCATAGTCTGTCTTCCTTTCTAAATGCCATTACAGACATTGTATATAAAACATCTTACTTTAATCGTTAAGTGGGTCAACGGTTATCGGATATTTATAGCATGGTATTTGTTAATAAAAATGTAATAACAGATGTGATGTGTTATCCTCCCATATTTGTGAAAAAGAAATTGAGCAATATGATAAAGAAACAGTATAGTTTTTTCCTTGTCAGTACAAATAACGTGCGCCTATCATTAAGTTAATATATTCTTGTTTTTCCGTCATTTTAAGGGACTATCGAATGTTTGGAAAAGAAAATTATTAAGATGATGAGAGGTATAATTAGGCACTATGGGCATGGCAGAAAAGAGCAAGGAAATTATTCACGACACAAGGATTGAAGGGAAGGAGATTCAGACAGACAGTGGAAATAAGATAACGTTTAACGGCAATTATTTCTGGACAAAGACAAGCGGATTTATTGAACAGCTAAATGTTTACTTTTTTGTGGACATCGATGGACAGAATCAGGTGATAGAGTGGAATAACGGAGATGCCGGAAAAGGCTGGTTTTTGCGTCGCTGGAAGGAAAGAGGAGATGAGACTTTTTCAGCACGTGACGCCTATGTTTACAAGATGATCTTTTCCAAAATGCCGGAGAGAGAAGGGCAGATATCAAAGCCTGAATGGTTATTTTTGGACAGCGAGTCTGAAGAGAGCAGAACCTTCATTGATATGTTGGAAAATTTGAAATGATTAATGGCGTGTTCGCGTTTGGAAATTTTAGGGAGTTTTTGGCGTAAGCCAAATATGAAAAAGTAACATATATACAGAAGGACCGACGTATCTACATGGGGACGTCGGTCCTTCGTTAATGAGTCAGTTCATAATCAAGCTTTTTCCAATCCGCTGTTTTGCCTTTTTTGATTTCGGCTGTAAGGCCTTCCGATTTTTCTCTGTCAGAGATTATTTTATCAGCGTCACTTAATGGAAGTGTGGGCCAATCGTTATCCTTGAATTCATCAAGATATTTTTTGAACACATCGTCAGATTCACCACGCGGAAATTTGTCATATCTATAATCCGGATATCCATTTTCATAATCAATGTCAGATGTATCATAGTTGTCTTTTGCCAGTGTATATACAGCATCTTCAGAAAAACCAATATCGTCCTCAGTAAATTGAATCAGAACTACATAACTTTTATCGCTGTCATAATAAGGTTCATCTTTATATTCAACAGTATAAAGGAAATGCCATTTAGAATCGCTACCAATAAAGCTTTTCATCATTAGTTTTAGAAGCGTTTGTCACACTCGCATCATTTTGTTTTGTATCCTCTTTAGCGCACGCCGTAACAGTCACTAAGCATAAAAGTATTGCAAAAATCTGGTTCTCATATATCTCCAATCCATTCCAAGTAATCATAAAATACAGTATAGTCATAATTTATTGCAACTATTATCACAAAGATTTCACAGTAGTATCGCAGATTGAAATATATAATAAAAAATGCTGCGGTTGTTGGCTAAGCAAGAAATACCGCATAACTACATTGGAGATACAGAGAGGTAAGGTGAAAAGTTATGAAATTAAAAAAAATAATTTGGTCGATGGTATGTCTTTTGGTATTGACAGCGTGTGGTGGAAAAAAAGAAGATGCCATTGGCAATGTTTGTAGTACAGAAGATGTAATGGACGATATTAACAGTACAGAGGATGTAGTGAGTAACATTAGCAGTACAGAAGAGGCAGTGAGCAATATTAGTAGTACAGAAGATGTAGTGAGCGATATTAACTGTTCAGAAGATGATAAAAGATATCGTGCATTTTTTGAAAAAGAATTTACCGATATGGTTTCAGATTTATGGCGTACGATATATAGACCGAGTTTTCTTTTTACATATGCAGATTTAGACTATGACGGTTCTAATGAGCTTATTATCGGAAATGAGGAAGGAATTTTCTTTGTCATTACTGAGATTGATGGAAAATATAACAAATCCGGCTCATATGGCTGGTTGAAACAATACGGACCTTTGCCGTCAAGGTATGTCGGAAACGGATATTTTATAACTTATTACTGCGATAATAGCGGCATGAATTCAGAGCTGACTCATTACGATTCGGCGATACAGAATATAGGCATTACTGCAGCATTTGAAGCTAGAAAAGACGGATGGGACCTTTACATCTTGTCGAAAGGCGGAACGCCAAATATTTTTAAGGTTAATGAGTATAGCGGTGATTATGATGAGGCTGACTATACACATTCATTCTTGGATTATGACGATGCACATGATTGTGATTATGATAAATTAAAGTATTTCGATGATGGTTACTGGCATGGTGACGCTTACGGTTTAATTGATTTAAATGAACTCGGACGTAAATACACTGATCTTGTAGCATCAAAAGAAAGTGCAGATCGGCTTGAAGACCTTACATGGAGACCTGTCGGCGAAATGATTTTTAAGGACAGTAAGATTTATACTACGAAGGATATCTCACCAGAAATGGTTCGTCTTCTAAGCGATGTGACAACGGCCATATATATATATCATTATAATGAGAGAGATGAAATTATTAAACTAATCGAGCAGATATTGAGGAATGATTATGCCAACTATAACGGCAAGATATCGTATGACAGTGTTGTAGCATCAGACGGTTCATCAATGCCTTGTGATGAATTCAATGAACTTGTGATCGAAGCGCTTGAAAAGAGATAAAAAAATAGGCTGGCGTTTCGGATGATTGAATAATTCACCTAGAACGACAGCTATTTTTTTATTAGCAAGCAATTATTGTATGTATATCTGATTTATTTTTAGATAGATATTTCAGAGATACGTTCTCTAAAAGGTATATGTTCCTTATTGTTTTGGTTTGGAATAAGGTATTTGTCCAAAACTTTTGCCTTGGAGTTTATTTCATCATAACAATCAGTACAGAATTTCTCGGGTAATCCGGCGTCTGATCCGATTGTAACGATATCGGCTTTGGTTATTTCCCGGCCTTTGCCGTTTACAGATGTTGTATGCTCGCCCCAATAGGTATCGCTATATGTAAGGTCATATGCTGGGGCTAAATTCCAGCCTTGTAAATCTGTATGTATAAATGAAAAGTTTTTTGTGTGGTCATCTCTATTATGTGTGGCAACATTAAAGCACATAATTCTATATAGTTGTTCTTTATCAAGTTCAGCATCTTTTGTAAGTGCTCTTGCTAATTTGAAATAGGTTTCATAATCGCAAGATGGAGCACGGAAATCCGCTTCCAAGAGGGCTGCAAATGTTATGATGAATACTTTTTCGTTATCTTTTCTATCAAATCTTTCTGTTTTAAAATATCCATCACATACCGAGGAAGGAATAAGATCCGTTTCAGTCATAGATATTCCGCAATCTTTTGCACATAGAGAGTAATCATATTCACATTTGCCGCTTGTGTCGGGATCGTTTTTTGAAGGAAATTTCACTATCCATTCCCTGTTGTCTTCGGAAAGAAGTATTTTTGGGCGGGTTCCTCCGCTTGATCCCCCCATTTTATACAGAATATCTAATTGGTCGGAATTTTTGGACGATAGAATATTTGCACATTCCTTTGCTATTGTATCGAAGTCTAAACCTGCATTCTTGTAATCAAAATCGGCCTCTTTTGACGGCATATATTCAAGGGCGCCCATACCACTTTTTCCGACATATGCAAGTCTTTCCAACGTGGTTATTTCGCCTCTTTTTATGCCAATTGATTCCAGGTACCTATCTAAAAGTAAGTGCCCCCAACTATCGGGAAGACTGTCAGCAAAGACTCCGAATAGTCCGCCAAAACGATCCAGTGATCTTTCATTGGGTACAAAGACATCATTTCGAAGCGGAAGCGAAAAAGGACTGATGGAAAAACCATTTTTTTGCCATTCGCTGTCATACTGGAATGCAATTCTTTTATCGGGAGTTTCGGCAAGAGTGCCAACATGTTGACTATGATAATAAACATCCAGAGTCTTATTTACTTGCATTTATTACCTCCTCAATACTGGTGTAAACAGGTTCGGAAAATAAATTGTTTATTTCTTGTATCAGTCCAAGCTCCATAGTCAGTTTTATAAAAGATTCAAGCGAAATCTGTCCGGTTTTCTCAAACTTGCGCAAAGTGGCATAACTTACATTGCTTCTTCCGGCAAGTTGTTTTTGTGTAATCTTTTTCCTTTTTCTAACGCTTTTGATCTTATTTGCCAATCTAAGGGCAACATCAGACGGCGTATCCCATAAATAATTTGTATAATCCATAATGGTATCCTCGTTTTATATGACTATGCTTTTTATTGCTATTATTATAGCATTATACGGTGAAAATCTCAATAAATTGACATTATAGTAGCAATTATGATTTGTGGCCTAAATAATAAGCCTAAATAATAAGTTTTTAAATGATAAATGTTATCAATTCAGGAGATTGCCTACAATATTGCGTTAGCATTGTGGCATGCGTCGGCATACTTTCAATGCTCACAGGCTGCGGTATATTTACAATAAAGAAATTAAGGGCATAAAAAATATAAAGCCGGAAATCGCGATGATTTCCGGCTTTACGGTTAGTGGGATAAATATTCAAGAATCTCTTCTTTGTTATCATAATAGGCTTGGGATGATGATTGTGTAGATGAATTTTGGTTATATATTTCGTTCAGTTTTTCATAATAGCTTTGTTTATCAATCTCAATGCCGTCTATGCTATAGTGAAAGTCATCCCAATTGTACGGATCATTTGCACATTCGTTTCCTGAAAATATGCATTTCCATTTTCCCTCTGAAAGGGAATAAACAAGGTCATAATATATTCCTTGCCTTCCACCGTCGATAAATATAAGACCTTGTTTTTCGATATATGACCAGCCTGAAGAAGTATCAAAATGAGAAAAAGCTGTTACAATTCCGTCATGATATGAAAAAATAATATAAGCCGTTACAAGTTCAGGGATGTCATCATCATCAATATTTATTAGTGAATAACTGTCCCCGCTTATATAGGAATTATCATTCACACAGGCCATATATCCCTCTTTCCATGAGGAAAAACCTTTCCCAAATATCCACTGATCCTCATGAAAGTCATCACCATCGCCATCATCATAATAACCTTCAGAGTTTTTGGGAACATATTGCGAAAATGGTATTAAATCAGGTTGTATCTTTTGAGATTCATACTCGGATACAGCCTTCTTCCATTCACTTTCAAGAATTATTGTTTCGTTTTCGCTGGCGTCGATTTTTTTATATGTAAAAGTACCATCATTATTTTTTTCTGCAGTATAGCCATCAATAATTTCTGTACTTAAGCCGTTTTCGGATATGCTTAATTTAAAAACTTCTTTTGCTTTGTTACCAGTTGGTTTGTAGCTTTTTTCAGTAATAAGTTTATTTCCGGTGCAAAGATATACGTAGTTTTTTCCTGAAAACGAGTGATAGTCATAACTTTCCGCTAACTCTTTTGGTATGTTATGCTGAAGTGAATAAACAGCGTATATCATCTTATCAAGTTTGTTATCATCAGAAAGATTACCGACGAGGAGTTCTTTTATGCCATCGTTGTTTAAATCAATAAATTCATATCCCGCGTAATCAAGAGGGGAGCCGATATCATCTTGTTCTTTTACATAAACCCTCATCCAGCAATCATTGTAGCAATTTGAACTGAAATCATTGATGCGTTCCGGATTCTTAAGAGCAAAAAAACACCGATCAAGAACTTCTGAATACGCATCTTCATAAGAATCAGGAGCAATAGTAACGTTTTGGGGTAAACCATCTTTAAGCTGATCGGTTGCGGCTTTGCAGGCGATAGATGTAGAAGAATCATCGGATAAAGCCTGACGAGTGTTTGTAATAGGGGTGCAACCTAATATCGTAGCTGACATAAGAAAGATTATAGATAGTGTTATTTTTTTCATGATGTTAAGATGTGCTCCTTATATTTTTTGTGACAAAATTAAAGCCGAAAATCTTGATGATTTCCGGCTTTAAAAGCATTATTTGTTAAGCGTTAACAATATCCTTCAGAGCTTTACCTGCTTTGAATTTAGGTGCTGTAGAAGCCGGGATATCGATCTTCTCACCTGTCTGGGGGTTCTGTCCGACTCTTGCAGCTCTTTCTGTTGTCTCAAATGTTCCAAATCCAACGATCTGAACTTTACCTTTATTTGCAAGCTCGTTTGAAACTACTTCGATAAAAGCTTTAACTGCTTTATCTGATGCTGATTTTGTAAGATTGGCCTCCGTAGAGATTGCCTCAATAAGTTCTTCTCTGTTCATACTTTGAACCTCCTTAATGCTTTTTCCATTACATAGATCACTTAAGATACGGTGTGACTAAGGAATAATAATACAATTGGCGGGCATTGTCAATTTTTTTATAACGAGAAATGGCGTAAATACTGGGTTTTAAACTGTTAAATCAAGATATGTTAATGAAAAAATAAACACATATACAATCGCCCCAAATGCTCACATCAGTATCCATGCGCATTTGAGGCTTTTTTGATTGGATCATTTATTGTAATAAGCAAAGTTTATACTCCGCTATAAGTATTCTTTAATTTTCGCTATTCACTTCGTATGATATGATTCAATCATCAAAACAAACACGAACCAAAATAAAAATGAAATATAAAGGAGAAATGAATCATGGCAGATATTAAAGAAAGCGCATTGGAACTTATCGGAGGAACACCTCTTCTTAAACTTAACGGATATAGCAAGAAGGCAGGAGTAACAAACGCAACACTCCTTGCAAAGCTTGAGTATTTGAATCCTGCCGGATCTGTAAAAGACAGAGTAGCTCTTAGCATGATAGAGGATGCTGAAAAGAGCGGAAAGATTAAGCCCGGAGCAACAATCATCGAGCCTACAAGCGGAAATACAGGTATCGGACTTGCAGCAGTAGCAGCAGCTAAGGGATATAAAGCAATCCTTACACTTCCCGACACGATGAGTGTTGAGAGAAGAAATCTTCTTAAGGCATACGGCGCTGAGATCGTTCTTACAGAAGGCGCAAAGGGTATGAAGGGAGCGATTGCCAAGGCAGAAGAACTTGAAAAAGAGATTGAAGGTTCAGTAATTCTCGGACAGTTCGTTAACCCTGCAAACCCTGCAATCCACAAAGCAACAACAGGTCCTGAGATCTGGGATCAGACAGACGGAAAGGTTGACATCTTCATCGCAGGTATCGGTACAGGCGGAACAATTACAGGTGTAGGCGAGTATCTCAAAGAGCAGAATCCTAACGTTAAGGTTATTGCAGTTGAGCCCGCTACAAGCCCCGTTCTTTCAAAGGGTGAAGCAGGACCTCACAAGATTCAGGGAATCGGTGCAGGTTTCGTTCCTGAGACACTTAATACAAAAGTTTATGATGAAGTTATCGCAATCGAGAACGATGATGCATTTGCAGAAGGCAAGAACTTCGCAGTATCAGAGGGTATCCTTGTAGGTATCTCATCAGGTGCAGCTCTTAAGGCAGCAACAATCGTTGCCGCAAGAGAAGAGAACAAGGGAAAGAACATCGTAGTGCTTCTTCCCGACTCAGGTGACAGATACCTTTCAACACCTCTTTTTGCGAACTGAATGATATAGGCGTCAGTTTGTAGAATTGCGAAAATGACGATAGTTATGGAGCAATTCGTATATCATTCACATTATAAATGTACTAACAGACCGCCGGTGGTCATTTCCACAAAGCGATCAACATACAATTATATTATTGAACGGACTAATGGGAGACCGCTTGTCATCATACATGATGAGCGGTCTCAATTTAAAAAGAGGTACTTATCGTGAGTAAATACGATTTTGATAAAGTGACAGACAGGCATGGAACAAGCAGCCTTAAATATGATTTTGGAATGGAAAGAAGGAGGCGCGACGATCTGCTTCCGCTCTGGGTTGCGGACATGGATTTTAAGCTCCCCGACGAAATTCTAGATGATATTAAAGCAAGAGTGGATCACGGCATATTCGGATATACAGATCCAAAGGAAGACTACCAAAAGGCAGTATCAAACTGGTACAGCAAAAGACACGGCTTTGAGGTGGAAGAAGATTGGAATACTGTAGTGCCCGGAATCGTGTACGCTATCGCAATAGCGGTCAGAGCTTTTACGCAGCCCGGAGAGAGCGTGATAATTCAGGAGCCCGTGTACTATCCGTTCAGAGAGACAATAGAACTTAATAAAAGAAAAGTCGTGAACAACCAGCTTGTATATAAAGACGGGCATTACGAGATTGATTTTGAAGATTTTGAGAAAAAAGTTGTTGAGGAAAATGTAAAGCTGTTCTTACTTTGTAGTCCTCACAATCCCGCCGGACGTGTTTGGACAAAAGAGGAACTCATAAAACTCGGTGATATCTGCGTAAGGAATAACGTCACGATATTTGCGGATGAGATTCATTCCGATTTTGTATTCAAAGGATATGAGCACACGCCGTTTATCACACTCGGAGAGAAGTATACGAAGAATCTGATCCTCGGAACTTCACCGAGTAAGACTTTTAATATAGCGGGACTTCAGATTGCAAATATAATAATCCCGAATGAATCCGTAAGATACAAATTCAGAAATGAAAATGATGCCGGAGGATACAGCCAGTGTAACGCCATAGGGCTTACGGCAACCAAGTCATGCTATGAAAAAGGCGGAGAGTGGGTTGATGAACTTATCGCTTATCTTGAAGGAAATCTTGATTACATCAGGGATTTTATAAAAGAGAAACTACCGAAGATAAAGCTGATAGAGCCTGAAGGAACATATCTTATCTGGCTTGATTTTGCGGATGCTTTTGATAACTATAGAGATCTTAGAAAATTTATAGAAGATGAGGCAAAGCTCTGGCTTGACGGAGGAGTGATATTCGGAAGAGAGACGGCTCTTTTTGAGAGAATAAATATAGCGAGTCCCAGAAGCATTATTGAGCAGGCAATGGAACAGCTCTATGCTGCATACAGTAGAAGATTTGGCTGATCTGATCAGTTTTTTCTTAAATATATACACCGGGAGGAGATTTTGTGAGTACGGAGAATGACTGTAAGAAACAAGAAGAATACAGCGTGGACACAAAGTGTCAGCTAAATGATGCGCGGCTAAAAGATATCTGGGGAGCTGTCAGCTATCCGATTTATCAGACGGCTACATTTGCGCATAAGGGACTTGGTGAGAGCACGGGATTTGATTATACGAGAATGCAGAATCCCACAAGGCAGCAGCTTGAAGCGGTTGTGGCTCTTTTGGAAAACGGAAAAGATGCGATAGCTTTTGCAAGCGGAATGGCAGCTGTTGCGGCTGTGATGGAGCTCTTTTCACCTGGAGATCATTTCATAATTGATTCGGATCTCTACGGCGGAAGCGTCAGACTCTTTAATGAGATAAGCAAAAAGAACGGACTGACATATACTACTGCATATTTAAGCAGCGAGGATGTTGTTCCGCTCATTCAGGAAAATACAAGAGCCGTGTATCTTGAAACACCGACAAATCCTATGATGAATGTCACGGATATAGAGGAGCTGGCAAAAAAAGTTCATGAAAGAGGACTTATCCTTATTGTGGATAATACTTTTTTGTCACCTTATTATCAGAACCCTCTTGATCTTGGCGCAGACATAGTGCTTCATTCGGGAACAAAGTTTCTCGGAGGTCATCACGATACCATAGGCGGATTTGCGGTTGTAAAAGATGAAGAGATCGATGAAAGATTGAGATTTATCTACAAGACAACGGGCGCGGGACTCAGTCCTTTTGACAGCTGGCTGATCTTAAGAGGAATAAGAACACTGTCTGTAAGACTTAACAAGGCGCAGGAAAATGCTTTTGCGATCGCGGAATATCTTCAGAAAAACAAGCATGTAACAAAGGTGATATATCCGGGACTCAAAGAGCATCCGGGTTACGATATCATGAAAAAGCAGGCAAGCGGTTTTGGCGCAATGCTGACATTTGAAGTTGATTCTGCGGAGTTTGCAAAAGAGATTTTGGCAAATGTTGAGCTTATCTATTTTGCAGAGAGCCTTGGCGGAACGGAGACACTTATAACTTATCCGATAACGCAGACACATGCTGATGTTCCGAAGGATGTACTTGAAAAGAACGGAATCAATGACCGTATCTTGAGACTTTCTGTAGGAATAGAGGGCACTGAGGATCTCATAAATGAGTTTGAAAGAGTGCTTGAAACGGCAGAAAAGAACACAACAAGATAGAGGGTTAAGAAAAATTTATACCCTGCTATAAATTTTTAGTGTTTTACAACAACGCCACGCTAAAGCATAATGCTAATAACATCTATGTGTATGGCAAGTACATTTTATATGAATCATTAAAGCGGCAAGGAGATAAACTTATGGCAAAGGTAGAAGTACCCCTGACAAAAGAAATTGATGCTGCTGTTTTGGAAGGGATAGTTGAGAGCATCAAAAGTTTGCAGTATGGAACGGTCACAATTACTGTACATGATGGCAAAGTGACACAGATTGAGACCAGTCGTAAACAGAGATTTAGCTGAGAGAACCTGCCGAGATTCTATCGGGTATGGTTCAACAGTCTTTTGGCAAACGAAAGTTAGAGCGAGAGCTCTGTATTTATATTTTTAGGAGATATCAAAATGGCTAAAACGTATGAAGAACTTGAAAAGAATCATCCGTGCTTTGGCGGATGCAAGTTCAACGCAGGCAGAATTCACCTTCCGGTGAGCCCAGGATGCAATATCGCGTGCAGATTCTGCGACAGAACGATAAATGACGTTGAACAGCGCCCCGGAGTAACGTCCAAGATAATAACTCCCGATGAAGCAAATACGTTTATTGATAAGGCTCTTGAGTTTGTACCTAATATTAAGGTTGCGGGAATCGCAGGCCCGGGAGATACTCTGGCAACAGACTATGCGTTTGAGACTTTCAAAAAAATCGGTGAGAGTCATCCGGAACTGCTTAAGTGTATGAGTACCAACGGACTTCTTCTTTATGAAAGAGCCGATGAACTCATAGAAATAGGAATAGATACACTTACGGTTACCGTTAATGCCGTAGATCCGGCGATTGAGGCAAAACTCAATGAATATGTCATTTGGCACGGCGAGAAGATCTACGGAGAAGAAGGCGCCAAGATACTTATTGAGAACCAGCTTAAGGGAATCAAAAAGGTAGCAGATGCAGGTGTTACGGTCAAGATAAATACGGTTCTCGTACCCGGAATAAACGATGAGCACATAGCTACAATCGCTAAGACGGTCAGAGAATTGGGAGCGATAATCTACAACATAATCCCGCTCATACCGCAGCATCAGCTTAAAGATATACCAAAGCCCACTTGTGAGCAGATTGAAAAAGCAAGGAGCGATGCGGAACAGTATATCAAGGTATTCAGACACTGCGCACACTGCAGAGCCGACGCAGTAGGAGTACCCGGCGTATCAGAGTACAGTAAGCTCGTATATCAGAGCAGATTAAATGTAAGGAACACTTTTTCACATGGATAAAGCAGTTTACAGAGTTGCACTCGCATCTACGGACAACCGATTTGTGGACCAGCACTTTGGAAGAGCTGAGAGCTTCCTTATAGTAGATGTCGATGAAAACGGTGATTATGAAGAGATTGAACAGCGATTTGTGAACCCCGTTTGTATGGGCGGACATCATGATGCTGCTGAATTAAAAAGAGGAGTAGACGGAGTTTCCGATTGTAATTTTGTTCTGGCAGCCAGAATTGGAGACGGAGCAAGAGGAGAGCTTGAAGAACGAGGTATTGCGGCATTTGAAATGCCCGGGCCGGTTTCGGAAGCGATAAGGAAACTTGACGGATATCTTAAATTACTTCAGGAAATGAACAACAACATAAAAGGACAGTAATGAAGCTGACCGGACAACCGGAGGTTTTGTGAATTTGATCTATTTGATCATTTTTCGCATGCCTTTTTTTATTGCCTGTTTTAAGGGTAAAAAATAAGAAGAAATGAGGAGAAAGAAAAAATGGCAGAACTTAGGCAGATTGCAATTTACGGAAAAGGAGGAATCGGAAAGTCTACAACAACACAGAATCTTACAGCAGGACTTGTTGAGCACGGTAAGAAAGTAATGGTTGTTGGTTGCGATCCCAAAGCGGATTCAACAAGACTTCTTCTTGGAGGACTTGCTCAGAAGACGGTTCTTGACACTATCAGAGAAGAAGGTGAGGATATCTCACTTGATCGTATCATGAAGGAAGGTTTTGGCGGTACAAAGTGCGTTGAGTCAGGCGGACCCGAGCCCGGTGTAGGATGTGCGGGAAGAGGTATCATCACATCTATCAACATGCTTGAGAATCTCGGCGCATATACAGAAGATCTTGATTATGTATTCTATGACGTACTTGGTGACGTTGTCTGCGGTGGTTTCGCAATGCCAATTCGTGAAGGTAAGGCAAAAGAGATCTATATCGTAGCAAGTGGCGAGATGATGGCTCTTTATGCCGCAAACAACATCTCAAAGGGTATTCAGAGATATGCAAGAACAGGTGGAGTAAGACTTGGCGGTATCATCTGTAACTCAAGAAACGTTGACAGAGAGCTTGACCTCTTAAGAGCATTTTCAAAAGAGCTCGGAACTAAGCTTCTTTACTTCGTCCCCAGAGATAACGTAGTTCAGCACGCTGAGATCAACAAGAAGACGGTTATCGAGTACAAGCCCGATTCAAACCAGGCTCAGGAGTATAGAAACCTGGCACAGGCAGTTATTGAGAATAAAGATTTCGTAATTCCCACACCCATGACTCAGGAAAGACTTGAGGAAATCCTCATGGAGTACGGAATGATGGAACTTTCAGACGACTACAAAATTTGATCACTAGGAGGATTATGGTATGTCAAACGTATATAAGTCAATTACAGAGCTCGTTGGAAGAACACCTCTTCTTGAGCTTTCAGGATTCGAAAAACATCACGATTTAAAGGCAACGGTTATCGGTAAGCTTGAATATTTTAATCCCAATCAGAGCGTAAAGGACAGAATTGCCCTTTCAATGATTGAAGAAGCCGAGAAGAGCGGAAAACTTAAGCCCGGCGACACTGTTGTTGAGACAACAAGCGGAAATACAGGTATCGGACTTGCAGCAATAGCGGCTGCAAAGGGATATCCTTTCAGAGTTTATATTCAGGATCAGGTTAGTAAGGAGAGATTCCAGGTAATCCAGGCATTTGGCGGAAAGACAATTAAGCTTGGTGATGAGCCTGTTATCGCTAAGGTTCTTGAGGAGACAGGCGGCGACTTCGTTGCTGCAATCAAGGCACTCAAGGAACAGGTTCTTGATAAGGAAGAGAATGTTGTATTCCTCGATCAGTGTTCTAACCCTGCAAATCCTGCAGTACATAAGAGAACAACAGGACCTGAGATCTGGGAGGATACAGACGGAGAGGTTGATATCCTCGTTGCATGCGTAGGAACAGGCGGAACAATCTCAGGAACAGGTGCTTACCTCAAGGAAAAGAATCCTAACGTAAAGGTTGTAGGTGTTCAGCCCGGACCCAATTCACTTCCCGATAAGGATAAGAATCAGCCTGAAGAAGAGATCACGGGAGTACATCCTTTTGAAGGTGTTGCTGAAAATCTCATTCCTTCAACACTTGACAGAAAGATTTATGACGAATACATCGAAGTTGAGGCTCTTGAAGCATTTGAAGCAGCAAGAGAAGTTGCGGCAAACGACGGTATCCTTATAGGTACATCATCGGGAGCAGCTCTTTATGCAGCAAAGAAGCTTGCGCAGAGACCTGAAAATGCAGGAAAGAAGATTGTTGCAATTTTCCCTGATACAGGACTCAGATATCTTTCAACAAATCTTTTTGCAACAGAAAATTAAGGAATGATGATTAATCCATACTTTAAATAGGAGAAAAAGATAAAATGGCAACAAATTTAAATAACTCCAATGTAGCTACAAGAGAGAACCGTATCGGATCTATTACAGGCTACATCGGTTCACTCAAGGATCTTGCAAGCCAGAGTGAGTGTGGAACTTTGAAAGGTTGTTCAAGATGCTTTTCGCAGTCTAGCTCATGTCTTTCAAGCTGTGCACTTGGTCAGCTCTCTGCCATAAGAGATATTGCTATTATTCATCACGGTCCTGCGGGATGTTCCGTTGCGGCAGCAGGTACATATTACCTTGATAAGGTTATGGCCAAAAAACGTGGTGTGACAAATAACACTGTTTACGTCGGAACCGATATGAACGAGAATGATACGATATTTGGCTCTACATCTACGCTTCGCAACATCATCGTTGAAGTAAACAAAAGATATAGCCCAAAGGCAATTTTTGTTTCAAGTTCCTGTGCAACAGGTATCATCGGTGAGGATATCGACAGTATCGTCGATGAGTTAAAAGAAGAGATCGATGTGCCTATCGTTGCGGTTCACTGCGAAGGATTCAAGTCAAGAATCTGGGCAACCGGTTTTGATATCGCAGACCATGCGGTTCTTCAGTCAATCGTTCAGCCTCCGAGAGAAGGCGTTAAGAGCAACAAGATCAACTTCAAGAACTTCTATGAGAGTGCAAGACCTGAAATCATAGAGATGTTCAAGAACTTTGATCTCGAGCCTACATTCCTTTACTGTAACTCAACTGTTGAAGAGCTTTCACATATTTCGGAAGCTGTTGCCACAACATGTATCTGCGGAACACTCGGAAACTATCTAGGAAACGTACTTGAAGAAAAGTTTGGTGTTCCTTATGTAAGAAGCATCAACCAGTGCGGTATCGTAGGATTCGAAGCATGGCTTCGTGAGATCGGTAAAGTTACCGGAAGAAGTGAGAAGATCGAGAAGTACATTGAAGAGCAGCGTGCAATCTATCTTCCCAAGATTGAAGAAGTCAAGAAAGAACTCAAGGGACTTAGAGCAGTACTCGGCATGGGACCCGGTTATACTTTCGAAGTATCTCGTGTCCTTAATGAACTCGGAATTGAGGTCGTATGGGCTCTTGCTTGGCATTATGACAAGAAGTATGAGAATGGAGACGTTCCGCCTTCAATGAAGTACCTTCTTGACAATGACATTGATTTCGAGGCAAGTGTTGCAGATCAGCAGAACTTCGAGGTTATGAACATTCTCAATAAATATCAGCCCGACTTGTATCTTTCAAGACATCCGGGTTCAACCGTATGGGCTATCAAAAATGGTACACCTTCAGTATATGTTGCCGATGAGTATATGATCTTCGGTTACAAGCATACTCTGGAGTTTGCATATTCCATTCTTGACAGCATCAGGAACAGAAGCTTTGAGAAGAACCTTGCAAAGAGGACAAAGCTTCCTTATACGGATTGGTGGTACAAACAGAACGTAGGAGAATTCCTTGTTAATGATAACAAATGATTCACGGAGGCTGATATAAATGGCAAAGTTACTTGATAAACAAAGATATAAGTGTGCACTGGGGGCGATGCAGACAGTGCAGGCAATAGAGAGAGCCATTCCGATCCTTCACTCGGGACCGGGATGTGCGCAGAAGCTTTCCGACGGAAACGGAAGCAGCGGATATTTTTCACCAAATATTTTCCCCTGTACCAGTATCAACGAAAAAGACGTTGTATTCGGCGGTGTAAAAAAGCTTCATTCAACAATCGAGAATTCGCTTAAGGTCATTGATGCAGACCTCTATGTGGTTCTTACAGGTTGTATTCCTGAGATCGTAGGTGATGATTCGGGTGAAGTCGTATCTGAATTTGCAGATGCGGACAAACCTGTAATTTATGCTCCGACAGCGGGATTTAAGGGAAACAATTATAGGGGACACGAGCAGATAATCGATGCGATCATAGATCAGTATACAAAAAAGACTGATAAGAAGGAGAAGGGTCTTGTAAATATCTGGGCTGACGTTCCTTATCAGGATCTTTACTGGCTCGGAAATTTAAGAGAACTTGAAAAGCTCATTAAAGAGCTTGGACTTACACCCAACACTATCTTCGGATATCAGAGAGGAATAGCGAATATTGATAAGATCGCTTCAGCTGAGTTTAACCTTCTCATTTCTCCCTGGGTTTCTGTTAAGAATGTAAAGAAGATGGAGAAAAAGCTCGGTATTCCTTATCTTCACTACAACACACTTCCTATCGGAGCATTTGAAACAAGTAAGTTCCTTCGCGAAGTAGGAAAGTTTGCGGGAGTTGATGAAAATAAGGTTGAAGCTGTAATAACAGAGCATGAAAGCTATTATTACTACCTTATCGAGAGATTTGCGGATCTTTTCCTTGAGAACCGTGTTATCAACAAGCAGTTCTCAGTTGTAGCGGACGCTCAGTATGCACTTGGAATCACAAAGTTCCTTACAAACGATCTGGGACTTGTTCCTGCAAAACAGTTCATCACAGATGATACTCCGAAGGAATACAGAGAAGCTATAACAGAAGAGTTCAAGAAGCTTAACTATGGTATTGAAGCCGAAGTTGTATTTGAGACTGACAGCTACAAGATCCATGAGCAGATAAAGAGCCATGATTATCATGGATACCCGCTTGTTCTCGGTGGTTACTACGACAAAGAGGTAACTGAGGACCTCAAGGGTAACTTCCTTAATATCTCATGGCCCGTTAAGGACAAGATAGTTCTAAATGATGCAATCGTAGGATATGAAGGCGGTATCAGACTTATAGAGGATATCTATACCGTAGCTTCTCAGAGATTTAACTAAAGAGGTAATGCGATGTCGTATTTGATTGCTGTCGCAACATCAGATGCCAAGGTTGTAGACCTTGGCTTTGGTGCAGCTAAAGGTTTCCACATCTACGAAGTAGAGGGAACCGAATATAAAGAAAAAGAATACAGAGAATTTGCGGAAGAAGAAACCGCAGAACAGGCAGCCGAAGGATGCGGACAAGACGGACAGGGCTCCGGCTGTGGCGGACAGACTGCAGGTTGTGGTGGCAATTCCGGCGGTGGCTGCGGCGGTGCAGGCGGAGCTTCCAAGAAGGTTGAACTCATCGCAGACTGCAGAAGCCTCGTTTGCCAAAAGATCGGCTTTCAGGCTCAGAAGCAGCTTGAAAAGAAAGCTATCGCAGGCTTTGATGTTGATTGCAGTGTCGATGAAGCACTTGCAAAGATCGCTGCTTATTTTGATAAGATTGATAATCATATCAGTTTAAGAAGAGAATAAGAAAGAAAAAAATAAGAACCTATTAGCACATATTACGGTTAATAGGTTCTTATTTTTATTTAAATAGACATTATGCTTACAGAGATTTGAATTTTTGAGTCGTGGTATTCAGTTGCTCGGTAATATCGTTATTTTCATTGATGGCTTCGGAAATTTTCTTTATTCCTCCGACAATCTCAGATGAACTTTCGGCAGATGACGAGATGGCGATAGAGCTTTCTTTTATTGATTCGGTAATCATCCTTACAGATTCAACCATTTCTTGCATGATCTCGTTAAGGTGAGATGCTTTATTGTCAAAGGCCGCGAACGAATCGCTCATTATATCTGCCGTGTGTTCATATTTTTCACCTGTTTCGACAAAATCATCATAATCTCCGAGAACAGTACCGTTGATATAATCAAGTGTTGACTGTGCGTTTTCCGCAAGTCGTCGAACCGCTGCGGTTACTTCTGAGCTTATTTCCTGAATATTTGCGGCTGTCATGCGGCTGTTTTCGGCAAGAGTGCTTATCTCGGTAGCAACTACAGAGAAGCCCTTTCCTGCTTCACCCGCTCTTGCCGCTTCAATGGATGCATTCAGCGCCAGAAGATTTGTGTGTTTGGCTATATCAAGGATTACATTTGTAAGTTCATTGATCTGGCTGACTTTTTCAGAATCCTGAACAGATTTTGTCAGTACTTCCGAGAGCTTTGAAACATGTTCGCTTGCGGCAATCTTTTTCTGATTTACGCGGGACTTAACTTCATTCGCCTCATTTTTAATGGTGCTTGCGGTCTCGGTTCCGGAAAGAGCCTGTTCTGTGATTTCCTGAGCAGCTGATTTAACATCTTCCACACGGTCATTAATTGAAGAAACGGTACCTGCAACAGTTTCCATATTTGCGGAAAGTTCTTCAAGTGCGGCAGAAGTATTGGTGACATTGTCATCGGCAAGGCGAAGCTCTGAAACTACTTTCTCTGATGAACTTGCAAGGACATGAGATCCGTTTTTTACATCTTTCATAATTCCCTGAAGAGTTTCAATAAAGTGATTTATTCCTGTTGTAATATATAAAAGCTCCGAGTGAGTTTTTGTCTTTATCCTGGCGGTAAGATCGCCGTTACTTTCCTCTATATTACTGATGATGGTATTGACTTCATCACTTATACGCTTGATCTTCTTCACGATGTTCTCGAAACTTATAACGAAGTTGAATGCAATGAGAAGCAACATCACAAGAGCACCGATAATTCCAACATAACTTCCTCGTTTGAACAAAGAATTCATTGTGGAAGTGGTTTCGTTTGAAGATTTGGCAATGGCAAGGTCAAGAGCCTTTGATGAGTGGAAAATAGCGATTTTCTGTATTTCTGCCTTATCGAACAAGATTGTATATGCTGAATCGCGGTCACCGGCATCACTTTTGGCGATGGCGGAATCAATAAGAGCTGTGAGCCTTTGATATTGTGATGAGATCTCATCAAGTTGAGCAGTAGCCTCATCATCGTTATACTGAGCAAAATTCGTTTTCAGTATTTCAATATCATCGGCGATGTCTTTTTTGGCGACTTCAATCTGTGGTAAAAGTGCGGCCTGTGTTTCGGCGGCACTTGCTGATATATAACCCGTTGTCTGATCGTACAGGTTCATT
This sequence comes from Butyrivibrio hungatei, assembly GCF_900101605.1. GTDB lineage: Bacteria > Bacillota > Clostridia > Lachnospirales > Lachnospiraceae > Butyrivibrio > Butyrivibrio hungatei_B. The sequence continues at coordinate 122,796 of NZ_FMUR01000007.1, forward strand.
ACATCTGATTTAAGCTTGGCTTCATGTGTTGTAAGATCCATCATTGAATCAAACATGTTGATACTGCTTGTTGTTGAAGTTTTCATGGCCGACATGACCATGAACATAACAACGAGAAATGATACAAGCATAAGTAAGTTCAAGGCAGACAGCTGGAAAACGATGGAATCTTTCTTTTTTACGATTACAGTGGTGTTTGACTTCATGTTTCGACCTCCTCCTTAAAGTGATTCGTACCATTTGGTTGCAATAGATTTGATCTCATTCATGAAACCGCCGGCGTCAACTTCGCCCGAAGCGTATTTCCGGAAGGCAAAAGACAGACCTCTTTGTCCGAGTCCCGAAGGCATATCCATCCAGTGCCAGTTGGACGTTTTACCTGATGAAATATATTCTGCTATAACAGGAGCAAAAGGATCGGAGGCTACGAATGTGCAGTCGGTAAAAGGACTTACGAAACCTGCTTCTTCAACAAGAATTTTCTGTGCTGTGGATTCGGAGCACCATTGAAGAAATGCTTTTGCACCTTCCACATTACCTTCTTTGGAAACAGCCCACCATGACGGAGCGCTCGTAAGTATAGTATCCATTCCTTCCTGAAAAGCGTAAGGAATCATTCCGACTTTGAAGTTTCCGGCTGAGGCATATTCACTTGAGTTATCACCTGTCATTGTTGCGCCTATCCATGATCCTTGAGTGATAAACGCATATTTTCCGGAAGAGAAGTTTGATACCTGATCGGCGTAAGCTCCGTTTGTAAGAAGCTCCTGATCTGAATATTGATTGAAAAGACCTATCATGGCAGCATAGTCCATAAATCTTGATTCATCAAGCTTGCCGCCATCATTCAAAAGATCGATATAAGTAGTATCGTCTCTGGCAAGTCCCGAGTCGATATATGCGCCAAAAATATGATTTCCGGCGGACCATCCAAGATTTTCCGGTTCGGTAAAATACCCGATAACAGCTCTTAAGCCAAGTTCATCCTTTTTGGCATCTATTTTTTCGAAAGCGGCTCTCATAGAATCGGGACCTGTTATGGAAGACGGATCCACACCGCATTTAGATAGGATGTCTGCATTATATGCAAGACCGATCGCTTCCGTGGTAAAAGGAAATCCCAATGTACCATAGGTTGGATCGACAAATTCAGCATCTGTCCGATTTGTCCAATCCTGATCGCTTAGATCGACCAGCAGTCCCTCCCAGTTGGAAAATCCGGAAGCTTCGCATGAAATAATATCAGGCATCTGATCTGACAGATAGTAACCTTTGAGCATCGCCTGAACATCTGCACCCGCATCGACACCAAGAACTTCGACGGGGACACCGGTTTCCTGCGTATACTTATCCGCGAGGGATTTCATTTGATTTGCAACTTCGCTTTTGGTATTTAAGACGGTCAGTTTTTCAGCAGATGTACTTTCAGAATTTTCTGCTTCATCCGATGATTCTTTTCCGCATCCGGAGAAAAAAAGACTTAGTATCAGAACAGAGACAATAATTGGTTCTTTAAAATTTTTCATACATACCCCTTTTCATGACGATTCGCTTTTATGTAAACCAAACCCTATATATATTATCCATTTAATAAATGTAATAATGATAAAAAATAAATGAAAATTTCTTAAAATATATTTACTGACAAATATGAATGTGAAGGCTATGATAGAAGATATATATGTTACTGAAAGGATGGACTATTTATGGATTTTGTTATTTCCAAAGCTAAGATTGAAAAGGGTGAAAACGCTATTATATGTGATAAAGATGCGTTGAGCGGTATAAAGAAGATTGCGGCGAAATTATCGGGAGATATGGAGGCGGTTTTTGGGAGCGCACCAAAGCTTCTTGAGGAAAGGACAGCAGACAGCCCCATATATGTCGGAATTGTCGGAGATGCACTGATAGCAGAGCTTGGGGTTGATACAACAGATATTGAAGGTAAGCGCGAAGTTTATAAGATTGAAGTTATTGAGGATGCGCTTGTTATTACGGGAAGTGATAAGCGCGGCGCCATATACGGTATGTTCAAGCTGTCGGAGATGCTTGGTGTATCGCCGTTTATTGACTGGCTTGATGTAAAACCTGCAGGAATGACCGAATTCAGCATTCCTTCCGATTATTGCATGATCTCTAAAGAGCCTTCTGTAAAGTTCAGAGGATTTTTTATTAATGACGAGTGGCCGGCTTTCGGAAACTTCTGCAATAAGAGATTCGGCGGTTTTAATGCCAAAGTATATGAACATGTTTTTGAACTGTTGTTAAGACTTAAGGGCAATTATCTGTGGCCTGCGATGTGGTCGGCAATATTCCCCGACGACGGACCGGGACTTGATAATGCAATTCTTGCCGATGAACTTGGCGTGATAATGGGAATGAGCCATCACGAGCCGTGCTTAAGGCAGGGAGAAGAATATAAGTATTTGAGAGGAAAAGATTCTATATACGGCGATGCATGGAATTTCCTTACCAACGAGGAAGGCATAACACGCTTTTGGGAAGACGGCCTTAAGAGAAGCGGAAAGTTTGAGAATGTCATTACCGTCGGTATGAGAGGTGAAGCCGATACCGCGATCATGGGCGAGGAGGCGACTTTAAAGGACAACATCGATCTTTTAAGGAAAGTTCTTGCGACTCAGAACAGGCTTATAAAAGAAAATTTAAATGAAAACCTCGACGAAGTTCCGAGGATGTTGGCACTCTATAAGGAAGTAGAGCCCTATTTCTACGGCGATGAGAATACGAAGGGACTCATGGACGATCCTGAATTGGAGGGCGTAACACTTATGCTCTGCGATGATAACCACGGAAATTTAAGAACCGTTCCCACAGAAGAGATGAGAAATCATAAGGGCGGTTACGGAATGTATTATCACTTCGACTATCATGGTCTTCCGGTGTCATTTGAATGGTTCAATACATCGCACCTTTCCAAAGTATGGGAGCAGATGACGACAGCTTATGATTTCGGAATAAGAGACCTTTGGATCGTCAATGTCGGAGATATCTTCAGTAATGAATATCCTCTGGGATACTTCCTTGATCTGGCATATGACTTTGACCGCTTTGGAACTTCAAATCCGGATAGTGCCAAAGAATACACAAAGCTCATAGTTGAGAGTAATTTCAAGGGTAAGCTTGCTGCTTCCGATATGAAAAAGTGTGAAGAGCTTCTTGAAGGCTATACAAGGATAACATCAAGCAGAAGAACCGAAGCAATGAACGACAAGGTTTATGCGCCTTTTGCGTATAATGAAGCATTTGATACACTTGCGGAAACCGAAAAGCTCATGGCTGATGCCGATGCTCTTTTAAATAAGCTTGAAGGCAATACGAGATTTGTTTTTTATGAACTTATATGGCTTCCGCTTACCGCAAATCTTAATGTTCAGAGAATGTGGCTTCTTACCACTTTGAATCACGGTTTTGCGGAACAGGGAAGCACTTATGCCATGACTCTTGGAAAGAAAATAGATGAGTGCATCGCATATGACAGAAAAATCGTAGATGAACTTCATACGATTGAAGACGGAAAGTGGTACGGAATGGGACTTTCAGAGCACATAGGATTTAATGACTGGTGCGAAGAAGGCTGCAAGTATCCGGTAGTACATACTTTTGAGCCTGCAAACAAAGAAAGACTGATCGTGTCGGTAAAGGGATCTGATTTCTACACGGAAGGCAAGTTCTGGACAGGCCACGTGGGAGCTGTTGATGCGTTCCTCAATCCTTCGAATGATGAAGCGGAACTTATACTTTCGACTGCGGGAAGAGTTGATTGCAGTTACAAGGTTGAAAATCCCAATCCGTTCTTTGAGATATCTGAGGAAGAGGGCGTTGTAAAGCCCTATACGCTCAAAGCCTTAAAGATAAGACTCGACAGAGAAAAGTATGAAAAGACAAATGTCACACCCGAAATCTGCATTCACTGTTCTGACGGCAATGTAGTAATAAAGCTTCCCGTAAATACGACGGCTGATATCGGATGCGGAGAAAAAGCCGACGGTACGTTCTATTGGCTTGGTAAGACACTTGATATGAATGAGAAGATGATAGATGCACCGCTTCATAAGAGAACATGGCCGGGCAAACTTGGTCTCATGAATTATATATCGATCGATGCAGCAAACTATACGGATAAGACCGATTCAGCCAAAGGCGGATTTAAAGTTATAGAAGACTACAGCAGAGGGCTTGATGCTGTTAAGGCATATCCTCAGGATATTATTTTCGGAACTGATGAAAAAGATTGTCCGAAGCTCACTTACAAAGTGAAAGTGCCTTCAGAGGGTGATTACAAAGTTAAGTTGTATGTCAACCCGAGCAACCCGTATTCAAGGGATAATGTGATATTCTTTGGAATCGGCGCAAATGGCGAAAAGATGCAGAAAATTAATATGATAGAGTCTGATTTTGCGGTTGGCGACGGAAATCCGTACTGGTCTTTGGTAGTTACAGAAAACAAGAGAGTTGTGGAAGTCTGCTTGAAACTTAAAGCCGGAATCAATGAAATAAATGTTTATGCGGTAGATCCAAACTTTGTTGTTCAGAAGCTCGTAATAAATAAAGCCGGTGAGGAGCTTTTGCCTTCATATCTCGGACCTAAGGAGACATTTAGATTCTAAAGCAACAAAGTTAATCAGTGAAAATCTTTATAAACTAAAAACCTTAATTAAATAGTGATTTAAAGGGCGTGGTGTATAAATATGCACCACGCCCTTTTTGACAATAACCTGTAATTATCTAATGCTATAAGCATTCTTTACTTTTCTATGATATCTGTATGTGTTATTATTCAGTAAATATAAAATACCTATTGACCTAGTGGGTAAAACGATATTATAGTGGAGGATAGTTATTATGAAAAAACATCTATTACTGACATTACTGATAGGAACGGTACTTGCGCTGTCAGGATGTGGAAATGCCGGTAACGCAAGCGCTAAGGCAGGAGGAGATGTCAAGGCAGAAGAAACCGTGAAGATAGCATATCTTCCCATAACACATTCACTTGCTGTACTTGAAGAAGCAGAGGAACTTGCAAACAACGAGAAAGTGAATGTTGAACTTGTTAAGTACGGATCATGGCCGGAACTTCTTGATGCACTCAATTCGGGAAATGTTGACGGAGCATCGGTTCTTATAGAGCTTGCCATGAAGTCAAAGGCTGAGGGCGTTGGTATCAAAGCTGTTGCACTCGGACATAAGGACGGAAATGTCATCGTCGTTTCAAATGATGTAAAAGACGGCGCCGATCTTAAAGGAAGAACAATTGCCATTCCTCATCGCCAGTCATCACATAATATTCTGGTAAATGATGCACTTGCAAAGAACGGACTTACAATCGATGACATAAATGTTGTGGAACTTGCACCTACAGAGATGCCTTCGGCATTGGTTACAGGAACAATAGACGGATACTGCGTAGCGGAGCCTTTTGGAGCGGTAGGCGTTTCCACCGGAAAGGCAAAAGTCCTGTATACATCCGAAGAATTATGGGAGGATTCCGTATGCTGCGCACTTGTTTTGACAGATGATTTTATAGATAAAAAATCTGATACAGCCAAGGCATTTGTGGAGGGATATAAGACAGCGGGAAATAATCTCGATGCCGATACGGCTAAAGCGGTTGCAGGTAAATATCTGAAGCAGAAAGATGATGTACTTGAAACTTCGCTTAAATGGATTTCCTATGATGATCTTGATATTACAGAGGAACAATATAACAAGCTTACAGAAAAGGTTAAAGAATACGGACTTTCCGACAATCCGCCCGCATACTCCGATTTTGTAAAGACTGACTTTTAATTAAGGCAAGGGGACATGATGAAAAAAATACTTTCTCTTAAATACGTTGTTGTATCAATACTTATCTTACTCGGAATTTGGCAGTTGGCTTTTTGGTTAAGTGATTACAGTTCGGCTTTGTTTCCGTCACCCTTAATGGCAATTGAAGCTCTTTTTGAAATGATAGAGGACGGAACGCTTATTGCTTCTATAGCCGCAAGTATGTACAGATTCGTGATAGGCTACGGATTATCGGTTATTACAGCGGTTTTTCTGGGACTTATCTTAGGGAGCCTGCCTAAAGTTTTTAAATATGTGAATCCGTCACTTCAGCTTTTAAGACCGATATCACCGACAGCATGGATGCCTTTTGTGGTGCTGCTGTTTGGAATAGGAGATCTTCCCGCGATAGTTATTATTTTTATAGCGGCTTTTTTCCCCGTACTGCTGTCTACGGTATCTGCGGTAAATAAGATTGATGATATGTATTTCAGAGTTGCTGATAATTTTGGTATCAGACAACCGCAGCTTATGTGGAAAGTTATTTTTCCTGCGGCTTTTCCCCAGATTGCCAATGCCGTTCATCTTGCACTCGGAAGCGCATGGATATTCCTTGTTGCGGGTGAGATGGTAGGCGCGCAGTCGGGACTTGGCTTTCAGATCATTGATGCGAGAAACAATATCAGAGCGGACATTCTTTTGGCGACAATTCTTGTAATAGGACTTATAGGTCTGTTACTTGATTTTCTTATCGGACTACTTGAAAAAAGAATTCTCAAAGCCTGGGGAGGAGAGCAGTAATGTCATACATTCATATAGAAAATGCAGGGAAAACCTTCATACAAAACGGCAAAGAATTTACGGCTTTGTCGGATGTAAATCTTGATATTGAAAAAGGTGAATTTATCTGTCTCCTTGGACCTTCGGGATGTGGAAAAAGTACGCTTCTCAATGCCGTTGCAGGTTTTGATCCCGTAAATCACGGAAGCATTACGATAGACGGAAATGAAGTAACTGCGCCAAGTACAAAGAACGTGACCATCTTCCAGAACTACGGCCTTCTTCCGTGGCGCACGGTCATCAAGAACGTAGAGCTTGGTCTTGAATCAAAAGGGATTGATAAAGATAAGAGAAAAGAGATCGCCAAAGAGTATCTCAAACTGGTTAAGCTTGAGAACTTTGCGGACAGTTTTCCGAGGCAGCTTTCCGGAGGAATGAAACAGCGAGTTGCAATAGCAAGAGCGCTTGCGGTAGAACCCGATATTATTTTTATGGATGAGCCTTTCGGAGCGCTTGATGCAATTACCAGAATGAAGCTTCAGGATGATATATTGGATATTTGCAAAAAACAAAAGAAAACAATCATCTTTGTAACCCATGATATTGAAGAAGCTGTTTATCTGGCTGACAGGATTGTTGTAATGACACCCAATCCCGGCAAAGTAAATGGTGTTATAACAGTTCCAATCCACCATTTCAGAGACAGAACAAGCGGAGACTTTTTGCTTATAAGAGACAAGATCTTCGATCTATTGCAAATGAAGGTAGAGGAAGATATTGAATATACGATTTAAGGTAGGGGAAAATGAGCCACACACATTCACATGAACATGAACACGAACATCACCATCATCATGGCAAAAACGGTCTTGAACACATTCATTCACACAGAAATCTGATCGGCTTTGATGAGCACGGCATTCCGACAGTGACACTTAAGGCTAGCGATCATGGCGGAGAGAGCAGTCCCGAGGATTTTACAAAAGATTATATGAGTGCTGTAGCGGAATACAGAAAGACATTTCCGTCAAAGCAGGATGTAATTGACAATACACCCGATCCGGCTGTAAGGGAGATGATCCTTAGGATGGAGCAGATTGGAATAGATACGGCTTTTGACAGATTTGATGCTCAAAAGCCTCAGTGTGCGTTCGGACTTAGCGGAACATGTTGTAAGATCTGCAACATGGGACCTTGTCATATAACAGCGAAGGCACAGAGAGGTGTCTGCGGTGCGGATGCAGATCTTATCGTTGCAAGAAATCTGCTTCGTTCAGCGGCTTCGGGAGCGGCCCAGCACGGTATGCATGCAAGAGAAGTCATGCTTACTTTGAAAAAAGTTGCTGAGGGTGAACTTGATATTCCTATTCTCGGCGAGCAAAAGATAAGAAGCACGGCGGAAGCTTTCGGAATAAAGCAAAAGAACAGGCAGCTTAAAAATGTTGCAAAAGATCTTGCGGATGCATTACTTGAGGATATGTCAAGAAGCGTTCCCGATGACTATAAGACAATAAAGGCATGTGCACTTCCCGAGAGACAAAAGGTATGGGAGGATCTGGATATTCTTCCCATTAGTGCATATCATGAAGTTTTTGAAGCATATCATAAGTCGGGATGTGCAACGGATGGTGACTGGAAGAGTATTATGCAGCAATTCCTCAGATGCGGACTTGCTTTTACTTTTTCGGGTGTTGTCGGAGCTGGAATTGCGACCGATGCACTGTTTGGCGTCGGCGACAGAGTTACATCCAAGGTCAATATCGGTGCGCTTGAGAAAGGATATGTGAATATTGCGGTACACGGCCATCTTCCTACACTTGTAAGCCAGATTGTTGCGGCAGGAAAAAGAGATGACCTTATCGAACTTGCCAAATCCAAAGGTGCAAAGGGTATCAGATTTTACGGTATCTGCTGTTCGGGACTTTCTGCAATGTACAGAGACAGCGGTGTTATTCCGCTCTCAAATGCCGTTTCTGCAGAACTTGTACTTGGAACGGGAGCCCTCGATCTGTGGGTTGCGGATGTTCAGGACGTATTCCCCTCGATCATGGATGTTGCCAAGTGCTTTAAGACTGTTGTGGTTACGACAAGTGATTCCGCACGTCTCCCCGGCGCCGAGAGATATGAGTACGATCATCACCACAGCAATATAGGACAGACTAAAGAACTTGCAGAGAAAATTGTAAGACGTGCCATCGAAAGCTTTGAGATCAGAAAAGGAATGCCCGTATATATTCCTCCGTATGAGGTTGAAGCAGAGGTCGGATTCTCTGTTGAGTATGTTCACAAAAGATTCGGAAGTATGAAACCTCTTGCCGAAGCAATTAAATCAGGACAGATCCTCGGCGTGGTAAATATGGTCGGATGCAACAACCCCAAGGTTCTTTATGAGAAGTGCATTATTGATGTGGCCGATGAACTTCTTAAGAATAACGTTCTTATCATTACCAACGGATGTGCATCTTTCCCGCTGATGAAGCTTGGTTACTGTGCGGTTTCTGGAAAAGAAAAGGCAGGAGAATCCTTAAGAGAATTTCTTGAGCCCGACCTTCCGCCCGTATGGCATGTCGGAGAGTGCATAGATAATACGCGCTCTACAGGCATATTTGCGGGAATTGCAGGCGTACTTGGAAAGAACCTTTATGAGCTTCCGTTTGCATTCTCATCTCCCGAGTGGGGCAATGAAAAGGGAATCGACGCAGCGCTCGGCTTTAGACTAAACGGCATAAGCTCATATCACTGTGTTGAGGCTCCGATCTTTGGATCAAAGAATGTAATTGAGTTCTTGAAATATGGTACAAAAGAGCTCCTTGGCTCAACAATGAATGTAAACACGGATCCTGTCGCACTTGCAAAACAAATCGTGCAGGATATGAAAGACAAGAGAGCAGCCCTTGGCTGGGATAAATAAAGAAGTAACATTCCGATAATAACTTTTAGTTATAGCCTCCCTAAAGTTTAGCGTAATTGTGCTAATAGGGAGGCTATTGTATATTAAGTTCAACAAAAGCGAATACATAAAGCAAACTCATTTGTTTACTGACCGGACAACCGGAGGTTAGTGGTTCGTCACCATTAGGCGGACCAGTAATCTCCGGTTTTCTCATGTGAACTTTTGATTTCAGGTTAGCTAGAGGAGACGATTATGAAAAAAAGAACAATTAAAAATATTCTGTTATCGGGAGTGCTTGTAGGCGCAATGATGTTATCTGCAGTAGGATGCGGAAAGGCATCACAGGGAGCTGATACTGAAGTAAAGGCAGCAGAAGATAATATAGAAGGCGAAGCACAGAGCGAAGGAAGCGGGCAGGTGCAGAAGATAGTTATAGGATCGGGAACCAATTACAATCCTTACTGCTATATAGATGAAAACGGAGATGCTGTTGGTTATGAGTATGACGTACTAAAGGAAATCGACGAGCTACTTCCTCAGTATGAATTTGAGTATCAGTCAATGGCATTCGATCAGCTGGTTCTTTCACTTGAATCAGGAAAGATTGATCTTGCAGCACATCAGTATGAGTACACACCTGAGAGGGAAGAGAAATATCTTTTCTCAGGAGAGTCTTACACATCATATATCACTTACCTTGCAGTTCTTATAGATGATAACGCTAAAAGCCTTGAAGACCTTACAGGTGAGAAGATCAGAACCGGTGGTTCAACAAGTGCCACAACTCAGATCCTTACAAAGTGGAACGAGGAGCATCCGGGGCAGGAAGTTGTTCTTGTAACCTCAGAGGGTAGCTCAGATGAAGAAGCAGCTGCTGCACTTAAGTCAGGAGCAGCAAGAGCATCCGTACTTAAGAAGAGCGATGTTATCAAGATGAATACTAACTTCAGCGATGACGGAAAAGAATGGCTTAAGTCTGTAGGCGAACCCATCAACAATTCAAAGACTTATTATCTGTATCGCAAGGATGAGACAGAACTTAGAGATGCGGTAGACGGAGCTCTTAAGACACTTAAGGAAAACGGAAAGCTTTCTGAGCTTGCAATTAAGTGGGTTGGATACGACGTTACAGAAGAGGAATAAATAGATATGGGAAATTATTTTAGTATTGAAAGATTTATACATGTCTTTCCTAAAGTGATTTCAAGTTTACCTGTTAATCTTCACATTGTTTTTTGGTCAATGCTTCTTGGCACTTTACTGGCCGTATTTGTAGCAGTGCTTAGATTACATAGAGTACCTGTGGTAAGCGGTTTACTGGGATTGTATATATCCTTTATGAGGGGTACGCCGCTCCTGGTGCAGATGATGATCGCGTTTTACGGAATCCCAATAGTACTCGGCACAGTATTTTTAAATCTTTTCGGGATCAATCTAAACAGACTTGAACCCGTGATATTTGTAGAAATAGCGATTATTCTGAATGAGGGGGCTTTCCTTGGAGAGATATTTAGAGGAGCCATAACATCTGTACCTGCGGTTCAGTCGGAAGCAGGATATTCTATAGGAATGACGGGGGCACAAACCTTTGTAAGGATTGTGCTCCCGCAAGCTTTTAAGGTGGCAATTCCGCATTATGGCGTTGACCTCATAGGAGTTTTTCAGAATACATCACTTGTATTTATGCTTGGAGTCGTAGATCTTTTGGGAAGAGCTAAGACAATTGGTGCGGCGTCCGGCCACACTATTGAAGGGTATGTTGCGGCAGCACTTATATATATTGCGTTTAGCTTACTGTTAAAAGGAGCTTTTCTTCTAATAGAAAAGAAACTGAGCGGTGGAGAGGTTAAACTTGTTTAAGGAGTTGGGATATGAGTTTTAGTGTATCAAGTTTTTGGGAGTCTCTTGTGTCAGCACTAGCCTATGCTCCGGTAACCATCAAACTTACTGCAATCACCTTTGTTGTAAGTCTGGTTCTTGGAACAATCATAGCGACGATAAGGTATTACAAGGTACCTGTTCTTTCACAGATCTTTGCGGTGTTTGTGACTGTATATCTGGGACTACCCACTATGGTGGCAATTCTTTTGTATAACATCATATTTATGACATGCTATGCAGATGTGGCAAATGTACTTCACATTACAGTGCCCATCAGCGAAGTTGATCCGATCATAATAGGTTATTTTGTACTTATCCTTGGGACAAGCTGTTCTGTAAGTGAGAGCGTAAGAGGTGCTTTCAGAGGAATAGACAAGGTGCAATTTGAAGCGGGCTACAGTATAGGTCTTGGCAAGTTCAAGACACTTACAAGAGTTATCTATCCTCAAATGGTGCCAATATTACTTCCGGGTTTACAGAATTCTCTGATAGGACTATTGAAGGCATCCAATCTTGTGAGCGCTATCTCAGTCATTGAGATCATGACAGGAGCTCTTTTGCCAAGCCTTTTGTATTACAGTTATCTTGAAGGATATGTGGCAGCAGCGCTTGTATACTGGCTTATAGGAATCGGTATAGAGGTGATAGGATACCTGGCTGAGAAAAACAGCGGAAAATATTTAAAGCAAGTGGCGACAGGCTGAAAGCATAGGAAATATGAGCATATTAATGCACACAATGACATTGTGTTTGGAACAGAGGAGGTGCGGCGATGATAGAACTTACAGGTGTAAAAAAATCCTTTGGGAAACAGGAAGTTCTTAAGGATGTTTCGATAAAAGTAGATGACGGAGAAGTGGTAGTAATACTGGGGCCAAGCGGCTCCGGAAAGACTACGCTTCTTCGGAGTATAAATTTTCTTGAGAAGGCCGACAGCGGAACCATGAAGTTTTCCGATAAGATCATAAATTTTAAGAACCCCAAGAAAAAAGATATTCTGTACATGAGAAGACATACAGGCTTTGTGTTCCAGAACTACGGACTGTTTGCTCACAAGACTGTTCTTCAGAATGTAATGGAAGGACTTGTTCAGGTTCAGAAAAAGAGTAAGCACGAAGCGCAGCAGATTGCAGAGGAAGTCCTTCAAAATGTTGGGATGCTTGAAAAGAAAGATTCTTATCCATCACAGCTATCCGGCGGACAGCAGCAGAGAGTAGGAATAGCAAGGGCTGTGGCTCTAAAGCCTGAAGTGATCCTTTTTGATGAGCCCACATCTGCCCTTGATCCCGAACTTGTGGGTGAGACTCTTGAAGTTATCAAGAAAGTGGCAAAGACGGGAATAACCATGATCGTTGTGACACACGAGATGTCTTTTGCAGAGGATGTCGCAGACAGAGTTATATTTATGGACGGCGGAGTCGTGGTTGAAGAAGGAAAGCCCGGAGAAATTTTTTATAGGCCGAAAGAAGAGCGTACAAGGCAGTTTTTATCAAGAATCATTCCTCAGGATGAGTATGTGATTTGAGTAAATGCAAAAATATGTTATTATGTATAAAAATTCATTTTGGAGATTATGCATATGACTATTTTGCAGCTTAAATATGTAATTGCGATTGATGAGGAGTGCTCAATGAGAAAGGCGGCTGACAGACTTTATGTTTCACAGCCGGGACTTTCAAGTGCGGTAAGAGACCTTGAGAATGAACTTGGAATCCAGATTTTTCAGAGAGTTCATAACGGCGTCGTGACAACTGTTGCAGGCGGCGCGTTTATTGCTTATGCAAGAAGCGCGGTTGAGCAGTTTGAGAAAATTGAAGACAAGTACATAAATGCCAAAGTCGATAAGCCTACATTCTCAGTTTCCATGCAGCATTACACTGTTGCTGTAAATGCGTTTATTGATACAGTAAAAGAATACGATCTTGAGGAGTATCAGTTCTCTGTAAGAGAAACTCAGACAAGTGAAGTCATAGACGATCTTAAGAGTCTTAGAAGTGAAGTCGGAGTTATTGCGCTCAGCGAATTTAACAGAAACATGTTCAAAAAGATTTTTGCGGATGCATCTCTTGAATTTCATGAACTCTTTACAAGAGAGACTTACGTATATCTCAGAAAAGATCATCCTCTTGCAGACAGAGATGAGATTTCACTCGAAGATCTGCAGGATTATCCGTGCATGGTATTCGATCAGGGCGACAACACATCCTTCTATTACAGAGAGGAAGCGCTTGCAACCTATGATTATAAGAAAGTGATAAGCACCAATGAAAGAGCTACATCCGTAGAACTTATGCTTGGCCTTAACGGTTATGCGGTAGGTGCAGCCATGCTTGGTGAAAGTCTTAATACTTCCGAGATTCATCACATAAAACTCAAGGAAGAAGAGACATTAACGCTTGGCTATATCATTCGAAAGGGCAGTGACCTCAGCGATATGGCTCAGACCTTTATTGAGAAACTAAAACAATATAATTAACAAAAACAATATAACTATAACGGCAATCGGGGAGGATGTAGATAAGACAATTATCTACATCTTCCCCGATTTTTTAATTTCCTAAAATATTCACATATGAATATTTGAAGAAAACAATTTTTGCGGTGCTACACTATATTCAGTTTTAAAGGAAAAAGGGCACAAGCTCAGCCGCTTGCGGTAAATATATAGTGGGGTAAAGGCGAGAAGATGATTGAATTTATAAGGAATAATAAGCTTTTTTCAAAGTTGGCCGGAATTAATCTTGTATCAAAAGTAGGAGACAGATTATTTTATACGGCTATGCTTACGATAGCAACTTCATTGCCAAGCGGTGGCATAGCGGTTATGATCGTGTCTGCTTCAGAGACACTTCCGATTTTGCTCAGTTTATTTCTTGGAGTTGTTGCCGATAAGCAAAAGAATAAAGTGAGATTATTGGTTTTTTGTTCTTATTTCAGAATGGCTATGTATATTGGGATTGGATTGATTTTCAGGAATTCGCCGACATTGATCTTGGTATTATTTGCAGCCGGATTGAATTTTTTGTCCGATATAAGTGGGAATTATGCTTCGGCACTATTTTCGCCATTTACAAAAATCTTAGTACAAGCAAAAGATATGGAACAGGCACAAGGAATTGTGAGCTTGGGAACGCAACTGGTAAGTGTGCTGGCAACATTTATAGGTGCATCATTATTGGCATATTTCAGAGAAAGTTCTTTGGCATTTATAAATGCAGCTGTTTTTATGTTGGTTGCAATTATGTATTTGGGAGTCGGTCCGTCTTTAAAAGGACATGAAGAGAAGATAAAAACGCTTGAGAATGGAAATATGTTCTCGGCAGTTAAGGATAATATAAGATCGTTTTGCTCTGATAATGTTTTATTGGGGAACCTGATCCAATTGGCAATGTTAAATGGATTTTTTGGAGGCTTGACACCTGTTTTTGCGCTATTTATAAACACAAACAATGAGATGATGAGTTTGAGTAATCCGGTAAAGATATCTTTGTTATCCGGGATAATTACTGTATTTATGATATTTGGAAATGCTATGACGACCAAATTTTTTAAAAGACATTCAATTTTCAATATCAATATTTTGTCAGATGTGATGATATTATTTGTCGGTGTTGGTTTTGTGATCGATAGCATATGGATAATCATGATAGCCAATAGCTGTATTGCATTTTTGCTGGGTATTGTGGCACCGCGCTTTTCTGCGGAAGTGGTAAATCGCTATCCGGTAGAAAGAATTGGCGGGATCATTACATGTATTAATGCATTGCTTGTTATAGCACCGCCTGTTACGAGTCTGTTGTTTCCTATGTTGGCGACTTTTAATATAAATTATGCCTATTGGGGCATTATTATTTACTCGATAATTTTACTTGTCATATGTTTAGCGTTGGCAAAAAAGAATTGCAAGAAGATTAGTTGTTATTTATGAGATACTTATGAAAGCATCTAAGTTTTCCTGAAGAAATGCAGCAACTTCGTCATGCCCGGTTGCTTTTATAAGAGAAATGTATTCTTCCAGATTCTTAGTATCAGTTACTCTTTTTTCTTGATAATCAAGAACTTTCTGCAAAAAGATAAGTATTGTCTTTGCAAACATATCTTGGTAAGTGAGGATTTTATCCAAATGTTTCATAAAGTAATCTGCGTAATATCCTTGTTTTTTGTATAACAAAGTTATGATGATGTTCAGAAGGACTAACTGGGTATGAAATTTATTATTGGGAATTGATAGATACAATGAAGCGCGCTCAATAAATGCTTTTCCCAGGAAAATAAGGTCGCTTTCGGATAATATGTGTAGCGTGTTGCCGAAAATATACAACTCGTATTCTGTCCAGTTTTCAATGCTATATAGGTATTTGGTCAGCAGTTCAATGTCTTCTTTGCATATTGTATTTGTTGAATCCAGGTCATAGACAGCACATTTTATAACCAATCTGTTGAGCTGATTATAAATATCATAGGCTTCAGAGCTTTTATCATAATTTTTTAGAAGCTTATTTAACCCATCAATATCTTTGGCTGAATGAAGATCGGAGATTTCTTTTGAATGGCGAAAAAAAGGGCTGTTCTCATATTGGTTGTATGCATGTTCAAATTCCGAAAAACTCATATGAATTGAAGAAATTGCGACAAGCAATTTGTCGGCTGAAAGCATTGTTTGGCCGGTCTCAAATTTTGACAGTTGAGATTGTGAAATATTTTTGCCGGCAATATCCTTCATCTTCAGTCCGCGAGCAGTTCTAAGCTCTCTATACAGTTCTCCGAGATTCATCAAATCAAGCTTACTCATGAGTCGGTCCTTTAATGGTAGAAACTTTTTTCGCAACAACGCTCGCGCGCTGGCGAAATGTTTTTATGTAAGTCTATATTTGATGGGACAGTGATGGTGGAAAAAACCTTCACTGTCCCAATTTAATCCGTGATTTAGCTCATTTTTTTGTACATGTAATTACCAAGCATCTGAATGAACTGAACAAATGCTATAAGTACAACTGAACAAACGACAAGATATTCAGTCTTGTATTGCTGGTAGCCGTAGCGGATCGCTATATCACCGATACCGCCGCCTCCGACAGTTCCTGCCATTGCGGAGTAGCCGATAAGTGAGATGATAAGAAGTATCACACCGTTTAGCATTCTCGGAATAGATTCTTTTACATAAACGCGCATAAGGATCTGGAAGTTTGAAGCGCCAAAAGATCTTGCGGCTTCGATAACTCCGGGATTGGTCTCGCGAAGGCTTGTCTCAAACACTCTTGCGATATAGGGAATTGCCGATACCGTAAGAGGAACGATCGATGCCGTTGTTCCGATTGATTTTCCGACAACCGCTCTTGTAAACGGAATAAGTATTACAAGAAGGATGATAAAGGGGAAGCTTCTGAATACGTTTACCAAAAAGCTTAAGATCTCATATACGATCTTGTTTGGCTTAAGTCCGTCAGGAGCTGTAAGTGTCAGTATTATGGCGGGGATAAATCCTATTATCACCGAAAAAAGTGTTGACCAGAATACCATGTATAAAGTTTGTTTAAAGGCAGTCATTATAACAGAGCTCATGCCTGCATCAGATAAAATTCCCGACATTATTTGATTACCTCCCAGGTTACGTTTTTGCTGTCAAGAAAAGCACATGCTTTTTCGAGATCTTTTTCATCCATATTAAGGACGAGGCTTCCGTAGACGTCCTCCCTGAAGTCTTCAAGCTTGGCCCAGCAAATGTTGAAGTTTGTCTGAAGCTCCCTTGCCATCTCGGTTACGATAGGGCGCTGATTGCCTTCTCCGAAGAAAAAGAGCTTTAAATTGACTCCCGTTGAGGGAAGCTTGTCACTTTCTTCGCGGAGGAACTCACGCATTTCCTGTTCCTTGGGCCATACAAAGAGCTGTTCAGGTTTGCCTATTGCAAGCACTTTGCCGCCGCTAAGAAATGCAACCTTCTGGCAGATCTGCTTAACGACTTCCATCTGATGAGTGACGATTATGATCGTGATGCCCATTTCTTTATTTATCTTTTGTAAAAGAGCTAAGATGCCCTTTGTAATCTCCGGATCGAGTGCGCTTGTTGCTTCGTCGCACAAAAGAAAATCGGGATCGAGCGCAAGTGCCCTTGCTATTGCGACACGCTGCTTCTGACCGCCTGAGAGTTCCTTTGGCTTTGAATGTACTTTTTCTTCAAGGCCGACGAGTTTTATAAGATTAAGGATTTTTTCTTTTGCTTCCGGAGTGTTTGTGGGAATTCCCCAGAATTTCATGGGAAGAGCAACGTTGTGATATACGTCGAGTCTTTCAAGGAGGTTAAAACCCTGAAATATCATGCCCATTCTCTTTTGAAGATTTCGAAGAACTTTTTTGTTCTTGATGTCGACGGTTACATCGTCAACAACGATCGCGCCTTCATCATAAGATTCAAGGCCGTTTATGCAACGAAGAAGAGTGGATTTACCGGCACCACTCTGACCGATGATTCCGAATATCTCACCTTTTTCGATGTCGATATTTACACCTTTAAGTACCTCGGTTTTGTTGAAAGTTTTTTTGACATTCTTAATTTGTATCATAGATAGTAAGACCACCTGTCTTATTATATTAGGAAAATTCTATAAGCGTTCCCGGCGCTAATCTATTATTACATTACTGCCTCTAAATATCAAATATGACACGTCACTGGCAAGGAGACGTGTCATATCTAAAAGGTTTGATATATGAAAGGTAGGATTTGTATGATATGGGGGCGGAAAGTCAAAAAGCGTACATGCTTGCATGTTAAGCTTTTTGACCTAACGGCCCTAACAAACATGAGGAATTAGCAATTTACGTAGTAAATTAGCGTTTTCCGAATGTTTGTAGAAGTGCGAGAGTTTCGAAGAAACGGAGCACTTCGTATATCATATACGTTATTGGCTTTTAAAATGGTTTACTGGGGATCAATAAATGAAGGAATTACTGCTCCCTTGTATGTCTCTTCAATATATGATTTAACTTCGTCTGATTTAAGTGCTGCTACAAGAGCTTTGATCTTTTCAGAATCCTGAGAACCGTCCTTAACTACAAGGAAGTTCGTTCTCTTTACTGTTGTCTCATCGTCAAATTCCTCGATATCAAGTGCGGGATGCTTAGCCGGAAGGTCTGCTTCAAGAGCGTAGTTTCCGTTGATGGCTGCCGCGTCAAGATCGGGAAGTGAAAGAGGAAGGTTAGCTGCCTCAAGAGGTGTGATCTTATATCCGTGAGGGTTAGCGTCCTTATCTTTTGAAAGAGAATCCTCTGTGTAGCTTGCATCTTCACCAAAAGCACCCTTTGATGTAAGAAGTCCCTTCTGAACAAGAAGGTCAAGTGCTCTTGCACCGTTGTCGGGATCGTTTGGAATACCGATCTCTGCACCGTCGGGAATCTCATCAATCTTAGTATATTTCTCTGAATAGATACCCATCGGCTCAATGTGAATTCCTGCTACTGCTGTAAGGTGAAGACCTGCGTCTTTGTTCTGCTGGTCAAGATAACCAAGTGTCTGGAAGTAGTTGGCATCAATCTCACCTGCTTCAAGTGAAGTATTGGGAAGTACGTAGTCCTGGAATACAACTGTCTCAAGTGTCCATCCGTCTTTTGCAAGAACTTCCTTTACGATATTATCAAGAATCTCAGCGTGAGGAACGGGTGTTGCTCCTACAGTGATCTTCTTGTCTGTGTCAGATGCTGAATCAGCTTTTGCTTCAGCCTGTGTAGCTTCTTCTGTTGCAGGAGCCTCTGTAGTCTGTGACTCTGCTTTTGATCCGCAGCCTGTAAGTGCTCCGAAAGCAAGTGCTGCTGTTAAGACCAAACTTGTAATTACTCTCTTTTTCATAAATTTCATATCCTCCTCGATACCGATGTTTTTGTTTTCTCCTCGATCGGTATGAATGCATTATACAAGATTAGAAAAGAATTTGGGAAATAAATAAAAATTATCAGTAGTGAAAAGTTGAGATTATATTGACTCAGGTGCTAACGATATCGGACAATAGAAGCAAACTATCATAAAAATCACAGATTAGAAGTAGAGTGGAAGAATGAACAAAAGAATAAATAACAAAGAAAACAGAAGATATATTGAAAGAAAAACAACATGCACTGCAAAGAAAAAGCTTGTGAGTATTGCGATGACAGCCGGTATGGTCTCGCTTTTTATTACAGGGTGCGGGGCAAAAAATAAAATAAATACATCAACAATCTTTGCGATGGATACCGTTATGCAGATTGAAATACAAGGCGATGAAGCGCTGCTTGCCGAAGCTGAGAAACGTATAAGAAATATAGAAGATGAACTTTCCGTCACAAAAGAGGACAGTGAGATCGGACGGCTTAATAAGGAAAAGAGTGCCACATTGTCCGAAGATGGAACAAAGATCTTACAGGATGCGCTGAAAGTATGCGAGGCGACAGACGGAAGCCTTGATATATCGGTTTACCCCGTTCTTAAGGCCTGGGGCTTTACTACAGGGCAGTTCAGGGTTCCTTCGGATGATGAAATAAAAGAACTGATTGCAAATGTCGATCACAGTAAGATCGATGTGGACTACGCAGGTGAAAAAGAGTGTAGCGTCAGAATAGACGACAACATGCAGCTTGATCTTGGAAGCGTGGTTAAAGGCTACACAGGATCGTATCTTGCTGAGTTTTTTAGAGAAAAAGGAGTGACATCGGGCCTTATAAATCTTGGTGGAAATGTTGAGTGCATAGGAACAAAGCCTGACGGAGATCTGTGGAGGGTTGCGATCAAAAGTCCGTTTGAAGACAGTAAGAGCGGAGTGCTTGGTGTTATAGAGACAAGTGATATGGCTGTTATAACTTCCGGGGGATATGAGAGATTTTTTGAAGAAAATGGGGAAAAATACTGGCATATTCTTGATCCCAATACGGGAAAGCCTGCAAGGAGCGGCCTTGCCTCGGTTACTGTTGTTGGAAGAAACGGAACGGTCTGTGACGGCCTCTCAACAGCTCTTTTCGTAATGGGAGAAGAAAAAGCCGAGAAATTTTATAAGGAGTATTCGACAGGTAATAAAGGGATCGCGGCATTTGACCTTATCATGGTTACCGAGGACAAAAAAGTGTATGTCACTGAAGGCGTGAATACAATTTTTTCTCTTACTGAGGAATATGCAGATATGGATGTATCTGTTATAAGGTAACGAAGGATGTTTTTTTATTGACTCGATTTCGTCGGCATATTATGTTTAATTGGACAGATAAAAGAAAATGGAGGGGCAACATGGAGAAGTTTAAGGCTTTTTTCTATAAGATTCATAATGACTACTACAGGTGGTATGATTTTCTGCTGATTCTTCCGGTGGTGTTTTTTGTGCTTATGCTTGCGGGAGAGATTGCAGGTCAGTTATTGTTCAATGTATTGATCTCCCCGATTATGGGATTTGAAGATCTTGCGTTTAATGAAGCGGTCAGTAGTTACGGTCGGACTATCGGATCATGGATCGTTTTGATCGGATACCTGTTGCTGGTTAAGTTTGACAGACCTGTTCTTAAGACGTTTTGGAAAAAATATAAGGGAAATACGGTACTTTTTTTTCTTCTTGGACTGCTTGTGGGCGGCGGAATGAACGTTTTTTGCGCAATCGTTGCGATACTCAACAAAGATATAGCCATTTATTTTAACAGGTTTCAGTTTTTCAAAGTGTTTGTTGTTTTGATTACAGTTTTTTTTCAGTCAGGTAGCGAAGAATTACTGTGCAGAGGATTTCTGTATCAAAGGCTGAGAAGATCGTTCAGATCACCGTGGGTTGCGATAATAGGAAATGCGCTGGTATTCGGAGTTCTGCATCTTTTAAATCCGGAAGTTTCATTCCTCGGATTTTTAAATATTGTTCTGTTCGGAGTATTTATGGCCCTTATGATCTATTATTATGAGAGCATGTGGATGGCGATTGCCGTTCATACAGGTTGGAACTACATGCAGAGTATAGTTCTGGGCCTTCCGAACAGCGGACTTGTTTTTGATTTTTCAATCTTTAAACTTGATGCAGCTTCTGCTACAAACAGCTTTGCGTACAATGTAGGATTTGGAATTGAAGGAACAGTCCTTTCGTCGGTGATCATTGCTGTCGGAATAGTTGTGATCGTTTTGCTTGGAAGAAAGAGAAAAGGAGATACTCTCTGGGTTGTCGGAGAGACTGTTTTTCCGAAAGTGAAAAAGGAAGCATAAGCATCAAACATATTCTTTCAGTGTATCTATAAGAGCCACATTCTCTTCGTGGTTTCGCACAGCGATGCGGAAATAGGAGTTGTCGAGGCCACTGAAGTTTGCGCAGTTTCTGACAAGGATTCCGTGTTCTCTTGCGAGTTTATCTGCAAGCATGCTTCCTGCGAGATGTGAATGTGATGAAGTTAAAAGAGTGAGCGGAAGTCTTGTCAAAATGAAATTTGTGTCGCTGTCAAAAACGGTAAATCCGAGTGATTTCAGCTCTTTTGACAGGAAATCTCTTTCCGTGGTTATGAGTTCTATCGATCTGTGTACATACTCGTTTTCCGACAGGGACTTTTCGCCTGCAAGCAGAGCGAGACTTGAGATATTCCACTCAGGCTTTAATGAGTTTAATCCGGATAATATGCGCGGATTAGAACATATGCAGAAACCAAGCCTTATTCCGGGAAGGCAGTATAACTTGGTGAAAGCATCTATGATAATAAGATGAGGGTGATCTTTTATAAGTGAGATCGCGCTCGTCTTTTTTTCGCCCGGAACAAAACCCATGAAACATTCGTCGATTACAAGATAAATGCCGAAATTTTCGCAGAAATCGGCAACTTTTTTTATTGTATCGTAAGGAATAAGCGCGCCGGTGGGGTTATTGGGATTGCAGAGAAAAATCATGTCCACGGTGCCGGCTTTTTTTACGTATGACAAAAAGTCGTCTGTGAGCTTGAAGTTGTTGTCACTTCTAAGATTGAACTCCTTTACACGGCAGTTCCTTGATGCAAGAGCTTTTTTGTACCCTGAAAAAGTAGGAACGGGAAGCACGGCACCACGCGGAAGGATAGCCTGAACCAAAAGAGTTATTATCTCTGATGCGCCGTTTCCCATGACGAAGTATTCTTCGGGAATGTTGTGATATGCAGACAATTTTGCAAGCAGAGAACAGTCGCTTAAATTGGGATATTTTTCCAAAAGCGAGATGTGTTCTGTAATGTCATGTCTTACTTTTTCGGGCATTCCGAGCGGGTTCACATTCACGCTGAAATCGTATTTTATCTTGCAGTTTTTATCAAAAATACCGCCGTGTTCGTAAGTGGTGTAAGTCATCATTGATCCTCCATGATTAAGTATAAAGGTTTTTTTGATACTTTTACAACATTACTTATGTGTGTAAAATAAACGTATGACAGGGAATACAGAGAAAATAATAAAAAAATACATAGCCGGTGTCGGAAGAGCTGACGAAAAAGCGATGATCGCGTCAAAAGAGTACGACGATGCCCTTATTAAGCCGCCTCGCAGCTTGGGAAAACTTGAAGATATCGCAATTAAGCTCGCGGGGATAACAGGGCGTGTTAAGAACAGGATCGGAAGCAAAAAAATTCTGGTTTTTTGCGCCGATAACGGTGTGACAAAAGAAGGTGTCGCATCCGCGCCTATTTCCGTGACTGCGAGCCAGGCGGTCAATATGACGTCGGGAATAACCGGGATGTCGGCGCTTGCAAAGCATTTTGGTGTTGAAGTTGCGGTTGTGGATGTCGGAGTTGCGACTAAGTTTCCGCTTACTGTTGATGGGAAAAAGGCACCTATAATAGATAAAAAGATAAGAAAAGGAACCGGAAATATCGCATGCGAACCTGCCATGAGCAGAGATGAGTGTTTATGCGCGATACTGACGGGAATAGAGATCGCGATCGGAAGAGAAGACGAGGAAGAGTACGAAGATATCAATCTCGTAGGTATCGGGGAGATGGGTATTGGAAATACCACTACTTCGGCGGCGGTTTTGTCTGCGATAACGGGAGTAGACAGCGACAGCCTTACGGGGCGCGGCGCCGGAATAAGTGATGAGGCCTATGATAATAAGAAGAAAGTTATAAAAAGAGCTCTTTTTACACATAAACTTGAAGGTCAGGGCTGTGAGTACGCAGGTGATTTCGAGGCGATAACGGATGTTTTGTCCAAAGTTGGAGGGCTTGATATTGCGGCGATGTGCGGTGCGTTTATAGGTGCGGCATATGCGGGAAAGGGTGCTGTGATAGACGGATATATTTCTGCGGTTGCGGCGCTTCTTGCGGTAAAGCTGTGCCCAGCGGTTGCGGATTATCTTTTTCCGTCACATGTATCTACGGAACCGGGATATATGCTTGCGATGAAAGAGCTGGGACTAAGCTCTTACCTTGATCTGAATATGGGACTTGGCGAGGGTAGCGGATGCGTTCTTGCTTTCGAAGTGATAGAGGGCGCGTGCGCAATGATGAACAATATGGCCACATTTGAAGGCGGCGGAATTGATGATTCGTATTTGGAAGGAATCAGATAAAGATGATAGTTCTTTTGACGGGCGGATGCAAAAACGGTAAATCAGACATTGCGCAGGATATTGCTTGCAGTCTGAGAGAAAAGTCGGGCGGCGGGCTTTACTATGTTGCGACAATGAGATCTACAGGTAAAGAGGATGACGAGCGCATAAGAAAACATGTCGAAAACAGAGCGGGACTAGGCTATGAGACCATAGAGATCGCAAGGGATATAAAACGACTTAGCACGGAAAAAGAGAAATTTATTAGAGCCGTAGGTTCGGGTAAGGCCGCCGATATGGCAGAACATCCTGAAAAAGCTACGTTTCTTGTGGACAGTCTCACGGCGCTTCTTGCAAATGAGATGTTTCGAACAGATAAAGACGGCACTTTTATCGAAGACCGCGATGCGGCAGCAAGAATATGTGAAGATATCAGGATTTTGTGCAAAGAAAAAGGCTATAATCTTGTATTTGTGAGCGACGGGATATACAGTGATGCCGCAATATATGATGCGAGCACCGATTCATACCGTGAGGGGCTTGCGTTAATTGAACGGGAAGTCGCATCGATCGCGGATGAGGTTACAGAGATGTGCGCCGGAAAGCGGATGGTTCATAAAAGTACGGATACCAAAGAGGTAAGTGAAATGAGCGATAAGGAAAATCGCGGAATTCTGATAGTAGGCGGCGCAGGCCAGGGAAAGCTGGATTTTGCAAAGAGTATTGTCGGAGAAGTCAAAGATGAAGATATTTACTCTTTTAAACAGGAAGAGAACTCTAATAATATAAGCGGGGCAGTTCCCGGCGGTTACAAGATTTATTATCATGCAGAGCGCCTTGCTCGCGGGACCGATAAGAACGCAGAGGAGCTTGCGGAGCTTTTTTCCAAAAATGCGATAGTCATTTGCGAAGACATAACCTGCGGAATTGTTCCTGTGGATGCAACTGACAGAAAATGGCGCGAGGATGCGGGAAGATTTATGCAGGCACTTGCAAAGAACAGAGACGTTTACAGAGTAATCTGCGGAATAGGGGAAAAAATAGGATGAAAAGTTTACTTAGGTCTTTTGCCATAGCATTTTCAATGTATTCCAAAATCCCGATGCCACAGTTTACGTGGGAGAAAGAGGATATGAAATACAGTATTGTCTTTTTTCCGCTGATAGGTGCTGTTTTGCTTGCTGTTACTTATGGGATAAGATGTCTTGGTGTATTTTGGGGAATAGGAAGTGTTCCGACGGGGCTTTTCATGATGGCGGCAATTGTTGTTATCACAGGCGGAATCCATGTTGACGGATACATGGATTGCAGCGATGCTTTTTCGTCCTATGCGGATAGGGAGAAAAAACTTGAGATTTTAAAGGACCCGCATATCGGTGCGTTTGCGGTCATTCGTGTTATGACGCTCGCCGCGGTATATCTTGCGTCTGTGAGTATCATAGCGGATAGAAAAAGTCCTGTGGATTCGTCGCTTTTCTTTGCGGATGGAGAGGGCTTTTTGATTATCGGGCTTGGATTTATCCTGTCAAGGGCACTCAGCGGAATATCTGTTGTAAGTTTCCCTTGTGCAAAGAATGAGGGAACGCTCTATAGCTTTGCTGAGGGCGCTGACAAAAAGCGGTGTCTGTCTATATTGGTAAAAGAAGCACTTGTAGTTTCGATAGCAATGATACTGATCGGAGGAATTTGCGGCGGTTGCGCGGTTTGCGCGGCACTTGCTGTTTTTTGGTACTACAAAGTAAGGACAGGAAAGGAACTTGGCGGGATCACTGGTGATGCGGCAGGATGGTTTCTGTGTCTTGCTGAAACCGCGATTGCTCTTACAGTGTGCGTATGTGTATTGTTAGGGTACTGAGACTTTGACGATTTGGCTTGGAACGGATATATGATAGATTTTTTGAAAGTTTATTATAACTACATACCTGTGGAGGTTTTAGCGGGGATATTTGTAGACTTGATAGTGGGAGACCCTGCTTTTTTACTGCATCCGGTGCAGATCATCGGAAAGCTTATCGAGCTTTTGGAGAGAGTGCTTCGAAGAGGTGAACGTGAGTCTTCTGCCAAAGGTTTTGTACTTGGAATTGTGGAAGTGCTCGGAGTTACGTCTGTTACGGGCATCGTTTCTTTTGGAATCTGCTATATTGCTTACAGGATAAATACATATCTTTTGCTTGCGGTAATGATTGTTATGTGCTGGCAGTGCATTGCGGCAAAGAGCCTTAGGGATGCGGCACTTGCAGTTTATGCACCGCTTTCAAAAGGCGATGTAGAAGGGGCAAGAAAGGCAGTATCGATGATCGTCGGAAGAGATACGCAAAGCCTTGATGACAAAGGTATTACAAAGGCTGCCGTTGAGACGGTTGCGGAGAATACAAATGACGGCGTGATCTGTCCTCTTTTTTATCAGATGCTTGGAGGACCTGTTCTTTCATTTATTTATAAGGCGGTCAGCACAATGGATTCCATGATCGGATACAAAAATGAAAGGTATATGTATTTTGGAAGATTCGCTGCGAAAACAGATGATGTTTTTGCATATGTTCCGGCGAGATTAAGCGCGGCTTTTATGATCGCAGGGACAGCCGCTTTGGAGGTACTTGGGAGAGCTTTTGGTGCAAAGAACTCAGATGGATGCGGCGCTGATAAAGATGGTAATACATTTACCGGATACAGCACTAAGGGCGCGATAAGCATATTTATAAGGGACAGGTACAACCATGCAAGCCCAAATTCTGCCCAGTGCGAGAGTGTGTGCGCGGGTGCTCTCGGACTTAAACTTGCGGGGCCTGCCAGCTACTTTGGGAAGATTCATGACAAACAATTTATCGGGGATGAAACTCGCATCATAGAACCTGATGATATAAAACGAAGCATAGTTCTTATGAATGTTACAACGCTTTTTTCAACGATAATTTACATTGTGATAATTTGTATTGTGAAAAATGTTTTCGTTTTGCCGTTATAATGATATACTCCAATACGGATGAAAAAAGGTTTGGAAAACACAAATTGCATCAAATAAATAAAAGTAATGGAAGAAAAAGATATGGAGAAAAAATCAATCTTAAACAACAAAATGTTTTTGTATATGACAGAGTTCTTTGCGGGAATGTCTGTTATGGCGGTAGAGCTTGGAGCGAGCAGGCTTCTTGCACCGTATTTTAGTTCATCACAGATTGTGTGGACAATTATAATCGGAACGATAATGATAGCCATGGCGCTTGGAAATATCTACGGCGGCAAGGCTGCAGACAAGGATCCGTCTCCGGATAAGTTATATAAGAGAATTCTTATAGCTGCTATCTGGATTGCTGCGATTCCTGTTCTCGGTAAGTATATAATAATCGCTATTTCGGCGGCTGTAATATTTGCAGTCAACAGCAATTTCCTTGTTATTGCCGCATTTGCGACATGTATGATCGTGTTTGTGTTCCCTCTTTTTCTTCTTGGAACCGTAACACCTTCGCTTGCAAAGTATACTACGGAGTCTCTTGATGACAACGGCAAAATTATCGGAACTCTCGGCGCGTTCAATACAGTCGGAAGTATCATCGGAACTTTTGTGCCGACATTTGTTACAATCCCTGCTGTGGGAACATCGATAACATTTCTGATTTTTGCGGGAATATTGATCGCGCTCTGCATTGCTTTTTTTGTCAGCACGGGTAAAAAAGTGACTGTGAAAACAGCAGCAGGGCTTATCATTTTTGTAGTATGCCTTTTTTTCGGACACAGCACCTCATTTGCTTTTTGGGAAAATGACCTGACTTATGAGGGTGAGTCTGTTTACAATTATCTTCAGGTAAAAGAAGATCCTTACAGTGTGATTTTGTCGACAAATGTTCTCTTCGGAGTTCAGTCAATTCATATAAAGAGCGGTGAACTTACCGGAATGTACTATGATTATGCTTTGGCTGCGCCCTACATGAGCGGGATAAAAGAGAAAGCGGCGGCAGGAGAAGATGCAGAAATCCTGGTCCTTGGAATGGGAACCGGAACATATGCGACTCAGATACTCAAATATTTTGACAACGTTAATGTTGAAGGTGTTGAGATTGATGATAAGATCACGAATCTTGCACATAAATACTTTGAGCTCCCTGAAAAAGTAAAGGTCACAACCTATGACGGAAGAGCATATCTTGCGGCAATTGACAAGAAATATGATGTCATAATGGTCGATGCATATCAGGATATTACGATTCCTTTTCAGATGTCATCGACGGAATTTTTTAATATGGTAAAAGATCATCTTAATCCGGGCGGAGTCATGGTTGTTAATATGAACATGTACAGCGATGATAACGAGTCTACGATCAACAGATATCTTGCAGATACCATTTCTTCGGTGTTTGACAATGTTGCTACGGTAAAGGTTACAGGTTCTACAAACAAAGAACTGTTTGCTACGGATAATCCGGAGTTTATGAGCAGATTTGCAGAAAACAGCAAACTTGAAGGTGATGAGAGGCTTCGTGCAATGATGGAGGTTGTCGAAGATAATTGTGTGTCATACGAGGCAGGAAGCAATATAATGACGGATGATAAAGCACCCGTTGAGCTCCTCGGAATGAGGCAGATTGACTCGATAATAAAGGATGAAGTCAAGTATTACAAGGAAATATACAAGACTCAGGGATTTGAAGGATTGTTCTGAAAAAATACAGTGAGGTGCCGGGAGATATATATGAAAATAGAAAATTTAACAAATCGTGTCCTGACTATTATAACTGGGATAGTTTTGCTGATTTTAGTTGGTATACATGTAAATGTGAATATTTTTCATTACACTTCGAGGATGGATGCCGATCTGGCATCTGAGGCGCTGATTACTACAGAAATCGCTGATAATTCATTTGATACACCGGATACGTGGGTTTCTTCAACCGGTGACAAATTAGTAAGTGCACCTAATATTGGAGCGGTCTTTTATAAGATTACCGGGAATATGAATTTGTCTATAGGAATCGCATGTAGTTTGTTTATGATGATTCTTATTGGACTTATGATCGTGTATTTTAGGCAATTAGAATTTGGCTGGTACGAGATTTTTACTGTGCTCATAGTGCTTTTCTCAGTTTTTAATGTTGAATCGGAACTTCAGAGTGCGTTATTTTTATGGGCTGATTATTATATATTTTACTTTATTTCGTTATACCTTATGCTGATATTCTATAATAAAGGCCTTAAAGAGGGAAAACTTTCAATTTGGATTTGGGTAATATCCTTGCTTCTTGCAACAATAAATGGTATGGAGGCTATTCATGCTTCGGTTTTTTGCTATCTGCCTCTTCTTGGAGTAGAGATAGTCAGACAATTATGGTCAGTGATAAGGAAGAAGACGTTTGAGTGGCACTTATTGGCATTGTTTTTCTGTACTGCTGTAATTTCTGTCGGTATTCCTATGCTTTCAGCTGCTTATGGAACTGATAGTGGGCGAAATATAAGACGAGCCGGCGAAAAATTTGTTACCGAAGTGTGGCCTGCTATGGGATCGATTGTATACTTTGGTGTTGTGCCTGCAGTTGTTTGGTGCTTATGCGCATTTGCGGTTATTGGATATTTACTTGCCCTGATAAATATATATAAGAAAACGGTTAAATCAGATAATGATGTTGATGAGGATAACAACATTATTTTGTGGGGAACTTTGGTACCTGTTGCAGTGATCACGATGGTAGTTTTGGCACTTACATTTACAGTAAGAGAAGTGGCGCCCAGATATTTCTTTCCGGAATTTTTTATACTTGCTACCGGAGTTGGATTATTTATGAAACTGGTATATCGGCAATATATTGCAAAGATAAAGGTTTCTGCTCTTGTTGCGGTAATGGTAGTTATTTTAGGAATCATGGCCGGCAGATATTATTATACAGAATTGATTGCAGGAGATAACAGTAGTAATTCTGATGAAATGAAAATAGCCGAATGGATGCAGGATAAGGGCTATGAGTATGGGTATACTATATTTGATAATGCCAATACTATAACTGTTATATCCAATAATGCAGTAAAAATCAGAGCTGTGAATAACATGAAGGACATGGAAGGATGTAAGTGGCTTTCCGATGTTACCTGGTATCCACCGACTAAGAGCACAGACGGAGCGACCGTTTATTTGGTTTCAGAAAGTGCGAAGTTTGATTTTGATGCATTTTTAAAGGAAAGAAATCCGGTTATTGTAGATTCTTGCGAAATTGGCAGATATATGGTTTACGTTCTGGACCACGATTACACTGTGTGGGTGGATTAGGCTATAGTCTTAGAAAAGGGCAAAATGTTACATTAAAGTTTGCTAAATATGAGGCGAGTAAAATACGAAAAAGCGTGTTGTGCACAATTACCAGCACTTTATGATAAATAATTAGCAATTTTTGGATACCTCTTTGTGAAATAATATGTTACAATAAATTTACCCTATGGGGAATGGGTTTAACATATTATTAACGGGAGGATGCTATGAAGGTAAAAAGTATTAATGGCGTAGTTGCCAAAGTTATGGCGTTTGTGTGTGCTTTTTCAATGTGCGTAGCCGGATCTACGGTAGATGCACAGGCTGCAGACGCAACACTTTTGAATACATATGGCAGTACATATGGACATTCAGGAACATGTATTAATTTGTATCAGTTAAGGGATGGAAATCAGTTAAACATTCTTAAGAAACATTATAATTCTATCACACTCGAGAACGAGATGAAGCCGGATGCTTTGCTTGGTGGTTCTCCAAGACTGATCTCAGTATCAGAGGCAAAGAGCAAGGGATATTATATTCCTGACGGCTATCGTGAATCAAACGTACCCCAGATTAATTTCGGAACAATTGATGAAGTAATGAAAATCTGTAGCCAAAACGGTCTTGGTATGAGAGCGCATACACTTGTGTGGCATTCTCAGACTCCGTCATGGTTTTTCAGAAGTAATTACGGTGGAAACAACGGATTCGTAAATCAGCAGACTATGGATGCACGTCTTGAGATGTATGTTAAGACGGTTATGAATCATGTATATTCAAGCCAGTATGGCGGATGCGTTTATGCATGGGATGTTGCAAACGAAGTAATCCATGCAAACAACTCAGGTTGGGAAGCAGTTTACGGAAATAACAGAACAAATGCTTCTTATGTAAAGAAGGCATTTAACTATGCTTATGAAACACTTGAGCATTACAAGCTTACAAATTCGGTTAAGCTTTTCTACAACGACTTCAACACATATCAGGAAGTACAGAAGGTTACAACTCTTGTTAATTATATAAATCAGGGTAAAAAAGTTTGTGCAGGTGTAGGTATGCAGTCACATCTCGGAACAAATTACCCTTCGGTTGACACATATATAAATGCCATGAATTCATTCCTTAAGTCAGGATTTGAAGTACAGGTAACAGAGCTTGATATTACAAATAAGGGTGACGGCGATATGGCCAACTACTCTTACGATCTCTTTAAGAAGATAAATCAGATAAAGAAAAACGGCGGAAACGTTACAGGTATTACATGGTGGGGATTGTCAGATCAGACAACATGGATCAATAACTCAAAGCCATTGTTGTTCTCTTCACCGGGACAGCCCAAGCAGGCTTATAACAAGGTTATTCAGGCATATACGGAAGTGATCGGCCAGCCCGGCAGTGTACAGCCGCAGCCTCAACCACAGCCACAGCCTCAGCCACAGCCTCAACCTCAGCCTCAGCCGGATAACAAAAATAATAATAGCAATAACAACAATAACGGAAATAACGGACAGACAAATCCTCAACCGCAGCCACAGCCTCAGCCACAGCCCACACCACAGCCACAGCCTCAGCCGAGCGGCAATCAGACAAGCAACAATGCGGCATCAGGTGTTCAGGATGGATGGTACTATCTGAAGGATGTTAATTCTCAGAAGTATCTTACGGTAAAGAATGACAAGGCAAAGAAGACGACTAATGTACAGATTGAAAAGGGTACAGGAGCCAAGGGTCAGAAATGGTATGTTCAGAATAAGGGTGACGGATATATCACACTTAAGTCAGGACTTGGAGAGTTCATGCTTGATGTTGTGTACGGAGAAGATAAGAACGGCACAAATGTACAGATTTATGATGCGGTAGGACATGATGCACAGCAGTTCATGCTTAAGCCTACAAAGAAGAGCGGAGTTTATATAGTCGCTACAAAAGCATCAAAGGGAACAAAGAATCTTGATGTATATCAGCACAAGACATCCGACGGCACAAATGTATGCCAGTGGAAGCACAACGGCAATGCAAATCAGCAATGGGTTTTTGAACCTGCACAGTAAATGGTTATAGATTTTTTTCAAAAAAGTATTGAGAGGTTTTATGGTTAAGTCAATAAAAAGAATGATTGGCGTAGCAATGATGTGCACGCTGGTTGCAGGTTCTGCCGTAACGGTGGAGGCCGCAGGCGTTGAAAGGGGAAGCTACGTCAAAGGCGATAATGAAAACAATCCGCTCGTAACACAGAGTTACGGCGCGGATCCCGGTGTACTTGTTTATAACGATACGGTATATATTTATACAACAAACGACTCTCAGGAGTTTGCCGGAAATAATAAAAATACATATCAGAAGATCAATCAGCTTAATTGCTATTCTTCTAAGGATCTTGTGAACTGGACGGATCACGGAGCATTTAACATCGCAGGAGGAAACGGTGCAGCCAGATGGGCAAGCAATTCATGGGCACCGACGATCTGTTCAAAGAAGATCAACGGAAAAGATAAGTTCTTTTTATATTTTGCAAATAATGCAAGCGGAATCGGTGTTCTTACAGCGGACAGCCCTACAGGCCCCTGGAAAGATCCTATCGGACACGCTCTTATAACTAAATCAACTCCCAACTGTAACGTGGAGTGGTTATTCGATCCCGCTGTACTTGTAGACAGCGACGGAACAGGATATCTGTATTTTGGTGGCGGAGTACCTCAGGGACAGGACGCTCATCCAAAGACTGCAAGAGTAATAAAACTCGGCGCAGACATGGTAAGTACATCCGGAACTGCAGCTACAATTGATGCTCCTTATCTTTTCGAAGATTCAGGTATCAACAAGATCGGTAATACATATTATTATTCATATTGCTCTAACTGGAATTGCGGAAACGGATTCAGAAATGCGACAATTCAGGTTATGACAAGTAATAACCCTATGGGACCTTTTAACCATCAGGGCGAGATCATGGCAAATCCTGCATCAACATTCAGAGGATCTGACGGAAATAACCATCATCAGATTTTTGAGTTCAGAGGCAACTACTATATGGCATATCATACTCATACGGTAGAATCCAAAGTAGTAGGCA
The DNA here is from genome assembly GCF_900101605.1 of Butyrivibrio hungatei. Taxonomy (GTDB): domain Bacteria; phylum Bacillota; class Clostridia; order Lachnospirales; family Lachnospiraceae; genus Butyrivibrio; species Butyrivibrio hungatei_B. The sequence goes on from NZ_FMUR01000007.1 coordinate 155,933, forward strand.
ATAACCTCGGATACAGAACAACTCACATTGATAAGGTTAATGTATCAAACGGCAGGATCAACGCTGTTCAGCAGTCACTTAATGGCGTTCAGATGAAGCCAAATGTTGATCCGTATAACTGGGTTGAAGCAGAGACAATGTTCACTCAGGCAGGAATTTCCGTAAAGGGTAATTCAAACGGAACAGCTTTTGTTTCTAATATAGATAACGGCGATTATACAAAGATCAAAGGTGTAAACTTCTCTAATGGTGTATCTTCAATTACAGCAACTGTTCAGAGTAACGGAAACGGAAGTATTGAAGTAAGAGAAGGATCTCCTTCGGGCAATCTGCTTGGAACAATCAATGTTTCGGGTACAGGCGGATCGTTTAAGGATTTCACAGGTGATGTGAAGAGCGTATCAGGTTCAAAAGATATCTGTCTTGTATTTAAAGGCTCATTCTCTTTTGACCGTTGGAAGGCAAATAACGGAAATGCCGGTGGAAATACCAATCCTCAGCCACAGCCTGTGAACGGAGATAACGGCAAGAAGGATAACAAGAATAACAACGGACAGAATAATCCTCAGCCACAGCCTACACCACAGCCACAGCCACAGCCTACACCACAGCCACAGCCGCAGCCTACACCTCAGCCTCAGCCGAGCAACGATCAGATAAGTAACAATGTGTCCGGAGAGATTCAGGACGGATGGTATTATCTTAAGGATATCAATTCACAGAAGTATCTTACAGTAAAGAATGATACCGCAAAGAAGGTTACAAATGTTGTTGTAAGCAAGGGTACAGGCGTAAAGGGTCAGAAGTGGTATGTTCAGAACAAGGGTGACGGTTATGTAACTCTTAAGTCTGCACTCGGAGAGTTCATGCTCGATGTAGCTTACGGAGAAAATAAAGACGGCACAAATGTTCAGATTTATGATGCGGTTGGTCACGACGCTCAGCAGTTTATTATTAAGCCCACAAAGACAAGTGGTGTTTACACGGTAGGAACAAAGTCATCAGGCGGTGCAAAAGTGCTTGATGTATATCAGCATAAGACCGATGACGGCGCGAATGTATGCCAGTGGAGAGCTAACGGCAAGAAGAACCAGCAGTGGAAATTTGAACCTGTTTCAGGTCAGCAGGTTAACAATAATAAGCAGGCAGATAATCAGAAGCAGAATGATAATAACAAACAGGCAGACAACAATAAGCAGTCGGATAATCAGAAACAGGCAGATAACAAGCAGAACAACCAGACAGGTAACACACATGCCAATCCTACTGCAAAGATTGCAAACAGCATTCCTTCAAAGTATTCGGCAATAAGAAACGGTGAAGGTTCTGGAACTGTTAAGAATATTTCTTATACAGCCCATGATGCTTCGAACGGACACGCATATACCAAGAAAGCAAATATTTACCTCCCCGCAAACTATAGTCCCGACAAGAAGTATAGTGTACTCTATCTTCTTCACGGAATTGGCGGAAATGAGAGTGAATGGGGAATGACAGGCAACAATTCCCAGGTGAAGGCCATTATGGATAACCTTTCATACTATGGTGATATTGATTCCTTCATCGTAGTAACTCCCAATGGAAAAGCTTCACAGAGCGGATCGACAGATTCTTTCTATTCATTCGGAAAAGAGCTTAGAAACGATCTGATCCCATATATTGACTCTAATTACAGCACATACGCTGACAGAGATCACAGAGCTATCGCAGGTCTTTCGATGGGCGGTATGCAGACGATCAATATCGGACTTGGAGAGTGCGTGGATCTGTTTGGATATTTTGGAGCATTTTCAGCTGCACCTACAAGTAATACTGCAGATAAGACAGCATCAATTCTGAAGGACAATAAGTATCCGATCCACTATTTCTACAATATCTGTGGACTTCAGGACGGAACAGCTTATCAAAGTGCATCAGCTGCAGCAAAGAATCTTCCTTCAGCATGTAACCAGTTCGTTTCAGGAAAGAACTTTACATGGCAGGAATTAAACGGATCTCATGATTTTAATATCTGGTATCTCGGATTCTATAATTTTGCACAGATTGCTTTTAAATAAAAGTAGTTGAAAAGAAAAGGAAAAAATAAAAAAAATCTAATAATTTATGAAATTTTGTCTAAAATATGATATTATTTAGTGGAAAGTGTACTTAGCGTATTCAACCGTGTTTTTTGACGAGAAAGGAGCGACTTCCTATGGAGAACAGCCGACTTCAATATTCTCCGTTCAAACCGAACTTGAAGACAGCCGAAGTATTTGCGTGGGGCGATCCGGAGTATAATCTTTTTGACCAGCTCAATGAGAAATACGAGAAAACTCATCCGGAGTTTCATGACCTTTCTGCTTATGAGAAGATGGTCATAAGAGAGCAGATTCATCACGAGGCGATTGGACTTACCCCCTTGAATCTCATTATGGACTTCGTGGAAGACCCACAGTTTGATGAATTCAGAATCATATCGACCTGACAGATAAGACAAAATAAAAGACCTAAGTACATTTGCGACTTAGGTCTTTTTTACTTTATTTGGAAATTAAATTAATCAAGTCTTTAACAACTGAGCTTCGCGGATCTGTGCATTTACGTCCGATAAGAACTCATGATTTGTCGGATCTGTGATGAACGTGAGAAAATCAGTTGCCTCTTTTACCGAGAGATTCTGAATGACTATAAGATAATCAAGTATTTCCTCGTTTGTCTTGCCTTCGCTTATGTAATGATCGACTATATCAAAGAGAAGCATGAAACGGCGCATTTTTGCCCGCGTGCTTATCTGATGAAGTTCAACTACGAGCGAAACAAATATAAACATTGCTATTCCCGAAAAAAGAAAGAATAAAATGCCATAAATATATTGGGCTGATTGAACATGTATGAATCCCGAAGAAAAACTGGACACTGTGAAAACAAACAGTGATGTGAGGATGATACCAAGCCTTGCTTTGTTCTGTTCATAAACAGTCAGAGTCATGAATTTTACGGTAATACCGAAGATTAAGTAGAACACAAATGCAAAAGCAATCCCCAAGTAAGACAACTGAAGCATAATTTTATTCCCCCTTTAGCTAATTGTAACAAGCAAAAGTGATTAATGCAATGCAAATAAAGCTAATATTGCATTATTATTTGGTTTGATGTACTTTATATGTAATGTTTGAGGATTCGGTAGGCGATATGACTGGAAAAAAGGCCATTTGGATGGCAGTTAGTTTTTTTTCCCTTGTAGTTCTGCTTCTTATGTACTATTTAGGTGTGGAAAACTATTCTGACCATATAATTGACAATAACAAGTTCGAAGAAATAGTGGGTTCAAGGGCACTTGCGGATGACATGAGTGTTCAAGTGTCTTTTGATAAGCAGAATCTTTTCTATGATGATGCAGCAAAAACATTTTTTTATTCTCTTATAGATGACAAGGAAGAAGCATATGACCCTTCTGTTGAGGTGACGGGCGATGCGGATGTGCAATTCGCTTTTCTTGATTCTAAGATCACAGATGATGTGATCGCAAATAATATTCCCATAAGATGTATTTTTTATAATGATCGCAGTTATTGTATCCGCAAGATTGTTTGTACTTTTTTGCCGATAATGAACCTGGAATGTGATGGCGAGATAACGGAATCCGAGACGGAAATGAGCATGAGCTTATATGATAACAGGCAGCAGTGTCGGGCAAGAGATTTGTCATCCGACGGTTTTGTTCGTATCCGTGGAGGCAATACGAAAGTATTTCCCAAAAAGCCTCTTAAATTATCACTGGTTCAACGCGGGGAAGGCGATGATCGTCAGGGAAATGATATGTCGCTTCTCGGAATGCGTAAGGATGATGATTATATTCTTTATCCTGCCTATAACGATGCTGAGAAAGTCAGAAATGTTTTCAGTCAGAATCTTTGGTACAACAGCTGCAATACAAATAATCGCTATGGAATCACAACCGGAGTGGAATACAGGTTTTTAGAGCTTTTTATAAACGGGGAGTACAACGGACTTTATGCGCTCGGATATACTCCGGATGAGAAGATGGGCGATATTTCCAAGAACGATGAAGGTACGGGATTCTATAAAAGAGTTGTCGGTATTGATTCGGCAAGGGTGTTGTTTGACCAATACGGCGGAATATTTGGATGGCGCGCAGAAAATGTTCCTGCAGATGATGATGACGGAAATCTTAAGGAAAAGAGATGGAATCTTCTGATGGATTATCTTGAAAATTTACAGGAAAATTCGGAAGATGTGGGTGCGCTTGAAGCGTGTATCGATATAGACAATGCCATTGATTATACGCTGTTTATCAATCTGATTCAGGGAGATGATAACCTTTACAAGAATTACTACCTTTGCGTCAAGGAGACGGATGATGGATATTATTCGTATATTTGTCCGTGGGATCTTGATGTCACATGGGGAAACATGTGGGTTCCGAATGTAAAAAACGGCTATTTGCAGTATGGACACGAGCCTCATTACAATCTTCTTTTTGAGGATCTTTACCTTGGTCAGATAATGGCAGGAAACAGCAGTGACATTGTAAGGAAATGTTGTGACAGATTTGAGGAACTCAGGGAAAATGCCTGGTCTGATGAAGTAATCCAAAAGATGCTCGATGAATATGAAAAAGATGTATGTTTCTCGGGAGCTTATCTAAGAGACAAAGAGCGTTGGAGTGACGGAAATTACAGGGAGGAAGGCGAACCCAATAATTTCGACAGATTTAGGGATTATGTGTCTCAGAGACTTTCGGAGGCGAATAAATATTATGCCCGTTTGAGGAAGGTTTCGGGAGAGGATATTTTCATCAGAAGAGCGGCGCAGTACAAGAATTTTGATAATTCAAGTTTTGTGATTGAGATAAATGACAGGGGACTTCTTAACGACAGTTCTTATGTGGCACTCCTTGGCAGGATCGGCGGGATCGATGTCGGGAAGATTGATGAAAATGTGAGATATGTGGTTAAGATTCATGGAAAAGAGACAGTATACTTAAGCGACTTTGCGGAAGGAGATTCTCCGTGTGAGAATCCGGTAGAGATGAGCTTCGGAGGTCACAAGCTTGTGCTGAAATCCGGAGTCGAGCGTGATTACCTGGATGATACGGGATATACCGTGTATCTTGACGGAGTGGCATGTTATGATGCGTATACCGCTGACAGAGAACCGTTTATTGTTTCACTAGCCTATGAAGGGTTCGGTGAAAAGATGAATCTCAAGAGAGAATACAGAATAAATTTTAATTAAATAAAGTGTTGACTTTTTTTCTATGATAATTTAACCTAATTAAAACAAAAACAAGATTGTATACAAATATACATTTCGGTTTTGGTATTGTAATTAGGAGGAAAAAATTATGAAGAAGTTTAGCAAAGCAGTTAGTGCGCTTATGGCTTCCGTAATGGCAGCATCAATGCTTGCAGGCTGCACAGATGCAGCAAGCACAGAGACACCTGATACTCAGGCGCAGGCACAGGGAACAGAGAGCTCAGCAGATGGCGGAGCTACATTCAAGATTGGTGCTATAGGACCTCTTACAGGTGCAGCAGCAGTGTATGGTAATGCTGTATGTAACGCAGCGGAGCTTGCAGTTGAGGAAATCAACGCAGCAGGCGGTATCAACGGATATCAGGTAGAGTATAGCAAAGAAGATGACGAGCTCAACGCAGAGAAGTCAGTAAATGCATACAATACTCTTAAAGACTGGGGCATGCAGATCCTTGTAGGTTCAACAACAAGTGCATGTTCAATCGCAGTTTCAGAAAATACAAAAGCTGACAATATGTTCCAGCTTACACCTTCAGGATCGGCTGAGGAATGTGTTAAGTACGACAACGTATTCCGTGTATGCTTCTCAGATCCTAACCAGGGTATTGCTTCAGCGCAGTATATTGCAGATCACAACCTCGCAACTAAGGTTGGTATAATCTACGACAACTCAGACGTATATTCAAACGGTATTTATCAGAAGTTCAAGGAAGAGGCAGCAGGAAAGAACTTTGAGATTGTTTCAGAGGAAGCTTTCACAGCCGACAATGCTACAGATTTCTCAGTTCAGCTTCAGAAGGCAAAGGATGCGGGTGCAGATCTTGTATTCCTTCCTATCTACTATCAGGCAGCATCGCTTATCCTTACACAGGCAAACACAATGGGATACTCACCTGTATTCTTCGGTGTTGACGGTATGGACGGAATCCTTTCTGTTGAGAATTTTGATACAAAGCTTGCCGAAGGCGTAATGCTTCTTACACCTTTCGCAGCTGACGCTCAGGACGATCTTACAGTTAACTTCGTTAAGAACTATAAAGAAAAATATGGTGATGTTCCCAACCAGTTCGCAGCTGATGCATATGATGCGGTATACATCATCAAGCAGGCACTTGAAGCTAAAAACGCAACTCCCGATATGAGCACATCAGATATCTGTGAGGCTGTTAAGGCAGCTATGACAGAGATCGAGGCATCAGGTCTTACATCATCAAAGATGACATGGGATGCTTCAGGTGAGCCTAACAAAGAGCCTAAGGCTGTTGTTATCAAGGAAGGCGCTTACGTTTCAGCAGAATGATAGGCTGATTGACAAGGATTAAAGTGTTTAACACGCGTAATCCGCGTAACTGCACAGTGAAGTGCTACGCAGGATACCCTCAAAAGGTGTCCTGCGTTTTCATATCACAGAACAGGATAAAAAGTCTTGTTTGTGTGGTATTATTTATATCATAAGAAATATTAGGAATTTTTTTGGAGGTATACGATGAGCTTTCTTACTTATCTCATCAACGGACTTAGTCTTGGTAGTATTTATGCCATCATTGCACTTGGATATACCATGGTTTACGGAATAGCCAAGATGCTCAATTTTGCTCACGGTGATTTCATCATGGTTGGATGTTATGTGATATTCTCTGTGATCGGAGCAATGGGTGGAAATTCTACTATGGGAATTATCATTGCAGTGGTAGTTTCAATAATCTTGTGTTCACTTCTCGGAATTACAACGGAGTTTATTGCGTACAGACCGCTTAGAGGAGCAGCTTCTCCTTTGGCAGTTCTTATTACAGCCATAGGCGTCAGCTATTTTCTTGAGAATCTTGCACTTATTATCTTTGGTGCTGACGTTAAGTCTTTTTCATCTGTAATTACATGGAAGGGAATTTCTTTTGCAGGCGGAGAACTTAAGATTCAGGGTGTTACGATCGTTACTATCGCGGTGAGTATCATTATACTTGTATGCCTTCAGCTTTTTATCAATAAGACCAAACAGGGACAGGCAATGCTTGCTGTTGCGGAGGATAAGGGTGCCGCAACATTAATGGGAATAAATGTAAATAAGACCATCATGCTTACATTTGCGATCGGTTCTGCTCTTGCAGCTGTCGCTGGAGCACTTCTTTGTTCCGCATATCCAAATCTGTCTCCTTATGTCGGAGCGATGCCCGGAATCAAGGCGTTTGTTGCAGCTGTTCTTGGAGGAATAGGTTCTATCCCCGGAGCGATGATCGGCGGAATTGTACTCGGAATCGTAGAGATTCTCAGTAAGACATATATTTCATCACAGTTGTCTGATGCAATAGTTTTTGGAATTCTTGTAATCGTGCTTATTGTTAAGCCTACGGGAATTCTTGGTAAAGTCATTCAGGAAAAGGTTTAAAGAGGTGACGACTATGCGTATAGACAAAAAGACAAAAGACAATTTGATAACTTACGGAATCGTTGTTGCAACATTCCTTATCGTTCAGGCACTTGCTTCAACCGGAAATCTTACAAATCATATCAAGGGACTTCTGGTTCCGATGACATACTATGCGATAATCGCAGTGGCACTTAATCTTTGCGTCGGTATATTGGGTGAGCTCAGTATCGGACACTGCGGATTTATGTGCATCGGTGCATTCACAAGCGCTGCTTTTTCAAAGATCACAGCAGATAAGATACCTTCCGGTCCGAGATTTCTTATCGCATTTGTTATAGGTATAGCTTTTGCGGCATTGTTCGGATTTCTTATAGGTATTCCCGTACTCAGGCTTAAAGGTGATTATCTCGCGATCGTTACACTTGCTTTTGGCGAGATCATAAAGAATGTAATAAATGCTTTTTACATAGGTGTAGATAGCACGGGAATGCATTTTTCCATGGAAAATCAGATGGCTCTTAATCTTGAGAAAGATGGAGAGATGGTTATAAACGGAGCTATGGGTGTAACGGGAACTCCGCATGATGCAAGTTTCACTATCGGAATAGTAATGCTTCTTGTTTCACTTGTGGTAGTGCTCAATCTTATCAATTCAAGAGACGGACGTGCCATCATGGCAATCAGAGATAATTACATCGCTGCAGAGGCATCGGGAATCAATGTGACAAGATATAAGATGCTCGCATTTACCATTTCGGCTGCGATTGCAGGTGCTGCAGGAGTTCTTTATTCACATAATATTACGACACTTACGGCTTCATCTCAGTATTTCGGGTACAATGCATCTATTATGATCCTTGTATACGTGGTTCTCGGAGGAATCGGAAACATCAGAGGAAGCGTCGTTGCTGCCTGCATATTGTACCTTCTTCCTGAGCTGCTCAGAGGCCTTAACAAGTATAGAATGCTTATCTATTCAATCGTTCTGATTGTGATGATGATCGTGAACTGGTCACCTAAGGTAATAGAGTGGAGAAAGAAAACATTTGCCAATTTTGGTATTAAGAAAAAGGTTTAAGGTGGTGAAATAATGGCACTTTTAGATGTAACCAATCTGAGCATTTCCTTCGGTGGACTTCGCGCGGTTGACGATTTTAATATGACGATTGAAAAGGGCGAGCTTTACGGACTTATCGGACCAAACGGTGCCGGTAAAACTACGGTGTTCAATCTTCTGACAGGCGTGTATAAGCCAAACGAAGGCAAGATAAAACTTGATGGCGAAGATATAACAAGAAAAAATACGATAGAGATAAATCATGCGGGAATAGCCAGAACGTTCCAGAACATCAGACTTTTCAAGCAGATGTCTGTTATTGATAACGTTAAGGTTGGCCTTTCCGAGAGATTCAAATACAGCACTCTTGAAGGAATACTTCATGTAGGAAGATATAAAAAAGTGGAGAAGCAGATAGATGATGAAGCTATGAGACTTCTTAAGGTATTTGATCTTGACGGGGAAAGAGATACTCTTGCATCAAATCTTCCTTACGGAAAGCAGAGAAAACTTGAGATTGTAAGAGCAATGGCTACAGATCCAAAGCTCCTTCTTCTCGATGAACCCGCTGCGGGAATGAATCCCAACGAGACAAAAGAACTCATGGAAACTATCGCACTTGTAAGAAAAGAATTTGAGATGACGATTCTTCTTATCGAGCATGATATGAAGCTTGTTTCAGGAATCTGCGAGAAACTTACCGTTCTAAACTTTGGTAAAGTTCTCTGCCAGGGCGAAACAAAAGAAGTTTTGTCTAATCCCGAGGTTATAAAAGCTTATCTTGGTGAGTAGAGCACTTGCCGAGGTATTATCGAGGCTAGTGCGAACCATGGGGATACACTTAGCGAGGTTTTTTCGAGCTTAGTGTATATCCCAGAGTAGAGCATTTACCATAAAAAATTAGAGGTATTGTATGGAATCAATTTTAGAAGTAAACGATCTAAGTGTATATTACGGAGTTATCCAGGCTCTAAAGGGTATCTCCTTTAAAGTAAATAAGGGTGAAGTTGTGGCATTGATCGGTGCAAACGGCGCAGGAAAGACTACAATACTTCATACGTTATCGGGACTTATCAAAGCGGATGCAGGTCTGATAAAATATAAGGGAGAGGAGATAACCAAGATTCCCGGACATAAGATTGTGTCCATGGGAATGGCTCAGGTTCCCGAGGGAAGACGAGTATTTGCAGAGATGACGGTTCTCCAGAACCTTAAGATGGGAGCATATACCAGAGATAACAGTGCAGAGTTTCAGGAGACACTTGAGAAGATCTACACACGTTTCCCTAGACTTAAAGAAAGAGCGGGCCAGCTTGCGGGAACTCTTTCAGGAGGTGAGCAGCAGATGCTTGCAATGGGAAGAGCTCTCATGTCTCATCCCGACATTATCCTGATGGATGAGCCCTCAATGGGACTTTCTCCCATATTTGTAAATGAGATTTTCAATATCATAAGAGATGTGAACAACGACGGCGTGACGGTTCTTTTGGTTGAGCAGAATGCAAAAAAAGCTCTTTCAATCGCAAACAGGGCATATGTCCTTGAGACAGGCAAGATTGTAAAAGAAGGAAACGCAGCCGATCTTTTAAATGATGAAGCGATTAAAAAGGCATATCTTGGTGAGTAGGCTGAGAGCACTTGCTGAGGTTTTATCGAAGCTAGTGCGAACGTGTCATGGCGAGCGAAGCGAGAGTATGACTTCATTCAGCTTAGTGTAGGGGGTATCGTATGAAGAAGAACATTGTTATCACTATTGCAAGGCAGTATGGAAGTGGCGGAAGGACAGTCGGCAAAATGCTGGCCAAAGAACTTGGAATCAATTATTATAACAAGGAACTTTTACGTCTTGCTTCCGAAGAGAGCGGAATAAATGAAGATCTTTTTCTGGATGCCGATGAGCGTTGTAGAACAATAGGCTTTTTTAAGATGCCCGCAAATATCTACAACGGCGAAATACTGGGGCCGGACAGCAAAGACTTTACATCTTTTGACAATCTCTTTAATTTTCAGGCGGCTACCATCAAAAAGATCGCTGATACAACAGGTGGTGTTATAATCGGAAGAGCGGCCAATTTTGTTCTTAAAGATTATGATAATGTTATAAGCGTATTTGTTCATGCTCCGCAGGATTTTCTGATGGAGCAGGCCGGTAAGGTGCAGAGCCTTGAAGGGGAAGAACTTGAGAAGTTCATTGCCAGAGAGGATAAGTACAGGGCTGACTACTATGAGCATCACACGGGATGCAAGTGGACAGATGCCATGAACTACGATCTTTGTCTTGACAGCAGTAAGCTTGGCTTTGAGAAATGCGTTGAGGCAATAAAGGTTTATGCGAAAGTCAGATTTGGGGAAATATAGAGCGCCAAGATGATTGAAGAGCAATGGGCTTTGTTGAAGATAAATGCAAAATGAGACACAGATAAGTGTAGTGAAGAACAGTGCGCTTATCTGTGTTTTTGAGTCTTAATAAAGAAAAAATTGGAATGCCGGAATCTGCGTGCTTTGCATCGGAATATAAGTTTGCATTACTTGGTTACTATAGTATAATTACCAAGGCGGATAGAGCATGCGTGGTTTGTATAAGTACTCTGTTAATAATATCCGGAAGGGTGTAAATAAGAATTGTTTAAGGGGAATCCGATGAATAAAGAAATGATACCGTATGATAAGATATTATCTAGAAAAGAATGTTTATTCGCGGCTTTTTTTTCTGCCTGTTCTCTTTTTATAGGCTTGGATACAAAAGAACCTTACGAATCGCATATTTCAAGTTCAATTCTTAACGCGTTTTTTGAATTGTTCGAACAAGCAGGTGATATGTTTGCGGGTAATGGGTTTTATATATTGGTTGTCAGTGCCGCTATTTTAGTTTTATACAACAAAGTTTTTAAGATAAAGGCAGATACAGATTTTAGTCCGCGATTTGTAATCGGTGAAAAGGTCATTGCTGTTTTTTTTGCTTTAATGTATACGGGCGGAAGGGCTTATAGATATAATGACACTTTAGCATGTCTTCTGGTTCCCAAATTCAATATAATAAAAGCCGTTATAATTGCTGTAGGGTTCTACTATTTATATCTGGCGGCAATACATCTTCTGTATTTTTTGTTTGAGAAAAGAAACGATATTGTTTTACCGAACGGTAAATTCAGGGAATGTATTGATAAATTTAATGTAGGTCAATATTTTTTATTTATCTTTTTGATGTGGTTGCCTCATCTTATCTTCAGATATCCGGGAGCTCTAAGTTCCGATAACTGGAAACAGTTGAATGAATTTTTCGGATATCTGCCTTTTATTACAGATCAGCCGGTGGTACATACGGTGAGTGTCGGTTTGCTTGCAAAACTTAGCGTGAATATATTTGGCAGCGCAAATATTGGAATCTTTCTGTATGTACTGATTCAGGCTGCAGCAATGTCTTACGTACTTGCACAAACTCTTAAATTGTTTTCGGAATGGAAAATGCCGGCTTGGTTCAGAATGTCAGTTATGTTTCTCTATGCATGTACACCTTACTTTATGGGAAATGCGGCATGGGCAATCAAGGATTATCCGCATATGATAGGATACGTACTATGGGGAATCTGCTTTGTAAAGATAGTTTTAGAAAAAAAACATGCATTTAGCATTGTAGAAGACAAAAAGCTTATTGGCTGTTGGATAATCGGAGCGGTACTTATGTCACTGTACAGAAAAAACGGTCTACATATCTATGTTTTGGCATGTGTCATATACTGTGTGATCTCAGTGATAAAGGAGAAGTCCAAAAAAGTTGTATCAATGCTGCTTTTGTTCATTGTTCCGTTGGTTTTATCTGTCGGTATAGAAAAGAGCGTTATTAATATATTTAATATTACGGAAATACAACAACAGGATGCATATTCTCTTCTGTTCCAACAGACGGCAAGATATTACTATTATCACAGTGATGAACTCACTGATGAAGAGAGAGAAGCTATCGGAGACATACTTGACCTTGAAACATTATATGACGATTATACCGTAGAATGTTCAGATAATGTAAAATCTGGGTATCATGCCGAGAATATGCAGCAGATGATGAGATATTTCAAGGTGTGGTTTTTTATGTTTTTCAAGCATCCCGAGTGCTATTTGGAGGCTACGTGGAATCAGAATTATTACATCTTTATGCCGGACTTTGATAATATCGTATATAATGAAAGTTGTCACACCGGAAATGCCATTGCAGATCCGGACTTGATGGAGAAGCTTGATGTTCATGTGCCCACGCAGATTCAGGGCTTTGCAGTATTTATATGTAGTATGTACAGATTTTTGAATAAGCTTCCGATCATTTCAACTTTAAACAATTTATGTGTATATGTATTCATGATGTTTGCGATTTCGTTTTTTATGAAAAGCAAGAAAAAGACATATTACAGTATTGCAATGCTGCCATTGTGGTTGTCTTTGCTGTTTATCGTTCTTGCGCCGATGATTGTGGATCAACCCAGATATTCGTGGGCAATTTTTTATCTTATGCCTATGATGATGGCATTATATATGCATCTGCTCGACGGTGAAAGAAGTCATGAATGAGGGGATTACCCCAGTATGAGTAAAAGATGGAGATTTATGAAATTTTTTTTTGATAATAAAAAGAAACTTGTTATAGCAATCGTCATTGTAGAATTGCTATTGCTTGCCATAAATGTTTTCAGATTTAACAGAAGTGAGAGCTACCTTTTTTCTCAGGATGATTTTCAGGTTGACTATTTGAATCCGGAAACAAATAAATATGAACGTGCGAGCGGAGCATACGCGGATCACACTGATAAAGTTCAATCACTTATTTTTACCAAACCGGTGCGTCTTGAAAAAGGTATATATAACATCTATGTGAATTATAGTTCAAATGCTGATATAAACTGGCATTTATGTTATACAACGCTTCAGGCGTGCCTTGATGTGTCAAATACAAAGGCTGCTCATCTTGCTTATTGCGATAAGGTAGCCTTGCCTGCGTCAAAGACAGACGTCAGTTTCAATTCATGGGTTAGGTACGGCACGGATTTTGAAGTCAGGATGGGGCCTGAAAGGGATGAAACCGGAGACGGCATCTTTGTTCTGGCAAATGAAGTGCGTATCACATATTTAAGGGGCAAAACAATACTCTATGAGACGGTCAAACTGCTTTTGCTCTTCATGGTTCTTGATATTGTACTGTATCTTATTTTGGTAAAAAGAGAAGAGACAAAACGCTTCTTTGAGGACAAAGCGTTTACTGTCGGGGTGCTTCTTTTTACCGTTCTTTTTGCGAGCTATCCGCTTCTTAGCGATAAGCTTTATTTTGGTGATGACATTTTTTACCATCTCAGACGAATCGTATATCTGGGCGAAGGCCTTAAGTGCGGTCAGTTTCCTGTGCATATATATCCGGGGTGGGATATGGGGTATGGCTACGCGGCAGGTGTGGGATACGGAGATCTTCTTCTTTATCCTTCGGCAATATTGGTAAATCTTGGGTTTACGTTGCAGGCAGGATATAAGTTCTATATTGTTCTTACAAATGCGCTGACAGCATTTATTTCATATTATTCCTTTGGAAAAATAGCTGATGATAAAAAGGCCGGACTTGCTTCATCGGTTCTTTTCACGCTTATTGGATTCAGACTTCACAGCGTTTACTCAGGCGCAACGGTCGGCGAATTTGGTGCGTTTACCTTTTTGCCGCTTGTGATACTTGGGCTGTGGGAAATCTATGCGAAGAAGAGTAAGAACGCTTATATATATCTTGCGCTCGGAGTTACGCTTACGCTGTCTTGCCATGTTCTCTCGACATTTATCCTGGCACTTGTGATCCCGATATTCTGTCTTATACTTGTGGAAAAGACATTACAAAAAGATGTTTTGATTCCGCTTCTGAAGGCGGCCTTCGCAATCGTGCTTTTAAATCTTCATTTTGTGGTTCCGCTTGTAGATTACATGGTATCAAAGAATGTGAGCGGAAACGGTATAACGGACATGATCTGGGCAAGAGGCAGGGACCTTGTTACATTCTTTGGCTATTCACAGGCTATGGATCTTGATACAGGCGGCTTTTTGGGACTTGGGATATGTTCGGCAGCCGTTCTTGCAATAGCGCTCGGCTTTATTATTGCCGGAAAGTTTGAGAAAAAAACCTTTGTATATGTAAGAGTTTTTGCTTTGAGTATCGCTTTTGTGCTGCTTAGCACCAACTCGATACTTTACTTTGTGCTTTATCAGGATGTGCCTGTTCTTTATAAAATCCTTGCCAATTTGCAGTTTCCCTGGCATTTTTTGGATGTTTCCTGTGGAATGGTGGTTTTCTGGTTTGCGATAGTTGCAAAGAATGCGATATGCAAGCTTGATAAAAAGAATGCGACATATATTGTGATGACAGTCATATGCTTTGCTTGTGTAATGCAGAGCAACACACTTCTTGAAGATGTTGTAAATACAGCGCATCCGATAACAATGTATGATGATGCGGAGATAGATAGTGTTATGATTGCCGAGTTCAGTATTCCCGGTATTGAAAAAAACATTCCGATGACTGAGAAAGATATGATAATAAGGAAAAATTCCGGTGCTACGGCTCAGTTACTTGAAAAAAACGGAACTACCGTCTATGCACAGGTTGATAATCCCACGGAAAAACCGGTTGTTGCGGAAGCTCCTCTCTGGGGATACAGACACTATGCCGCTAAAGCGGGCGGAAAAAAGCTTAAAGCATTTAGGGGAGATAACAAGAAGCTTTGGGTAGAAATTCCTGCGGGATACAGCGGAAAGATAAAGATTTGGTTCAGAGAACCGTTCTTGTGGAGATTATCGGAACTTATAACGCTTGCAACTTTAGTCTGTATCGTGCGAGAATATATGAGGACTAAAAAGCAGTAAGCGGAGATATGGTTCTTCGCAAGGAGAAACAGTTGGTATGAGTGAAAATCAAAAATTTATTCTTATAGACGGAAGTTCCATGCTGGTCACAAATTATTACGGCAACCTTCCGAAGGCTCTTTTGTTTGAAAAAGACCCTGTGAAAAAGGAAAAGCTCTTTTCGCAGATAATGCATAATGACGCGGGGCAGTACACAAATGCGATGTACGGAATGATGCGCACGATCCTCAAGATCATAAAGGAGCAGAAACCGACGCATATGATGTTTGCTTTCGATATGACGAGGAATACGTTTCGAAGGGAAAAATACCCCGATTATAAGGGAAATCGCGGTGAGACGCCTGAACCTCTGAAAGAGCAGTTTGTGAATATGGAGAAGCTCCTTGAGGATATGGGATTTCAGGTAATGTATGACATGCAGTATGAGGCTGATGATATTGTCGGAAGCGTTGCTGCGAGGTTTGAGAAAGAGATACCTTCATATATCATCACCAAGGACCACGATTATCTTCAGCTCGTGAATGATTATACAAGAGTGTGGCTTATTCAGACCAAGCAGGAAACGGCCGATGAGCTTTTGAACAAGTACGGTGCCGAATACGGATTTAACAGTAAGATGGTGTCTATACCCGATAAGGCATTTGAAGTCACTCCACCTCTTTGTCTTTCCGAATACGGAGTTCGTCCGGAGCAGATTCCGGATCTAAAGGGTATTCAGGGTGATACGAGCGACAACATTCCCGGAGTTAAAGGCGTCAGCAGTGCTGCAATGCCGCTTCTTGCAAGATACGGAACAATGGAAAAAATCTACGAAGCGATAGAAGCTTGTGCGGATGCCAAAGAACAGAAGGCTCTTAATTCTATGTGGAAAGAGGAGCTTGGAATAACAAGGAGTCCGCTTAAAGCGATGATCCAGTATAAGGAGCTGGCTCTTTTATCCAAGGATCTTGCAACCATCAGAAAGGACTATGAATTTGATAAGTCGCTTGATGATTTCAAGATAAGGATTGATACGGATAAAGCAAAAAGCGAGTTTGAAAAGTATGGGTTTAAGTCTTTAACAGATAAGATTATATGATACAATGAATATCGAAATGTAAGATACAGTGCAGTAATTCATGGAATATGGTAAAAGATCTTGTTTTAAAAATCTACAGGAAAAGAAAACACACTGATGCGGAATTTTTATCACACAATCATAATCAATGTTCACAGAATTATTTTTTATCTTATTAAGTCAAGTATTTGGCTTAGGCATATCGAGAAGCATTCCGTAGAAGACAGATATGCTCTTGCAAACGAGATGATCACTTGGTCGAACAAGTCATCCGGATACAAAACGATTGCTTACGGATACGAGAACCTTCCGAAAGAAGGTGGGTATATGCTGTATCCGAATCATCAGGGAAAGTACGATGTACTGGGAATTTTCAATACTCACAAGAGACCAATCTCATTTGTGATGGATGAAAAGAGATCACATCTGATATTGGTATCGCAGTTTTTGCGGCTTGTTGAAGGAAAGACTATCGAGTTAAACGATCCGAGACATACCATAACTGTTTTTAATGAGATGGCGGAAGAGCTTAAACAGGGCAAGAGATTCATTCTTTTTCCGGAAGGCGGATACAAGGAAAATAACGGAAATGTAGTTGAAACCTTTAAGGCGGGGAGCTTCAAAGTTGCACAGATGGCTAAAGTTCCCATTGTTCCCGTTGCACTTGTTGATTCTTACAAAGTGTACAACAGCGATCATGTCGGGCCCGTTACAACATATGTATACTACCTTGATCCTATTTACTACGATGAATACAAGGGGATGCGCAGTCATGAGATTGCGGCAACAGTTGAAAAAATCATAAAAGAAAAGATTGCCGAGCATCTTGAAAATAACAAATAAATCTTCCGGAGGTTGTAATGAACAAGCTATTTGCGGTTTTGGCGGCAATAATTTTAATCGCCGGTGTTATAGTTTTTACTCACGGCGAACTCAACAAGAACAGTGAAGATGAGCCCGAGACCTATAAATGGATGAGAATATTCGGAGCAATATTGGTGATCATCGCTATCGTGTGTGCCATATTGAGCAAAACTATGTAACCGGACATATTCCTTTTTTGTTATATTAGGTGTAAAATAAACGTAATTAAGAACACTTTATATTGAGGGAGGGAAAAAGATGGCGGCTACAAGTATCAAAACTAAAGTAGAAATTCAGTACTCAGATCTGACGATTACCGATGATCAGCTTATTTCAAAGGCTAAGAAGGCCTATGGAAAAAAAGACATTAAGGACCTCAACATTTACGTAAAGCCCGAAGAGAAGATGGGTTACTTCGTCGTAAACGGAAGTGATAACGGATGTTTCGATCTCTGATGTGTTTTTTGATGTAAGTACAAGAATAACGGATAATTTATCGCAGACGGAAAGCTACGGTTTTTCGTCTGTTTTCTTTTGCAGAAAACATGGTATTATAATAGGGTTAAAGTGTAATCTTGGAAGGACAGATATTTGGGCAAAAAAAATATTTCGGATAAGCAGAAACTTAATATTGCCATGCTTGGGCATAAGAGAGTCCCTTCAAGAGAAGGCGGCGTGGAAGTTGTTGTAACCGAGCTTTCCACGAGGATGGCAAAGCTGGGACATAAAGTGACTTGTTACAACAGACTGGGACATCATGTTGCAGGTGAAGAATACGACTCTTTTACAGGTGATGCATATGAGGGAGTAAGGTTGATCAATGTCCCTACGATCAACAGGAAAGGCCTTGCTGCGGCAACATCTTCGTTGTTTGGGGCTATTAAAGTGGCTTTTGGAAAATATGACGTGATTCATTTCCATGCCGAGGGACCGTGTGCAACAATGTGGATTCCAAAGCTTATGGGAAAAAGGTGTATAGCGACCGTTCACGGACTTGACCACAAAAGGCAGAAGTGGAGCAGATTTGCCAGTGCATATATAATGATGGGCGAAAAGACTGCCGTGAAATATGCAGATGAGATAATAGTTCTAAGCAGAAATGTGCAGAAGTATTTTCTTGACAGATATGGCAGAAAAACTATATATATTCCTAATGGAGTAAACAGGCCTGTTATTACAGAACCGCACAATATTAAGAAGAAGTTTGGCATAGGCAAAGATGAATACATTCTTTTTTTGGGACGACTGGTTCCTGAAAAGGGAATAGAGTATCTGATAAAAGCGTTTATGAAGCTTGATACTGACAAAAAACTCGTGGTTGCGGGAAGCAGCAGCGATACGCAGGAGTTTGTCGATAGGATACATGAACTTGCGAGTAAAGATGACAGGATAATATTCACAGGATTCGTTCAGGGCAGAGTGTTATCCGAGCTTTTAAGTAACAGCTATGTATATGTGATCCCGTCGGATCTTGAGGGAATGCCGCTTACGCTTTTAGAAGCTATGAGCTATGGAAATTGCTGCCTTACATCCGATATCCCGGAATGCATTGAAGTGTGCGGCGATAAGGCGGTTTCTTTTAGAAAAGGCGATATAAAAGATCTGAGAAGCAAGCTGAAGATGCTTATTGATGATGAGGATATGGTGAAGAATTATCGCATTGAAGCGTCGGAATATGTCTGCGAACACTATAACTGGGACAAGATTGTTGACGAGACTATCAGGGTATATAGAGGGCTCTGATTTTTATAAGGATATCAGGTGCGATTAATGCACTATAGAGAAAGAAGGAACATAATGGAGAAACTTGCGATAAACGGAGGAACTCCGGTTAGAAAAGAAAAATTATTTTACGGAAAACAGTGGATAGATGAAGACGATGTGAAGGCTGTGGCCGAAGCGCTTACAGATGACCTGATAACATGCGGACCGCGCGTAGCGGCACTTGAGAAAAAACTCTGCGAAGTTACGGGAGCAAAATTTGCGGTAGCGGTAAGTAACGGTACTGCGGCACTTCACTGCGCATGCATTGCGGCCGGTATCGGTGCGGGTGATGAAGTTATAACATCACCTATCACATTTGCGGCATCTGCAAACTGTGCGGTATACGTAGGCGCAACACCTGTATTTGCAGATATTGATCCCGAGACTTATAACATAGATCCCGACAGCATAGAAGCTCATATAACAGATAAGACCAAGGCAGTGGTTGCGGTTGCTTATACGGGACAGTCTGTCGAGTATGACAGAATACAGAAGATCTGCGACAAGCATGGACTTATTCTTATAACAGATGCGGCTCACGCGATCGGAACTAAGTACAAAGGACAGCCTGTTGGCTCTATAGGCGACATGACCTGCTTTAGCTTCCATCCCGTTAAGACTGTGACGTCCGGTGAGGGCGGAGCGATTACAACGAACGATCCTGAATTATATAGGAAACTCAGACTTGCTTCACAGCACGGAATTGTGAGAAATCCGGATGACCTTGTACATGAATCTGACGGAGCATGGTACTACGAGATGCAGGAGCTTGGCTTTAACTACAGACTTACGGATATTCAGTCAGCACTTCTTATCAGTCAGCTTGCTAAATTGAAGAAGTTCTCTGACAGAAGAAAAGAGATAGTAAATAAGTACAACGAAGCATTCAGGGATGTACCTGAGATAATCGTGCAGAAGGAAATTCCCGAATCCGATACTACAAGGCATCTTTATGTGATACAGCTTGATCTTGATAAGCTTAAATGCACAAGAAGAGAGTTCTTTGACGCTCTTTCTGCTGAGAACGTTCAGCCGCAGGTTCACTACGTGCCTGTCTACTACTTCCCGTTCTATGAGAAGAAAGGGTACAAGAAAGGTCTTTGCCCCGAGGCTGAAAAGCTCTACAACGGAATGATGAGCATACCTCTTTATCCGCTTATGACTGACAGCGACGTGGATGATGTTATCACCGCGGTTAAAAAAGTTGTTGAGGGGTATAAAAAATAATAACGGAAATGTCCGCATAAGAAAGTAACGTAAAAATGTGGACAAGCTTTTATATAATGAATTAAAATGAGGTAGATGTTAAAAGAAATTTTGATATCTATAATTATAAAAAACAAGTGATAAACGGAGAAGTTTATGAAAAGTTCTATATTAGATAATAAGACAATATTGGTTACCGGAGGAACAGGTTCTTTTGGACACTGCTTCACACAGTACCTTCTTGAAAACTACAATCCCAAGAAGATCATCATCTACTCACGCGATGAGTACAAGCAGTTCACAATGGCAAACGAGCGCGTGTACAAAGAGAACGCTGACAAGATGAGATTTTTCATCGGTGATATCAGAGACGGAGCAAGATTTGAGAGAGCATGCGAGAACGTTGATTATGTTATCCATGCGGCAGCTCTTAAGCAGGTTCCCGCTTGTGAGTACAACCCCGATGAAGCTATCAAGACAAATATCGCGGGTGCACAGAGCGTTATAAATGCAGCACTTAATACAGGAGTAAAGAGAGTTGTGGCTCTTTCTACAGACAAGGCTGTTAATCCTGTTAATCTCTACGGTGCTACCAAGATGGTATCCGATAAGCTCTTTATCGCAGCAAATGCATATTCCGGAGCCAAGGATGTTAACTTCTCAATCGTAAGATACGGTAATGTTGCAGGAAGCAGAGGTTCTATCATTCCTTTCTTCAAAGAGCTCATTGCAAAGGGAGAAAAAGAGCTTCCTATAACGGATTACAGAATGACACGTTTCTGGATCAGCCTTCCGGAGGGTGTTGAGCTTGTTCTCAAGGCTCTTGCAGAGGCTAAGGGTGGCGAGACATTCATCAGTAAGATTCCTTCATTTAACGTAAAAGATCTTGCTGAAGCTATGTGCCCCGGAATCAAGACTGTTGAAGTCGGAATCAGACCCGGCGAGAAGCTTGATGAGATAATGGTTACAACAGAGGATGCACCGTTTACCTATGAATACGACAAGCACTTCATCGTATATCCTCAGGTTGTATTTAACGAGAGACAGGTACCCGACCTTTCAGGAAAGAAAGTTGCGGACGGTTTCTACTACAGCTCAGGAAACAACACAGAGTGGATGTCTGTTGACGAGATCAGAAGAAGACTTCCGGAAGCTGTAGATCATTGAGAGGCTTTCAAATAATAACTTAGGAAATACCGATCTTACCGGTGTTTCCTCGTATATATATGCATATGCAGAAAGGAGAACCACCATGTACGAACAGATTAAATTACCCTATGCTACAAATGCTCTTGAACCTTTCATTGACCAACTTACCGTTGAGACTCATCACGGCAAGCACCACGCTACTTATACCAAGACTTTTAATGAACTTGCGGAAAATGCAGGCATGAGTAATCTCAGTGCGGAGGAGCTCCTTGCATCACTCGATAAAGTTTCGGATGAAACTTTGAGAAAAGGCCTCAGAAATCAGGGCGGCGGTTATTATAACCACAACCTTTATTTCGAGATGTTCTCACCAAGCCCCGCAAAAGCTCCTTCAGGAAAACTTGCAGAGGAAATCGACAAGACATTCGGTAGCCTCGATGCGCTTAAAGAAGAACTTTCCAAGGCGGCAGCAGGACAGTTCGGATCAGGCTGGGCATGGCTTTCAACAGACAAGAGCGGAAAGCTTACAGTTTCAGCATCTCCCAATCAGGACAATCCTATCAGCGAAGGCAAAGGGCTTATCCCCATTGTAGCGCTTGATGTCTGGGAACATGCATATTACCTTAAGTACAAGAATTTGAGACCCGATTATATCAAGGCATTCTTCGAGATCCTCGACTGGAGTAAGGTTTCGGAGAGATATAACAAGATTATCGGAGCTTGATTTTAGTATATGTGGAAAGATGGCTGTAAAAGAGAACCGGTCAATTGTAAAAGTTAATTCTGTTTTTTAAGACTAAATTCCACCTTGTAGAAGTAAATTCCGCAGGGTGGATTTTACTTATTATGGTGAAGATAGATGCGAAACAAAGGAAATGCTGAATAATGGCATGAATTGTGTTATAATGCTATGGATTTATTAAATGTTAAGTGGTTTACCTTTTGGGTGTTTTGACAAAGGGAGATTTATATAATGTCTAAGAAGATAGAATTTGTTGCAGCATTGTGTATGACAATTGGTCTTATGAGCGGTTGTACTTCTTATAGTGAGGGCTCTTCAGCCGCTATCGAAGGATTTTCAGACGGTGTATCTGAGGAATCCTCGGAGATATCATCAAAAGAAGCTTCTGACAGCGCATCGTTGTCGGCATCAGAAGCATCATCAAAGTTATCTTCGGATGAAGTTACTTCAAAGATTGGCGATATGAGTAAGAATGTAAATAAGGATTCGGAAAGCGCTTCATCGTCAAGTGCATCAACGGAATCGTCACAGAGCAAGACTGCAAGTGACAGCGCTTCTTCAGCAAAATCTACCGACGATAAGCCAAAAGCAAAGAAGTTATCCAAGAACGGAATTGTTATTCCTGAGATTGAGGATGGAGTTACCAAGATCGGTGACAGAGGCGTAGAAGTAACTTTTGAGTGGGAACCTGATAAGAATGTGGACAGATATGAGATTTCCGTTGATGGAAAGCCTCATGGCGACACATCATATTCTCATATTGAGGATGTGTATTCGGATACGCCGACTTATACATACAAAGATAAGATCAATTATGACATAAGGATTAAAGTCAGGGCACATAAAGGCGATGCCAAGAAAGCTGTAAGCGGTGATTTTAGTGAATATGCATACGGAAATACCTGTGAAGATGCTCTTACGGCTCCAAAAGTAAAAGACGGAGTTACCGGAAAGGGTGCAAACGGCACGGAAGTGTATTTTGTATGGGAGCCTGTTGACGGCGCCGAGCATTATGAAGTGGTGGTCGAGCATAAGAAAAAGGCTGAATCCGAGTATGATCTTAAAGAAGTTACATATACCAATGCGCCCAATTATACATATACAGGACAGGGCGAATATGATGTCAGAATAACGGTTAAGGCTCAGACCAATGCCTGGATCAACGGAAAGAAGAAGATGTTTAACAGCGCTGTAAGCGCCTATGCAAAAGGAAAGACATACTGATATATTATTTTATTTTATTTACTTGAAGAGGATATTTATGGATAAGATTGCAGTACTGATACCTTGTTACAATGAGGAAAAAACTATAGCGAAAGTTATAAGAGATGCTAAGGCGGCACTTCCTGAGGCGGTAATTTATGTATATAACAATAATTCCAAAGACCGAACTGCAGAAATTGCTTTAGCTGAAGGGGCTATCGTTCGAAATGAATATATGCAGGGAAAAGGCAATGTTATAAGACGTATGTTCCGTGAGATCGATGCGCTTGTATATGTTATGGTTGATGGCGACGATACTTATCCCATGGATTCGGCGCCCGAGATGGTTGATCTTGTTCTTAATCACAATTCGGATATGGTAGTGGGAGACAGACTTTCATCAACATATTATCAGGAGAACAAAAGACCTTTTCATAACTTTGGAAATAACCTCGTAAGAGGAAGCATCAACAAGTTGTTCGGATGCAATATCAGGGATATTATGACAGGCTTCAGAGCTTTCAGCTATGAGTTTGTAAAGACATTCCCTGTTCTTTCAAAAGGTTTTGAGATTGAGACGGAGATGACTATTCATGCCGTTTATAACAACATGCAGATAGATAATGTTGTTATTGAATATAGAGACAGACCCGAAGGGTCTGAGAGTAAGCTCAATACTTATGCAGACGGTATGAAGGTTCTTAAGACTATTGCAAAGCTTTACAGGAACTATAAGCCTTTTGGATTCTTTCTCATATTTTCACTGGTACTTGCACTTATATCGATATTCTTTTTGGTGCCGATCGTCACAGAGTATTGGCGTACGGGGCTTGTACCCAGATTTCCTACATTGATAGTTTGCTGCTTTATCATGCTTTCTGCGGTTCAGAGCTTTTTTGCGGGAGTTATACTGTCCACACTTGCGGTTAATAACAGACGTGAATTTGAGATGCAGCTTAACATGCTTCAGCGTCACAAAGAAACAGACATGATGAAATAAGGATTAGCGATCAAATGGAAGATAGTAATACAAAAAATAAGTCGGGGCTTATAAAAAAAGCCTCCAAAGACTTTATATTCAGTGTTCTTGCACTGGTCATCTATAACGGTGTTCTACAGCTTCTTGTTTATTCCAATATTGAAAAAAGCATTGGAAGGAGCGGATTTGACACCGTTCTTTATTTAATTTCCATCATTTCTGTAATGGGTGCGGGATTTGGAACTGCAGCCAGTTACTCGAGAATGATGGCAAAAAAAGACAGAGAGGAAACAAACGGAGATTACAATGTATTTCTTTTGATGATCGCCGTTCTTTCTATTCCTGTTACTTTCGGAGCTATTTATCTGGCGGAGGGAATATCGCTAAAACTCTTTGTTCCCGTACTTGTTCTCATGATAGTTACGGTTTTCAGGTACTATTCGGACGTTCAGTACAGGATGAACATAAGATTTAAAGAATATTTCTTTTTCTTCTTATCTGTATCTGTGGGATATGTGCTGGGACTTATGTTGTACCCGGTTACCAAGAACTGGGTTCTCGTGATGTTCCTCGGAGAGATTTTCGGTATCATTTTCACTGTTATGACCGGAAAAATATTCAGGGCGCCGTTTTTTAATTTGTCGGGTGCGTTTAAAGAGAATATGAAGTCTGCATGGTACATAGCCATGGGAAACGTGCTGGCAAATCTGATACTTAATTCAGACAGAATTCTCTTAAAGCATTTTGCCGAGGCAGGTCAGGTTACAGATTTTTATACTGCCAGCCTTATCGGTAAGATCGTAGCAATGCTCACGACTCCGCTAAACGGTGTAGTCATAAGCTATCTTACAAATTATAAGATTAAGATGAATAAAAAGATATTTGCCACGATCGGATCGGCTTTTTTGGCACTTACGTTCCTCGGAGCGCTTGTATGTAGCGGCTTTTCAATGATATATGTAAAGCTGTTTTTTACTCCCGATGTATATGATGGGGCTTCGAAATTTTTCTTTTTGGCAAACCTCGGACAGCTCCTTTATTTTATCTCGGGTTCATTGATGGTTGTGCTTCTTGCGTTTACGGAAGAAAAACTTCAGTTTATTATCAATCTCATTTATGGAATTGTTTTTGTGACCATAGTGATCCCGGTTACGTATAAGTGGGGAATGGTAGGATTTGCCTATGGCCTTGTTGCGGTGAACATCGTGAGATTCGTTACTGTAATAATACTTGGAGTTGTAAAACTCGGAAAAAAGAAAGAGACGGAACAGTAATTGACGTTGTTGATATTACATATACTCGTTATCGGATAAAGGATAACTTCTTAAGACTTTCTTAAGATTGATTGTAGATTTCATTAATTTTTGTACTCCTGTCGGAACGTTTTGACAGATTGGTGTTAAAATAGGACTTGGTGAAGTATCAGCGAGGAGGAAAAATGAAGAAGAGAAAAATAATTAGTTTTATTGTGGGTGTAACAACGGTAGCTATGCTGACTTGCGGATGTACTGCAATTGATAAAAATGCAGACACTGCACTGGAATTTATAAATGACGATCTTGCGACAAGCATGACCGGTAAAAGCGATCAGGCCGCAGAGGCGGGCACATTGGTTTTGGCGGAAGATATTTATAAGCCTACACTTGATGAAGCAGCAGCCTCAGCTTCAGTGGAGGAAACTAAAGAGGAAGAACCTCAGGAGCAGGTAGATGAAGACAAAGTAGTAATGGTATTTCTCGGCGACAGCCAGATTGAGAACGGAAGAGACACCGGAACGGATCTTGCTTCCCTTGTATCTGAAAGAGTTCCCAATTCTGTAGCATATAATCTTGGAATCGGCGGAACTACCGCTGCACTTGAGCATTCAACAACAGACTCATCTTTGTCAAAGTGGGATTCAATTTCTTTTAACGGAATAACTTACAGCCTTGCAGGCAAGGTTGATAGAGACAGGGTATTTCAGAATTATCCGACGGTTCTTGAGAACATGAATAAGATCGATCCCGAGAAGGTTGATTATTACTTTATAGAATATGGTGCAAATGATTTCTTTGATAAGATGCCGCTTGATAAAACGCAGTTTGAAGGCAATCCGCTTCACTCATATTATGAAGCACTTGAGGAAGGCGTGAGAACTCTTAAGGAGATAAGCCCCAATGCAAGAATTATCCTTATGACTCCTTTCTATGGAATTTATAAGGATACAAACGGAAAGTTCCTTGGCGATTCTTATGTAGTAAGTTATGGAATTGATACTCTTGCAAACTATGCAAGAAAAGCGCTTAACGTAGCGGAAGATCTTGATCTTATCGACTTTGACGCTATGAATGATGACAAGAAATGCGATCTTTACCTTGATACGGCGGAAGAGTACCTTATGGACGGAACTCACCTCACAGAGAAAGGAAGACAGGTATTTGCAAGACTTCTTGCGCACATTCCAAATTTCTATGAGGAAAACGAACCGTTCGCATACCTTGAGAATGACATTATCAAGATAAATGAATTCGATCCCGATGAGTATTTCATGATCTCAGATCACAAACTCAAAGAGAATTATCCCGAGGCTTACGAGAAGCTCAAGGCCGGAGCGTACCCGCTCGCCAGAGAACACGGCGCAGGAGCTGAGTAACGCCGGGGGTATATGTAAACGGACGACCTATATAACCATTTATAACAGTCGTTTCGTGTGTTGACATTCAAGACATAAAAATTCAGAGCTACTTATTCTTCGCTCCAAAACTCGCCCATAGATGGGCTCAAACAGTTGGAGTGAGAACAGAATAAGCAGCTCTTCTTTTTTATGTTCTTGAATGTGACAACACGCGAAAAGACTGTTATAAATGGCTATATAGGTCTGTTGTTTATTATGTACCGCACGGCGTTTACTAAGGTGTTACTTGCGCTATAGATTCTTAAATAATGTAATTGCTATATAGCCAATATTGTGATAAAATGTTAATACTTTGTTAATGTAGCGTATACTTATGAAGGCGTACAGGTGGGCTATTCGCCACTACGCAGTTCCATAAGTCAGGTTTTCACAGTATTTATGTGAGTTGTAACATTCAAGAGCTTAAGCAAGCGGTAATCTTTATTCTGTTCTCGCTCCGTTTGTTTGAGCCCATTTATGGGCGAGTTTAGGAGCGAAGAATAAAGATTACCGCTTGCTTATGCCTTGAATGTCAACGAACATAACCCCTGTGAAAACCTGACTTATGGAACGCATATCGCCAATACCCCCAAATGTCGCACGTGGAGTGGCATGGAGTGCTATCTTGAAGAATGTTATGGGGTAGGGTATACTACTATTATTGTTCGTCTCCAAGATAATGAACGGACGATTATTTAGAAAATGAGGGTAAATGTGATGAAGAAGGCCTTAATTATTGGTGCGGGTCCCGCAGGACTAACTGCTGCTTATGAGCTTTTGACCAAGTCAAAGGATTATCAGGTGGTGATCTTTGAGAAAACCGACCAGTTTGGAGGAATATCAAGAACTGTAGAGTATAAAGGAAACCGCATGGATATGGGCGGTCACAGGTTTTTTACCAAGGTTCCCGAAGTTAATGAATGGTGGGATAAGATGCTTCCCGGACAGGGAAAACCCACTTATGACGATATCGTTCTCGACAGACCGATGAAGATGACAGAGGGCGGTCCGGATCCTGAGAAAACTGACAGAGTTATGCTTAAGAGACACCGCGTCTCACGTATTCTTTTTGATTCCAAGTTTTATGATTATCCTATTTCACTCAAGGGTGAAACTTTTAAGAACTTTGGCTTTTTGACTACGATGCAGGTTGGATTCTCATATATGGCGTCTGTTTTCCACAAAAGACCCGAAGACAATCTTGAGAACCTTTATATCAATAACTTTGGTAAGAAGCTGTATTCAATGTTCTTTGAATATTATACCGAGAACCTCTGGGGCAGACATCCGAGTGAGATCGATGCTTCATGGGGCAAGCAGAGAACCAAGGGCTTGTCTATTTTCGGAATAATAAAGGACTATCTCGGAAGGCTTTTTAAAGTTAAGAACCGTAAGGTCAATACTTCACTTATAGAAGAGTTTAAATATCCTAAGCTCGGCCCCGGTCAGCTCTGGGATGTAACTGCCGATGAGATCAAGAAACTCGGCGGTACGATTATAGTAAATGCCAAGGTTACGGGAATAAGAAAAGACGGCGATCACATAAAGGGAGTATCTTATCTCGTTGACGGTAAAGAGATTGAGATTGACGGAGATGTAGTTATCAGTTCTATGCCGATAAAGGATCTCGTTGCGGGAATGAACGACGTTCCCGAAGATCCCGCAAGAATTGCCGCAGGACTTCCTTACCGTGATTATATGACACTTGGTGTACTTGTTCCGAAGCTCAATCTTGAGAATAAGACCAAGATCAAGACTATCGGAAATATCGTGCCTGATAACTGGGTATATGTTCAGGACAGAAATGTTAAGATGGGAAGATTTCAGATTTACAACAACTGGTCTCCTTATCTGGTAAAAGATCTGGAAAATACAGTATGGGTCGGACTTGAGTATTTCTGCTTTGAAGGCGACAACATGTGGAATATGACCGAAGATGAATTTGCCAAGATGGCAATCGATGAGATGGTAAAGCTTAAACTTATCGACAATGCAGACGAAGTTATCGACTATCATATGGAGAAAGTTAAAAAGGCTTATCCTGCTTACTTTGATACATATGATGAGATGGACAAGCTTATCAAGTATCTTGATACTATCGATAATCTCTATTGTGTAGGCAGAAATGGTCAGCATAGATATAACAATATCGATCATTCAATGTGTACATCCTTTGAGGCTGTTAAGAATATTATAAGTGGAGAGACAGACCGCAGCAATATATGGAACGTTAACACTGAGGAGGAATACCATGAAACATCTACTTCGGAAGAAGCGGATGAGGTGGAAATAGATTGACGATACATAAAATTTTAATGCGGTGCTTTAGGATGATATAGCACCGCATTTTTTAGGAGTATTATGAAAAAAAAGATTAGTATTTTGATCCCCTGTTTTAATGAGGTGGAGAATGTGGAAGGAATTTCCGCAGCAGTTGAAGAAGTTATAAAAAAAGATCTTTCAAACTATGATTATGAGATTGTTTTCATAGACAATGCTTCAACGGACGGAACAAGAGATAAGATTGAAAAAATCTGTGAGGGAAACAATAAGATAAAGGCGATTTTTAACGTCACAAATTTCGGACAGTTCAATTCGCCTTTCCATGGAATGTGCTCTCTTGACGGAGACTGCGTTATTCCCGTGTGCGCCGATTTTCAGGATCCTGTGGAGCTGATTCCCGTATTTGTAAAAAAATGGGAAGAGGGACACAAGATCGTTAGTGGCGTAAAGGCTTCAAGTAAAGAAAACGGATTTATCTATTTTCTCAGAACAGTTTATTACAAGACAATAAAAAACATGTCCAGTGTTCGCATGATTGAGCATTTTACGGGATTTGGACTCTATGACAAGACATTTATAGCGCTTCTTAGACAGCTGAACGATCCGGTTCCGTTTATAAGAGGAATTGTTGCCGAGTACGGAGACGGATTCAATATGACAACTGTTGAGTACGAGCAGCCTCAGAGAAGAGCGGGCAAGACACACAACAATTTCTATACCTTGTATGATGCCGCAATGCTCAGTATCACATCTTATACAAAGGTGGGACTTCGTCTTTGCACCATCGCGGGATTTGTCTGCGCGATTATAGATATGATAGTTGCTTTTGTATATCTTGTGCTGAAGCTTACTCATTGGTACAGCTTCCATGCCGGCTATGCACCGATGATCATCGGAATGTTCCTTATCGGAGCGATACAGCTCTTTTTCATCGGACTTACGGGCGAGTATATACTTAACATTAACACAAGAGTTATCGGACGTCCGATAGTTGTTGAGGAAAAGCGCATTAATTTTGATAACGATAAATGATGCGACATTACGCTGAATACACACACCACAGGGAGAAAAAATGAGCTTTATATCCTTTGCATTTATGGTATTTTTGCCATGTGCCGTTTTGTGCAACTTCATAGTTCCGATCAAGTATCGCTATATCTGGCTTCTTATAGCAAGCATGATCTTTTATTCAACCGCAGGTTTGGGAGCGGTGATAATTCTTGTGCTTTCTATGCTATCGGTGTATGCAACGGGTATCAGTCTGGGAAAAAATAAGACAAAGCTAATATTTCTTTTGTGCCTTATCTTTAATCTCGGAATACTTTTTGTGTTCAAATACTTCAATTTCTTTATGCAGATCTTGGGTATTGCGACAGACGGAGAATATGGAAACATTCAGCTAACCAATATAATAATTCCTCTCGGACTTTCTTTTTACATACTTAAGGCCGTGGGATATCTGATAGATGTCTACAGGGGAGATATTGAACCGGAAAAGAACTTTCTTAAACTTGCTCTTTTCGTATCATTCTTTCCGCAGATTGTTGCGGGACCTATCGAAAGAGCAGGTAATATGTTGGAACAGTTCGACAATCCAAAGCCCATTGATTTTGACAGATTCAGAAATGGATTCCTTCAGGTTTTGTGGGGATATTTCCTAAAGCTTGTCGTTGCGGAAAGACTTGCCATTTTTGTCAATGTGGTATTTGATACCGACCAAACCATACGCGGTGCGGTGGCTTTTGTTGCAATCGTATTCTATACATTTGAGATCTACGCGGATTTTGCGGGATATTCACATATTGCGATCGGAATTGCAAGGATTCTCGGAATTGATGTAATGAAGAACTTTGAGAGTCCGTATCTGGCAAGGTCTATTGCGGAGTTCTGGAGAAGGTGGCATGTATCGCTTTCTTCGTGGTTTAGGGATTATCTGTATATTCCTCTTGGCGGAAACAGGAAGGGAACATTCAGAAAGTATCTCAATATCCTTATAGTATTTACAGTCAGTGGCCTTTGGCACGGCGCGGACTTTACGTTCCTTGCCTGGGGACTTATTCACGGCATATATCAGGTGATAGGAAGTATTGTCACTCCCGTAAGAGATAAGATCACAAAGACGTTTAATATCGGACGCGCAAGCTTTTCTCATAGGATTGTAAAGACGGCGGGAACTTTTATTCTGGTTGCTTATGCGTGGGTGTTCTTCAGAGCGGACGATATTATGCAGGCATTAAGGATCATCGAAAATTCTTTTGCGTTTACTCCGTGGAAATTTGTTGACGGAAGTATGTATCAGTTCGGTCTTACAAGAGGAAACTTCCTTCTTGGTGCACTGGGCATATTGCTTATTATCATTGTTGATCTTGTGAACAGCAGAGGAATTGTTATCAGGGAAAAGATATTGTGCCAGGGCTTGTGGCTTAGATGGATCATCATGATTGTTGGAATCTTAGTTACCGTAGTGTGTGGTATCTGGGGACCCGGCTATGATGTATCTGATTTTATCTACAAACAGTTTTGATGGTTTTGAAAGAGGTATTCAAGGAGTAATTACGGTTGATCGGCGGAAGGAAAGTAAAGAGCATATGGCTTCTGACGGCGGTGCTTATTGTAGCACTGTCGGTAACGCTTTTTCTTATAACGGATAAAAAAAGAAATGCAAAGAAATACAGCGATTATGATCTGACGGTTTGGGAGAGTGTCGGATTTGTTCCCGAGGGTAATCCCGTTGAGACTGCGAGCGGCATATATGCGCATTATGACGAAAACGGATTGCTTATATATGATGTTTATCTTCCTGTGGAAGAAGCAGACAGTATCAAACTCGTATGTGACAAAAAGATTGAAGTGACTATAGACAATGCCACTTATAAAAACGGCGATACTTTTACTGTACCTTTTTTTGAAAAAATAAGCGGCAGGATAAAGATCCCGGATGTCGGAACCGAAGCAGCTGATTTTAGATTTATAGCGGCAAGCGGGATCCCGTCTGTATATCTCGGAACATATGATGCGACAAAAGATTTTTTGACGGATGCAAAAGGAAATACGGCTACCGGTTTTTGTACGGTAATGGACAGTGACAATTCTCGCAATTTTTATGGGAACTGCAATATTCGCGTACATGGAAATACATCTTTTTATGCAGAAAAAAAATCATATCAATTCAGTCTTGAGTCCGACGAAGAGATTCTTGGGATGTCGGCGCAGAGTAAGTGGGTTCTTATATCCGAGTATGTCGACAGCACATTTATGAAGGATGCTATAATGTACAGGCTTTCCATGAATACTGGAGATAAGTATACACCTGAATTTCGCTATGTGAATGTCTATCTGAACGGGCAATATGAAGGGCTTTACTTGCTTCTGCAAAAGATTGACATAGATGGCGGAAATATTGACTTAAATAATCTTGAAGTTGTCAATGAAGTTGCCGGTGACAGAGACATGAACCAAAATAACATGGGAGGATATCTTGTTGAACTTGGAACGGTCGAGGCAACGCAGGAGACACCGGAAAATCTTTTTGTAGAGACACCTAACAGGTGCATGGAAGTCAAGGCTCCGGTCAATATTACGAAAGATCAGCATAAGTATCTGACGGATCTAGTCAATGAGGCTGAGCAGGCTCTTTATCTTCCTGACGGAGAGAAGACAAAAAGCGGTAAAACGTGGTCCGATTATTACGATCCCGAATCCTGGGAGCGACAGTATGTGCTTCAGGAAATATCCGCAAATTATGACACTGAATATTCCAGTGAGTATTTTTATGTTAAAGAAAACGAGCGTAAATTGTACGGTGGACCTGCCTGGGATTTTGACAGATCGATAAACGATTATATTGTTTTCATACAGAATGAGAGGCTTAATTATGTTTTGAGGTCTCTTCACAATAACGCCATAACCATAAAAGATAAAGGAAATTCGGGAATCATGTGGCTTAGGCAATTTGATTCACATAAAGATTTCCATGAACAGATGAAGAGATTTTTCTTTGAAAAGGCTGAGCCGCAGCTTAAGAAGATTCTTTCGGAAGACGTACCCGTCTGGAAAAAAGAGATTGAGAGTTCCGTGATCGCTGATGGTTACAGGTGGAACGATGAAGACGATAATGTTGCAAGATTGGATGTTTTTACGGAAGCGGTTGATAATATTACTCAGGCTTTTGCTGACAGAACCAAGTTTCTTGATGAATATTACAAAAATGAAGATGATTATTGTATTGTGAAATTCGTTTTGGACGAATCCAAGACGGAATCAAGACTTGATCTTATAGTTCCTGTTAAAAAGAACGGAACTATCGGAGAAGATGCGCTTCCGATTTACAAAGACAGCGATGCTTGGTACTATGGCAAGGAGTTATTTACTCTTGATACCGTGGTAAAAGAGGACATGGTACTTACGAAGACACAGCACTAGGAGCAGAACTTTATGGGAAACAGATACAGAAATGAGCAGAAGTATCTTCTGAATAAATCCGATGTCGCTATCCTTAAGATGAGACTTGATGCCATGATGGAAAAAGATCCGCATGTGCGTGACGGCACGTCTTATCTGATCCGCAGTGTGTATTTTGACGATATGTACAATTCCTGCCTTCATGAGAAGGAGGACGGAGTTAATTTCCGAAGGAAGTGGAGAATCAGAATATATAACTGCAGCGATAAAGTGATACATCTTGAATGTAAAGAAAAAGCCGGTAATATGACGCATAAGGACAGTATTACCGTTTCAAGAGAGGATGTAGAAGCGGCATTGTCCGGAAATATCAAGCCGGACAAAAACAGAGAACCTTTGTGGAATGATTTTGCAATGCAGGTCATGACTAAAGGATTCAGACCGGCTACAATAGTTCAGTATGAGAGAATTCCGTATATCTGGAGGCCTTCAAATGTGCGTGTCACGATTGACAGATGTCTTTCTTCGAGCGAGATGTTTGACCGATTCTTTGATGAAGATCTGCCGGTAAGGCCTATTATGGCGAGGGACCTTGATCTTCTGGAGGTGAAGTATGATACGCTTTTGCCCGATCACTTAAGACAAGTGATGATTCTTGATAATATGAGATATACTTCTTTTTCTAAATACGAATTGTGCCGTCGAATGCCAATGCAGGCATTTTGAACGGATGGCATACGAAGCACAGCATTATAACGGAGGATGAGAAATGAGTTTTAAGGATATTTTAAAGAAATCTTTTTTGGAGAATTACGCTCAGACGGAAATGAGCATCAGGACAATAATAATTGCGATCGCGCTTACATGTGTATTTGCGGTATATATTTATCTTTTTTACAGAGTTGTTACAAAAAAGAGCTTTTATTCAAAGAGCTTTAATATCTCTCTTGCATCGATTGCAATCATAACTGCGGCAATTATTCTGACTATCCAGTCAAGCGTTGTGGTTTCTCTTGGTATGGTGGGTGCGCTTTCTATCGTAAGATTTCGTACCGCAATAAAAGATCCCATGGACCTTGTGTTCCTGTTCTGGTCAATTGCTGCCGGAATCATCTGCGGCGCGGGATTGTTTGGAATAGCACTGGTGCTTTCCGCATCGATCACAATACTCATTCTTGTTCTTGAGCTGGTTCCTCAGGCGAAGGCTCCTCAGATTCTTTTGATAAGCTTTAGAGACAGTGATGAGACCAATGACGGTGTTGAGAAGATTCTTACAGAGAGCAAGAGCTATTACAGTGAGAAGAGCAGAACAATAACAAACGGACAGATAAGTCTGGCTTTCGAGATCAGAACATCAGACGGAAGAAAGCTTTGCAGCAGCCTTTCGGGACTTGACGGAGTAAACAGCGTATCACTTCTTAAGCATGACGGTGAAGTTACATATTAAGCGTAGTGCTGAAGGCACTGACAAGGGCATGAATTTATGAAAAGAAAGATAAACATAGCTTTAAAGTGCATATTTTTTACTATAACCGTGGGCATTATTTTATATGCAACGACGATAGTTTTGGAGAGAAAAGACAGCTTGTATAAGTATGCCGATTTCTTTGAACTTGCCAAAAAAGATCAGATAGACGTTCTTTTTATTGGCTCTTCGCACGTAATAAATGCGATAAACCCTACGGTTCTTTATAATGAGTACGGATATACTTCTTACAATATGGGAGGACACGGTTCGCTCCTTCAATCAACATATTGGGAACTAAGGGAGGCGCTTCAGTACACGACTCCGAAGTGGGTTGTTGTTGATGCCTATATGCTTGAGAAGAACTATCGTTACCTCGATGACAGAGATGCAAATCCCGATGAGGATGAGGTAAATACTTCTGTTGAGCAGCTTCACCTCAATATGGATGTGTGGCCGTTTAACGACCTCAAAGTTGAGGCGGTAAACGATCTTATACAGGATAAATCGATCCGAAGAGAATTCCTTTTTAATTTCCTTGTTTATCACAACAGGTGGGAATACATTTCCGAGGATGATTTTAAATCGGTATTCGGAGATGAGTCAAAGAACGAATTGTTTGGCGCAGAGATGAGATATGATGTTGAGACTTCTTTTACTTTCTGTAAGGAACCTGAAAAGGGAGAAGTTCTTCCCGAGGAAACGGTTGGAGAACGCTATCTTAAGGCTATCATTGAAGAGTGTAAGAAGAGAAAAATCGGAGTGCTTGTGACATTCGATCCTTTTAATCCCGAGTCAAAAGATATTATTGCGGCAAATTCAGCGGGTGCGATAGCAAAAGCCTGCAAAGTGCCGTATCTTAATATGCTCAACTCGGATGTTATTGATATATATTCAGACTTAAACGATCACGGACATCTGAATGCTGTCGGATCTACAAAGACAACCAAGGCGATAGGAAAGTGGCTTAAGAGTAATTCAAAGCTTGTTGATCACAGAGGCGACGAGGCTTATGCATACTGGGATGAAAAGAGCGATAATTTCTATGATTCGATAAGAGATGATACGACCGATGAGGACAACCTTATTTCCAAATTGAGTCTTTTGTCACTCGGAGAGTACGGTTTTGTTTTCTACTGCAATGAGGGGTCACAGGTCTTTACCGATAAACCTATGGAACATATCATAAGCGGAATAGCCGATTCAAATATGATCAAAACCACATCGGGACCTTATATACTCATTAAGGATCCCAAGACGGGCAAGACGTATGAAGCAGAAGGCGTAGGTTCTCTTGAGAATGTTGAAACTGCGATGGGACACATGTATTATCAGCCTGTCGAGCAGGATTTCAGACTTTTATATGAGGCTGACGATCAGGATACAAACTATCTTTACGACGACGCTCATGTGAGTGCCGATATTCAGATAATATTATATGATAAAGAAACCGGAGAAGTGGTGGATCAGGAGTATTACACTTCAAAAGGAGGCAGATATGCAAGGTAAGATCTGTATTGTCGGAGTTGCGGGAGGCACCGCTTCGGGAAAGACAACAATAGTAAGAAAGATAAAAGAGAATTTCGGAGATGATATTGTAGTCATCAACCACGATTCATATTATAAAGCTCATAACGACCTTTCTTACGAGGATAGGTCCAAACTTAACTACGATCATCCGGATTCATTTGACACTCAGATGATGATAGAGGATGTAAAAAAGCTTAAGAACAACGAGGAAGTCGATATTCCCGTTTATGATTTTTCGGTTCATAACAGAGCTGATGCAACGGTTCACATTGTTCCTAAGAATGTTATAATCCTTGAGGGAATCCTTGTTCTTGAAAATAAAGAACTGAGAGACCTTATGGATATAAAGGTTTTTGTGGATACTGATGCGGATGAGAGACTTATGCGTAGAATCCGCCGCGATATGGCAGAACGCGCAAGGAGTATAGAGTCGATCCTTAATCAATATGCAGACACTGTAAAGCCTATGCATGAGCAGTTCGTGGAACCGAGTAAAAAATATGCTGATATAATTATCCCACGCGGTGGAGAAAACGTCACGGGAATCAATATTTTGCAGCAACACATAAAGAGCATGCTCGTTGTATGATTATGATGCTGTATAGAGTTTTAATTGCTTTGGGAGAATGACATATGTTAATGGTTGCATGGTCCGTAGTGCGCCTGATCTATTGGATGTTGGTAGTGCCATATCTTATCGGACAGCTTTTCAACTTTATATTACCTGAGGGGAAAAAGACAATAGGAATCACATTTATTCTTGGATTTCTTATTTACATTGCTATATTTGAAATGGTCGCGATTCCCTGCATAATCAATTATGTTTACGAGTCGTTTACGCATTGCAGACAGATTTATGTGGTGATCGTATCGCTTTTGGCAATCGGCGGATCTTTTAGGTTCAGTAAGTCGATCTTTAAGAGGGAGATTGTCTGTGACCTTAATACAGAGACCAAAATTTATTATGGAATCTTTATAGCACTTGTTCTTTTTCAAGTGGTAATGAACTTTATATATGCACCGTTCAACGGTGATGATGCCGAATATGTGACAAATTCACTTATAGCGCAGCAGTGGGGATCTATGAACAGGATCGATCCTAATGTTGGAGGCCCAATTGACCTTAAAACGAGAAATGTGCTTGCAGCTGTTACAATGTGGATTGCCTTTATAGCCAAGAGCTCATCTGTACATGCCACTATAGTTTCGCATGTAGTAATGCCACTCTTTGTTTTACCGCTTGTTTATTATGTGTATTATCAGATAGGGAAGAGTCTTTTTAAGGAGAAAAAAGAAATCGTTCCCGTATTTATGATCTTTATAAATATGCTGTATATGTTTGGAAATGTTTCGCTGAGTACGCCTGCGACATTCCTGCTAATGAGAAGTTGGCAGGGTAAGGCTCTTTTTTCAAATCTTGCACTTCCGATGATCTTTTGGCTCTTTTTGCTTATGTTTGAAGATGTATCCGCAGTGAACGAGGCGGCCGGAACTAAAGAAAAACTTAAGATCACCGCACCCTGCTGGATAATGCTTGCGCTTGTAAATGTACTTTCATGTATCTGTACTGAGCTTGGTGTTGCGCTTGGATGCGGACTTGTTGCAATCCTTACGATTGTTTTGTTATATGCATCAAAGAGATGGACTGTGCTTGTAGGAGCTTTTTTGGCGGTTATTCCCAATCTGGCTTATGTTGCCTTTTATTTAATTCTGGGGGGTGGAGCATAATATGTACGGAATTTTTATGGAATGTTATGTGGCGCTCAGACAGTATTTTGGAGGCGAATCGGCCGGAGATATCAGGGCATATCTTAACATGATCGTTTTTATTGCTTCGGCGATATTTATCATGATCAAAGAAAAAGACAAAGTAAAAAAGATACTTTTGGGAATAATGCCACTTGTGATAATTGCGGGATTTCTTTTGCCGATAACAAGGATAATATATGTCGGTCATGTTGATAAAGACAGCCCGGAAACGTATTATAGAATATTGTGGTTGATACCCATGTATATTGTTATTGCATACGCTGCATGTCTGATAATGATGAAAATGAAAAGCGATGCGATAAGAAGAGTGGTAATGGTTGCTGCGGTTCTTGCGATCATGCTTACAGGCAAACTTGTATATACAAACAGATACATGTATAAGGCAGAGAACATTTATCATATTCGCCAGGATGTTATTGATATATGTGAGCTTATAAAGCCTGCAGAAGGAGAAGATAATCCGAGGGCGGCTTTTCCCGAAGAACTGACATGGTATGTAAGGCAGTATGATACTCATATTCTTATGCCTTACGGAGCAGATATTATTGAGGGTGAAGCTAAGGGAATGTACTGGGATCCTGTGTATGATGCGATGAAAAATGCAGAGGTCACGGCCGAAGGCGTTGAGATAGTTGATGCCAAAGCGATTGTTGATGCGGCAAGAGAAGACGGATGCCGATATGTCATCATGCCTGAGGATACCGATAAAAGAAAGTTAAGCAAGGACCTTACGACATTCGGACTTACGGTTGTTGATAAAGTCGGTAAGTTTTATGTTTACGAAGATCCGGTTGTGGTTAAAAAACTTGAGAAAAAGAAAGCTGCAGAGTGGAACTAAGGAAATAAGTTAAATGGATAAAGAAGTGCAACAATACCTCGACAGGGTGCATGAGTCGGATTTTGCAATGCTCTCGGAGGTGGACAGAATATGTAAAAAACATAATATACAGTATTATCTTCACGGAGGCACGTTTCTTGGTGCGGTAAGACATCAGGATTTCATTCCGTGGGATGATGATGTTGATATTCTCTTTTTGCGTGAAGATTATGAGAGATTTCTTGATGTTTATGAAAAAGAGGCTGATAAAAGATTTAAACTCTTAAGATTTGAGAGATATCCGCAGTTCTTTGATTTTATAACCAAGATCGCAGATTATGATCTTACCTATGAAGAGACCTCATTTGGAGCGGAAGATTATTATGAGCACAGATATTCTCATCCGACGCTTGATCTTTTTGTATTTGATAAAGAGGCTGATAATCATAAATGGCAGCTTATAAGAATGAAGCTTCTCTACGCTCTTGCAATGGGGCACAGGCCTTATGTCGATTACTCTAAATTTAAGGGCGTTATGAAGGTTGTTTCATTCCTTCTTACAACTGTAGGAAAGTGCATACCGTTTAAGGTTATCGCATATAAATATATTAAGCTTCAGACACTTGGCGGACTTGCAAAGAGAGCGCCTGAGGGCGCGGAAGGTGCGGGAGATGAAACAACTCTTTTCATTTCGAATGAGCAGCCCGATCCCAGATACTGGGGGCTTGATTTTGATGCAGACCATTTAATATACGGGCCTGATACAGCTAAGATAAGAGGCAAGGAATTCCCTATTCCGAAGAATCACGACAAGTGGCTTAAGAAGACTTACAAGGATTACATGAGTCTTCCGCCCGAGGATAAAAGAGTTCCTATGCATGTAAATGTTATAAAGAAAAACGAGGACCGATCATTATGAAAACAATAGCACTGATAATTGCCGGCGGTACGGGAGCCAGAATGAAGCAGGACATTCCCAAGCAGTTTCTTACGGTAAATGAGAAGCCTGTTATTGTATATACGCTTGAGGCGTTTCAGAATCATCCCGAGATTGATTCCATCGCCGTAGTGTGTGTTGAAGGCTGGGAGCAGATGCTTATGGCATATGCAAGGCAGTTTAATATTACCAAACTTGAGTACGTCGTTCCGGGCGGAGAGAACGGACAGGGTTCCATACGAAACGGTGTTTATGAACTTGAGAAGAATTTTGATTCCGATTCGATAGTGCTTATCCATGATGCGATAAGACCAATGGTTTCCGCGGAGATCATATCCGACTGCATAATGAAGACAAAGCAGTACGGAAACGCCATTACGGCCATTCCGTGTGCGGAAGCCATGCTTACCACAACGGACGGCGAAATGTCGGATAAGACATATCCCAGAGACAATCTTAAGAGAACCCAGACTCCGCAGGGATTCAGGCTCGGAGAGATCTGTGATCTTCACAGAGAGGCTCTTTCAAAAGGAATTACAGGTTCTGTCGCATCTTGTACGCTTATGACCGAACTTGGAAGAAAAGTATATTTTTCACAGGGTTCTGAGAAGAACATAAAACTTACGACAGTAGACGATATTGACATCTTTAAGGCGCTCCTCATCAGTAAAAGGAGTGAATGGTTGAAGTAAAATGCTTTTTAATTCATACGAGTTTATGCTTTTATTTCTGCCGATATTTCTTGCGGCGTATTTTCTGATAAGGACAAAGATAAAAGATCATAAGAAAAAAGAAAGCCTTTTGAACATATTGATGATCATAGGCTCTCTTATTTTCTACGGTCTTTTCGATATTAAAAACACAGCTATTTTATGTATGAGTATCTTTCTCAACATAAATGTCATAAACTGTATCAGGTTAAAGAAAAATGCGAAAGTTTGGATGATCGCAGGTGTCGCGATAAATATTGCGATGTTGCTTTTCTTTAAATACAGTGTTGTATATGCGGGTATGTTCTTTCCCGTAGCTATCAGTTTCTACACATTCAATCAGATTTCCTATATTGTTGATTATTATCGGGGAGAGATCAAAGAATACGATCTTATGGACTACCTCATTTATATATTGTTTTTTCCAAAGATATTGCAGGGGCCTCTTATGGGATATCAGGCATTTACAGACGGGCTTAAAAAAGCATACGAAGAAAGCGTGGATTGGGAAAAACTTATGCGTGGGCTCCTTCTTTTGTCAATGGGACTGTTTAAGAAGGTAATACTTGCGGATACTTTTGCAAAGGCTGTAGAGTACGGCTTTTCTGCGATTCCGAATCTTGGAAGGATGGAGGCGATACTGACCGCCGTGTTCTATTCTTTCATGTTGTATTTCGATTTTAGCGGTTATTGTGATATTGCGGCTTCAATCTGCATGATGATGGGATTTGAGCTTTCGCTTAATTTCAATTCGCCTTATAAAGCGGTTGATATAGATGATTTCTGGGATAGATGGCATATTACACTGACTAAGTTTTTTACCAAATATGTATATATACCGCTTGGAGGCAGCAGGAAAGGGCAGTTTAGGACGTATCTTAATATCTTTTTCGTCTTTCTGCTTAGCGGAATCTGGCACGGCGGCGGAAGTACATTTGTTGTCTGGGGAATCATGCACGGTGTACTTAGCATTATCACAAGGATGATAAAAACAGGGAAAAAGACATCCGAAAATTGTAAGGAAAGTGGGATTGCCACAATATGTAAGAGAATCTGCGGAACTCTTTTTACATTTGTCTATGTTACTGCGGCATGGGTGTTCTTTAGGGCAGAGAGTATATCCGATGCGCTTCTCCTTTTTAAGAGGATGTTTGTGGGTGGGATAAGGCCTTTTTACAGCACGTTTTCCGACGGGTTTAATCTCGATGAATTATGGTATGTGATAAAGGTGACTCCGCTTATGAAGTTTGGTTTTGCGTGGGATATTTGTCTTTGGCTTTTTCTTATTGCGGGCGGCGTGATGATCTTTTTTGGAAAAAATGCCGTCGAATATTCAAAGAAGTGCAAGATAAATCTTGGCACGACTGTACTTACCGCGGTGCTTTTGGTATGGAGCATAATCAGTTTTTCAGGCGTGAGTACATTTCTTTATATGAATTTTTAGCGCGATTTTAATAAATGCGTGTTCGGGGCGGGGATAATTATGAAAAGCTATAAAAGGTACTTTTTCATCTTAATAGGTATGATTCTTGCGGTGTTTGTCATCTGCGGCGCAATCGTTGTATATGTGGATCCATTTTTTCATTTCCATACTCCGGTTTCGGGATTTCCGTATATTGTAGACAATCAGCTCAGTCAGAATCCGGGAATGGCGATGAATATGGAATATGACGGATGTATCATAGGATCGTCTATGACGGTAAATTTTGACACGGACGATTTTAAAGAGATTCTTGGGACGGATACCGTGAAACTTAGCTATAGCGGGGCATATCCGAGGGATGACTACAATATCCTTTCTTTTGTGTTTGATAAAAATACCCATGCGAGGAAGAAAAATCCCATGAAGCAAGTGTACTTTGCCGTGGATATCCCGACTATGACCGCAGATCCCGATGAAACAAAGTATCCGCTTCCCACGCATTTGTATGACAAGAGTGTCATTAATGATGTAAAATATCTCATAAACAAGGATGTAT
Source organism: Butyrivibrio hungatei (assembly GCF_900101605.1). GTDB lineage: Bacteria > Bacillota > Clostridia > Lachnospirales > Lachnospiraceae > Butyrivibrio > Butyrivibrio hungatei_B. The sequence goes on from NZ_FMUR01000007.1 coordinate 199,011, forward strand.
TATTTGAATATATTTTTCGTCCTGCCATTCAGAAAAAAGGCTCGGATCTTTCTGAGATTTATTTTAGCTGGTGGACACCCGAGTATTACAATATTGAGTGGGTTATGCACAACTACGAACAGCCTGAGATAAACCCTGTGGAGACTGAAAAAGACGGGCTTATCGAGAGAACGGAAGTAAATCTTTCAAGGAATATTCTTCCTTTTGTTGAAGCAAATCCCGATACGGAGTTTTATTTCTTTTTTCCCCCTTACAGTATCCTGTATTGGAACAATGTGATGCGCGAAAATACGTTTGAAGCGACAATGGAGCAGTACAGATATGTTGCGGAGAGACTTCTTCAGTATGACAATGCAAGAGTGTTTTATTTCCAGACGATGGATGAGACCTTGAACCTCAGTAATTATGCGGATTATTCACATTATAAACCCGCAATTAACAAATTTATGGTAGAATGCTTTAAGGATGGAAAATATGAAATTAAATCCGTTGATGAGATGGATAAGGGATTGAAGATTGTCAGAAAAATGGTTGCAGACTTTGACTTTGCAGACCTTTTTTCGAGGGAATGGTAAGAAAGATCGCGGGTAGTATGAAGCACGAGAGAACGCAAACAATATTGAATTGGGGGATGGGGATTGTATCGGCTTTGATGATCTCATTTTTAATCGGGACGATCGTCAGAGCAGCCATGTTTGTTGTACCGGTGTCGGATGATTATTGGTATGCGGGATCCGGAGTGGGAATCCATGGATTCTTAAAACGCATTGTTTCTGCGTCTAAGTTTACGCAAGACGCATACAGACATGAGCAGGGAGCATATTTTACCTCGTTTATCGGTTCTTTATTTAATCCTGTAGCGTACGGCGGCTTTTCTGCGATGAGAATTATTATGGAGGTCAATGCGTTTCTGGTTTTCGGCGCGGTGATCTTTTTGACAGGTATCATAATAAAGAAGGCTGCGTATGTAGGGATACATGTTGTTTTATTTGTGATATTGATGGCGGTATTTCCTCTTGCGGCATATGATTCGTTCAGTGAAGTATTTTACTGGTTTTCCGGGGCTTGTGCATATGGCTTTCCGATTGCGCTGGGATTTATATCGATAGGTCTTTTTATCATTTATAATCTGAATAAAGAAGTTGCTTTGACGGGAAGAGAACCTTTGGTATTCTCTTTGGCATGTGGAATTGCGGCAGTCGGAGCATCTCTTGCAATAACGGGGATAGTTGTGTATTTTCTTTTGTGTACGATTATCTATTTTGCAATTAAGAGAAGAAGACTTGAAAAAGATAATATGTTAGTATTTATTACATGTCTTGCAGGGGCGGCGGTTAATATACTTGCTCCGGGAAATTATGCGGGGCATGGAATGAAAAACGGCGGCGCAGTTGATGTAAAAGCAGGAATTATCTATGCGTCGGAGCGTTATATGTACGTGGTAAGGTGGCTTTTTTCTGACAGGAATTATCTGGTTTATGTTATAAGCCTTGTTGTTGTCGGATACCTTATCTATGACAGGATAAAGCTTTGCAGGGGAGCATGGATGGCAGTCGGAGTTATGCTTTTTGCTTCTCCGTTGATAGCGGCTTTTACACCGGTAGTGGGATATGGAATGGAGGAAACTACGAACGGATGCTTTTTTATCACGGTGACGGCTATGACTGCCGCATTTGATAATCTGGCATTGTTTATCGGATGGTTAATGGGAAGAACTTTGAAGGGACATAAGAAAATGTCGGTCCTCGCGGTTCTTTATGCAATTATTTTTGTGTGCTTTATAGCGACACCTTTTTCACCCGAAAAGTACGTCGTTGTTAAGCTTAACAAGCAGCTTTATGTCGGTGAGCTTCAAAAAAATTATGTTGAGACAAAAAAGATTATAGACAGTTTGTCGAATATGAAAGATAGGGATGTTAAAGTTGATGTTCCGACTAATCCTGAATATATAGAGGATTTTTATTCCTTCTTTTTGCTTGACGATCCGGACAGCAGGATCAACCGTGATGTGGCAAAGGTATACGGATTAAGCTCTATATCCAATATAAGAGAGGAATGATGCATTAATGAGAAATAAGAGAAACAGAAGAGAAGATTTTGACATATACAGCGATGATGATTTTGATATTCTTGAAGACGAGCGTATGGATGATTTCGAGAATGATGATTACAGGGACGCCGAAGATTATGAAGATGAAGCCGGATATGACGGCGATTACAGAGATGATTATGAAGACGACTATGGCGACGAACCTGTAGATGATTATGAGAGCGGCTACGAAGAAGGCTTTGAAGAAGGTTATGAAGACGATTTCAAAGATGACTTCTATGATTTTGATAAAGAGGATGTAAGATCGTCAGGAAACAGCAAGCGTTCAGGAAGATATGAAGAAGATTATCCTGATGCCTATGAAGAGCATGATGATTTTTTTGAAGACTACGAAGATGATGGGCAGGAGGATGAGTATATGGATGACAACAGAGGCAGAAGTCGAAGAGACAGTCGTTCCAAGCGTTACAGAGATGAGTATGACGATGATGATTATTATGAGGATGACAGAAAGGCGAGGAGAACCGGTAAAAGAGGTTATTCCGAGGATGATGACGACGAAGACTACGAGAAAAAGGGTAAGATTCCGCGCTGGGTTCACTTTGCCGTATTGGGAGTTATCGTAGTTATCGTTCTGTATTATGTATTTCAGATTGTGAAATGGAATCACAGTAGTATTGAGCTGAAAGAGTCTGATGAGAAAAATATTGCGGCAGAGCTTCAGGATTTTATCACCTATAGATCTGACGAGCAGAAGGCAGGACATAAGGATGACGGTCAAGAGACAATTCTTATGGTCGGAAATGACGCTATTACTCATGATCTCGGAGATACCGGAATTGCTGCTCAGATTGAGAAGGCTTCAGGTGCGAAATGCATATCTGCGGGATTTCCCGAGACAACAGTGGCTCGTTCCGCAAACGGAAACGATCCTCTTGATGCTTTTTGTTTTCCGAGTGTAATTGATGCTATAACAAGCGGAGATTATTCCAAACTTCACGAGGCTACAAGTGCGGTTGACAATGCTTCACTTTTTGAAAACAGTATAAAGACTCTTGAAGATGTTGATTTTGACAAGGTTGATACTTTGGTCATCTACTACAATGCGCAGGATCTTCTCAAAGGAAGAATCGGAAGAAACCCGGACAATCAGTTTGATGAAGTGACATACAACGGAGCGCTTGCTACCGGAATCAAGAAGATTCAGGAGAAGTTTCCTTATATGAGAATCGTCGGCATGACTGTTACTTTCTGTTACGGCTTTGACAAGGATGGAAATGTTGTTGCAGGAGACAAGCTTGAACTTGGAAACGGAGATCTTTTCCAGTATTACCTTGGTATGATGACGGTATGTTCAGAGGCTGAGAATCCCGGAGTAAGCGTTGTGGACAACTATAACGGAGATATTTCTGAGGAAAACAGTAAAGATCTTCTTGTTGATAACATTCATGTAAATGCGGAATGTAATAAGAATATAGCCGAGCATTTTGCGGAAGTTTATAAGAATATTGTGGATACGGAAAGCGGATCTGAGACAGAAGGAGAATCGGAAGAATGAAAAAGAAAAGTATAGCCGCTATCCTGCAGTTGCAGGGGGCAGTCATTGTCTATTCACTTTCGACCGTTGCGGCCAAATTTGCTTCCGAGTATCCTATGTTGACGCTCGGATGGATCGGCTTTTTTGCACTTGAGTTTGTTGTTTTGGCAATCTATGCGGTTATTTGGCAGCAGGTTATTAAGAAATTCCAGCTTTCCATAGCTTATTCGAATAAAGCTGTCACATTGATGTGGTCGATGCTCTGGAATTTCGTGATCTTTTCTGAGAAGATCACACCCGGAATGGTGATAGGTGTTCTTATTGTCATTGCCGGAGTTATAGTTATGAACAGTTCATCGGAGGAGGAAGCGGAAAGTGTATAAGTATTTTATTATGATGCTTTTGGCTGAGCTTATAGCATCCTCTTCACAGATTTTTCTTAAGATGAGTTCGAAAAAGAGCTATCCGTCGGCTATAAGAGAATATCTTAACTGCCTTGTTATAGGCGGATATTCGCTGCTTATGGTGTCAATGGTCATCACGGTGGTCTTTGGCTATAATAAGGATAAGCTCGGATATATGGGAACTGTGGTTATGGAGCCCATAAGCTATGTTTTTGTATTGATCCTGTCGAGGATTGTTTTTAAGGAGAAGATATCAAAGAGAAAGATTGTGGGGATGAGTCTCATTATATGTGGGATAGCAGTCTTTTTTCTTAATAAACCCATGTAATTGATGGAGCAGATTGGGGGCACGAATCTGCAATATACGATATACAGAAACAAAAGAACCGAATGATAACAAAAAGTTGTTATTGTATTTCGGAAATGTTAAAATGCTATATATGGTATAGAGGGGTATCGAGGGAGGATATATTTAGTTACGGAAATTAGTTAATCGTACGAGGAGTGTATATGAAAAAGATGACTAAGCGCGGATTATTTCTCGGCCGCAAGACTTCTGATGACAGAAAAAAACGAGACAACAGGGAATATAGGGAAGAATACGACAGAGAGTATGAAGTATTTGAAGATAATCGCAGTTACAGAGCCGATCGTGATTATGAAGATTACGATTATGACCGTGACTACGATGGTTATGAATACGACCGCGATTATGAAGACTATGAATACGACCGTGATCATAAGTATAGTGACAGAGATTATGCGGATGATCGCGCATATAGTGACGGCGGCTACGACTACGATAGAAAATATGAAAAAGAAGATTATGATCGTGATTATGCGGATGACGATCGTGACTATGAAAACGGAGATGATTATGGCCGCGGTTATGCGGATGACGATCGCTACTATTCGGAAAATTCTCACAATTATGATGATGAACCCCGCGGATATGAGCGCATGATTGACGAAAAGTATGACGATTCCGATTATGACAGAGATTATGCGGATGACGATCGTGATTATGCCGAATATGACAAGGAATTTCAGAGTGCCGATCTCGCAGGCGCTTTTAACGGCGATAACGAATATGATACAAGATATCGCGACGGCGACTATGAGTATGACGGCGGATATGATGACCGATATGACAACGATGAATATGGTCGTGGACGAAAGACATCCCAAAAAGGTGGAAACAGATCCAAAAGTGCAATAAGAACTTCAAGTGCGGTTGAGAAAACTGCGGCGATCGTTGCGGTTGTAATTCTTGCAGGCGCGCTTGTAACAGGAGTTTTCTATACAAAAACACTTGGCAGAAATCACGAGATCAGTGCATTTGCCGATGTCGGATCGACTATGAGCGATGTTCAGATTGTCGGAGAGAGCGGACTTGTTGCGGTTGCCGATGCTGAGAAAGCAAAGCAGATGACCGCAGGTATTATTGAAGAAGCAAAAGAAGAAAAGGTCGAAGAAGTAGTAGAAGAGAAGAAAGAGGAAGAGGAAGTTACAGGCGGAAAAGTAACTTTTAGCGTTTCTTCCATCAAGAGCGACATTAAGATAAAGTTTATCGGAAAAAACAAAAAGCTCGTTGCAAAAGTACCTTTCAAGGTAAGTGTTGAAACACCCGACGGATCTAAGGTCGACTACGAGGATGATGACAAAGACGGTATCATCTATAAAAAAGACATGAAGCCCGGCATTTATAAGATCACACCATGTGCGCTTCCTGCCGAGTTTTCGCAGTATAGCCTTGATACATCTACCAAGACGGTAACTGTCAAGGATAAGGTAGAAATGAAGGCCGTTGATGTCAGCAACGAGGTTAAGAAGGAATCACAGGTTAACGTTGCAAAAGAAGATACAGCGGTAAAGAACGTTGTGGAATCAACGCTTAAGGATACCGTTGAGTATGTTGAAAGTGAGAAGATTCCTGCAGACGGAAGTGCTTCCGATGCAAACGGTACATATAAGGAAATTGATAAAAACAGCATTCCGAATCCTATGTCATCATCATCGATAATTGACTTTACAAACTTTAGGACGGTTGCGTTGTTTACTACCGATAGTTCTACTTTGCCTGATGATAGCGCAGATAAGAAAAAAGACGGTGATTCAAACGAAGAGAACAAAGATGGCAATAAGGATGCTGCAAGTACGGGAGTGAATGGAGAAAGTGACCAAAATTCATCTAAAGACGAAGAAGCAGCTAAATTAGCGAAAGAGAAAGAAGAAAAAGAGAAGCAGGAAGCTGCGGCAGCAGAGGCTTCAAGGCTTAAGAAAGAGAAAGAAGAAAAAGAGAAGCAGGAAGCAGCAGCGGCAGAAGCTTCAAGATTAGCCAAAGAAGCTGCGGATAAAAAAGCTAAAGAAGATGCAGCAGCGGCAGCAGAGGCTTCAAGACTTAAGCAGGAAGCTGACAAAAAAGCGCTTCTTGAAAAGAATGGCAAAGTTCCTGTAAAAGAGACTTCAATGACACTTACCGAAGGTGATAAGAAGACTATAGAGACAAAAGTATCCGGATTGGCAATACAGATTACTTCTGACAATGCGGGATGCGTATCATGCAGCGGCAATACAATTACAGCGGTAGCTAAAGGAACGGCAAAGCTTACTGTTAACGCAGAAAATTACCAGACTGAATATATCACTGTAACCGTTAATGCGAAGAAAGCAGGAGATCTTCCCATCAATTCCAAGAAGATTACACTTGTTCAGGACGAGAAGATAAATATCGGAATTAACGCAAATGATTATCCGGGACTTTCAGGAAAAGCTAAAGACAGTTCTGTAGCAGGTGTTTCAGGAACGGAGATTCAGGGTAAGAAGGCCGGAAAGACAACGGTTACATATACTGCAACAGGTTATAATGCATTTGATATTGAGGTTACTGTAGTAGATAAGAAGGCACTTCTTAAGCTTGCTGACGGAACTCAGGTTTATGTAAAGAGTTCGGAAGGTGGATTCAGAGAAGCGACTTATGCAGATTACTACAATAAAGAGAAGTTCTTCCTTAAGGACAAGGGTGAGGGCAATTTTAAATACAAGGGCTGGCAGACAATAAACGGCAAGACCTATTACTACAACAAGAACTGCGAGTATGTAACAGGTAAGCAGGTTATTCAGGGTGTCGAGTATGTATTTGGAAGTGACGGAGTTCTTACAACTTCTGCGGGAGCAAGAGGAATCGATGTAAGTAAGTGGAACGGATCAATCGACTGGAAAGCTGTTCGAAACGAAGGAATCGAATTTGTTATCATCAGATGCGGTTACAGAGGTTCATCTCAGGGCGCACTTATCGAAGATCCTACTTTCAGAACAAATATAAAGGGTGCTCAGGCAGCAGGACTTAAGGTTGGTGTTTACTTCTTTACACAGGCTGTAAACGAGGCGGAAGCGGTTGAGGAAGCCTCAATGGTAATAGAGCTTTGTAAGGGATACGGACTTTCATTCCCTGTATACCTTGACGTTGAGGGAAGTAACGGAAGAGGCGATACGATCAGTGCAGAGCAGAGAACTGCCAATATCAGAGCGTTCTGCGGAACAATTCAGAATGCGGGATACAAGGCAGGCGTATACGCTAACAAAACATGGTTTACAAGTAAGATCAATACCAATAAGCTTACAAATTACAAGATCTGGCTTGCCCAGTATGCAGCAAGCCCGACATATAACGCTACAAGATATGATATGTGGCAGCATACATCAAAGGGTAAAGTGTCCGGTATCTCCGGAAATGTAGACCTTAACATTTTGTACAGATAATGAATGTGAATATAGGTACAATATATGAGTAACAGCAACAATAACAAAGGATTGGAATCTTTTAAGATTCTGTCCTTTGTTTTGCCTTTAATTTTTTATATCGGGATTGCGGTTTTGGACGGCCCTGTATGGTGCGTGGATTCTCAGAGCTATGTGAGCATGGATTTTTCAAGAGAGCCTGTTTATCCGCTTTTTTTGGCACTTATCAGAAAGATATTTGAAACCTTTAAGTTCTCCGGTGAATTTAAAGGACAACCTTCATATCTTTTCTGCGCTGTGATACTTCAAAGTCTTTTGTGGGTATATACTTCATGGAGACTCGGAAATGAAGTTTACAATGTCGCGTCAAGGTATTTGAATTTAAACAGCGCATTGTTTATAGGCTATGCGGGAGTTCTATCGCAGATGGCGGTTGCGTCGCTAAACAGATTTGCGGCCAAAAGAGGCTCGATGTATTCGGAGAGCATTATGACCGAATCGATCGCGATACCGCTTTTTGTTATTTTTACAATAGAGCTGTGGCATCTGCACAGAGCATATCTTCAGCGTAACATTGTGAGAGTATTTGTGCTTGCGATACTTATTGCAAGTGTCAGAAAACAGATGCTTATATGCCTGATCTTATGGGGCTTTTCGGCATTTGTGATTTACCTTTTTATAAACAGACAGGATGGTATCCATAAGTTTTTTATAACCGTGCTTATGATCGTTGCGGCTATCGTGAGTATAAAGGGAGTTGACAGGATATATAATTCGGCTCTTCGCGGACGATTTGTGGAACATATAGGAAACAGTAAGGGCGGTCTGGATACGGTTCTGTATACGGCAAGAAGCGAGGATGCGGAACTCTTTAAGGATTATGAGAATTTTCCGGATCTTGATGCATTATATACGAGTATCTTTGAGGCCTGCAATGAGCAGCAGCTTAACATAGAATATGCTCCCGGTTATGAAAAGAGAGACCAGGCGAATGTATTTAATTCTGACTGGGCAGCAATGGCTTCTCACTATGCCGAGAGTTATGATGTCATCGGATTCGACATTGTTCAGGTTAAGTGTGATGAGTATGTGGCGGAACATTTTCCGGGACTTGAGCTCTGCGATGCTCAGTTAAAAGAGGATGAGGTAGAAGGAATTCTTTTTAAGACTCTTTTAAAGCATGCTTTTGAGAGGATAAAAAAAGGCGAAGGAAAAGCGATAATATATGTATTTACCGCAAATGTACTGAAAGCGTTTGTAATATCGGTCGCAAATATCAGTCCGAAGATTCTTATTCCGATATCGTTTTTTATGTACCTGTTGTTTCTGACTTCGTTTGTGCTACTGTTTTTGAGTAGCATATTTGGAAACAGGGGGAATGAGAAGTATGTGAAGGATGATTTCCTTCTGCTTGCATTTCTAACGCTTTCGGGAATTGCGATAAACTCTGTGGTTACGGGATCGATGATATTTCCGCAGCCCAGATATATGTGCTACGGTATGGGACTCTTCTACTTGGCACTGACTTGTGATATAATAGCCACGAAAAAATGAAAAGGAAAGGTATACTTTTGATGAAAACTTATCTTGTAACAGGAGGGGCAGGTTTTATCGGCTCCAACTATATTCACTATATGTTCAAAAAATATGGTGATGATATTCGTATTATAAATGTTGATGCACTTACATATGCCGGAAATCTTGAGAATCTTAAGGATGTAGAGGATCGCGACAATTATACTTTTGTCAAAGCAAATATTTGCGACAGAGACGCCATCAATAAGATCTTTGAAGAGAATGACATAGACAGAGTTGTTCATTTCGCGGCAGAAAGCCACGTTGACAGATCTATTGTAAATCCCGAGATCTTCGTTGAGACTAACGTTCTCGGAACGGCTACTATGCTCAACGCAGCTAAAAAGGCTTGGGAGCTTCCGGACGGAACATTCAAAGAGGGTAAGAAATTCCTTCATGTTTCAACCGATGAAGTATACGGTTCGCTCGATGACGATCCGAATGCTTATTTCTATGAGACAACTCCATACGATCCGCACAGCCCTTATTCAGCAAGTAAGGCAAGTTCGGATATGCTCGTAAAAGCTTATATGGATACATATAAGTTCCCTGCAAATATCACTAACTGTTCAAATAACTACGGACCTTATCAGTTCCCTGAGAAGCTCATTCCTCTTGTGATCAACAATGCACTTGCAGGTAAGGATCTTCCTGTATACGGAGACGGTAAGAACGTTCGTGACTGGCTCTTTGTTGAGGATCATGCAAAGGCAATCGACATGGTACAGGAGAAGGGCAAGCTCTTTGAGACATACAATGTCGGCGGACACAATGAGAAGCAGAATATCGAGATCGTTAAGACAATCATCGATGTTCTCAGAGAAGAGCTTGATGACAGCGATCCCAGAAAGGCTAAGCTCAGCTACGATCTTATTAAGTATGTAACAGACAGAAAGGGACATGACAGAAGATATGCCATCGCTCCCGATAAGATCAAAAAGGAAATCGGATGGGAGCCTGAGACCATGTTCAAAGAAGGTATCAGAAAGACCATTAAATGGTACTTTGATCACAACGAATGGATGGAGCATGTGACAAGCGGCGATTACGAAAAGTATTACGCAAAGATGTATGACAAGAGATAATTGGCGATAATTGATCAGAGCCGATTATTTTAGATAAATACGGAGGAATATAATGAAAGGTATAATTTTAGCGGGTGGTTCGGGAACAAGACTTTATCCGCTTACAAGAGCTATTTCAAAGCAGATAATGCCGGTATATGACAAGCCGATGATCTACTATCCGCTTTCAACTCTTATGCTTGCAGGTATAAGAGATGTACTTATAATTTCAACTCCGAGAGACCTTCCTATATTTGAGGATCTTTTTGGAACAGGTGAGCAGCTTGGAATGAATTTCAGCTATGCTGTTCAGGATCAGCCAAGGGG
>NZ_FMUR01000011.1 GCF_900101605.1 Butyrivibrio hungatei
GTAGCTATTCCCATAGCGGTTATCCATACGATAATGCCTGCATAGAATCCTTCCATTCCTTGATTAAAAGGGAATGGCTTAACCGCTTTTCTATTATCAACTACAAGCACGCATATAGGCTTGTATTCGAGTATATCGAAACCTTTTATAACACCGTTAGGATTCACAGCCACTGTGACTATATGTCTCCTAACGAATTCGAAGAACTATATGAGAGGGTTATGGTTGCGCCTGCTGCATAAGCAGGTAAACCTCTCATTTTAATTTGTACTATTTATTGACATAGGACCATATTATTCCATATTTACAATCTTTTCTTAATTTAACTTCTCCGTTTTCATACCATTCAATATATTCCCCATCAATTGTTCCCCCATTCTTAATGCAATAACTTTTTATCTTACCGCTTTTATAAAATTCTACCCTTGGGCCATTGGATATTCCATCTTTATGATATTCATAATAGCAAATATTACCATTTTCATATCTTTCATATAGCACTCCATTAATTGGCTGACCGCCTTCTTCTTTTTCTTTTGTATATACCTGTTCTCCATATTCGCCAGAAAAACATACATCTCCTGCAAACTCTATGCCGCACTCAATAACCTCATCCTTAGATAAATAATTCACTTTTTTATGCTCCTTTGAAGTCAGAGGGACGGTTCTTTTGTCTTTTTACCTTTAGCGCAAGTTAAAAGGAAAACATGACATTAGAACCGTCCCAATGTCATTTTACAAATTATTTTTCCTTTACCTTTTATCGCAGCTTACCTGCAGTACCAAAATCCTCTATATTCGGCAAACCACCTTCTGGAGGCCAAATACCGGTATAGAATATATCAAAATACCTGTCAACAAATCTTGTTATCCACCGCTTAAAATCGTCCGCAAGATAAAAATGCTCTGAGATCTCAGTAGTACGACTAAATGAAAACTCGGGAGATAATCTTGACTCATATATTTCCCATTTTCCCAAACTATTTTTATGAAGCGTAACAGTATCATGATATCTGCTGATATTCCCTTTATCCAACAGCCATATTTGACTATTGCCCTTAGAAAACTCATCAGCAAATTTTTTTATCATTGCATTTTTATCATTGATGATTCTTTTTTTCTCTTCGTCAATAGCATAGACAATATCGTTAGTTAAAATTTCGTATATCTCATTATTATCCTTCGGATTCTCTATTCTGCGACTTTTGTCAACATAATAAATGTTGTAAACGACATGGCTCTTCACCACAGAATTTATCTTTTTCTCAACAAAGCCGATTCTTTTTTCTCCCCAAAATATATTGAACCTATCAAAAGGAACATCGTAAAAATCATCATTGCATACCTTAAGACAATTCGGGCAAACACACATATACCCGAAATCAGCCTCAATATCAAAACGTTTTATACAATGCTTGCAAACAACTATTTTTTTATTTTCTACAGATTCAACAGATCTCTTGCATTCATTAATTATATTTTTTGATTTGAAAGATTCATCATCGATAATCATACATTCCTCACTAAATCAAAAACTCTACAGAATCAATAAACCGTCCCTCTGACTTTGTTTAGTTCCTTTACAGAAAAAACTACCGTCCGAGTATTTATTATTCCTTTTGTAAAATTTCCAACGCTTTTGTAGCTGAATAATATCCACTCAGTTTTTCAAATACTTTAGAATCTGTTTTTACACATGCCGTTACCAGCATTAATGCCACAAATATAAGTGCCAGCTTTTTTCTGCCTTTATAATTCATTAAAATATTAATCTACCTTCTTTCGAATTATTATGTTTCTTATTTTTATAGATATGCCAAATTACCTTTAGCGCAAGTTAAAAGGAAAACATGACATTAGAACCGTCCCAATGTCATTTCAGTAAATCCCATCGCCAACTTCTTCCCTACGTTCAGGAACCTCAAGTGAGAAAATCCTAAACTTAAATAATATGGGATATACAGCAAGCGAAACAAATATTGCTAACATATATCTTCCGCTTCTTACAAGATGCGCCGCCATTGTTCCGGAATTTAGAAACTCTTTGCCGAAAGGAATCTTTAAAAGCTCATCCAGTGCAAAAAACACAACCGCGCCGCCAACAAGTCTTAAAATGCTTGAAACAGGATTTCTTGTAGATTCAAAATTTACGAATTTCTTCTCAAAAGGTATTGAAAGCCACAGACCAAAAAGTATACCGTATGCACTAAAAAAATCGCTTGTCTTGCAATAAAAGACTCCGATAGTTCCGATTACTGCAACCATCGCAAATATGACATTTAGATTCTTTATCTTTTTATACAAAAAAGAAATAACAAAAACCATAGCTAAACCAAGTGTCCATCCGCAGAGCACGTCTGTAGGATAATGACATCCGACTACAACTCTCGAAAAACCTACAAGCAGCATCAATATAATTGATAGCACCAATTTGAGCCTGTTCTTATTTTTTCCAAAAATAACAATTCCGGGATAGACTGTTGCTGCATTGGCCGAATGACCGCTTGGAAATGAATACCCTTGCGCATCCACATCCATAAGATCCGCATCAGGCTCTACGGGGCGCAGGCATTTTATGCTGCTATGCTCCATATAGGGACGAATCCTGAAAACAATGTTTTTTATCATAGGAAATAAAATTAGTGAAGAACATACAAGTAATCCTATTTTTCGTCCAAATTCTTTATCATGGCACCAATAAACAAAGCCCATGACCGCAACAAGCGCAAACTCCTCTCCAAAAGCAGAAAACTGCGAAATAAGCAAAATAAGCGGTCCCGGAATATTGGCCTGTAGCCACTCCATCAATTGCACTTCCCAACTCATATTATGTCTCCTCCATGTTGTAATTTATGTATTTAGTCAAAAGTCAAAGGCATGACATTAGAACCGTCCCCATGTCATTTTAAAGGCATGACATTAGAACCGTCCCCATGTCATTTATTAACATATTAAAAAGATTTTTCCACAGTAACCTTTATGTCATACGGTACAATCGCTCCTACTTCCTGCGCATATGCAGCGTAATTATTGAGTATTTTAACGATCGAACTAAGTGTAATTGAGTCCTCCCATGCCTGTGTTTCAAAATCGTATCTATCATAAAATGTTATTTTCAGATTCCATTTTCCATCAACTTTTTTTCCTACAACTTCGTAGCTGACCTTATTATAGGAAAGGTGCAAGTCTGTTGTACTGTTTAAAGTTGTACTGCTCTTTATGCTCTTTTCCGATATATCAAGTCCTTCTACCTGTTCCTTAAATTCCTCCACGATAGCAGCACATTCATCAGACTCCGCAATCTGCTTCGCAAACTTTGAATCTGAGGAAAATGCCAGATTAGACGGTTTATTCTGAAGAGAATGATCAAGCATTGCCGAAGCAGTTTCCCATCCTAAGCCTTTAGCGGCTTTGGCCACAAGCTTAAACTGCGTCCTTATTACCGCTTTTGATAAAAAAAGTGTCTTTTCACTAAAGTATATCACATAAAAATAAACTCTCCACCAATGCGACTATTGCATATTTTTCCCACCTTGCTATTATTTTTTTATGAACACGAGAAATCTAAAATGTTTTCAAATCATATATGAAGAGCGTAACCTGCAGGTAGCTGCAAATAAACTTTTTCTATCACCGCAAGGACTAAGTAAGATCATAAAGAACCTTGAAGAGGAATACGGCACTCAACTTTTTTCAAGGACTAAAGACGGCTTTGTACCTACGGAGAGCGGAAAGATTTTTTATGAAAAATCCAAGACTATAATTAAAAGCATGAATGAAATGTTCTCGGAGATAAGAGCTGTGAATGACAGGGAGAAGCGCTTCAGGATTGGATTTGCGGCCGGAACACTGCGAGCTGTAGATATTCCTTCGGTGCATTCTTTTATGAAATCGAATCCGGAAATTGTTGCAAGCTGGGATGAACAGGAAAACAAAACTGTCCTGAAGCGTGTGCTGAACGACGAGATAAACTGCGGTCTCGTTGTAGGAAAGCCGCAGGTTCCGGGGCTTTTGTCAGAACTCATCAAATCTGTAGATATCGTCCTGTATGTCCACAAAGTCCACAGACTCAGAGGCAAACAGCAGATCAGTATTACGGAGATCAAAGATGAACCTCTTATCTCCATGAACGAGAAATACCACATTTATCACGATTTCATAAACGCCTGCCACATGAATGATTTCAATCCCGAGATTGTTGCAAAGGTTGGCGAAGGGGATTCTATTTACCGTCTTGTAAAAAATGGGATTGGAATCGGCATTGCTCCAAGGTTTTTCAAAGATGATACCGACGTTAAAGCAATTCCTATAACTGATACCTATACTTGGGATGTGTATGGGATTTATCTGGAAAACTCACCTGATGCGGAACTGGCGAAGAGATTTTTGGAACAGTGTTCAGATAAGCTTCACTAAGCTTGTTACATGCTCTACATAAAAAAGTGCCTATGGCACTTCAACTCCCCTGCCCCTCACTCATGAGGGGTTGGGGTTGTTTTTGTGTAGCATCTTTAATAAAACCCCCTGCTATGCAGGGGGACAACAGCTGCTTCAGCTTACAGTAAAAAACCTCCCGTGCTAGAATTACTACGGTTCGCCAACCAAAGTAAAGCACAGGAGGTAGTCCAAAATGGACATGAATAGTTTATCACACACTAGATGGGAGTGTAAGTATCACATAGTATTTGCACCTAAGTTCAGGAGAAAGGTTGCGTATGGTCGGATCAAGCAGGACATTGCAAATATTCTCAGTACATTATGCAAGAGGAAAGGTGTAGAGATAATAGAGGCAGAAGTATGCCCAGATCATATACATATGCTGGTAAGGATCCCACCGAGTATGAGTGTTTCAAGTTTCGTAGGGTACTTGAAAGGAAAAAGTACGCTTATGATATTTGAGAGGCATGCAAATCTCAAGTATAAGTATGGCAATAGACATTTCTGGTGCAGAGGCTATTACGTAGATACTGTAGGTAAGAATGCAAAGAAAATCGAGGAGTACATAAAGAATCAGTTAAAAGAGGATTTAGAGTACGACCAAATGACACTAAAAGAGTATATTGACCCGTTCACGGGTGAGCCGGTAAAGCAAAACAAATAAAAATGAGCCCAGGGGGCTCTGTAGGAAAATGATGTTGCGGCTGGCGAACCATTCGGCGAGTCTTTAGACTCAGTGCCGGCAACAGGCCCTTATAGGGCCAGAACAAACCACCGGCTAAGCCGGTGGTTCTGATTTGCCTCAATTCATTCATAATGATTTTTATGAAACGAAACATACTGCAAGATCTGTTCCGAGATCATTATGAAGAAATTCAATATACTCTCCATCCCCGCAAAACGGAAATGGAAAACATCGATAAGATGCTCAATTGTGGCGATCCTGCCTATGGTGGCGCCATGTATGGCTGCCCCGATTGTGGTAATCTCAAGTTCATTCCCTTTCGTTGTCATTCAAGATTCTGTCCTACCTGTGGTTCCATGTATTCGCAAAAACGTGCTCTGGCCATGTCTTTCAAACTCATAAACTGCCAGCACCGACACTGCGTTTTTACTATATCAAAAGAATTACGCCATTACTTTCTCGAAGACCGTGATCTTCTCAACTGTCTTTTTGACGCCGCCAGCAGCGTTATTCGTCGGATGTTCTACAAAACCAACAAAAGTCAGAACTTCACTCCCGGTTACATTCTGGTTCTTCACACATTTGGACGTCCATTGGAATGGAATCCTCATATCCACTGCCTTATATCTGAAGGTGGTGTAGGTGACACCGGATTTTGGCGTAAAGTCAATTACTTCAGTTTTCAATACATGCGCCATGCTTTTCAAACCGCTCTTCTTAATCTTATGGAAACTCTTATTACTGACTCCGCGAAAAAAGCATTGTTCAAAAAAGAAAAAGCTCTCTCATACAAAAATCAAAAAGATGGATTCTATATATATGCAAAACCCACTCTCGCTGACAAGAACAAAGTGGCTAAATATATAGGTCGATACCTTGGGCGCCCTGCAATCGGTCTATCAAGAATTGATTCCTATGATAAAGCGCATGATACTGTTACTTTCCACTACAACAGGCACGAGGACGAAGTCCTTGTCAACGAAACACTTCCTGCAATAGACTTCATCAAACGCCTTATCCAGCACATACCTGAAAAAGACTTTAAGATGATACGCTACTACGGCGTGTATGGTCGACATCGAGAATCAGATAAAAAGCTCTACCGTCTTATTCCCCCCACCAAACAGCCATTCTTCAAATCTTTCTTACAATGGCGCTCAAGTATTCTTTCAGCATTTGGCTATGATCCAATCAAATGTTCAAAGTGCAGTAGTACCATGAAATTCCTTGATTTGTACTTTAATCATAAACATATTTCTCTTGAAGACTTATACAAAGAG
Source organism: Butyrivibrio hungatei (assembly GCF_900101605.1). Classification (GTDB taxonomy): domain Bacteria; phylum Bacillota; class Clostridia; order Lachnospirales; family Lachnospiraceae; genus Butyrivibrio; species Butyrivibrio hungatei_B. Next base: position 6,403 of record NZ_FMUR01000011.1, read on the forward strand.
GCAAAGGGAAAATGCCGTCCCAAAAGCAGAGCTCCATCTTCAAAACCAAACAGTGTTTCCCCATGTTTCTGCACATGATAAAATCATGCAAGGAGGAACAGTCATGGTCGATAAAGAACTAATTGCAAAGCTTAGAGAGAAATACATCCAAAATCCGCCGGAAGGCATGTCGGCGAACGAAATCCGCGAGATGGATGATGAAGACCTTCTCGACATGGATTACTTTATGCATGAAGATGATGAATTTTTTGATGAGGTAGATTGGTAATTATACCAGCTTACCTCTACTTTGCGTGGCCCGGTCTTGCTGGGCCTTTTAATTCAAGATTTCGCCGTCAAGGCGAAATTTCCTATTAAAAAATAAAGAAACCTTCGGAATCCTGCTGTGCCAGACGGATTCCGAAGATTTTCAGAAAACTATAATCGAAACAATTGCAAATAATGTAAAAGCTGCAGTGCCTGAAATCCTGGATAACAAAAATGCAGACTACCTCTTCACTTTCATTATGTACGGAAGCCTTAATGTACTGCGTGTCTGGATACAAAGTGGTTTTGACACCCCCACCAGGGACCTGGCAGAGCTGATATACCAGTCATGCAATAATGTGGCCAAATAATGCTACCACTTTAGACTTGCATTTAGTGCAAGTTTGGGAAGAATATATCCCCCTATAAAGCCTCATGGATCAAATCGTTTATGTGTATTTCAACGCTGTCCAGGCACGGAACAGAACAATTTTCCGAATTCAGTAAAAGAGGAAGTTCCGTACACCCCAGTACGACTGCTTCAATACCATATTGATCCCGCATTTTATCTATTATGCTTTGAAACTCTTTTAATGTGCTTTCCTTAACAATTCCCAGCTCCAACTCCTCAAAAATGCGTTTTGCCACAAGATTCCGATCATTTTCATCAGGAATAACTACTTCTATACCTGCGTCCTTGAAATCATTTTTCATATAATCCTGTTCCATTGTAAAAATGGTTCCAAGAAGAAGTATCTTTTTATATCCTTTATTCTCTACCTCTTTACAGACCGCTTTAGGAATACTAATCAACGAAACACCAGTATCGTTAACCAATTCTTCAAACACAATATGCATCGTCACGGCCGTCAAAGATATTACTTCTGCGCCTGCTTTTTCCAGACTATGTACTTTTTCGGAGAGATATTCCTTAAGAAGGTAATATTCCCCCGAAGAAACATAATCCCATGCTCTTCTGAAATCCACGCTCTCAATAATGATCTCCGGCATATGCTTTCCATCTGTGATCTTATCAATTCTGGAATTTAATTCTTTATAATACATAATTGTAGATTCAGGCCCGGTGCCTCCTACCAATCCTATTTTTTTCATATACGATCCTTTCTTCATCCTTTTAGAAAAACAATTCTTCTTAAATCTTCCATTAGGATTTGTCCGCAGTCAAATCTATATTCGATATATCTGTCACTTTGCAAAGTCAAAGGGACGGTTCCAATGTCACAGGCATTAAGGCATGACATTAGAACCGTCCCTTTGACTTACCCAAATGTCGAATGTCCGCTGGGGATTGAATAGCCCTGTGCATCCACATCAAAGTGTAATTTCCATTGTAGTCTTCTGCACCTTCATTCCAAGACTCTCATAGAAAGCTCTGGCGCTGTCATTGCCTTCCCAGACGTTAAGGGTAATATCCCTGCAGCCAAGTGCATTTGCTTCCTTGCAAACATGCGCAAAAAGCTTCTTGCCAATGCCTTTACCTCTGCACGCAGAATCAACGCAAAGATCGTCAATATACATATATTTAAAAGAAACAACAAAAGGCTTGTGTAAAGTCTCTTGCAGCATACAGAATGCGTAGCCAAGGACTCTTCCATCCTCATCCGCAACATATACTTTCAGATCCTCAGCCTTAAGGATAGCCTCAAGCTCAGCTTCACTATACTTCGTATGACCGGATACAAAATAATCAGGCTTAATTTTTGCATGAATCTCAAGTACCTCAGATAACAGCTCAAGAAGCTGCGGAATATCTTTATTCTGTGCATCTCTTATGATCATAGCTCACCTCCCGAGCAGCTGACATGCGTTCCCGCTAAGAATCTTAGTAGCATCATTCTCATCAATCGGTAATCCCTTGATGAACGTGGTAGCCTCTTTCTGATCTGACCAAGGTGAATCACTTCCGAACAAAAGCCTGTCACTACCAAAAGCGTTTACAAGCTTCATAAATCCATCTGCATCAAGCATTCCTGTATCCTTATCATCCCAATATCCATCAGAAAGCGCTTGAATTCTCCCGGAGGAAAAAGATGTATCCAGAAAAGCCGTTGTATCCTCAAGATACAAAGGAACTTCATCCCAGTTCCTCCATCCGCCCATGTGTGCGAGAACAAACTTAAACTCACCAATCGTGTTAATTACATTTCTGCACATCTTCGGCGAACATCTGACAACGCCCGGAAAGCCGATATCAAGCCCTGCGTGGGTAATGACGATAAGGTCATTTTCGCATGCAGCATAAATGATATCAAGAAAAGTCTTGGAATCAATATCCTTGTTCTGATAAACGGGATGAATCTTGATTCCCTTGATGCCGTTATTTTTGAGCCTTCTAAGCTCCTCTTTAAAACGTGAATACTCAGGATGAATACATCCAAAAGAACATAACCTGTCACCGTACTTCTCATTATTTCTAAGAGCCTTGTCATTGATACTCTCCACCTGAGAAGACGCCGTTGCAACAGGCAAAAGGACGGACATATCTATGCCGCCCTTATCCATTGAATCCAAAAGACCTGAAACCGTACCGTCAGTATGCGGAACGATATGCGCCTCTTTGCTGAGGCTGTCAACAGCCCTTGCAGCTATTGAATCAGGAAATGTATGTGTATGAAAATCAATTATCATAAAATGATCTGCCAGGACACTTCATTACAAGATCTCAATCTCAAATGAAGTATCAAAGCTCTCTCCCGCCGCTAATTTATTGCCGTACTCTCTATCTTCAATGCCACCTTCAAAGCCTACTCTGTCGCACCTTCCGTTCCAAGGCTCGATGCAGACAAAAGGCGCATTCTTTTTAACAGGTGACCATACTCCAAACAGCGGAACATCACAAGTAACACGAAGCTTATCTCCATCAGCCGCACTTACAAGTGTAACCGCATCAGCCTGCCTGTCTTCGAATATAAGCGCATCCCCGTCAAAGAGCCCTGGAGTAAGTTTAACTATTCCTTCCGCTGTCTCAACGTTAATCTGCTTATCGGAAAGGCATCCGCAGGACATGTCGATCACATTTGACTTAAGAGAACCGGAAACTGCAGCGCCGTCTTTTTCAAACAAGAGCTCATCCTTATTAAGATCGCAGTTAAAAGCAGGATGCGCACCGATTGAAAAATACATCTCTTTATCATTCGTATTAGTGACCGTATAAGAAACAACCACCTTGCTTCCGACAAGCTTATATCCGATCTTCAACAAAAACTTAAAAGGAAATTTTTTAAGCGTCTCTTCATTTTGGGTAAGCTCAAACACAAGCTCATCCTCAGCTTCTTTTACAAGAGAAAACTCCATATCCCTTGCAAATCCGTGCTGTGAAAGCTTATAAGAAACGCCGTTAACTTTATACTCGCCGTTCCATACAGAACCTACAATAGGAAAAAGAACAGGTGCTGTCCTCCCCCAGTACTTGGCATCCGCCTGCCACATGAACTCTTTTCCCGAATCTGCCTTAACGAGTGACTTAAGCTCTGCTCCGTGATCCGATACTTTTATCGCAATAAAACTATTCTTTAAAATATGTTCTGCCATGTTCACCTCATAAAATAATCTTTTTTCACATTATTTTACCACTTATTCGGAATCATCTGAAAGTGAAGTGCTCTGATGAACGAGAACTTCTTTGTTGTAGCATGCAAACGCACCGTCCACAAGGTCCTTCGGAGGCTTCTTGGTGAAAAGAGATATCACTGGAACAATAATAAGTCCCGCTATCATACAAAATGCTCCTGCATTTATGGGCGACTGAAGAAGCTGCGGGAACTTCGGTCTTACAAACATATTTGCGAGCATGACTACTGTTGAGAATACGAAATTCACCCACACAGCCGCCTTAGTTATAAACTTAAAGTATAAACCGTAAAGGAAAGGTGCAAGGAAAGCTCCCGCAAGAGCGCCCCACGAAACGCCCATAAGCTGCGCGATAAAAGTCACATTCTGCTTGTACTGTACGATTGCGATAACAACAGATATACCAACAAACACAACGATCAGTATTCTCATGATAAGGAGCTGTTTCTTTTCATCCATATTCTTGATGACATGCCCTTTTAAAAGGTCAAGCGTAAGTGTCGAACTACTTGTAAGTACAAGCGATGAAAGCGTTGACATAGATGCAGACAAAACAAGAATGACAACAACAGCAATAAGGAAATCCGGAAGCCCTGAGAGCATCGTAGGAACGATACTGTCAAAACCGTCTGCGGATATATCGATCTTATCGGAAAAAAGTCTTCCGAAGCCGCCGAGGAAATAGCATCCTCCGGCTACAATGAAAGCAAAAAACGTAGAAACGATGGTACCTTTTGAGATTGACTTCTCACTTTTTATCGCATAAAACTTCTGAACCATCTGAGGAAGTCCCCATGTTCCGAGTGATGTAAGGATAACAACACCGAGAAGATTAAGAGGATCAGGTCCAAAAAATGAAGCGAAAACACCCGGCGTTGTCGAAACGCTCTCATCAGATATCCTTGCAAGTCCGTCAAGTGCTGCAAGAAATCCCCCCTGCGAATTAAGAACAGAAAGAATAACCGCACAGATACCTATAAGCATGATTATTCCCTGAATAAAATCATTTATCGCTGTTGCCATGTAACCGCCTGCGATAACGTATATTCCGGTAAGCACCGCCATAACAATAACGCAGATAGAATAATCGATTTTAAATGCCATACCAAAAAGTCTTGAGAGTCCGTTATACAATGAAGCTGTATAAGGAATAAGGAAAATAAATGTAATAACGGAAGCTGCTATTTTAAGCGATCTTCCTCCGAATCTTGCGGCAAAGAACTGCGGCATTGTCGCGGAATCAAGGTGCTGGCTCATAATTCTTGTTCTTCTTCCGAGAATTGCCCACGCAAGAAGTGAACCTATAAGCGCATTGCCGATTCCGACCCACGTTGCGGATATGCCATACTTCCAGCCAAACTGTCCCGCATACCCCACAAAAATAACTGCGGAAAAATAGGATGTTCCGTAAGCAAAGGCCGTAACCCATGGGCCTACTGCTCTACCGCCAAGCACAAATCCGCTTACATCAGTCGAGTTCTTTCTGCACATCAGACCGATGTAGATCATTACAGAAAAGAACACAAGTAACATTAACACTTTAATAATCATACCTTCTCTCCTTAAAGTAAATAATCTTTCTTCACTTTAACACTTTCAATCGTTAAAGGCAATCAAATAGTACAAAAAAGTCAAAGTAAAATGTACAAGAAATTCATATTGAAAAAAAATAATATAGTGCTATCCTAGTGGTATCATTTTTATTTGGAGATCCTTAGGGATTATCCATAACTATCAATAAGGTTACAGACAAGGAGTATATGCAAAAATGAAATTCTTTTTGGACACAGCCAATGTCGATGAGATCAGAAAAGCTAACGACATGGGCGTAATTTGCGGAGTTACAACAAACCCTTCTCTTATCGCAAAAGAAGGACGTGATTTCACACAGGTAGTTGCTGAGATCGCATCTATCGTTGACGGACCTATCAGTGGCGAAGTTAAGGCTACAACAACTGATGCAGAAGGTATGATCAAGGAAGGTCGCGAGATTGCTAAAATACACAAGAACATGGTTGTTAAGATTCCCATGACCGTTGAAGGTCTTAAGGCTTGCCACACACTTGCAGCCGAAGGCATCAAAGTCAATGTGACTCTTATCTTCACAGCTAACCAGGCTCTTCTTGCAGCAAGAGCAGGCGCTGCATTTGTAAGTCCTTTCCTCGGAAGACTTGATGACATCAGTGTTCGCGGAACAGACCTCATCTCTGAAGTTGCAGAGATCTTCAATATTCACGGAATCGAGACAGAGATCATCGCAGCAAGTGTTCGTCATCCTATGCATGTTACAGACTGCGCACTTGCAGGTGCAGACATCGCTACTGTTCCTTACAAGGTAATCGAGCAGATGACTCATCACCCTCTCACAGATCAGGGAATTGAGAAATTCGTAAAAGATTACGAAGCAGTATTCGGCAAATAAATATATCGCTATTCGCGACACAACAAAGGCTGTCACAGTTAGTGTGGCAGCCTTTTATTACGTCCAGCCTTTGTCGTTGTATTTGCCGTCGTCATAGGCATAGATGTATCGGCAGTAGTCGGCGAAGCGTTCTATGTAGGAATCGTATTCAAGATAATCTTCGCTCCAGCCGTTTTGGATCAAGTGGGCAAGTTCATGGGTGTAGCAGTCAAAGTCTTCAGGATTATCATGTAACCACATGTCATGAAGATGTACTTTATTCTCCCATGCACAGGCGATCTCGTAGCCTTCATTTTCGATTAGGAGTTCAACATCTGTAGGTGCAGATGAATATGTGCCAAATCTTTCATACATCTTAGGATAGACCTGCCAGAACAAGCTCTCTAGGGTTTCAATCTGTAACAGGTTGGTATTTCCTTCCCATTTTGTCAGGTCGACTGTAAGAGAATAATCTACTCCGTTAACCGTCGCACTGTGATAGCGCCTGTCTTCCGATATTTCGGACTTGATCTCTATATTATCGTCTTCAGCCACTGAATCACCGACCGCGGATTCATCCGATACGGATACATCTGAAGGTGATTCTGTTGTAGACGCGGCATCAGGTGCTTTTTCCGATATATCATCTTTCTTTTGGCATCCGGCGCAGATAATGACCATCAACAATGCCAATATAGTTACTTTAAATCTTTGTTTCATAACTTGTACTTTTATTTCTTATACAAACATTTACAATCACTTACACTCACTGATTCCCCGACAGTTTGATCCACTCCGAGAGTGTCAGCGGCTCATAATCGGAGCGCATGCAGAAGCAGTTTATCATATTGCATGGAATGGTGCGCTCATGTTCGGCTGCGATTGGCACGTAAGGTGTCGAGCCTATCATCTCGATTATTTTCTTCATGAGAACTTCATCCCTTGTATTATGAACATGTCCGTATAACATATAGGTCTTTGGCTCTCCGCTGTGTTTAAGCCTGTACTGTCCGTCATAGAAAGGAATTGGATAATGACAACATACAACTTTTTTCTGAGAATCGGTGATCACTCTGTAATTGTCGATCCATTCAAATCTGTCCTTATCAAAATTTGCAGATTTTACATATTTATCATGATTCCCTGTTATAAGACAGAGCTTTCCTTTCAGCCTGTGAATAAGTTCATTGGTCTCTTCAACCGTGCCAAAAGATAAATCCCCAAGAATAACAACGGTATCGGCGCGCGTAACCTTGTCATTCCACTTTTTTATCATATATTCATTCATTTCTTCGCAGCTTGCAAAGCCGCGCTTATCCATCTTTTCATTAAGTGCGCTGTGGAAAAAATGGCAATCGGCAATATAATAGATCATCTGAGGTCACCGCCGTCATCGTGTAATAATGTGTCGGGAGCGTCATCGGCAGCAGTTGTCGCAAGCTCGTCGCACCTTTCGTTCTCGGGATGCCCCGCATGGCCTTTGACCCAGTTCCACTTTATGGAATGTCCCTTTGTCGCTTCAAGAAGTCTTTTCCAAAGTTCTACATTTTTTACAGGTTGCTTTCCTGCAGTCTTCCAGCCTCTCTTTATCCAGCCGTCGATCCACTTGTCGTTAAACGCCTTGATGACATATTGAGAGTCGGAAAACATCTCGACTTCGCAAGGTCTGTTAAGGCATTCGAGTCCGACTATTGCGCCCATAAGCTCCATTCGATTGTTGGTTGTCTTATCATATCCGGCGCTCAGTTCTTTTTCATGAACCTCTCCCTTTGAATCGACATATCTAAGTACAGTGCCGTATCCTCCGGGACCGTCCGGATTTCCTCTTGCCGCACCGTCAGAATATATTTCAACTTTCATATTTATTCCCAAACTCCCGTATTCAAAAATTTCTCCGCAAGATTCTGCGCATTGTCGACAAGACTCCTGTCATATCCGAGAACGCCGAGTAGCTTAATGGCGTTTCTGTTGGTCGCAGGGCCTTTTTTAAGCACATAATCAAAATGCACATCATTATCGGAGACATTACCTTCAAAATGATAGAGGTCATATCTGTCCTTAAGAAGCTGTGTAAGCTCTATGTCATGCGTTGCGGCAAAACAATTAACTCCCGAATCCGTAAGGAATTTGAGTATCTCTGTAGATGCTGCGATTCTTTCAACCGTATTTGTTCCTCGAAGAACTTCATCAACAAAGCAAAGAACAGGATTACCATCTTCATTCGCCGCGTCAATGATCCTCTTCATGGACTTTATCTCAACAATATAATAACTGTCACCGCCGTATATATCATCTTTTAACGCCATCGACGAATATACTCTTAAGAGCGGTGCTTTATAGTTCGTTGAAAGAGCCGTATGTATCGACTGTGCAAGAAGCACATTAATGGCTATTGTCTTAAGGAATGTCGATTTACCCGATGCATTCGATCCGGTCAAAAGAACTCCCTTCTTAGTTTCAATACTGTTTGAAACCGCATTTTCAATAAGCGGATGTATCACGTTATCAAAACTCATGCCGCCTTTTTCAAATACGGGAATGCAATACTGTCCCTTTACAGACTCTCTGTAACAAGCTATTGAAATATATGCTTCGATTCTTCCTATCACAGTAATTATTGCATCAAGATCATCTTTTTTATCCATAAGTTCACGATACATCAAATTGAACTTGATAAGATCGATATGCGTGATCATACGAACATAATCCATGATTATATCCTCGGGAGAACCGGAACCAGACGGTTTCATGAGAATGCCCGCGCCGTTTGAAAAGCCTTTTAGTTTATCATATGACTCTTCAAGCAGTTTAAGGTCGTCGCTAAGCTCGGGATAATCCGTGCTCTTAAAGAGTTTTGTTGAAGCAAGAGCCTTTAGAATATATGAATAAGTCGATAAATAAGGATCTATTTTTCCTTTAATCGAAAAATACATGATCACATTTGCAACAACAACCATAAGAAGAGCAAATATACCAATTCCAAAACTCACAAAAGAAAGAGCAATCGCTGCAACAAGCAGAACCAGCATAAGATAATGCTTTGTATTGCTAAAATTCCCAACGCCATTGAGGACTTTAAGATAATCATAGATTGAATATCTGTTTCCTCTTCCGATTTTTCCAAAGATCAACTGATACTTAAGCCTTGCATCATCATTTTCGGAAAAAAACTTTATCTTTTTTTCTTCGTTCTCAAAATCATCCGTCTGCTTCGGTGTCCTTAACATGTAATAAAGATACTCTTCACCCGAAGCACTGAGGCAATAGTTCATCCTTGTAAAAACACCGTCCATATTAAGGTCGTTCCAGGTCGTATCATCAATCTGAAATCCCTCTCTATGATTGTCATAATATCCGGAAATATGATCAAAATCATCTTCCTTATATTTTCTTTTTGGCGAATCGCCCCAATTTTTCTTAAGTTTCAAAATCAGATTCTTTTTTGCATTTGCGGAATCCCTAAGACCAAGCACATAAGCGACAACCACAAAAGCAGCAAGAACTCCGAGCATATATAAAAGTCCTGAATTATCCATATACTGCCATCATCCTTTGTTGAATTTTTTGATAGATTCCGTAACAAGCTTTGTGAACAAAGGAGCTGCTTTATCAGCCGCTTCCTGCACTTCCTCATGAGACAAAGGATTCTCGGAAAGTCCCGCGGCAAGATTGCAGATACATGAAACACCGCATATTTTAAGTCCCATGTGATTTGCGGCAATCGCTTCATTTACCGTGCTCATTCCGACAGCCGAAACTCCGAGTTTTGCAAGCATCTGTATTTCAGCGGGTGACTCAAACGAAGGCCCTGTAAGCTGGCAATATACGCCCTCTTTCAGAGTGATTCCGTTTTCTTTTGCAGTATCCTTTATGATCTTCTGAAGATCTTTTTTATAAACTTCACTCATATCAGGGAATCTGGGACCAAGTTCATCAATATTTGCACCGATAAGCGGATTGGGCGCAAAGCATGAAATATGATCCGTTATAAGCATCAGATCGCCTGCCGCAAAATCTTTTCCAAGTCCTCCGGACGCATTTGTCAAAAAGAGAATCTTAGCGCCGAGAAGTCCCATGAGTCTGACGGGAAGAACGACATCGCTTATGTCATATCCCTCGTAAAAATGAACTCTTCCCTTCATACATACAACTTTGGTATCACCGACATATCCGAATATAAACTTGCCGGCATGTCCCGGAACAGTAGAAACAGGGAATCCCGGGATATCCTTATATTCTATTTCTGCGCAGACTTTGATATTCTCAGCATAGTTTCCGAGTCCCGAACCGAGAACAAGTGCCACATCGGGAACAAAATCAGTTTTGCTCCTTACGGCATCAACGCATTTTGTAAGTTTTTCATATAATTTATCAGCCATTTTGCCACCTTTCATTCAAAAAAATTATTTAATCAAAGAATAAAACTCATTATAAAAACATCTTAAATCTCAACTATTCTATCATAATTACCGCGTAGACAATACCCCTCGAACTTTCGGCTCCAACATATTCTTTATCGCATCTTCCAAAAGGCCTTTGACACCGTCTTTTATTATTCTTCCGAAAATAAGGCCCTGAAGTCCTCCAAATCCGTCCGAAGATACATTTTTCATCGCATCGATGAGCATATCGTCGCCGGGCGTTTCAAAAAATCTGACCTCAATGCCCCTTGGAACCGACGGGTAAATAAATGTACCTTTTCCGTCCTCTCTGTCGGAAGCATCGTCGTCAAAGTAGATATTTATCGTTCTGCTGCAGGCTTCTTCAAGAAATATGATCTCATTTCTTATCACAAACCTGTTGTATTCATCCGTTCTGCAATATGACTCAAGACTTACCTGATATATCTCTCCGTGCATATTGATATTAGTGATATATCTTTTTCCTCCAAAGCCGCTTTTAAGCTCATAGAGCATGTTTCCTTCATAGATATCTATGTAGAAAGATCCTTTTTCATCAAGCCTAAATCCGATCTTCTTAATTCCGTCCGTAAAGTTATTGTGCACAACCTGCATCATTATCGGAAAAATTCCGACATTATTATTCTCCATATCATAAATTTTCCCGTTTATCTTTTGAAGCCATCTTGATGCAAAAGTGCCTTCGTTTCTCATATTGAAAGAATTAAGAGAGCTCTTGAAACTGCCTCTTTTGCAGTTATAAGAAAGCGTCCTTCTTCCGATCCTTCCGCTACTCTCTTTTACGGTTCTTCTCTTCCATCCGCCTCCTACGATTGCGGGATAATTTACGGTTTTTCCGCTTATTGAAGCGCACAGAGCCTTAAGGACCGCTTGATCCGAAAAATTTTCCTCCAGGGCAACGTCGTCATCTATCTTAAGATTTTTCACAGCCTCGCGGATCTTTACAGCCATTATCGAAGTCTGGAAGATATCGCTGTTTCCCGCATTGGTAACTACCACCATATTTATGTCGGGATAAATAAAAACATTCTGGCCAAGCATTCCGTTAAATGCATAAGAGCCCTGTCTGTCTCCGTTTATCCAAAGCTGATAACCGTAGTACGTGCTGTCTGTCCTTCCCGTAAGGATCTGCGGAGTAGTTGATTCCTCCACCCATTTCTGAGGAACAATCTGTACGCCGTTCCACTTGCCTTTATTCAAATAGAGTTGGCCGAGTTTTGCCATATCTTCCGTACGTATAAAAAGTCCCCAGCCGCCTTTTGTGATCTTCCTCGGGCAGCTCTCCCAGAAGACTCTTTTAATCCCCATAGGATTAAATATTCGCTCTTTGCAAAATTCAAACAAAGACTTTCCCGTAACCTTCGTAACAATCGCAGAGAGCATATAGGTATTCATGCTGTTATATTCAAACTGCGAACCCGGTTCAAATTTTGTTCCCGCTTCGAGGAAAGAAGAAACCCAGTCGTTTCCGCTTATCGCACCAGCTTCGTTAAATTCGGATCCGCTTGTCATATCAAGAAGATTTTTTACCGTTATTGTTTTTCTATGGAATTTAAGAAGGCCGATCTGCTCGTCGAAAATATCATCGAGCTTATCAACGATAGACAACTTTCCTTCATCTATGAGAATACCGATTGCCATCGCAACGATACTCTTACACATGGAATATGAAACATGCCAGTAATCAATCGAATATGGTGCAAATCCACACTCGCAAATAACTTTTCCGTTTCTGAGCGCCATGAATTTATGCATCTTACACTCTTTGTTTCCGGCAAGTTCCCTTAGAAGAGACGTAAAAAAAGCAGAACTGACACCCTGCGATTCAGGCGAACATCTTTCAAGTGTCTGTTCATCATCTGCACTTTCCGCGTTAAATCTTGGTTTTTGTGCAACATAATCAACCTTGCTGATCTTTCCGGTTTCACCCGTAGCAATCTTTAAAAGAAGCTCTCCTATGTCAAGTCCTGCTTTTGCCATTATTCTGTTTCCTCCGTCAGAGCACGGATCTTATGGAATAAAAAATATTATATCTTATCTGTTTTAAGTGCTCTCATGGAGTTTAATATAGCTATTACTGCAACTCCGACATCGCCGAATACAGCAAGCCACATTGTTGTAAGTCCAAGCGCACCCAAGATCAAAATAATGACCTTTACAGAAAGCGCAAATACAATATTTTCTTTCACGATCCTGATAGTCTTGCGGGCGATTCCGATAACCGAAGGTATCTTGTTTATATCATCATCCATAATGACGATATCTGCAGCCTCTATAGCCGCATCACTTCCAAGTGAACCCATCGCTATTCCGACATCCGCTCTCATAAGAACGGGAGCGTCGTTAATTCCGTCGCCTACAAACGCAAGCTTACTATCATTATCCTCTGATGAAAGCATTTTTTCAACCTGTTCCACCTTATCGGCAGGCAGAAGCTGCGATATTACTTCATCTATGCCAAGATTTCTTCCAACATCTTCCGCAACATCCTTCCTGTCTCCGGTAAGCATGACAGTCTTTGAAACACCGACTTTCCTGATTCCGTCGATAGCTCTTTTGGCACTGTCTTTTATAACATCGGATATGACAATATATCCCTTATATTCTCCGTTATAACCCGCATATACAATTGTTCCCGACGCAGATCCCGCTTCAGCAAAAGAGCTGATGCCGTTCTCATTCATGAGCTTTGCGTTTCCAAGAAAAAGCTTCATTCCGTTATATACGGTCTCTATGCCTCTTCCTGAGATTTCTTTCGTATCGGCTTCACTTATGGCATTTCTGTCCACATCTTTTTTGCCCGTTTCTTCAAGGAAAGCCGCAAACACCGATCTGGCTATCGGATGATTCGAAAAAGCTTCACCCGTTGCAGCCATCTCCAAAAGTTCATCTCTTGAAATCCCTGAATTTTCGGAAGGAACAACATCTGTAACTCTGAATTCGCCTTTTGTAAGCGTACCCGTCTTGTCAAAAACAACAGTCTTAATACCTGCAGCAGCTTCAAGGAAGTTGCTTCCTTTTACAAGGACTCCAATCCTTGAAGAAGCTCCTATTCCGCCGAAAAATCCGAGTGGAACGGATATCACGAGTGCACATGGACAGGACACAATAAGGAAAATACAGGCTCTCTTTATACTGTCAGCAAAAGAAAGCTGTCCCAAAACAGGTGGGATCACCGCAAGAAGAAGCGCTCCTATTGTAACAACCGGAGTATAGTATTTCGCAAATCTTGTAATAAAATTCTCCATGCGTGACTTCTTGTCGCTTGCATTTTCCACGAGTTCCAAAATCCTTGAAACGGTTGAATCTTCGTAAGCTTTGACAGCTCTGATCTTCAAGATTCCCTCACCGTTTACGCATCCGCTTATAACATCGGAATCTTTGACAACTCTTCTCGGAACAGACTCGCCTGTAAGTGCCGCCGTATCGATAAAGGATTCACCTTCAACGACAACTCCGTCTACAGGAATCTTCTCGCCCGCTCTGACAAGTAAGATATCACCGATACTTACTTCCTCAGGATCGACTTCCGTAACTTCGCCGTTCTCACCTACAATATTGGCTATCTCAGGTGCAATGCTCATCATTTCTGTGATAGATTGACGCGATTTGCCGACAGCATAACTCTGAAACAACTCTCCTATCTGATAAAAGAGCATTACCGCAACAGCTTCGGGATATTCACCGATTCCAAATGCTCCGAAAGTTGCGATCATCATAAGGAAATTCTCATCAAAGACCTGTCCGTGCCTTATATTTATCACAGCTTTCTTTATTACGTCATATCCGATCATAATATAAGGGACAAGGAATATAGCAAACTTCACGACAAGCGGAAGTTTATCAAGAAGTCCCGTTTTTTCAAGGACAAGTAATACTGTAAATATTACGAGTACAATAAGTATTCTGTTTCTGGTTTTCTTTTGTTTCCCGGTCATAACACCACATCTTTCTTAGGAAAAACTAAAATCCATAATACACATTTTTTCCGGGGAGAAACTTAAGCCCCTTCAATCTCGCAGTCAGGTTCAACCTTCTTGCATGCCTTCACTGCCTTCTCAAAAACATCGTCAAAAATATCATCGGCAGCCTCAAGGACAAACTTCTGAGTCATAAAATTAACTCTTGCATTTACAACGCCCTCGATTTTCTTAACTGCTTCCTCCATCTTTGCAGCACAGTTTGCACAATCAACTTCACACTTAAATGTCTTCTTCATAATAAATACCCTTTCTTTACATACATCATATTTCTGTTTTTTATTATATTCGACAATCACTCACTTATATGGTTTATTCCCTGATCGATAATTGTTCTCACATGGTCATCAGCCAGATAATAAATGATTGATTTGCCTTCGCGCCTGTTTCCGACGAGCTTACTCTGCTTAAGGATCTTGAGCTGATGCGATATTGCCGACTGAGTCATATTAAGCGTCTCAGCTATATCACATACGCACATCTCCGATTCGAACAGAGCAAAAAGAATCTTGATCCTCGTTGAATCTCCAAACACCTTAAAGAGCTCCGCCAGATCATACAGCTCATCGTCAGAAGGCATTTCATTGCCTATCCTGTCCACAAGCTCTTTGTGAACAATATGTACTTCGCAGTGTTCTACATCGTTTATAGCCATATACTTTCCTTTCATATAAACATATGAATAACTGTTCATATGTTTAATATAAAATAACCGTATCGATTTGTCAACATCGATACGGTATGTTTTCAATAAATCAGAGTTTGAGTGCAGCTCTGGCTGCAATAGCCAGAAGCAAAGACACTGCCGTTATCACAACATACAATCCTATACAGAAAAGAACTTTTGTCAAAGTAGGTCTCTTGTCATCAGCTGATATATTGGCTGACGCATATGCACCGATCGCTGATGTTGCCCCTCCCAAAGCACCACCAAGGATCAAAAAGAAATTCACTACATATAATGCTACAAAAACATATATCCAATTCGGTAACTTGATTGTTTTGTATTCCTCACCTGTTTCAACATTTCTTCCGTTATAAACAAGAACCTGCTTATTTCTAACACAAAGCTTTGCAATTTCCCCATTGCCTAAAGGAATATCGAATACTCTCTCAGCAAAATTGCTTTCAGGTGCTTTAAGCGCCATCACCTTAGTTTCAGGACTACCGTTAACAGACACTAATCTGTTTTTATTTAATGTAATCCTGACCGGCATACCGGTAGACGTATTAAATAACCACTCTCTTGTCTTTGCCATTTAAAAACTCCTCCCTTTCAATAACATATAATCTCTCTTTCTTCATTTCTATTATTACAATAATTTTAATTATTTAACAACAAAGTAATAACATGTTATCACACCATTCACCCTAAATCAACAATAAATTGTATAAATTATAAATATATTTACGCAAAAACATAGGCTGTTGCGCAATGTTTGCGCAACAGCCTATAATTAACGCTTTTATACATTTTAATTAATAATTATACATATTATTTCAACTTATTTTTCTTCATCATCAAACTCCCTGCTGATATCTTCTTTCCATTCATCTATATCTAGCTTACTGAGACCAATCTCATCTGCTCTTTTTAGCATACGTTCTTTGAGTTCTTTTTTTGAATAGAACTTATAACCGTCATCAATAAACGATTTTTTTATCCATGTATCAACGAAGCCCTCATCTGTACACATAGAGTCTTCACTCTTAGCATCACCATACGTACCAAAACTATAAACAAGAAGTTGATTATTATTGAGCACATCCTCATCCTCTATGCCTGCCATTACCAAATCAAGCGCCAGATAATATTGACAAGTATAAAAAAGATGATATCTCGCATCTTTATCAAGATAGCCATAATCATATATGGCAAGAGATGCTCCGGCTTTTCCAAAGCCACTGACATAACCGTCTTCACATATTTCTTCATAGAATTTCTCACCGGATTCAGAAACATATCGAATATAAAGTTCGCCACCTTCATCTTTTAAAACAAACCCAAAACCATACTCACTTTTGCTTACCCATATCAACAATTCTTTTTCGCCGTCACACCCACAGTCTATATATCTATAGTCAGAATCACATGGATTCTCACGAAGACTGGTGCTATCCGATGCAAGCTCTTTCAACTCCTCAAAATCGTATTCCTTTTTTTCTTCACTCTCGAATACATAATCATCACAATCAACTTTTGCTTTCTTTTCATTATTCAAAAAAGCTGTATAATTTCCGCTTTTATCCTCTTTTGCCTTCTGAAAACGCTCGTGTGAGATAAAAGATGCTGCCTCATTTTCATTATCTGAAGCTTCCGTACCGGCATCATCAGCAATAGACATATTCGCAACAGATATATCTGCAACAGACGCACCATCAGATACATTTGCCTTCTCTTCATCAATCTTTCCACATCCCGTCAGCATAAGCACAATGGCTAATATTGTTATAACTAAAGGCTTCATATGTACCTCTTTCGTATAATTTTTAAGTAATTTACTTGATACAAGAATAAAGAGCCTATGAAAAATATTTTTCCTTTTTTTCACAAGCTCTTCAATTATATTATGCAGTAACTTTCTTAAATGACTTCTTGCCTTTCTTTACCATCACTCCGTCGGCAAAGAAATCTTTATTGTAAGTAGTCTTTACATCTGTAACCTTTGCATCTGCTACAGTTACACCGCCCTGCTCAACTGCTCGTCTTGCTTCGCTTCTTGTATTGCAAAGGCCTGCAGATACAAGAACCTGAAGGATATCAACAACACCGTCTCTGAAGTCCTCTTCTTTAAGTGCAACAGCCGGAACATTATCCATATTTCCGCCGCCTGCAAAGAGTGCCCTTGCAGCATCCTGAGCTTTCTGAGCTTCTTCCTTGCCATGTACAAGAGATGTAAGCTCAAATGCAAGAATTTCCTTCTTCTCATTGACTCTTGAAGGATCCCATTTTTCCATCTCAAGGATTTCTTCAATAGGAATAAATGTAAGCATCTTTATGCACTTATCTACATCAGCATCAGCTACATTTCTCCAATACTGGTAGAAATCGTAAGGAGATGTCTTCTTGGGATCGAGCCATACGGCATTTCCTGCTGTCTTACCCATCTTCTTACCCTGAGAGTCTGTAAGAAGAGTAATTGTCATAGCATGCGCATCTTCACCGAGCTTTCTTCTGATAAGCTCTGTTCCGCCAAGCATGTTACTCCACTGATCGTCTCCGCCAAACTCGAGATTACAGTTGTACTTCTGGAACATGTAGTAGAAATCGTATGACTGCATGATCATGTAGTTAAACTCAAGGAATGAAAGTCCCTTTTCCATACGCTGCTTGTAGCACTCGGCTCTGAGCATGTTGTTTACAGAAAAGCATGCACCAACCTCACGAAGAAGTTCAACATAGTTAAGGTTAAGAAGCCAATCGGCGTTATTTACCATCATTGCCTTACCTTCACCAAACTCAATGAATTTCTCCATCTGTTTCTTGAAGCAGGCTGCATTGTGATCGATATCTTCTCTTGTAAGCATCTTACGCATATCGGTTCTTCCCGAAGGATCGCCGATCATTGTTGTACCGCCGCCGATAAGGGCAATAGGCTTGTTTCCTGCCATCTGAAGCCTCTTCATAAGTGTAAGCGCCATGAAGTGACCTGCTGTAAGTGAATCAGCCGTACAGTCAAAGCCGATGTAAAAAGTTGCCTTTCCTTCGTTTACAAGATCTCTGATTTTCTCTTCGTCAGTAGTCTGAGCAATGAGGCCTCTGGCCTGCAATTCTTCATAAATCTTCATTTTTCCCTCCTGTATTTTCCGATTGCGAAGTATCTCAAAAGAAAAACGCCCTTCACAATCACATCTCTGATTGCGAAGGACGAAATAATCGTGTTACCACCTTCATTCGCATGCAGCTCACACTACATACCTCAGCAAGTACGGTCTCACATAAAGCGAAACGATACTCTTCCGATATAACGGTCAGTCCCGTCGAAGCCTACTATAATTTCCGCCTCGCAGCTCACGGAGGTATTCACGATCACTCTTAACATACGCCTCTCACCAACCGGCTATTCTCTGTTGTCAGCCTGTAATCACTACTTATTCCGATCATTGCCTTTTTTGTATAATATGAAATTTTAGTAGCATAATGATATTATGTCAAATACTTTTTAAACAAAAAGCCATTCACCATTCCAGCATATTGTTTTCTGTCTTCTTATCTCTCATCATAAGGTCTTTTACAGCCTCCTGAAGAGATTTTCCGTCAAATAATATCTCATTAACCGCCGTGATTATAGGCATCTCAACTTCATACTTTTCAGCAAGCTTAAGTGCTGCTCTGGCGCTGTAAACGCCTTCAACAACCATGTTTACTTCATCCATGGCTTCTTTATATGTTTTTCCCTGACCGATAAGAATACCGGCGCGTCTGTTACGTGAATGCATCGATGCACAGGTTACGATAAGATCGCCGATTCCGGAAAGACCTGCAAAAGTCTCGAATTTACCGCCCATTGCCATTCCAAGTCTGGAGATTTCGGCAATTCCTCTTGTGATAAGCGCAGCCTTCGCATTGTCACCACAGCCATAGCCGTCAGCAATTCCCGCAGCAAGCGCAACGACATTTTTAAGTGCCGCACCGATCTCGATTCCAAGCATATCGGGACTGATATATACTCTGAGAAAAGAATTCATGAATATATTCTGTATATATTTCGCAATCTCTTTTTCAAAAGCACCGACTACAAGTGTAGTAGGCATACCTTTTCCAACTTCTTCAGCATGGGAAGGGCCGGAAAGAACACATACATTGCATCCGGGAATTTCATCAAGAATAACATCAGACATAACCATGAGTGAATCTTCTTCGATTCCCTTACTGCAATTAACAATGATCTGTCTGTGCTCCTCAGTCTCGTTAATGAAAGGCTTCATAAGCCTTATTGTTTCACGCATATGAGCCGAAGGGACAACAACAACGATAATATCTTTATCCTTTACGGCTTCTTCAATATTTGATGTGTATTTAACCGATTCCGGAAGCTTTACGCCGGGAAGTTTCTCCTCGTTTCCGTGATATTCCCTAAGCTTCGCCACTGACGAATCGCTTCTGGACCAGACGGTAACATCGTGTCCGTTACCTGCCAATACATAAGAAAGCGCGATACCCCAGCTTCCTGCACCAATTACACCAACTTGTATACCCAAAAAATTTATCCTCCTGATCAGTCGACTTTATTCTTCTTTGAAATATAAGTCTTTCTCTCTGTACCTGAAATAAGCTTCTTGATATTGCCTCTGTGCTGATAAAAAGCAAGCGCGGTAAGAAGCGCAACTATAACATACATTTCATTGAGCTCGCTCTGCGGAAGGTTGCCCAAAAATCCAAGCTGTCCAAAGATCACATACTGGATCAAAAAGCATGTATAAAGGCAAAGACTGCTGAGTGATACAAAATGTGTGACATTGAAAGGACCAAAAAAAGCTATCAATCCTACAAGAACGAACTTCCATCCCATGGAAATGATATATCCGGCTGTGCAGGCGATTCCCTTTCCGCCCTTGAATTTAAGGAAGAACGGGAAATCGTGACCAAGTACGGCACCTGCAGCTGTATAGATCATATAAAAATATCTGCGATCCGGATTGCTTCTGCCAAAAAGGAAATAAGTAAGGATTATGGCAAAGATACATTTGAACATATCTCCGAGCAAAACTACAAGTCCTGCCTTAGCTCCCATAACTCTGAGTGTGTTTGTTGTTCCGGCGTTTTTACTTCCGACATTTCTGATGTCAACCCCCTTCATTTTCCCGTATAAAACTGCTGTCTGAAACAGGCCGAATACATATCCCACAATCAAACAAACTACTCTTTCCATGTTACTTATCCTCTTTTCTCTCTCTTATAATAAATCTAAGGGGCGTACCCTTAAATCCGAATGCTTCTCTGATCTGATTCTCTATATATCTCGTATAACTAAAATGCATAAGCTTCTTGTCATTTACGAAGATAACGAAAGTCGGCGGTTTAACCGAAGCCTGAGTGATGTAGTAAAGCTTTAATATCTTACCTTTGTCACTCGGTGGCTGCTGCATTACAACTGCCTGAGTCATGATCTCGTTGAGAACACCCGTAGAAACTCTTAGAGCGTGATTCTCACTTACAATATCAATCATCTCATAGAGTTTAACAAGTCTCTGGCCTGTTTGCGCAGAAATAAAGATAATCTCCGCATAATTCATAAATGCCAGAGTATTTCTGATATTCTTGGTAAATTCCTTAACCGAATGATTGTCCTTTTCGATAAGATCCCATTTATTTACAGCAATGATAACAGCTTTTCCACTCTCATGAGCTATTCCGGCGATCTTCGCATCCTGTTCGGTAACACCGTCCTCGGCGTTGATAACAAGAATAGCTACATCGGCTCTCTCAACGGCTCCGACTGTTCTGACGATCATGTAATGCTCAAGTTCGTCCTTGACCTTACTCTTTCTGCGAAGTCCGGCCGTATCAATGAATGTGTACTTCTTGCCGTTATATTTCACATCTGTATCTATCGCATCTCTTGTTGTTCCCGCAATATCGGAGACAATAAGTCTGTTCTCGCCGATAAGCTTATTGATAATAGATGACTTACCTACGTTGGGCTTACCGATAATTGCAATCTTCGTTGTATCATCTTCCTCATCATTTGTTGAATCTTTGCTGAAGTGACTTACGACTTCCTCGAGAAGATCGCCTATACCAAGTTTATTGACAGCAGAAATCGGGAAAGGCTCACCTATTCCGAGATTGTAAAACTCGTATACATCAAGTGAATCCCTGCTGTAACTGTCAACCTTATTTACACACAAAACAACAGGCTTTCCCGACCTTCTCAGCATATCAGCCACTTTGGAATCAGAATCGGTAAGTCCCTGCTTTACATCAACCATAAATAAAATAACATCTGCAGTATCTATGGCTATCTGTGCCTGTTCTCTCATCTGTGAGAGAATAATATCCTTTGAATCAGGCTCGATACCACCTGTATCGATAAGAGTAAAGCTATGATTAAGCCACTCTACATCCTGGTAAATTCTGTCTCTTGTAACACCGGGAGTGTCCTGCACTATGGCAATCCTGCTTCCCGCAAGAGCATTAAAGAGTGTTGATTTTCCGACATTTGGTCTTCCGACCACCGCTACTATATTTTTTCTGCTCATGTATTTTCCTTTTTAATATGTATTATCGACCGGAACACCGAATAGTACTGCCGCAAGTTCATGACCGTCGCACTTTGATATTCCAATCTTTATATCAAGCTCTTTTTCTATATCTCCTATCTTAACATCATCAAGGAGATAATCTTCGCCGCTTCTAAGCAGATTCTCGGGAAGGTAAAGCGTTGTTCCAAGTTTCCTGCCTTTAAGCTGCTTTATAATATCCTGTCCGGTAAGAAGTCCCGAAACAGTGATCCTTTCGCCAAAAAACTCATTGACTATCTCATATACGTGAACCTTAAGCCCGGGGCAAACTCCCATCGCTCTTTCAGCAATCTGCTGTATGCATGGATAAACAAGTCTTCCCGTTGCAAGTGAGATTTCTCTTTTTATGGAATTAAGCTCATCTGCATGGCCGGTTGTAAGTGCGTAAAGCGCCTCTCCGTATTCATCCAGAAGAAGTCTCATCATGCCTACGCCGTTCTCATACTGAATATATCCGTCATAGCGCTCGGCCTCGGGAAACTCTCTTCCCGCAAGGAAATACCATTCGTCACTTGCATGGATGAAATGAATGCCGTGCTCATCATACACTTTTTTCTGCCATTTTTCTATCAGATCTATGACAGCACACGCATCCTCGTACTCAAAAGGCTCAAGCGGATACAGCCCGTCCCTGTATTTGGAAAGCCCAACGGGAACAACCGATACGCTCTGCAGATTCGGGATGTACTTGGTAAGATCGGAGATCGATCTCTCAAGTTCGACTCCGTCATTTACTCCCTTGCACAAAACGATCTGGCCGTTAAGCTCAATTCCCGTTCCCGGTGCACATAGTCTGTCCACCTTTTTAAGAGCCTCGCCGGCAAATCTGTTTCCAAGCATTTTGCATCTGAGTTCAGGATTGGTCGTCTGAAATGAAACATTGATAGGTGAAAGATGATACTTCAGGATTCTGTCGATATCCGCATCGGACATATTGGTCAGTGTGACATAATTACCCTGCAAAAAAGAAAGTCTGGAATCATCATCTTTAAAGTACAAAGTATCGCGCATGCCCTTCGGCATCTGGTCTATAAAGCAAAAGATACACTTATTGCTACAAGACCTGTAGTTATCCATGAGTCCGTTGTCAAACTCTATTCCGAGATCCTCATCAAACTCCTTGTCGATGTCAAGAATCCACTCCTCACCATCACTTTTCCTGATAAGAACTTCGAGATGTTCATCCTGCACAAGATACTGATAATCAAATATATCCTGAATATCCTGATCGTTAATCTTAAGCAGTGTGTCGCCCGGCTCAATATTCAGTTCTTCGGCAATACTGCCCTCATCGACTCTGCCGATAAGGTGCCCCTTCTTTGAAACCATCAAAAAATAACCTCATATTCTGCAGGATCGGCGTTACCGCTTACGCCTACACATGTGCGGTAACGAAATCCTCCGATAATGTATTATATATGAAATTCCTTGACTTGTCAGTAATCATAATGATAAAACAATATAGGAAGTTAAATGCTTCATAAAATATAAACTTCATATTCCGAAGAAAGGAACAAATATGCCAGATTTTTCTAAACTGGAAACTTCTATTCCGGTAGCTCCGCTTAATTTAATTGTTATGGACTCGGCAAAAGAGCTGGGTGACAGCGTAGATCGTTATATCTCGGAGTTTCGCCACAATCTTTATAAAATGCCTGAGAACGATCCCGCCTTTCACGGCTACGTTAAGGACAGTTACAAGATTGACTACTGTCTCAACCGTTTCGGAAGCGGCGAAGCGAAGGCTGCCATCAATGAAAGCGTTCGTGGAAACGACGTATATATTCTTACTGATGTATGTAACTACAGCATTACCTATAAAATGTATAACTACATAAACCACAAATCTCCCGACGATCACTATCAGGATCTTAAGAGAGTAATCGGCGCCCTTACAGGTAAGGCAAAGAGAATCAATGTTATCATGCCCTTCTTATATGAAGGAAGACAGCATAAGAGAAACGGCATGGAATCTCTCGATGCGGCTCAGATGTTTAAAGAGCTGTATGATATGGGCATTTCAAACTTTATCACTTTTGATGCTCACGATCCGAGAATCTCAAACTCAAAGCCTCTCGGTGGTTTCGATAACTTCCTTGCTTCATATCAGTTTATGAAAGCACTGCTCTCACACATTGACGATCTTATCGTAGATAAAGACCACCTTACCGTTATCAGCCCTGATGAAGGAGCTCTTGACAGAGCCGTATATTTTGCAAACGTAATCGGCGCAGATACCGGTATGTTCTATAAGAGACGTGACTATGCCCACGTAGTAAACGGAAGCAATCCCATCGTTGCACACGAATTCCTGGGTTCGGATATTTCTGGAAGAGACGTTATCATCATTGATGACATGATCTCATCCGGATCAAGTATGATTGATACAGCAAAGCAGCTTAAGAACATGGGTGCAAAGCGAGTATTTATCTGCACTACCTTCGGGCTTTTCACAAACGGAATGGATAAGTTCGACGAAGGATATGAAAAGAAATACTTCGATGCTGTCATCACAACAAACCTTACCTACATGGATGAAGAAATTACAAAAAGACCGTATATCTTCATTGCAGATATGGGCAAATTCCTTGCAACCATCATTGATTTCTTAAATCACGATGCGACAATGCAAAGCGTAAATATGCCTACAGAAAAAATTCGTGAAATTGTCGGCAAATACAATTCAGGATGCAAAACTCCGGGAGAAT
The DNA here is from genome assembly GCF_900101605.1 of Butyrivibrio hungatei. Classification (GTDB taxonomy): domain Bacteria; phylum Bacillota; class Clostridia; order Lachnospirales; family Lachnospiraceae; genus Butyrivibrio; species Butyrivibrio hungatei_B. The sequence continues at coordinate 30,995 of NZ_FMUR01000011.1, forward strand.
TGTTCGACTGATTGAATATCCAAAAGAATAAATCAAAAAACCTCCGATCCTTCAGTTTTACCTGATAAATCGGAGGTTATTTTTTATTACTGTTCCACACAATCAAATAAAATAACTACTTTAAAGAGATCGCCGTCAAGCCTTATGTCGAACTCTCCGCCTTGCGCTATGGTAAGATTTTTTGCAATGGAAAGTCCGAGTCCGCTTCCTTCGGTTGTTCTTGATTCGTCTCCTCTTATAAATCTTTCGGTCAATTCATCGGCACCGATATCAAGCTCCGATTCCGAAATGTTTTTGATCGAGAACTCAACTTTTTTATTCTTGCCGTTCTCCGTGATATAAACCATATCCATATATACTCTTGTTCCGGAAAGAGCGTATTTGCAAACATTGTTAAGAAGGTTCTCAATAACCCTCCAAAGGTGCCTTGCATCCGCATTTATGCACATGCTTTGGTCTTCGTGCTTAAATATCGGCGTAAGAGAACTTGTTTCAAACTTCTCATAAAACTCACCGATAGTCTGGTTTATAAATTCCACGAAATCAATGTTTCCAAGCTGAATACTTATATTTCCCGAACTTATCTTGGATGCTTCAACAAGATCTTCCGTGAGCTGTTTAAGCTTTTGCGACTTGGTCTCAAGCACCTCAACATACTCTTTTACCTTCTTGTTATCTATATTTTCGCGCTTGATAAGGTCGACGTAATTTATGATCGAAGTAAGCGGCGTCTTGATATCATGCGAGACATTTGTAATAAGATCCGCCTTCAGCTTCTCATCCTTCATACTGGTATTTACTGCGATCTTAATTCCTTCTCCTATGGAATTAACGGCTTCCGCAAGATTTACATTGTCGGCATGAAGATCCGTTATGTCTACCTTTGCACTCACATCGCCCTTTTTAATATTCTCGATCACATGTATTATTCCTTGCCTGTCAGCATTTTGCCTGTACAAATAAAGTCCTACGAGAACATCAAAAAATGCTGCTATTACAATGCCCAGAACTCCTATATGAAAAAGAAGGACATTGAGACCTATAAATACAATATAAGGAATCCATGTTCTTATGATCACACTTGCGTTATCTGTGGTATTTAGGATCATATCCCTAAATATTTCGATAACTTTTTTCAAAAAACTGTCTTCCCACAAGATCCTGTCTTTTCCTTTTTGCACAAGGCCGTATACAAGCGCAAGAAGTCCTATGTCGATAACAACGGTTGAAAAGACACCGTAAAGTGGGAATAGCTCATGCCTGAAAATCCTGTCAAAAGTAATATCCCACGCCGACATCACGGAGTAGACTATAATAAACGGAATCGACATCACAAGAGTACCGATCAGTATCAGCATCTCGGTCGGGATCCTCTTTTTGCCCAAGTCAAGCTGCTCTCTTGCAGGAATCTTTACAATATAAACCGTAAAGATGATGAGATACGAAAGAATTGCCAATGCGCATACAACATAGATTTGGCCACGATACGGCATGTACTTGGAAAAGCTTGCCTTTCCTTTGGTAAAATCATCGGATGCCGGATATTCCTTTGTATCTATTCCGATATAAACCTTGATCTGATCGGGATATGCGTATCCGTATGTGTTTATGACAGATCTGACCGTATTTTCATTGATAAGCGTGTTGGTCTCATACAGAAATTCATAAGGACAATAATAAATATATCTTCCGTAATTCTTGAACTTCTCAAGTACATCAACACCCACGGTTTCACTCTTCAGCTCATCAACATTTGTATAAACTTCGGTTTTTCCGTTTATCATTCTGGTGATGTAATATCTAAGATTGGAATTCTGAAAGCTGTAATAATTGATAAGCTTCCCATACTCCGAAAAATTAAGCGCAAGATTATTTGCGGACTCCTCCACATATGAAGCAAGGAGATTGTAATCTTCCCACGTCGAAACAATATTCTCGATATTCTTGCCGTCAATAGTCTTATATCTCTGTGTAAGTATGTTATAAGTTCCGCCCTCAGGCGCAGAATTACCCGAAATCGTAAAAAGGAAACTGTTATCGTCAAGCTGTGAACTAAGGTATGAATTCATACCGCCCGAAACGACATTGTTCTTAAGATGCGTATATGTCGTCGCAGGATTTAAGAATTTGGCGCTGTCCTCATCCGTAAATTTAAGCGGCTTGTATTCAAATCCGCTTTTTCCCCAGTTAAGGAGATCCGCAAGATAATAATTTGCCGTTATATAGTCTCCCGGCAAAACGCTTCCCTTGCTGGCATATGCCGTAACATCAATTACTTTTTTGCCGTTATATTGTCCGTTTGTCTCAAGCTGTGTTCTTTCCGCAACGAGTCTGAACACATTTGACATATTGTTTCCGAGAATATTGTTAAAAAGATATGATTCCTCATAAGTTCTGCTTTTATCGGACTCATAGAGGTTATAAGATACATCTTTTCCCGCACTGTTAATCACAACGCTCGTTCCGACTACGGAATAGATGATGATAAATACGGCAAACGCAGCCATTATATGCTGTATCAGGCGCATGACCGCGCTATGTTTAAAGCTTTTCTTTCTCATACAACGTCATCCTCAACCTTATATCCTACTCCCCATACAACTTTAAGGAACTTGGGATCTTTTGGATTGATCTCAATCTTTTCACGAATATGTCTTATATGAACCGCGATGGTATTATCTACGCGAACCGCGGAATCATGCCATATCTGCTCATAGATCTGGTTGATTGAATATACTTTTCCCTTATTCTTTACAAGAAAAGCAAGGATATTATATTCAATGGGTGTAAGTCTTATGCTCTCGCCGTAAACAAAACACTCCTTGGAATTATCGTCGATAACGAGTCCGCCCGATGAATATACATTTTCTTTTTCCACCATGCGTCCGAGAGATACATATCTTCTAAGATTGGACTTAACTCTCGCAACAAGCTCAAGCGGATTGAAAGGCTTGGATACATAATCATCGGCGCCAATGTTGAGTCCCAGTATCTTATCTGAATCTTCGCTCTTTGCAGAAAGAAAAATAACAGGAACCGTACTGAATTTTCTGAGCTCTTTTACAAAATGTATACCATCCATCCTGGGCATCATAATATCAACAATGGCAAGCTGAATCTCAGCCTTTTTCATCACTTCAACAGCTTCTATTCCGTCATATGCCTTGTAAACCCTAAATCCCTCCTGCTCAAGATAAATCTCAATGGCATCAACTATTTCTTTATCATCATCACAAACTAAAATATTTTCCATGATAACCTCACAATAAATTATTTTACTTCATCCTTCAGTGACAAAAACGCACACAGATTACCTCTGTTGTCTTTATGAACCCTATGCGAGAACAAAAGATCCGGATTACATCTCGTGCATATATCGGTGATAAGAATATTATCAGCTCTTACGCCGCTCTTAATAAGCGTATATTTAATCGCATTCCACAGATAGAGCCTGTACTTCCCGTTTGGATAAGGAACAAGTATCTTCTCTCTTTCAAGCTCTTCCTGCGTATAATTCTCAGAAAATTCTTCGGCAACATCCTCGCCAATCTCATAACATTCGCCGCAAATGGACGGTCCTACGGCGCAAATAAGGTCTTTGGGTTCCGTTCCGTATTCCTTTGTCATAGCTTCAATGGTTCTTGCCGCTATCTCGCCTTTTGTTCCCTTCCATCCGGAATGTGAAAGTCCTATTGCCTTCTTTTTGGTATCGATAAAAAATACCGGCGGGCAATCTGCATGAAAAGTTGAAAGTATAATTCCCGGAATATTTGTTATAAGCCCGTCTATATCCGTATAATCACGAAGTTTGGCAGGCCCCTTTCCCCTGTCTTCTTCCGTAACTTTCATCACGTTCGTTGTATGCGTCTGAAAGGTGCAAACGAAATCGTCAAGTTTTCTCCCGTGTCCGAGGACATCGGATATTCTTCTGTAATTTTCATCAACGGCTTCTTTTTCATCTCCGCGCGTATAACTCAGATTCATTTCCGAAAAACATCCCTTTGAAACTCCTCCGAGTCTTGTACTGAACAGGTGGTCTACGATCCCAAGTTCTTCGATCTTTGGAAAAACAAGATAATGCACACCTTTCTTTTCCCTAAGTTCCATTGTTTTTTCGTTGCCGCATCTCTTTATGTCAATATATCTAATCATCAATTTCCTCATTTCCTATATCATAAAACGTATTCAAAAGCATTTTTAAGCCACTTTACCTTAACCATCCCGTCTTCGCAAGACTGCACCGCAATCACATCATATCTGATCGGTGCATCAAAGTCGTCTCCGTTTACGCGGATATAAACTTCCGAAACTTTACAGATGGTTTTCTGTTTATTATAACCTACAGAATCAAGTGGATTTCCAAAACTTTCTCCGTTTCTGTATTTTACTTCGACAAAGCACAGGTAATCGCCGTCTCTTGCGATAATATCAATCTCGCCCTGCCTTGTTCTGAAATTCCTCTTTATGACTTTCCCGCCGTGGTTATTTATATATCCCGCAGCGATATCTTCATAAAAAGTCCCCAAATTCCTTTTATTCATCATAACCTATTTTTATCTTCGTGACTTGTCTTTTGCTTTAATTTTATCCATGGCATCCACAAAGACAAGAATCTCGGCAACAACTTCATATAGCTCGGGAGGGATCATTTCTCCTATCTCAAGCTTTGAAAGTGTATCCGCAAGCTTGCTGTCCTCATGCACCGGAATCTTGTTTTCCTGCGCCTGTTCAATGATCTTCTCGGCAAGCGCTCCTTTTCCCGAAGCAATAACAACGGGAGCTCCGTCTTCGTTTGGATCGTAGCCGAGCGCAACCGCGGTTTTTACTTTTTTGTTTTCATCTTTATCAGCCATAATTACGCCCTCGCATCAAACGAAGCTGTTGATATCACAGACATTTTATTTACATCAAACATCTCATCCACAGCCATATCGCCCTCGTCTTTGTCATCATGAAGCATCATCTTTACCTGCATCGTATAACCACGCTTTTCGAGTCTCTCATTAAGGATGTGTATATTGTCATTGATAAGATCGAGGACGCTGTCATCCATTACATAGAAGTTTGTCGAAACCTTATTTTCCTTCATCTTGACAAACACATCGACAGGCCCCAGATTGTCCATATCAAGATGAAGGACCGCACTGACCGAACCATCCTCACTGACCTTTCTATTCTTATTCCTGTAGACGTAGAGATCTCCGTGCGCTTCCTGACCGCTCATCTGAAGCGGAAGCTGAACATACTGAAAGATCTGATTAAGCTGATTCATAAAATCGAGATTATTCTGCATATTCGTAACAGTGCTTCCAAGCTTTGATTCGGCGCCGAGCGTGTTAGAGATCGTATCGGACATGCTCTTTAACTGACTTCCGAGCCTTTGATAAAGAGCCGTCACATTGTCCTTCTTCTCAACATCAAACGGCTTAATAAGCCAGTCATCCGATATGGCATTCTTTAATAATTTTCCAAACTCTTTATGTGAAAAAAGATCCTTAAAAAGAACCTTGGTTTCACCGGACATATTCTCCGCATCCGAAAGCATGACTGACAGTTCCTTTAACAACTCTTTACCGTCAAACTTAACATCCGTATTTTCGTTTAAGAGAGATGCCTGATACTTCTCAATGATCTTGGGCGAAATATTTAGTCTGTTAAGTTTTTCTACAAAATCTTCGTTAGAAATGTCCCCAAAAGTCATTTTTTCAGAATTTTTTGTAAACTCGTCAGCCCTTGCCACATCTAAAGAAATGACACTCCTATCATATTTATCAACAAACTTATCTACATTATCCACAGATGAATTAGCGGTAACACTTGTCTGTTCTCCCGACATCTCTTTGCCGGTTTCAATGTTCGGTGTAACATTAACACCACTTTCTTCCCCCTGCAAAGAAGATAAATTTTCCGATGAAGCAAATTCATCTATGATCCCTTTGTAAAGAGAAAGAGCCTGATCGATCTTACCTTCCGATGCAAGCGCGTTAAAAGCCTGTGGAAGCTCATCCGCAAACTCCTGCATCTCGTTTATCACCTGATGCTCATAATTCTTGTAATTTTGGTACTGTGAAATATTATTTTCAGTGATTGGAATATCAAGACTCTTCATCTCAACAAGCGTTGAAATAGAAGCATTCTGAAAAGAAGAAACCACATTGTTCATATCACGGAGCGCATCCTTATTTATCGGAAGCCCCGATTTCATCATGCTTTCAACCATAGCGACGCTGTCACGCGTGATCGCTATGCCCGCAGCATTTAATGCTTTCTCCGTACTTAAAGAAACTGCCGTATTTTCAAAAAGAGGTGTTAAAGAAACTCCGTTTTTAGACAATGCTTTAACGGCAAAGCTTATCGTCTGCCCCTGCCTAAGTCCCATTTCCTCAGAGAGTTTGGCGCGTATTACATTATCGCCCAGACTGATATCGGCATATCTTTCGCCGTTTTCCTCGGCTACGGACACAACCGTTCCCTGAATACTGTCGCCTGCCTTAAGCTCAATAGGTTTGCCTCCGGCAGCCTGTACTTTGGTCTGAACACCCTCAACGGTAATTGTAGTATTTGATTGTGATACATTTAAAATACCGCTCATATAAAATTCCCTATAAAAGACCTGCGATGAATGGGACAAGGGCCGTATTTCTTTATTGCTTCGATATGATCTTTACTTCCGTATCCTTTATTGGAATCAAAACCGTACTCGGGATATTCTTCCGCATACTGTTTCATAACTCTGTCTCTCGTAACCTTGGCAATAATACTTGCCGCCGCGATCGACGCGCTCTTTGCATCTCCCTTTATTATGGAAATCTGCTTGTACGCATCAAGCTGGGGAATATGCACCGCATCGATCAAAAGAGCTCCGGGTTTAACGGAAAGCTCAGAAACCGCCATAGTCATCGCTTCATAAGTCGCCTGCAAAATATTTATCTCATCTATCCTTTTTTCGGATACATGTCCTATACCCACCGCTACAGCTTTTTCCATTATTTCAGAGTATAACTCTTCTCTCTTTTTTTCGGATAATTTCTTGGAATCATTAATATATAAAATATCAACATCCTCCGGAAGGATTACTGCCGCAGCATATACGGGTCCCGCCAAAGGGCCCCTTCCTACTTCGTCAATTCCGCAAAGAAGACCGAACTGCCTGTTCTCGTTTTCAAACTTCCTCATTTCTTTGAGTCTGGCAAGTTCTTTTTCTATAGAATCAATGCGCTTTCCGGCCGTATCTGTGAGTTTACGGACACCGGCTCTCTCATCACTTTCATAAGTCGTGATAAAACTCTTAAGCGCATCGACGGTATGAGATTCACTTAGAATACTTTTAATTTCATTAAGAGACTGCATCACTTTACTCCCCCGAGCTTATTAAAGGGGAATATCCTGAAAACAACTCTTCCAAGGAATTTATCCTTGCTGATATTTCCGACATTTTCAAATCGGCTGTCCATACTTCTGTTTCTGTTATCACCCATAACAAAATATTCATCGTCGCCGAGAACAACGTCATTTATCGCAACTCCGGGATCTTCTATAACCTCATTGCCGTAGTTTTCTTCAAGCTTCTCACCGTTTACGAAAATATTTCCTTCTTCGTCAATCCTTACTGTCTCGCCCGGAAGTCCTATTATTCTCTTTACAAAGAATTCCTTATCCTGATTCCCATGCTCATAAGGAAAAACAATTATATCAAATCTCTTTGGTGCGCTGAATCTGTAAGAAACCTTTTCGATGATAAGACTGTCGGCATCCTGAAGCGTAGGCTCCATTGAATGTCCTACCACGCGCGTTCTCTGCGCAACAAAAGTTATAAATAAAAAAGTCAGCACAAATACAACTGCAAGATACAAAACTGTGCTCAGTATCTCTTTACATACATTTTTCATTTCACCGGTCCCACTCCTTATATTAGTTTTTACTGCGGTCTTTCAAGTGATATTCTGCCAAGCTTGCCGTTTCTGAAATCATCAAGAAGCATTGCCGCCGCTCTTTCGATATCAGGTTCCGCCCCCTGCTTGAAACATTTTCTGTTCTCCGCTATGGCAGACAGTATCGCACTGTAATGAGTAGCATACTGCCTATTCTCAAGTTCTTCGACCTGTTCATCCGTAATGCCGTACTTCTCGGGAATCGCATTCTTGTAATTAACTTCAAGGATCTTTATAAGTTCGCATGCAAGCTCGCACACATCAAGATTCTCATCGTTCATGGATCCGATAAGCGCAAGGTGAAGACCGACGGTCTCATCCTCAAACTTAGGCCACAAAATTCCCGGTGTATCGAGAAGCTGCATATTCTTTCCAAGAGAGATCCACTGCTTTCCCTTTGTAACGCCGGGCTTGTTTCCGGTCTTTGCTGACGCTCTTCCCGCAAGTTTATTGATAAAAGTCGACTTACCAACGTTGGGAATTCCGGCAACCATCGCTCTGATAGGTCTTCCGACTATTCCGCGCTTTTTATCTCTCTCTATCTTCTCGGCACAGGCTTTTTGAACAAGATCCTTGACCTTGGCGGCTTCGTTACCTGTCTTGGAATTCATCTCCATTACCAAAGTCTTACCGTCACTGAAGGCTTCCTGCCACTTCTTTGTAACAGAAGGATCGGCAAGATCTGCTTTATTCAATATAACAAGTCTATACTTGTTTTTTCCAAGTTCATCTATATCGGGGTTTCTTCCTGCTGCAGGTATTCTTGCATCAGTCAGCTCTATGATGATATCGATAAGTTTGATATTTTCCTGCATCATCCTTATCGCCTTTGTCATATGCCCCGGGTACCACTGATAATTCATATATTCACCATTTTCTTATCTGTTTTTGATCAGTTGATAAAACCGCCCGATCTGTTACCGAATCTTAGCTTGTACCACGCTTTACCAACGATCATATTGTCTTTTACAATTCCGATATTCGGACTTCTGGAATCCTCACTGCCGTTTCTGTTATCACCAAGGACGAAATATTCCCCGCTTCCCAGCGTGATCTCATTATTGGCAATGCCTCCATTTTCCATTTTATCATAATTATCTTTCCGAGGTTCGCCATTCACATAAAGTTCTCCGTCAATTATCTGAACTCTGTCTCCGGAAGTAGCCACAACGCGCTTAACATAGTAATGCGAATTTACATTTCCGTTGGGCAAAAAAACTATTACATCATTTTTCTTTGGTCTAAAAACCTTATATGCGGTTCTGTTTACAAGTATTCCCTGTCCGTTTGCAATCGTTTCTTCCATCGAATCACCGACGTTTCCGATTCGTGTACCGTAAAAATAAACGATTATGAATGCAAGTAAGATTGCAACACAGGTTATGATGATCCAGGAAAGAATCTCTTTTAACAGTTTGGGAGTAATAACTCTTTTTTTCTGATAAAAAGAAAGTGTTCGCTTTCTTCGAAACTTAAACATACACGATCCCCTATTATATACACAGGAAAATATTTCCTATGATAGAAAAAAGGCAATTACTAAAAGTAACTGCCTTTTCTAACCAATTATCTGGTAACAAGTTCCTTAACCTTAGCCTTCTTACCTGTAAGACCCTTAAGGTAGTTAAGCTTAGCTCTTCTAACCTTACCTCTTCTAACAACCTCTACCTTCTCAACGATAGGTGAGTGAAGGGGCCATGTCTTCTCGACACCAACACCGTAAGACTCTTTTCTTACTGTAAATGTTGTACGGTTGCTTCCACCCTGGATCTTCTTAACAGTTCCCTCGAAAACCTGAATTCTCTCACGGTTTCCTTCCTTGATCTTAGCGTGTACTCTTACAGTATCACCTGTGTTGAACTGAGGCGCATTGGCGTTCAGCTGCTCTTTCTCGAGCTCTTCGATAATTGTACTCATATCTTTTCTCCTATCAAATGGACGTTCTTAATACTTATTACTTCAGTAACAGAGGACCGTCTGATTTTCATAACGCGTAATATAATAACACGAAACCGTCTGAAAAGTCAACCCAAAATGTCCTTTGGGCCGAATCTTTCGGGCAAAATCTGAGGTAAAGTATAAACTTTATACTCATCCGGCGACTTCGCGATTATTACCTTGAAATCATCGTCGCAAAACTCGCTCATAACCTGCCTGCAAACTCCGCACGGAAAGCAATATTCAAGTTCATCCGAGTCTGCTGCTCCGCCAATGATCGCAATAGCCTCAAACTCTTTGACGCCTTCGCTTACAGCCTTGAAGAAAGCCGTTCTCTCCGCACAGACTGTCGGCGTGTACGAAGCATTTTCTATATTGCAGCCCGTATATATGCTTCCGTTCTTTGCAAGAAGCGCCGCTCCCACGTTAAATCCCGAATAAGGCGTATAAGAGATTTTCCTCATCGAGGCCGCAGTAGTTATAAGCTCTTTTATAATACTTTCATCCATAAGCAGCCACTCCCGTTATCTGGACCCCTTATCGTAAGGAATACCCTCAGCCTTAGGCGCGCGTGAATTGGCCGATGTAAATGCAAGAACGATAAGTGAGATAATATAAGGCATCATATTGTAAACAGAGCCCGGTATATTAAGTGCTGCAAGGAAATCAAATCCCGAATATACATTCGAAAGGGCTCTGAAGAATCCGAACAACAAAGCTGCAAGTCCGATATTTACGGGTTTCCACTGACCGAAGATCATAACGGCAAGAGCAAGGAAACCAAATCCCGCAACACCGTTCTCAAACTTCCACTCACTTACGCCGGCCGTAATATAAACAATTCCGCCCACACCGGCAAGCATACCGGAAATAAGAACACCTGCCCAGCGCATGGTATATACGTTAATACCTACGCTGTCAGCAGCCTGAGGATGCTCACCGCAGGCCATAAGCCTTAATCCGAATCTGGTCTTATAAAGTACCATATATGCACAAACAAGTGCCAAGAAAGCTATAAGCATAAACCAGTTAAACTGGAACTTTCCGATACTTACAACAAGAGCTTTCTTTGCTTCGACGTACTGTACGGTCGAAGATACGTTATTGGGATCTTCAATAATATTGATAGACTTTGCAATAACAGTTGCAGCTGCAGCTGCAAGCAGATTAAGTGCCGTTCCTACAAGTGTCTGATCGGCCTTAAAGTTGATGCAGGCAAAAGCAAGAAGCATCGAGTAAACCGCGCCGCATAATACCGAGATCAAAAGTACTGCCAATACGATGATAATCTTAGGAAGTGAAGGATCTATATACTTAAGTGTAAGCGCTCCTCCGAGAGCTCCCATAACCATTATTCCTTCAAGTCCGAGATTGATAACACCCGAATGCTCCGAAAAGCATCCGCCAAGAGCTACGAGTATCAAAACCGAGGCAAACAAAAGTGTATATTGAAGAAGTAATACCATTATTTGTTACCTCCTTCTGCATTATTTTTTTTATTTACAATCCTGCTGTTTAAGAAGAACTTAAAGAAAAGTACAAAACCGCAGAGATAGATTATGATCGCCGATATAAAGTCAGAAATCTGTGAAGGATATGCATTCTTATCAAGATATGATCCTCCACTTGTAATATGCTGTATAAAATATGAAGCAAATATTGTTCCGATGGGATCAAGTCCGCCGAGGAACGTAGCCGCAATACCGTTAAAGCCCATTCCCGGAACGGATGACTGTGTTACGGACCACTGCTCGTATCCTGTAAGGAAAAGGAAAGCTGCTCCTATTCCCGCAAGCGCACCACCGATAAAGAGTGTCAGAATAACATTTCTCTTCTCTTTCATTCCGCTGTACTTTGCAGCATCCTTAGCAATTCCCGTAGCTTTTATCTCATAACCAAAGACCGTCATCGAAAGAATAACCTTAAGAAGGATTGCAATGATAACAGCAAGAGGAATCGCTATTGTAACGTATTTGTTATTAGAAAAGAGCTTCTCAAGTCCAAGCGACGGTAAAACTGCCGATGCATTTGTTTTCTCAAGTGAGACCGTATAAGGGCTCGCAGTCTCCTTTACACAATTAAGCATCATGTTGACCGAATAAAGACCGATCCAGTTGAGCATGATACCCGAAATAACTTCATTAACATTAAGATATGCCTTGAGAACTCCTACGAAAACTCCGTATACTCCGCCCGCAACAAGCGCCGCCAAAAGGCATGCATGCCAGGGAAGTCCGAGCTTAAGTGCACAAAAAAGTGATGCGCCAGCTCCGACTACGTACTGTCCTGCCGCTCCGATATTGAAAAGACCTGCCTGATAACAGAACTGGATTGAAAGAGCGCACATAAGAAGCGGAGCCGCCTTTACAAGTGTATTACCGCAATACTTAAGCGCAGCGGCCTTTGTGGGATAAGTAAAATAGTTCTTTATAATTGTTATAATGGCATCTGTAGCACCCTGTGCATTTATAAAAAGAAGTGCTACATAACCGATAAGAAGTCCTACAATTATACAAAGAAGTGATGCAATTATTGACTGAACGGCGGGCTTTGCCAAAAAGCTCTCTTTTTCGGCCGTTTTCTTAATCTCTGCTGACATTATGCACCTACCTCCTTTCTTTTGGCTCCTGCCATGTAAAGTCCGAGTTCTTCGGGAGTTGTCTTCTTGGGATCAAACTCTCCTACTATCTCGCCTTCATACATAACAAGTATTCTGTCCGAAATACTCATAACTTCTTCAAGTTCAAGCGAAACAAGAAGAACCGCATGACCTTCATCTCTTCGTGCAATAAGCTGTCTGTGAATATATTCTATGGCACCTACGTCAAGTCCTCTCGTAGGCTGAACTGCAATAAGAAGATTTGGATCTTTATCAATTTCTCTTGCAATAATAGCCTTCTGCTGATTTCCGCCGGACATACTTCTTGTTACCGTTTCGGCGCCCTGGCTTGAACGGATATCATACTGCTCAATGAGTTTATCCGCATATTTATTGATGTCATTCTTTTTAAGGAATCCAAACTTCGAGCTAAATTCAGGCTCAAAATATCTCTGAAGAACAAGATTGTATGCAAGCGAATAATCAAGCACAAGTCCGTGTTTGTGTCTATCCTCGGGAATATGACTCATTCCGCTAGTGGAACGCTCTCTTATGGAAGCATGCGTTATATCTTTTCCCGAAAGTGTAATCTTGCCCGAAGTAATATTTTCAAGTCCCGAAAGGCCGTAAACAAGCTCAGTCTGACCATTTCCGTCAATTCCGGCGATGCATACGATCTCACCTTCTCTTACGTCAAAAGAGACATCCTTAACAGCATTATTCTTATGAAGCTTTGAAGGAACCGTCATATTTTCGACATGAAGAATAACTTCGCCCGGAGTCTTGTCTTCCTTTGTTGCGACAAGCTGTACATCACGGCCGATCATCATTTTTGAAAGCTCTTCCTGATTGGTCTCAGAAATATTAACTGTACCGATATACTTACCCCTTCTCAAAACGCTGCATCTGTCTGCAACAGACATAATCTCAGCAAGCTTATGAGAAATAAAGAGAATGGACTTGCCCTCTTTGGCAAGATTCTTCATAATCTGCATAAGCTCATCAATTTCTGCGGGAGTAAGGACCGCCGTAGGCTCATCAAAGATAAGAATCTCATTATCTCTGTAAAGCATCTTAAGAATCTCGGTTCTCTGCTGCATACCGACAGTAATATCCTCAATCTTGGCATCGGGATCGACTTTAAGGCCGTACTTCTCAGAAAGCTCCAATATCTTCTTTCTCGCCACATCCTTTTGTAAAAAACCATTCTTAACCGTCTCTACACCGAGAATAATATTATCAAGAACCGAAAAGCACTGCACAAGCTTAAAATGCTGATGAACCATTCCTATACCAAGGTCGTTGGCATCATTGGGATTGTTTATCTGCACTTCCTTTCCGTCCTTTTTAATCACGCCTTCTTCAGCCTGATACAAGCCAAAAAGCACACTCATAAGAGTAGATTTACCGGCTCCGTTTTCACCCAAAAGAGCATGTATCTCGCCTTTTTTCAGCTGAATGGTAACGTTGTCATTAGCGATAATACCCGGGAAACGTTTTGTTATACCAAGCATTTCAATAGCATATTCGCTGTTTTCTGCCACTTTTGTCTCCTCCATTAAATTTTAAATCTTCGTAAAATAAAACCATAAATTGGTAAAAAGGACCGGAAGACTATGAATCTGCCGGTCCCTGTCAGCTTATAAGCTGTAATAAGTAAAATTACTTGATGTTACCCTGATAGTTGATCTTGATGTTCTCAGCAGAAGGCTTCTCAGCATTTGTATCATTGGAAACTTTTATTGTTCCGTTTGCCATATCAGCAACGAGCTTGAGATAATCCTCTTTCTTAAATGTGTCATTCCATAAAGTTGTTTCCTCAGGAAGTCCTACATAGTTAAGAGAAGTATCATCTCCGGATACAAGACCAAGATTTGAGATCTTTCCGGCATATTCATCCCACTTACCGCCAACAATTGCTGTAAGAAGTGTATTAACTGTTGCCTTAAGTCCCTTCATAGCTGAAGTAACAGTCATGCCCTTGCCAAACTTTCCGTCGATTGTTGCGGCCTGGTCAACGTCAACACCGATAACCTTGCCGTTTGCCTTAGCAGCTGCCTCACCAGCAGAAGTAAAGATACCGCCGCCGCAAGCAAATACAACTTCAGTTCCGCCCTGATACCATGTATCCATAGCAGCTGTGATATCAGCATCACCATAGAACTGGTTACCGTAAGCATAGTTGAGCTCAACACTTGCGCCTGTTTCTTTAGCGGCAGCGTCAGCACCCTGAACGAATCCGTAGCCGTAACGAATAACAGCGGGAACTGCCATTCCACCAAGGAATCCAAGCTTTGTGAATCCCATCTTTACTGCAGCATATCCTGCCATGTATCCGGGAAGCTCTTCCTGGTATACAGCAGAAAATACATTGGGATATGTCTCGCTGTTGAAGTCTGAGCTCTCACCTTCAAGGTCAAACTCAGATACGTCAAGAGCTACAAATTTTACATCGGGATACATTTCAGCTGTTTCTACGATAGCTTCAGCAAAAGCATAACCGGGCATAACGATTACATTATATCCGTCAGCCACTGCCTTATCGATCTGAGCTACTCTCTCAGCTGTTGAATCGCCTTCAGGCTTGTAATATGTGAAACCAAGTTTGTTTTCGTCACAAAAAGCCTGACAAGCTTCATATGTTGACTGATTGAATGACTGATCTGTGATGTCGCCGTAGTCTGTTACCATTGCAACTTTAATGTCGCTTTCCGGCTCACCTGCATCTGAAGCGTCAGCATTGTCAGCCTTAGCATCAGCAGATGAAGTCTCGGTTGTTGCACTGGCATCAGGTGCCTTAGAACCGCATCCTACAAAAGAAAATACCATTGTTGCAGCCATAAGTACCGCAAAAACTCTTTTTTTCATAATTATCCTCCATTGTTTATAATGAAAAAAATTTATATAAAACCTTATTGGGTTTTATCCATAGTAATAAGACTCTTGATTGCCTCAATTGTTGTTTTATAAACAATTTCCATATCGTGAGCCTGGGGATTGGAAAGACCTTTTTTAGCCCTTTCCTGATTAGCCACAACAAGAAGAACCGCCCCCGTTCTGGCTCTTAAGTAACTACCCACAATAAACAATGTTGAAGACTCCATCTCAGAGCAAAGCGCACCGCACTTGATCCAGGCGTCCCATTTATACAGAAGTTCCGGGCCTACAGGTTTCGTCTCGGGTTCGTGCTGACCAAAGAAAGAATCTTTGCACTGGGCAACACCGACATGATACTTTGCTCCTGCCTTCTTAGCTCCGCTTACCAAAGCAGAAACAACATCAAAATCAGCAACAGCGGGATATTCTATTGGAGCATATTCTTTGGACGTTCCCTCTGCCCTTATTGCTCCGTTTGCGATAACAATGTCTCCGCCTATAACATCCTCCTGCATACCGCCGGAAGTCCCCATTCTGATAAAGGTATCAGCACCGCACTTATAAAGCTCCTCAATAGCGATAGCTGTTGAAGCGCCTCCGATACCGTGAGACATCACCGTGACCTTCTCTCCGCACAGTGTGCCTGTATATGTATTATATTCTCTGTTATATGCTATAAATTTTGGATTGTCAAAAAGTTTAGAAATAGATTCACATCTTCCGGGGTCGCCGGTAAGTATCACATACCTGCCGACATCACCTTTTTTGACGTGCGTATGATATTGATAACCTGCACCTTCAGTATAATCAACCATAAAAATTCCTCACACAATATATAGTGTCAGATAAAAAATTAAATCACAAAATAATTATAGTTCATAATTTGAAAAAAGTCATCAACTATAAAATAGTTAAAATAACCCTTCCATTACGTGAATTATAATCCTTCCGTTTTTCACATCGATTTCTCTGACACAGTCTTTTATTGCCGGAATATATACCTTATCCGTACCGTCAACAGGTTCCATTTCATAAACATCATTGGCGCCCGTCTGAATGACATCGGAAAGAACTCCGAGTTTGTTTCCTTCTTCATCGACTATATCAAGCCCTACCAGATCGGCAACATAATACTCTCCCGGAGCAAGTTTTATTGCATCTTTTCTGGATATGGTCAGTTCGCATCCGCGAAACTTCTCAACGTCGTTTATATTGTCAAACTGCTTAAACTTCACAATGACAAATTTCTTGAAAAATCTTGCGCTCTGCACATCAAGTTCAAGCTGTTCACCTCTGTTTGTATGAAGTGTTACTTTCTTAAGTTTTTTAAATCTGTTTGGATCTTCGGTCGTCGGAAAAACATTAACTTCCCCGTTAAGACCGTGTGTTGAAGCTATAACTCCCACCTGGAATCTGTCTGTCATATATTGTCTCCATTATTCTCGGAATCTTTGACTGTTTCGTCTATAACCTGAGCTTCCGAACTCTTTTTGCGCCTTTTCTTTTTCTTTTCAACGGGCGGATTCTCAGAAAGCCACTTTTCATAGAGATCGGGGCGTCTTTCCTTTGTTCTTAGTATAGACTGCTCAAGTCTCCATTCATCAACTTTCTTATGATCACCGGAAAGAAGAATCGGCGGAACTTTTTTGCCCATCCACTCCTCAGGTCTTGAATACTGAGGATACTCCAAAAGATTATTGTTAAAACTGTCCGTCATCGCAGACTCATCATTATTGAGAACTCCCGGAACAAATCTCGATATCGCATCGATCATTACCATTGCGGGAAGTTCACCGCCTGTAAGAACATAGTCGCCGATAGAGATATAATCCGTAACTATTTCTTCAAGCACTCTCTCATCGACACCCTCATAGTGTCCGCATAAGAATACAAGATTTTCTTCCTTTGCAAGCTCTGTCACGATCTCCTGATTAAAGACCTTCCCCTGCGGAGTTACATAGATAACTCTCGGAGCCTTACCGTTTTCTTTTTCAATCTTGTTTTTTATATCTATATAGCAATCATATATAGGCTGTGCCTGCATAAGCATACCGGCGCCGCCTCCATATGTATAATCATCAACTTTATGATGTTTGGTATCATTTGAATAATCCCTGATATTAACAGCATTAAGGCTTATAAGGCCTTTTTCCTTGGCTCTTCCTATGATGCTTGATGAAAGGCCGTCTGTTACCATCTCGGGAAACAATGTCATTATGTGAAAATTCATACTCGTCCCAAAAAATAATAGGAAATTACTTTCCCATGATATAAAAATGAGCCGAATAAGCTTTACCTATTCGGCTCAATATTTCCGGCAGCCTTAGACGATCTCAACGTCAACCTTAAGGTTTTCTCTGGTTGAAGCCGCCTTAACTACAGAACGTATAGCCTTTGCTATACGGCCCTGTTTGCCAATTACCTTGCCCATGTCTGAAGGTGCAACATGAAGCTCGATCATAATATTGCGCCCGTCTTTTTTCTCGGAGACTACAACTTCACTCGGATTGTCAACAAGCGCTTTTGCGATTACTTCGACTAACTCTTTCATTGTTTATCCTCCGGCATAAGTAATTACATGTTTAAAGTGTGATTACTTGCTAATTCCTGCCTGTCTAAACAACTTTGCAACAGACTCTGTAGGCTGTGCACCGTTAGCGATCCACTTCTTTGCAAGCTCCTCGTTAACCTTTACTGTGCTGGGATCTGTATTAGGGTCATATGTTCCGATCTCCTCGATGAACTTACCCTGTACAGGGAACTTTGAATCAGAAACGATAATTCTGTAGAAAGGAACCTTCTTCTTACCAATTCTCTTTAATCTGATCTTTACTGCCATTTTTAAACTTCCTCCGTAAAATAATGAAATTTATTGTTTTTTATATGTATAAAACAGCTGCTCGCTGCATGACATATCAAAAGAATTTATTCTTGCCGAATCCGCCGAAACCACCAAGGCCGCCAAACTTACCGAAGCCGCCTTTCTTGCCTCCCATGAGCCCCGGCATCTGCTTCATCATCTTCTGCATCTGATCGAACTGTTTGATAAATCTGTTTACATCGGCTATATCATTTCCCGAGCCCTTGGCGATCCTGAATTTTCTCTGAGGATTCATAAGCTTGGGATTTTTTCTTTCCTCAGGTGTCATGGAAAGAACGATAGCTTCCATCTTTGCAAGCTTCTTTTCATCGGGAAGCTGATCATCACTGATCTTGCCCATTCCGGGGAGCATTCCCATTATTGAAGAAAGACCGCCCATATTGCGCATCTGCTTCATGCTTTCAAGATACATCTCGAAATCAATCTTGCCCTTCTTCATCTTGGCTGCCATCTCTTTGTCTTTTTCGGCATCGCGCTCGGCATTTGCCTCAACCGCTTTGTCAATAAGACTGAGCACATCGCCCATACCGAGAATTCGGCTTGCCATTCTGTCGGGATAGAACTGCTCAAGATCTGAGAGCTTTTCTCCCATACCTACGTACAAAATAGGCTTTCCGGTAACGGACTTTGTTGAAAGTGCCGCACCGCCTCGTGAATCGCCGTCCATCTTGGACAAGATAATTCCGTCGATTCCGACTTTTTCATTGAACTGTGATGCAACATTGACCGCATCCTGACCGGTCATGGCATCAACTACGAGAAGTGACTGATGAACTTCAATAGCTTCCTTGATATCGCAAAGCTCCTTCATCATCGCTTCATCTATCTGCAAACGACCGGCTGTATCGACAATAACAACATTATTGCCGTTCTTTTTAGCCTGATCGATAGCTGACTTGGCAATCTCCACGGGACTTACGTCCGTACCCATGGAAAAGAAATCCACCTGCTGTTTCTCAGCATTTATCTTAAGCTGATCTATAGCCGCAGGTCTGTATATATCACAAGCTGCAAGAAGCGGCTTTCTGCCCTTCATCTTGAGCTTTCCTGCAATCTTTGCGGCAGTCGTTGTCTTACCTGCACCCTGAAGACCACACATCATGATAACAGTGATCTCATTGATCGGAAGAAGCTTAAGCTCTGTTGTCTCAGATCCCATAAGTGCGGTCATCTCTTCATTAACTATCTTGATGACCATCTGTCCGGGATTGAGTCCGTTAAGGACATCCTCACCAACAGCTCTTTCCTGTACGGAAGAAACAAACTGTTTGACAACCTTAAAGTTTACATCCGCCTCGAGCAAAGCCATCTTGACTTCCTTGAGCGCAGCCTTTACATCATCTTCTGAAAGACGCCCCTTGCCTCTTAAATTCTTAAATACGTTTTGTAATTTATCTGTAAGACTTTCAAAAGCCATTAATTACGTAAGCTCCTCTATTATTTTCCCCGATAAGATCCTGAGATTCTTCTTAAGTTCATCACTTGATATCTCATCGGCTCTGTCCGAAAGTTCCTTTAGAAATTCAGCATCCTGCTTGATCGCTTCAAACCTCTTTATCATGTGAAGTCTGTTCTCATAACTCTGCAATGTCTTGGTGCATCTCTTTATCAGATCGTGCACACCCTGCTTGCTGATTCCGTGCTCATCGGCTATCTCTGTAAGAGACATATCTTCATAAACCGCAGCTTCATATATACTTTTCTGATGATCGGTAAGAAGCTCGCCGTAAAAATCATACAACAAGCCCTGCTCTACGATTTTTTCCATAGAATTCCTCTTCTCTACCAGTTGCACAAATGTTATATTATATCAAACAAAAATAGGTGTCAAGTATTTTTTCTTGACACCCGTAAAAAGCATTATTTTCTTATATCTTCACTTCTGAAGGCAGGATTCCGAGCTGGTTTTTGAAAGCTCTGCTGAAGGACGAATAGTCCTTAAAGCCGCACTCGAGGCAAGCTGTTGTGGAGGGGATTCCGGACATGATGAGATTCCTTGCAAGAAGGATTCTCTTTTCGGAAATATAGCGATGAACAGAATATCCCGTCTCGCTCTTAAATATTCTCATCATATGATATTTGCTCAGATAAAACTTATCTGCGATTGAATCTATCGAGAGATCTTTTTGCAGATTCTCATTTATATACTCGATTATCTCGATGACTTTCCTGTTAAATCTGGCCTCGGGCCTAAAACCGAAATCCTCGGAAATACACGCCTTATTAAATTCAATAAGCGTCTGTATGATATCAATCTTTGCAGTCAGCTCGCCCGCATACTCGGTATCTTTTATCCTGATGTCTTCCTGTGCCTTAAGAAGCATATCGTAGATATGGGCGCTGGTTCCGGAATTAAAGCGGACGACATAACTCTCAAGCTCTTTTGCCTTGACAAAAGCATCAAGAAGGCCCAGCTTTTCAAGGAATTCCGGCTTAAGATATAAGATAATCCTGTCATAGTCGTCCTTGCTCTCAACGACCGGCTTATGGATGTCAAACCTGTTTACAAGCACAAAATCGAAGGGCAAGAGTTCATACTCTCGTCCCTCGATCAAATATCTCACATTGCCTTTCAGGATCAGGATGATCTTGTAGAAATCATGATAGTGAAAGTCAATATCTGAAGTTACCTTATCGGAAATATGAAAATACTTAAAATCGCTATCTAAGTATCCTCTCTGCTCATATTCCGTTATACTGTCTGTCTTTTTCATCATCAATACTCGGTAATACAAATGTTAAGGTCAACGTTCTTCTCAATTCCCGGTACTTTTCCCGATGCCGTATACTGCCAGATGTTAAAGTGGTACGGATAATAGAGCGATGAGTTGTACTGCGCGAACCATATATCTCTGTTATCAACATTCTCAGCGTTCATAAGAACAGTAAACGACAACAGATTGCCGTAGACCATTGACTTATATCCCGCTTCTTCAACCCTGTTGCAGAACACATTCGCAACCTCTTCATATTCTTTTGCCGAAAGATTAAGCGTTCTGGCATTGTCCGAATCTGCCGATTCGATATCTATGACAACCGGATAAGTTATCTTATAAGGCTGGATCATCTCAATAACATGATTGGCCTCTTCAAGCGCCTCTTCTTTATTGATCGCCTGCGAATAAACATATACTCCGACGTCGATTCCGTTCTCGGTTGCACCCTTGATATTATCTTCAAAAGTCTCATCGTCAATTATAAGACCTTCGGTTATTCCTCTGTAGCATGCCCTTATAATGGCAAATTCAATACCGGCATTTTTTACTTTGGCCCAGTCAATCTTGCCCTGGAACCTCGATACGTCAATACCTTGCTTGTACTTGAAATCTTTATTTTCTCCCTTGTACCGGAGAAAACCTTTTTCATCAAACTCAAAGTCATCTGATTTAAAACCGTGACGCGCGATCTTATCGCTTATAGGAAAGAAATAATATCTGTTGTTTCTTGCGACAACAAGCTGATCGGGGAAAAGAGACTTAAAAATAGAATTCGGTCCTTCTCCTTCTTCGAGCCTTTTCTTGATATCCTCTCGAAGAGCTCTGTCAGCATTCTCCGCAGCCTCAATCCTTGCTTCTTCGATACGGCTTCCCATCTCGCCTTCTGTAAAAAAATGCTCCTTGTCCATGGTATCAAGTTCGCTTTTAACAGCATCCGTTTCTCTCTGAAGAGATGCGTTCTTTATAAGAAGAACGATACTGAAAGTAAGCGTCATGATAGCGACAAGACTCATAAAAATAATAGACAATGTATTGCGGGCGCCGCTTGCTCCCTTTTTTTCTCTTGAATCCGGAAGGTTATTACTCATATTCTCTACATTCTCTCATCAAAATAGCTCTTGTAGCCTTCTCCGAAAATCTCGCTCGCACTCGTCACGATCATGAATGCATTTGGATCTTCATCTCTGACGATATCTTCCGCCATAGGTGAAAGCCTTTTTTTAACTGCACACATAATAACTTTTTTCTTTTCTCCGCTATACGCTCCCTGTCCGAAAACATGAGTCGCACCAATATCAAGTTCTTCCAGAAGTCTTGCCGTTATGGTATCCGGGTTATCGGAAATGATATAGATAAGCTTCGCTCCGTCTCTTCCGTAAAGCACAATATCCAGAATAAAGGATGTGATCATTACAGAAAGAAAAGAATACATTGCAGCGGCAACATCATTAAATACTATAGCTGCCACAAAGAGCACTCCGATATCCGTAAGTATATACAAAACGCCCGTCTTGACATGCGGATACTTAAGTCTGAGAATCTTTATGATTACATCCGTGCCTCCGCTTGTTGCATGACATTTAAAGATAAGACCTATAGCAACGGCAGTCAAAGCACTTCCGAATGTAATACCAAGAATTTTATCACGGATAACATAATCCGAAAAAAACTTCGTGCAAAAATCGGTAAAAAATGAAATCATCGAAATTGCATAGATAGTTGAGATCGTAAATCTCATCCCAAATTTCCAAATAGCGAGAATAAGAATCGGAATGTTCATAAGCCAGAACCAAAGACCTGTTCCGATTCCCACTACTCTGTTAAGAACAATGGCGAGTCCCGTAAGACCTCCCGGTGCTATATCGTTTGGGTCGATAAGCATACTTGTTCCCAATCCATAAAGCAAAGCCGCAAAGGTTATTATCAGATACTCAATGCACCTTCTTTTTGCACTAATTGTTTTACTCATTTTTTAAATATTTGTCCTTACAATTTTCGGTTTGAAACCTTTTTCTGTGAGCGCGTTAAGGATCTGCTCCTTGTGCTCACTTCCGAATGCTTCAAGTGTAATACGAAGCTCAACCGCAGCATTTCTGTTGATTGAAACAAACTGGTTGTGCTCAAGTTTGATAACGTTACCGTTAACTTCGGCGATAATGCCTGAAACTCTTGAGAGTTCGCCCGGCTTATCGGGAAGAAGTACAGAAACGGTAAAGATTCTGTCTCTCATGATAAGTCCCTGCTGTACAACTGAAGACATTGTGATGATGTCCATGTTTCCGCCCGAAAGAACGCAGGCAACCTTCTTATCCTTGCAATCAAGCTGCTTAAGTGCGGCAACTGACAAAAGTCCCGAATTCTCAACAACCATCTTGTGATTCTCAACCATATCAAGGAAAGAGACAACAAGATCTTCATCGGGAACAGCGATTATATCATCAATATTCTTTGTAAGATACGGGAATATCTTTTCACCCGGTGTCTTAACAGCTGTACCGTCGGCGATCGTGTTTACACCGGGAAGTGTAACAACGTGTCCTGCCTTTATTGATTCCTGCATACAATTTGCTCCCGCAGGCTCAACACCGATTACTTTAATCTTGGGATTAAGGAGCTTTGCAAGTGTTGAAACACCTGTCGCAAGTCCGCCTCCACCGATCGGAACAAGAATATAATCAACGGTCGGAAGCTCTTTGATTATCTCCATTGCAATGGTTCCCTGACCTGTTGCAACATCAAGATCGTCAAAAGGATGTACCATTGTATATCCGTTCTCTTCCGCGAGCTTACAAGCATGCTCATAAGCTTCGTCATAAACATTTCCATGAAGTACAACTTCAGCACCGAGTGCCTTAGTTCTGTTAACTTTGATAAGTGGAGTCGAAGTTGGCATAACGATGGTAGCTTTTACACCATAGCATTTTGCAGCATATGCAACTCCCTGCGCATGATTTCCGGCAGAAGCTGTTATAAGCCCCTTCTTTCTCTCTTCATCGGAAAGAGTCGTAATCTTATAATAAGCGCCTCTAACCTTATATGCTCCGGTTCTCTGCAGGTTCTCGGGCTTTAAATAAACCTTGTTACCCGTGCAGTTGCTCCAGTAATCGCTGTAAATAAGCTTTGTTTCAAGTGTAACTTTCTTTACAGCATCATAAGCTTCTTCAAATTTTTCAAGTGTCATTTTTGATTCTTCAGCCATTTCTTCTATCTCCCAACTTAATATTTATGAAAATAATGCATCTACAAACTGATCGGAGTCAAATCTTTCCAAGTCGTCTATAGCTTCACCGACACCGATATACTTAACCGGAATATTGAGCTCTGAAACTATAGCAACAGCAATTCCTCCCTTTGCAGTGCCATCAAGCTTGGTAAGTATAATACCGGTAAGATCTGCGGCCTCACCGAATTCTCTTGCCTGCATTATAGCGTTCTGTCCCGTTGTTCCGTCAAGAACAATAAAATTCTCCCTGCAGACATCACCAAGTTCCTTATCGAGGATCCTGTTCATCTTGGACAACTCATCCATAAGATTCTTCTTGTTATGAAGTCTGCCCGCCGTGTCTACTATCAGAATGTCGCAGTCCCTTGACTTAAATGCGAATGCTGCATCATAAATGACGCTTCCGGGATCTCCGCCTTCTTTTCCGCAAATGATCGGAGTTCCGGCTCTGTCAGCCCACTCCTTTAATTGCTCCGTTGCGGCCGCTCTGTATGTATCGGCGGCAGCTATAAGGACTTTTTTGCCCTTATTCTTATAAATAGCCGCAAGCTTTCCGACAGATGTAGTCTTTCCGACACCGTTTACGCCTATAACAAAGATAACCGTCTTTTTATCTTCAAAATCATACGCATCGTCAGCGGTATTCATCTGTTCCCTGATATTTTCCACAAGAAGTTTCTTGCACTCCGCAGGGTCTGAGATATGCTTTTCTTTGACCTGCTTACGAAGCCTGTCGATTATCTTGCTTGTAGCATCGATACCGATATCGCCCATGATAAGGGTCTCTTCGAGTTCCTCGTAGAATTCTTCGTCAATATTTGAAAATCCGCTAAAGACATTGTCTATACCCTTAGCGATATTCTCTCTTGTTTTGGACAAGCCTTGCTGTAATTTTGCAAAAAAACCTTTAGCCATCAGTTACTGAGCTCCTTATCGATAAGATTTACGCTTACAAGTGTTGATACGCCTTTTTCCTGCATCGTAATACCGTAAAGTCTGTCGGCACTTTCCATTGTACCACGACGGTGCGTAATTACAATGAACTGTGTACTTGAAAGCTTATGTAAATATTTTGCAAAACGTACAACGTTGTTTTCATCAAGTGCCGCCTCGATCTCATCAAGAAGACAAAACGGCGAGGGTTTGAGATTCTGGATTGCAAAAAGAAGTGCAATCGCAGTGAGCGCTTTCTCTCCACCGGACATCTGCATCATGTTCACAAGTTTCTTTCCCGGCGGCTGAGCGTTGATCTTGATTCCCGCTTCAAGTATATCCTCATCCTCGGCAAGTTCAAGCGTTCCTTTTCCTCCGCCGAACATTTCCTTGAATACCTGATCAAACTCGGTATTTATGAGCTTAAACTGCTCCATGAATTGTTTTCTCATTGACTCATCAAGGTCATTGATGATCTCTTTGAGCTGTCTCTCAGCCTCGATAAGGTCATCGTGCTGAGTCTTCATAAATGTATATCTCTCCATGAGGTTCTTGTAGTCCTCAATTGCATTTACATTGACATCTCCAAGTTTTCTAATTGCATCCTTAAGTGAATGTATCTCTCTTCTCATCGAAGGAACATCATTCATTTCCTCATCGCGAAGCTCTGCCGCATCGGTCAATGTGATCTCATACTCGTTCCACATGTAATTTATCTGTGCCTCAATCGCTTCTTCGCACTTTTCCTTCTTGGAAGTAAGTCTTATAACCTCTTTATCAAGATCGGACATCTGTTTATTCAGATCTTCCGTCTTTCCAAAGAACTCTTTCTGAGCTTCGGAGAGGTTGTTCTTGATCTCTTTCTTCTCCTCAAGTTCCTTGGTTGCATCCGACTGAACATCAAGCGATGCCTCGATTGTCAGTCTGATCTCTTCAATATCTTTCTTATTCTGCTCGAGAAGTCTTGCATTCTCATTCATGGATTCAATGATCTCTGCAAGAGCTTTTTCTTCTGTCTCGATATCTTCATTTACACGATCGACATTCTGCTGATAGAATTCCTGCTTCTGATGACTCTTCTCATATTCGATCTCTTTTACTGAGACGGCATCATTCTCACGCTCTTCGACAGCATGCAATTCTTCTAGCGCAGCCTTAAACTTCTCGACCTGTTCGGTGCAGGTCTTCTCTGTATTCTCAGACTCCGTAAGTGCAGAAAGAGCTTCCTCTTTCTCTGCCTCTATCTCGACAACCTTTGCCTCTATCTCGTCATTTTCAGCCTTAAGGTCGCTGTAATTTCCTTTTTGCTCTGCCTGTCTTGCTTCCTCATTTTCAACATTGAGTCTTGCAGTATTCTGAGCAATAAACTTACCCTGAAGCTCTGTTCTGAGTTCTTCGGAAAGAGTCCGTAGTTCATTTCTCTTTTCCTTGTCCTCGGCAATCTCAGACTGAAGTCTGTCTATCTGCTCTTTGTATTTATTGACATTAAGCTCCATCTCATCCATCTCACGACGTCTTCCGAGGAGATTACTGTTATTTTTAAACGCACCGCCGCTGATAGCTCCGCCGGGAACAAGAAGTTCACCCTCAAGAGTTACCATTCTTACGGTATATTTGTACTTTCTTGCTATCTTTACCGCATTGTCGATATTGTCGACTGCAACGATTCTTCCGAGCATAGCCTTTGCAACGCTCTTGTACTTGGGATCCGTGGTCACAAGTTCGTCGGCCATACCAAGCACACCCTCTTCATTAAGAGCTTCCTTAGCCTTTAACTCCGGAGGGTTATCAAGTGATGTAAGAGGTAAAAATGTCGCTCTTCCCGCTCTTGTTTCCTTGAGGTATGCGATCATTTTCTTCGCAGTCTCTTCATCATCCGTAACAATATTCTGGATATTTCCGCCGAGAGCAACCTCAATGGCTGTCTCGTATTTGGATTCGGTCTTGATAATGTCGGCAACGACACCGATTATTCCGGGAACGGTGTCCTTCCTCTCCATTACCTTCTTGACACTTCCGCCGTATCCCTCGTATCTCTCGGTGATATTGGCAAGTGCATCAAGTCTTGATTTTTCCTGCTGATAAAGTCCCTGAGTCTTTCTAAGCTCTGTATCCTTGCGGGACATTTCTTCCCTGATCGCAACAATTTCCTGTTCCGTAGCTTTTTGCTTTTTGTTCATCTCAGAAATCTCAGCAGTTATCGCATCAAACTCATCCCTTAATTTCTTGATTGTCTCTTCCTGTCTGGATTCATCCGACTGCGCACGTACAAGCTTACCTGTAAGTTCGGCCTTTCTGATGTTGACCTGTTCCTTCATGGTATCGAGGGAACTGAGCTTTGACTTAATGGTAGCTCTCGTATTGAGAGTCTCTATGATAGTGCTCTTGCACTCTTCGATCTGCTCGTTTATTTCACTTATCCGGTTAAGGACTTTATCAAGCTCTTTTCTGGCTTCGTCCTTACTTTCAAGGAGTCTCGCAACTTCTGCATCGATCTCCTCTTTTTCCTGCAGATATTTCTCTTTTTCTTTATTCTTATCTGCGATCTTAGCCTGCTCATCATTGATTCTTGTCTTAAAATGAGCATCATTTGAGGATGCGGAATTGATTTTCTCATTAAGGATTCCGATCTGTCCCTCAAGCTTTTCTTTTTTAACGGAAGAATCTGTGATCTTTGCTCTCGCTTCGTCTATCTCCGCATCGAGAAGTTCAAGTTTCTTCTGGATATTTTCGTATTCTTCTTTGGCCTTCTCATAATTGTTCTTCGACTCGCTTAAAGACTCTGTCGCTATAAGAAGGTTCTTTCCTGCTTCTTCAAGCTGTTCCTTCTGATTTTTATTCTCAACAAGGAACATGTTTACATCGAGAGTCTTAAGTCTCTCTCTGTATTTAAGGTACTCTTTTGCCTTTTCTGACTGTTTCTCCAAAGGCCCTGTCTGCTTTTCAAGCTCAGCGAGAATATCGCTGATTCTGGTAAGATTTATCTTCTCTTCGGCAAGCTTTTTAACCGCAGTTTCTTTTCTGGATTTAAACTTAACGATACCCGCAGCCTCGTCAAAAAGATTTCTTCTGTCCTCAGGCTTGCTTGAAAGGATCTGATCGATCTGACCCTGTCCGATAATGGAGTAGCCCTCTTTACCGATACCGGTATCCATAAACAGCTCGTTTACGTCCTTAAGACGGCACACGGAGCCGTTTATCATATATTCACTCTCTCCGGAACGATAGAGACGTCTTGAAACGGTAACTTCATCATAATCTATTGCAAGTGAATGGTCTGAATTATCAAGTGTTATTGCAACAAAAGCGTAGCCCAGCGGTTTTCTGAGCTCTGTTCCCGAGAAAATAACGTCCTGCATGGATCCGCCACGGAGCTGCTTGATACGCTGCTCACCAAGAACCCATCTTACGGCGTCGGCAACATTACTCTTACCTGAGCCGTTAGGTCCGACAATTCCGGTAATTCCGTTATGGAAATCAAATTTTATTTTATTTGCAAATGATTTAAAACCATGAATCTCGATACTTTTTAAATACATTATTTCTTTTTGTTCAAAGTAAGAACCGCCTGATATGCCGCCTGTTGCTCAGCACTTTTCTTGGTTCTACCAGTCCCTTCTCCCATATTCTTATCTGCTACAAAAACACGAACCTTGAACATTTTATCATGTTCAGGGCCACTTTCGCCACATGTTTCATACCTCACAGCGCCCAGTTTAAGGCTCTGTACGAGTTCCTGCAAAGTAGACTTGTTGTCGTTGTACATCTGATAGGATTCAGCATTGCTAAGAACATACTTGTCAATAAACTTCTTTGATTCATCAAAACCACCGTCAAGATAAAGAGCTCCGATAACAGCTTCCATAACATCGGCAATAATGGACTCCTTATTTCTTCCACCGGTCGCCTCTTCGCCTTTTCCAAACTGAATAAAATTCTTAAGATCTATCTGAAGAGAATCATGATATAAGGCAGGCTCGCAAACAAGCGCAGCTCTTATCTTGGACATCTCGCCCTCTTTCTTTTCCGGGAATGTCTTAAAAAGATATTCGCTGGAAATCATCTCCAATATGGCATCTCCCAAGAATTCAAGACGTTCATAGTCATGCTTCTTATTGATCTTGTGCTCATTCACGTAAGAGCTGTGTGTAAGAGCTTCGATAATAAGAGCTTTGTCGTTGAATTTATAACCGATAATCTGTTCCAGTCTGCTGATGTCGTTTTCTGTTAACATAGTCACCTCGAAAAGTGTTTAGAATAAAATAGAAAAGAGGCAGTTATGATGCTGCCTCAGATAAAACAAACAAAAATCAATTGAGAATTACTTAGTTTCTATTGCAGCCTTCAAAAGCTCAACAGCTTCCCCAACAGTTTTGATATTTTCAGTCTTCTCAGGCTCTATCTGAACATCAAATTCGTCCTCAAGCCCCATAATAATCTGAAAAAGATCGAGAGAATCAGCTCCGAGATCCTCTGTGAATGTTGTTTCCATCCTAATCTCCTCGGGATCAACATTGAGTACACTGGCAATAACTTCTTTCATTTTCTCAAATTCCATAAAACTTTTCCTCCACTGCATGGCAGCTTTTATATTTCTTTTTTAAGCGATCTTCGATCCATACAAGCAGGTACAGATCATACCTGTGATATCTTGGCACTGATCTTCTCGCTTATTTTTTGCTCTGTGAAAGTTACACACTGTAATATTGAATTCTTAATCTCAATATCACTTGAACTTCCGTGAGTCTTAACGACAAGTCCCTTTAATCCGAGCATGGGCGCTCCGCCGTGTTTCTCAAGGCTATAATTGCCAAGAGTCTTCTTAAGGTCGTCCTTGATAAGAAGTGCTCCTATCTTGCTCTTAAGACTTGACATAAGTCCCTTCTTAATAACATTTACAAGAGATTTCGCAACACCCTCGTACATCTTAAGAATGACATTTCCGGTAAAAGCTTCGCAGACAATAATATCGGCATAACCGGAAGGTATATCTCTTGCCTCGATACTTCCGATGAAGTTGATATCGGGACAATTCTTCAAGAGAGGGAATGTCTCCTTGACAAGTGCATTTCCCTTTTCCTCTTCAGCTCCGATATTAACGATCGCAACCGTGGGATTCTTGATTCCCATGATGTTCTCCATATAAACGGTTCCCATCTTGGCAAACTGAACAAGATGATTTGCTCTTGCATCAACATTTGCTCCGCAATCGATTAAAAGAGAATTTCCTTTCTCTGTAGGAATAAGCGGCGCAAGAGGCGCTCTGTCAACTCCCTTAAGTCTTCCGACAATTATCTGACCGCCAACCAGTGTAGCTCCGGTGCTTCCGGCAGATACATAAGCATCCGCTTCACCGTGATTTACCATATACATGGCCTTAACAATTGAAGAATCCTTCTTGGTCCTGATAGCCAAAACCGGCGGTTCCGCCATCTCTATTACTTCTGTTGCATTAACGATTTCAATTCTGTCCTTATCGTAGCTGTATGCAGAAAGTTCTTTCTCCAAAACCTCTTTCTTACCGACAAGAAAAACTTTGAGAGCATTTGACTCGGCTACTGCCTCAACCGCTCCCTTGACCGTTGCAACAGGTGCATTGTCTCCACCCATAGCATCAACGGCAACACGTATAAGTTCCGACATATTCGGGACCTCCTATTAAATTGAACTTATTTTAATATACTAGAGTGAATGACAAAAATCAAGGCTTTCCGACATAGCCGGAAAGCCTTTAAATTCTGACTTTATGAGGTCATACCAAAAGTATATCAAGCCTCAGTCTCAACAATACTCTTCTTATTGTAGTAGCCACACTTCTTGCAAACCTGATGAGGCTGCATAAGAGCTCCACAATGACTGCACTTTACCAAAGTGGGAGCTGTCATTTTCCAGTTAGCTCTTCTCTGATCTCTATGGCCTTTTGATGACTTGTTCTTAGGGCAGATTGACATTTGAGTAACACCTCCTTACAGTAACCGTATAAGAAACTGCCTGTTTAGAAAGGCAATTGTTTACGTTTATTCATTAGCATACCTATGTAGTATACTCATAGGTTTTTCATTTGTCAACAGTTTTTTCGCACTATCTATAGCAGTTTTGTGAGTACTTTTTCGGTGATATACCCACAGATTTTGTAAATGCCTTAAGGAAGTTGCTGTAATCCGAAAAGCCGCACTCTTCGCAGACTTCGCTGACACCTTTTCCCTCCGCCAAAAGCGACTTTGCAATAGAAATTCTTCTGGCTGTCATATATTTATTTATAGTCGTTCCCGTAGCCGATTTGAAAATTCTGCATATATAGGACTCGCTTATGTAGAAATGCTTTGCAAGATCACCTATGCTTACGGGGTTCTGAATATTATTGTTAAGATACGAAAGGATCGCATCCACCTGCTCGTTATATGTGGCAACTTCTTCATCCTGCTTATTGCTGTCTCTGTCGATAACAATCTTGTTGATCATCAAAAAGAGTTCGACAAATGTTGCCTTTTCCAGAAGGTCGTGTCCGTAACCGTTGCTTGTAAGTATCTTATTTACAAAATAAAGAAATCTCTTTTGCTGTTCCTGATTGAGACTTATCTTGTGTGAATGCTCCTCTCCTTCTCTCTCAAAGCATGCATTAAGATTTGTTTCCTCACTTGACACGCTCTTCATAAACTCAGGATCTATCATTATAACAATTCTTTCATGTAGCTCTTTGTCTATCTGTGTAAGATAATGCGAATCATACTGGCTTATAAGAAAGATATCGCCCGGTGCAACATCGTAAAGCTTGTTATCGATAAGGAATTGCTTTCCGCCCGATATCGAATAATACAGTTCATAGCAATCGTGGATATGCATATCCATTGCCTTTTCATCCTTGTAAAGATGAGCGACGGAGAAATATTTCTTCTCCATGCTTTCAGCCATAGCCTCTTTGCAAGAGTTAAGTTCTTTCATAGTGGTTCCCTCTCATTTAGAAAATCTCCATACGGGCGCTCCATAAACCTCATCAACCATTTCCATATTGATACCCGGCCCGTATTTTTCATTCAAATAAACATATACATATCCGGCCTTTTCGCCCCCGCAGATAAAAAATACATCGTCTCTCTCCACAAGAGCCCTTGCAGGATTGGCAATCCCGGCCAGATTGGCGTGATACAGTCCTATGGGTGAAGGCATTACCCAACCTCCGAACGGACAAACATTTGCATAAAAGTCAAGATATTTTGCGTCAATATCAAAGATATTTCTCGCTCCGCTCAGATTGCTGTACAAAGTATCCACATCAGTGAAATAAAACCCGTCCAGATCCGTTATTGCTTTTACCTTGTCGTACATTCCGTCAGCTTCCGGAATAACGCGGCAATGCTTTTCGTTCACAAACGTATCGACTTTCCCCGCTCCAAATATAATAGTAATAACAGCCGATAGAACGATTGCGCATATGGCAAATGTTTTTTTATATTTTTCGGTGGTGACTTTGGCAAGAAATTTATCAACGCACCCTTCATATATCAGAAATGTCAGTGTGAAGAATAACGCCGAAACCCAGATTCCGCATTCTACCCTCCACATTATTCGTCTGAAACACGTCAAACCATAATACTCAAAAAGTACAAAAAATGCCTGTAAAATAACGAAAATTTTGTATCTTTTCTCGAAAAAGATAAGCGCCAGTACTGCGATTGCAAGAAATGCAACGGAATAAGCCCCGTATTTCCAAGACTCTCCCATCTTTTCAAGTGAATCCGTAAGTACCTCGGCATTAAGTTTAAATCCGTCAACTCTGGTATTCTTACCGATCTCTTTCATCGTCTTAAGCCTGTCAAGCGTGAAATATTCGGTATCGTTCCAAAGCCACATGTCCATAAGTTTAAAATCTGTTTCGGTAAAGCCGGCGGCCAGGTATTCTTCTTCATTCCAAGAAAAATTGAAATTACCAAAATCGCGCTTCTCGGACATTATATTATTCCAGTCGGTGTAATATCTCCACTCGGGATTCATGTAATAAGCGTAGAAATTAGCCGCAAGCATCAGTACCGCGATTATCACAGGCACAGTGAAATATATTAAAGTCTTTTTGATCTTATCTTTAAGATTGCCTTTATAAAATAGCAGCACCGTCAAAACAAACGGCCCCATCAAAGCGACACCCGCAACCCTGGCACCTACACCAACCGCAATTATTGCATTGGCAACAATCATGAGTATCAGCGACTTCTTTTCTTTAAAAAACTGCGCCAGGATAAGTGCCGCGCCTGCAACGCCATATAAAGTCGAGCTCTGTGTAAATTGAATATTCGAGTAAAAATCGTAAGCCAAAAGGAAATTAATAAGCACCGCAACAAGAATCGATGCCTTCATCGGAAGTCTGTCTGTGACAACAACACAGATAACGATAACGCTTAAAAGATTAAAAATCAGATAAAGCCATAGATACCAGTTTACAAAAGGTATAACGGCATACATGAATTTCAGAAAATATCCGATGACAATATTATTAAAAATAAGGTACTGTGAAGGGCTGCCATAAGCTCCTGCCGCAATCAGATTCATGATGGAATCGTCGCTTGTGGCATATTTTAAATAGCCAAATACTATGCACAGAATAAAGTACAGTAAACTTATTCCGGACAGCACCGCCCATTTTTTTCTACTATACATAACCTCTCTCCATAAAATCGATCGCAGCGCCAATACAGAAAAAAGCCGACTAAAAAGCCGGCTTTAAAAGTCACTTGCAAAGAGCGTATGTGTCGCGAGCGATCGCAAGCTCTTCATTTGTAGGAACAACCATAAGTGTTACCTTGCTATCAGGATTAGAAATAATCTCTTCCTTACCACGTACAGTATTAGCCTCTTCATTCAGAGAAGCTCCGATAAATCCAAGGCCGTCAATTATGATTTTACGAGTAAAGCCACTATTCTCGCCCACACCGGCTGTGAAGCAGATTGCATCAACTCCGCCCATAGCTGCAGTATAAGCGCCAATGTATTTTACAACTCTATAGGCGAATGTGTCAACTGCACGTTTAGCGCCTTCATTTCCGTTGAGATATCCTTCTTCAAGATCTCTGAAATCGGATGAGAGTTCGTTCGAAAGACCAAATACGCCTGACTTTTTATTAAGAACATTGTTTACTTCAGCAACGGAAAGATTTTCCTTCTTCATAATGAACTCTACTACAGAAGGATCGATGTCTCCCGTTCTTGTTCCCATGATAAGTCCCTCAAGAGGTGTAAGTCCCATTGAAGTATCGATGCACTTACCGTTCTTAACGGCAGATACTGATGCACCGTTACCGAGATGACAAACGATGATCTTAAGGTCATTTATGTCTTTTCCGAGAATCTCGGCAGCTCTCTTACTTACGTAAGAATGGCTTGTTCCGTGGAAGCCGTATCTTCTGATTCCGTACTTCTCGTAATATGAATAATGAAGTCCGTAAAGGTAAGCGTTCTCAGGCATTGTCTGATGGAAAGCTGTATCAAATACGGCAACCATAGGTACGCCTGGCATTGCCTTCTGGCAAGCTTTGATTCCGATAAGGTTTGCAGGATTGTGCAAAGGAGCAAGATCGCTTACATCCTCAATAGCCTTGATTACTTCGTCATCTATAACAACAGACTTTGTAAACTTCTCACCACCGTGAACGATACGATGTCCTACGGCTCCGATCTCATCAAGAGAAACAACACCGTTCTCCTTGTTTGTAAGTGCTTCGATCACAAGCTCGATAGCCTTGTTGTGATCCGGCATGGGAGTTTCAACAGTGATCTTATCTTTTCCTTCGGGTGTGTATACTATTCTGCTTCCGTCAATACCGATTCTCTCGCAGAGACCTTTGCAGATAACCTGCTCGCTCTCTGAATCGATAAGCTGAAATTTAAGCGAAGAGCTACCACAGTTAATAACTAAAATTTTCATATCAAATTGCCTCTTTTCAAATGTAATATTATAATCAATGATACTTATAATACTATTTCATAACAATAGAAAAAATGTACAAAAATTAAAAATTTTTGAAAGCGTTTACACCAAGATGAAAACTGTAGGAATCATTGCTGAGTTTAATCCGTTCCATAACGGCCATAAATTTCTCATTGAAGAGAGCAAAAAAAGAACCGGTGCAGACTACTGTGCAGTAGTCATGAGTGGTGATTTTGTGCAGCGCGGAGCACCCGCAGTAACCGATAAATTTACAAGAGCAAGAGCCGCTCTTCTTTCAGGCGCAGACCTTGTTTTGGAACTTCCGTCATATTATGCTCTCGGAAGCGCCGAGTACTTTGCTTCCGGCGCCGTTTCCCTTTTAAACAAGTTAAATTCAATAGATTATCTGTGTTTTGGAAGCGAATCTGAAGACATAGATTTATTATCCGATATCGCAGACATTTTAAACGCTGAATCAGATTCATTCAAACGCAATATAAAAGAAAATACAAAAAGCGGAAAAAGTTATGCCTCATCACGCGAAAGCGCAGTATTTTCCGAGCTTTACAGTGCTTCAGGATCTCTGCACGATCATCACAAAGAAGCCGAGATCAAAAAAGCGCTTACATTACCAAACAATATTCTCGCAATTGAGTACCTGCGTGCATTAAAGCGAACAAACAGCCGGATTTCTCCGGTTATGATAAAAAGAATCGGTGAAAACTATCATTCAACGGATATTTCCGAATACTCTTCCGCCACTGCGATAAGAAACAGCATCAGCAAAAATGCAGTCGGCAGCTTTATGCTCCCAGGCTCCGTAAAAAATGCTATGCCGGAAGAATCATTTAACTTATTGAATGATAAGCTTACATGCGGAGATTATGTAAAAGATGACATTCTTAACAATCTCCTTTATTACAAGCTCCTGCAGAACAAAGGCGATTTCACGCCTTTCCTTGACGTAAGCGAAAGTCTTTCAAACAAGATAAACAAAAATATAGATAAATATGATACTTTTGACGGATTCTGCAACATTCTTAAATCAAAAGACCTCTCCCACACTCGCATAAGCAGATGCCTTATGCACATTCTTCTTGATATCAAAACCAGCAACATGCAGGAATATAAGGATGACAACTTCACCTCTTTCATCAGGATCCTCGGACAAAAAAAGAGTTCTTTTCCCCTGCTTGCAAAAATAGGCGAAGCCTCTGAAATTCCTGTTATCAACAGACTGAAAGATGCAGAGAAACTCCTTGATCCGTTATCTGTGCAGCTTCTAAACGAAAACCTTACCGCATCAAAAGTCTACAATCTTTTATGCGGCAAGAAAAACGTCAGTGAATTCAGTCTTCCGCCGATCATACTTCGGTAAAAATGCCTTAAAACGGCGTTTTTTTCGGATTGCAGACGTCTTTTTACCGTGCTAACATATACATGTAGAACTTTATATTTACGATTTTGGCTAATCTTATTGTTTTTCTTACTATGCTAAAAAATATTCAGACCGACTTCGAGGGAGATTTCAATGGGACTTGTTACATTAACCAAGGGACAGATCGTGCATAAAGCGATGTCCGACACAGTAAATACTTTAGAAATTCTTGTAAAAGGAAAAATCAAAGCAACCGATCAATTCACTTCATTTGTTATAAATGTCGGCGGAATCATCGGTCTGGTTGAATCCCCTTCGAAAGAATATCAGTACACATACGAAGTTCTTGAAGATTCATCCGTTTACACTTATCCGTACGAAGGAACCGACGACCTTCTTGCAATGCTTAAATGCAACGATAAAATCATTTCTTATCTCGCTTTACAATCCATTTCGACAACTCATGACCTTTTCTCAGAATATGAGCATCTTTTTGAATCAGCTCTTTTAGAATTTAAAAAAATAAAATCTGATTATGCGGACTATCCAGACCTTTGCATAAAAGCAGGTGAGGTGCCCGCAAGATTTGAAATGCTCGAACTCATAGTTCCTCCCGTAAAAAACAACATGATAGCAAGCTGGGAATACGACTTTTACAAAAGCCTGAAGGAACATGAGTCTTCTCTTTCAAAATCTTTCTACGCATTAAGTCCCGATATTGCAATAGGGGCGATCATGATCGCAGAAAAGAACCAAAAACTCATTGCCGTTTCAATCAAATTCCTTACGGCTTACAAAAAACAGCTGGGCAGGAATACCGCCAATTTCTCCGATGCACTGAAGGTAATAAATTCAAAGATTGAAAATAACGAAAGAGCTTTGGAAGGAAATGAAAATGGACCTGTCATAACAAACGCTCTTGCCGCCATCCTTACATATTCGGAGTGCGGCTTTGAGCTGTCCGCCAAATTCAATGATGAGATCTCAAAGTTCAAAGAAAGCGATTCCCGCTATGATACATCCGACGAAGCACGTCTTCTCAGAAAAAATATCTCATCTTCTTTTTATAAAATATATAAAAAGGTCTTTTTAAAGAGTCTTTCCGATAAAGACCTGCCTATAGAGATCAAAATGTTCCTTATGTTTGGTTTTGTGGATGAAGAACTCGCAAGCGAAAAAAACACCGCAATACTCTGCAACATAGCAAAGTCCTACGTTCCCGATCCCGAAGGCAATATACTCCTTCTTTCTGAGTGGCTTGAAAAAATCTACAAACTTCAGGCCGAGCCTTCAAGAAATGAGTTTGATCAGGACTGGGAAACATTCCTTCGCGAACAAAAAGCTACGGGGGCTCTTAGACAGGAACAGATTGATGCTATGATAAACAATCCCGAAAGCCGTCTTGATTTCGAGATAAACAATCTCTTTTCACTCGGAAACAGGATAACGTTCGGAAGAATCTCGCTGTTTGTTCCGGTATTTGATTCCATGAATGTTCTAAGACCGCTCAATCTCGCATATATGACCGCGGCCAAGATAAAAGAACATATCACAAAGATAAAGAATATCGACTTTGGCGTATTTTGCAGACAGGCCGTTTATTCCAACACCGACATCGGAATAACACAGATCTACCATGATGTAGAAGTCGAACCCTATATAATACTTATGCCGAATGCGGGAACCCGAGCTACTTTGTGGCAGGAAATCGAAGGCAAAAAACGAAATACCAAAGCCCGGATGCTTATCTCGATATTCAACCTCGAAAATACCGAAGATTGCATGATAAGGCTACTTGGCGAGTTCAGATGGGAAATGTGCAAAACGGAACAGGGCGTACACTGGAATGATGTAACGGACCCTTCCCTTACTTCCATGTACTGCGACTATCTGCAGTTCTTTAAGAAAAACCAGACTCTTTCAGCAGAGCAAAAAGACAAGCTGCGCCTTGATTTAAAAAAGCACAACAACAATTACAAGAGCATATTTATAAGCGATTATCTCTCTTATCTTAAATTTGAAGCAAACGGGTCTCTGAGACTTAACAAAGTCGTGAGAGAAATCCTTTTTAAATCATGTCCTTTTTCAAAAGAGTACCGTGAATCCGTTTATGACAATCCGCAGTACAAAGAACTCATAAATCACTACACGGCACACAATGTAAATGTTATAAGACCTCTTCGAAATCTTAAATTAAGACTGATAAAAGAAGGTCTGAAAGTTCCGCATGAACTGACAGACCAACTTGATTATCTTGATAAATAAATCTTTAAATCATAATGTAACGCCGCGCTTCCATATTGCCATATCGTGGAAGCCGGCAATCTCACTTTTAAGCTTCTCGCCGGATGCCGCATTAAGGATCATATCAAAGAGTTCCTTAGCAAGTTCGTCAAAGCTCTTTCCCTCAAGAATATCTCCCGCAGAAAAATCTATCCAGTTATTCTTCTTATCCCTGATCCTGTTGTTACTTGAGATCTTAAGCGTAGGTACGGGACATGCAAACGGCGTTCCTCTTCCCGTTGTGAAAAGAACTATCTGAGCGCCCGATGCAGCAAGTGCCGTAGCCGCACAAAGATCGTTACCGGGTGCGCAAAGAAGGTTAAGTCCCGTGGTGTCCGTTACCTCACCGTAATCAAGGACGTTCATAACCGGGAAACTTCCCGACTTCTGTGTACAGCCAAGCGACTTATCTTCAAGCGTTGTGATTCCGCCCGCTTTGTTTCCGGGTGAAGGATTCTCATATATAGGCTCTCCTAGTTTGGTAAAATACTCTTTGAAATTATTGATCATATCAACGGTATCATTGAAAGTATTTTTATCCTTGCATCTGTTCATAAGAAGCGTCTCCGCGCCGAACATCTCAGGCACTTCCGTAAGTATCGATGTTCCGCCGCGTCTGATCGTCATGTCTGAAATACGTCCGACCAGAGGATTGGCCGTTATTCCGGAAAAGCCGTCGCTTCCGCCGCACTTAAGGCCGATAACAAGCTTTGAAGTGCTGACTTTCTCTCTTCTGTCTCCAGATGCCGCATCGATGATTTCTTGAAGAAGTTTTATGCCGTCTTCCATCTCATCATCCGATTCCTGGCAAACAAGGAATTTGATCCTGTTCTCATCAAAATTTCCAAGATAAGGTTTTAAAACATCTATATTGCTGTTCTCACAGCCAAGTCCCACAACAAGCACACCGCCTGCATTCGGATGCTTTATAAGATCTGACAGTATCGTTCTTGTATACTCCTGATCGCCTCCGGTCTGCGAACATCCGTAGTTATGCGTAAAAGCAACGACTTCGTCAATGCTTCCCTTGACCATGTGATTTCCCTCTTTTGCAAGGGCTGTTGCGATATTATTGACACATCCCACCGTCGGGATTATCCATATTTCGTTTCTGATACCGACTCTTCCGTCATCTCTTACATATCCGTGAAAAAAGCTCTTTTCTTTTCCCATCATCTTGAGTTTCCCGGATATATCCTCCGCATCCGGTCTGTACTCATATTGAAGAATACCGTCAAGCTTAGTCTTTGTATTATGTGTATGGATCCATGATCCGGGCTCCGTATTCTCAGTAACGCGCCCTATCGGGAAGCCGTATTTGATAACTTCCTGATCGTGTCTGATTTCTTTTACGGACATCTTGTGTCCCGAAGGAATATCTTCTCTTGCCTTGATAACAGATCCGTCCGAAAGCGCGATCTCATCCCCCGCCTTTACGGCTTCAAGACAAACAACAACATTGTCCTTCTCATTGATTTTTAGATATTTGCTCATTTGTTACCTCTTTATTACCCTCATAAAAATGTAAGCATTTACATTTTTAATCATATCCATATTATAACCACTCGTCAACGAATTTTTGCTATTGTATTTAATATACGGCTCTTGTATAATACTTTTGAAAAATATGAAAAGGCTTACATATTTAAAGAATAAAAAATTACGTTTATAAACGGAGGGTATTTAATGAAAAAATTCATGGACAAAGATTTCCTCTTACAGAGTGAAACCGCTAAGACACTTTATCACGACTACGCTGCGAAAGTGCCCGTACTTGACTATCACTGCCACATCAATCCCAGAGAGATTGCCGAAGATAAGCATTTCGACAACATCACTCAGGTTTGGCTCGGCGGAGATCATTATAAATGGCGTCTCATGAGATCTTTCGGTATCGAAGAGAAATATATCACAGGAGATGCTTCCGACAAAGAGAAGTTCCTTGCATTTGCAAAATGCCTCGGAAAAGCTGTAGGACACCCCATCTTCCACTGGGCACACCTTGAGCTCAAGAAGTACTTTGGATATGACGGAGTTCTCAACGAGAGCACAGCCGAGGAAGTTTACGATATCTGCAACAAGGTTCTTCAGGCTCCCGACATGGGCGCAAGAAAGCTCATCAAGATGTCAGACGTAACACTCATCTGTACAACAGACGATCCGGTTGATACTCTTGAATGGCATGATATGATAAAGAATGATGAGACATTCGATGTTAAGGTTCTTCCCGCTTGGCGTCCCGACAAGGCTAAGAACATCATCAAGCCCGAATTTGCTTCATATATCAATCAGTTATCTGAAGTAAGCGGTGTTAAGATTGATTCATTCAAGGCTTTGAAAGAAGCTCTTAAGGTAAGACACGATTACTTCGAGCAGAAGGGATGCAACGTTGCAGACTTCGCTCTTGAATATGTAATGTACAAGCCCGTTTCAGATGAAAAGATCGAAGAGATCTTCGCTAAGAAGATGAACGGCGGAGAAGTTACTTACGAAGAGTACCTTCAGTACCAGACAGCATTCATGCTCTTCGAGGGCGAGGAATGTGCAAAGAGAGATTGGGTTATCCAGCTTCACTTTGGATGCAAGCGTGACAACAACACTGCTATGTTCAACAAGATTGGACCCGACACAGGATTTGACGCGATCGACGCTTACTATCCTATGGGCGAGCTTGCAGACTTCCTTGATGCTCTTAACTCAAAGGATGCTCTTCCCAAGACAATTATTTACAGCCTTAACCCCAACGATCTTATGATCATCAACACTATGCTCAACTGCTTCAACCAGGCTCCTACAGTAGCTAAGATCCAGCAGGGAAGCGCTTGGTGGTTCAATGATACAAAGCTTGGTATGGAACAGCACTTAAAGGCCGTTGCAGAGTCAAGTAACCTTTCAGGTTTCGTAGGAATGCTTACAGACTCAAGAAGCTTTACTTCTTACACAAGACACGAGTATTTCCGCAGAATCCTTTGCAACTTCCTTGGATCACTTGTTGAGAACGGTGAATATCCCGAAGAGTGCATCGATACACTCGGACAGATCGCCGCTGACATTTCATATAACAATGCAGTAAGATACTTCAAATTTCCTTTAGAAACGAGATAAGTATGAGCAACCAAATGACTATTTACGACATATCCAAAAAAGCCGGAGTTTCAATCGCTACAGTTTCACGTGTACTTAACGGAAGCTCTAACGTAAAGCCCCGCACCCGCAAAAAGGTACTGGATATAATTGAACAATGCGGATATAAACCAAATGCATTCGCAAGAGGACTCGGTCTCAATTCAATGAAGACCGTTGGTATTCTTTGCGCCGATGCATCCGATCTATATCTTGCAAAGGCAATTTACTACATTGAGCAGAACCTTAGAGAAAATGGTTACAATTCAGTATTGTGCTGTACGGGCTACGAGATCCCATCCCGTAAGAAATGCCTTAATCTCCTGCTCTCTCAGCATGTAGACAGCGTAATAATGGTCGGTTCTAACTTTATAATGAACAATGCTGAAGATAACAAGTATGTTATTGAGGGCGCTGCTTCAGTACCAATCATGCTTCTGAATGCAGACTTTGATTGCCCTAATGTTTATTGCACTCTTTGTGATGACTACAAGGCAACTCAGGATGCTACTGAATGTATGCTTGATGCAGGAATAAAGAATATTCTATATCTCTACAACAGCACAACATATTCCGGTCTCAAAAAGCTTGCAGGATTCCAGAATGCACTGTTAACACATGACATTCCTCTCAGAAAGGAGTATCAGCAGTGCTTCCCCGGAAGTCGTGAAGACATCGACGGAGTAAGGGATTTTGTCGACAAGCTTTACAAAGAAGGACTTAAGTTCGACGGAATTGTAACAAGTGAAGATTTCCTTGCGATCGGTGCCATGAACTTTGCGAAAGCAAATAAGATTGATGTGCCGGGCAAGCTTCAGATTGTGGGATATAACAATTCTATCCTCGCACACTGTTCGGAACCCAATATATCTTCTATCGACAATCGTCTTGAAGATATGTGTATTCAGCTTGTAAAAACACTTATCGGAACCCTCAACCAGAATGAGATGCCGCAGAAGACAATCTTCTCGGGAGAACTCATTAAGAGAGGGTCAACAAACTTCTAAATATCTAAGGGCTATGCCGGAATTTACGGTATAGCCCTTTATGTACAAGGGGATGTGCAAGAATATACGGTGTTGCCCTTTATGTATACTTTCCATGCGGGACTTTGGTTATTTTTTGGTTGTCTGCGCAGTGATTTTCATTAATTTATAAAAACAGGAGATGCTTCCTTTCACGTTGTTCAGAGAAGTCAGCATCTCCTGTTTTTATAAATTTTGAAAATCATCTTGCTCATACAAATATAAAATAACCAAAGTCCCGCATGTCCTCAATGTCATTTAGAACAATTCTTATCTGTGGTACACCAAAAATATCACTCATTTGTGATGATTCCGCCACCGAGGACGATGTCGCCATCGTAGAGAACTGCGGATTGGCCGGCGGTGATGGCGCGTTGAGGTTCATCAAAGGTGATCTTTGCTTTTCCATCGCTGAGGACTTCGAGGGTTGCGGGTTGTTCCTTATGGCGATAGCGGATTTTGGCGCTACAGCGCATTGGCTCAACCGGAACATCACCTGTGATCCAATGGAAATCACGTATAATAAGTTCTTTTTCAAAGAGATCTTTGTTGTCGGCAAGGATGACTCTGTTATTCTTTACGTCGAGTTGCTTTACGTAGAGTCTTCTGTCTGCAGG
This sequence comes from Butyrivibrio hungatei, assembly GCF_900101605.1. Classification (GTDB taxonomy): domain Bacteria; phylum Bacillota; class Clostridia; order Lachnospirales; family Lachnospiraceae; genus Butyrivibrio; species Butyrivibrio hungatei_B. The sequence continues at coordinate 74,439 of NZ_FMUR01000011.1, forward strand.
AATGCCGAGACCACGACGCTGTCCAATCGTATAATTTATTATTCCCTCGTGGGTTCCGAGAACGTTTCCTTCAGTGTCAACAAAATCGCCTTTCTCATACTCTTTATCTCTGTAACGTCTTATCATCGCAGCGTAGTCGCCGTCGGGAACAAAGCAGATGTCCTGGCTTTCACTTTTATGAGATGTCACAAACTGCTTTTCCTCTGCAATTTCTCTTACTTCGTTCTTCGTATATTCTCCGAGCGGGAAGAATGTATGCGCAAGCTGCTCCTGTGTAAGATCATAGAGAACATAGCTCTGATCCTTATTTGGATCTTTTGCTTTGAGAAGGTAATATTTACCGTCTCTTTCCTCTATTCGCGCATAATGCCCCGTTACAATATATTCAAATCCAAGTTCTTTTGCCTTATTGTAAAGGCTGTCAAATTTAAGATATCTGTTGCATCTGATGCAAGGATTGGGCGTCTCACCGTTTTCGTAGCTGCAGATGAAAGGCTCAATGACTTTCTCTCTAAACTCTGCTTCATAATGATAAATATTGTAAGGAATACCTATCTTCTCACAGACCGCTCTCGCATCCTGAGTATCCTTGAGGCTGCAGCAGGTTCCGAAAAGATCCTCACCTATAACATCATTTTCATAAAGTCTCATAGTGCATCCCATGCACTCATATCCTCTGTCATGGATAATTGACGCCGCAACGCTGCTGTCCACGCCACCGCTCATTGCGATCAGAGCCCTCTTATTTGATTCATTATTTAAAATACTATCTGACATATATCACTCCGTAATCTTCGCTTCCTTAAGGCAGGAATATACATAATCCATATCCATATTTTGCCTTATTGTATCTGCAAGTATATCATACTGGCTTTCTTTGAATTCTTCATAAGAAAAATTCCCGGAACCTGATTTTCCCAAAACCTTCAATATACATGCGGCAATATCACCTTTATCAAAAAGTCCGTGAACATAACTTCCATAGACATATTTTCCGTCACTTATAACAAGATCACTTTCAATCTTCCCGTCTCTTGTACTCTCGCCCATGTGTATCTCATAACCTGAAATCTCCGCATCTCCCAGCGATTCAAATACCCCTTTCGGAAAAGAGGCCTTGGCATTGACCTGCTTCCTGACCTTTTCTTCCTGTATCTTCGTATCGATATCAAGAAGCTCCATCCCTCTTATAGCTGAGCCTATTCCGCTCTCTGTACCGGAAGGATCGATTATCTTTTTCCCAAGCATCTGAAATCCTCCGCAGATTCCAAATACGGGCTTTTTCATGGAAAAACGTTTTATAGCGGCCTCAAGCCCCGATTCTCTTAGCCATTTAAGATCGGCTATCGTATTCTTACTTCCGGGTAAAAATATAATATCGGGGTCACCTAAATCATAAATTGAATCAACATATCTTACAACCGCATTTTCAAGAGCATCAAAGCAGTTAAAATCTGTAAAATTGGAAATCCTTGGATATCTTATAACTGCAATATCCGCCGCATTTCCGTTTAATGTCGCATTTGCTTTATCATTAAACTTATCGGTAAGGGAATCCTCATCGTCTACTTTGATATTCATATACGGGATAACTCCGGCCGTCTTAATTCCGGTTTTCTCAGTGATCATATCAATTCCCGAATCAAGCAAAGAGACATCTCCGCGGAATTTATTGATGACAAAGCCCTTTATCCTGTCTCTCTCCTCATCTTCAAGAAGCATGGTCGTACCAAAGAGCTGAGCAAAAACTCCGCCCCTGTCTATATCTCCGACAAGTAAAACCGGCGAATCTACCATCTTTGCCATTCCCATATTTACAATATCATTTTCTTTTAAATTTATCTCTGCGGGACTTCCCGCACCTTCTATTACGATGATATCGGCTTTTTTACTAAGCCGGTCAAATGCCTTGATTATATCGGGAACAAGTTTTTTCTTATAATCAAAGTACTCGCGGGCACGCATATTACCGATTACTTCACCGTTCACTATAACCTGAGAGCCAACGTCACTTGTAGGTTTTAAAAGAATAGGATTCATGCATACCAAAGGCTCAATACCGGCGCACTCTGCCTGCATAACCTGCGCTCTTCCCATCTCAAGTCCCTCTGAAGTTATAAAAGAATTAAGCGCCATATTCTGCGATTTGAAGGGTGCGGCCACATAACCGTCCTGCTTAAATATCCTGCAAAGTCCGGCTACGAGAAGGCTCTTTCCTGCCCCCGACATAGTTCCCTGAACCATAATTACTTTTGCCATAAATCCATCCTCTTTAACAGGTCTGCTTAAATGGAAAAAGCAGCATAATTGCTGCTTCTTCGCATATATCAAAAATTATTTGCTTAAGATAATTCGGAAGTACAATGAGGGCATCTTGTAGCCTCAATGTTGATCTCAGATTTGCAACGAGGACAGATCTTTGTTGTTGCCGGTTCCTCTGCCTTCTCTTTTTCAAACTTTGCACTGACTGAGTTCATTATCTTAACAAGTGCAAAGATTACTATTGCCATCAAAAGGAAATTGATAACAACGGTAATAAATGTTCCGTAGTTAAGAGTTACGGCACCTGCTTCCTTTGCCGCTTCAAGTGTTACATACGAGTTGCCGTCAAGGCATACAAACATATTGTTGAAATCAATTCCGCCTGTGATAATACTGATCACCGGCATAATTATGTCATCAACAAGAGATGAGATGATCTTCTGAAATGCTCCACCTATGATTACACCGACTGCCATGTCGAGAACATTTCCTCGCATAATAAATTCACGGAATTCATTTGCAAGACCTTTGCCTTTACTTGTAACTGATTTAACTTTGTCTGTCATGCTTATTCTCCCCTTATCAATATGAAATTGTATCGTTATCATTCAAGCGTGAACAATAACAATTTGCCAACAATACACTGAGATTATACCACATTTTTTTAGGAAAAAAAGCGGGTTCACAGAGATAAATCCGTGAACCCGTCTGTATATAATTCTATCTTTATCGGTCAAATATCATTAACTGTCTTTTCTGTCTCCGGTTACTCTTCTCTTTTTGGTGTCTCTTCTGTCTTTAGAATCTTTACTGTCTTTTTTATTTTTCTTAAGACCACCAAACAATTTATCGAGGAAGCTTTCATCTTTAGCGTTCTTTCCCCGACTCCCTTCTACCGTCACGATAATCTTCATCAGAGTACTCGTCTCCGTAGCCGTCATCGTATCCGGATTCATCTTCGTTATCAGTTACACTCTCCTGTTTAGTATGCCTATCAGGATTTGCGATGTGCTCCTCATGCACAAACCAAGCAATATTATTTAGCAGCATCACGACCACGCAAATAGCAAGCGCGATCAACATTCTTCTGTTGCCTCTTTCAAGCCTTGACAAGGTTGCCTCATGGACAACGTAGGGTACATTCTCATTCATAATCTTCTTATCATCCATTTCTTCATTTTTCCTCCAGGATGTATTATATCACTCCAAAGGAAAAAACACATTAATATTAACCTACAAAGATAAAATTAACCATATAACGTGTCGGCTTTTACAGTATATAGTGACTAAGATGCCCTATTTATCCGCGCTATAACGCTCACGACTTCGTGAGTCTGCAGATGTTTGCTGTAAATTCTGATCCGCCGGGCATATCTGCAATAATCTCTTTATCGCTTACGATTACGGCGTGATTTAACACGATACCCGCAACGTCCGGATTCATTCCCGATCCGGGGAAATCAACAACCTTTACGGCTTTGCCCGACTTGCCGTCATATCCGTAAAGTGCATCGGTATCTGCGGCAAAGAAATCATAACCTTCGCCTGAGAAGAAATCATAATAATTTTCATTAAAAACCCCAAGGGGATCGCTGAGTTTCTTATTGTCAAGATCCACCTTGCAGCACATATATCCTTCGCCATCGACCCTGTATATCGAAGCAAAGAGCTGATTGTCCGCTCCCTTAAAGAGAGTGCAATAACCCTCGTAGGAATCGCCGAAATCGCTGCATTCCATAACAGAACTGAGCCCACTGTTCTCATCAAATTTCATGATTCCTTTGGTTGTATTGAACAAAAGGCCGTCTTTCTGAGTCCAGACAAGGCCGTTAACACTAAAGTTTTCTTCTCCCGAAAACGCATCAACGATATCCTTTTTGAGAACTTCTTTTCCTGTAGCATCAAACTTCACAAGAAAAGCCTCACTCACTTTATAAGAAATATCTTCAGCGCCTTCCTCGGTTGCAGGAGCTGAATCCCCAACATTTGCATCGTCATTCTCATCATCACCGGGCGCTTCGAGGCTGCCGTCATTTTCACCTGCATGAGCAACGCCTTCCTCATCCTCTGCGCCTCCTTTTTCCTCGGCAAATTCCTGATATTGCATATAAAGATTTCCGTCCTTGTCGGCAGTAAAAAGAGCTGACATACTGTTTCCGTCGCCTGCAATATCAAAAGATTTTATATCGGAACCGTCGGGTTTAAAAGAAACACATCTGCGTTTTCCGTCTTGTCCGTGAGCTACGGTGATAACTCTTCCGCCTTCAAGATCAAAGAATTCAAGATATTCACCGTCTTTTGTTATTCCCTCGATTTTTTCCTGTTTAAAAATGCCGCTGTCCGCCTGCTGTGGAACTTTTTCCTCCAAAACAGTCATTCCGTCGGCAGCTTTATTCCCGCATCCTGCGAGAGCTGTGACACAAAGCACCGATGCAAGGATGCCTGTAACAATTTTTTTTGATATTTTTTCTTTTTCCATACTCTTTTCTCCACTTTTAACCTTTATTATAGCATAGGAGGATACGCAAATATCGCGTACCCTCCTATAAAATCAGCTATTTTCATTAAGATATGTTGTAACTCTGTTTTGAATAATCTCCGCAACCTGCTCGGCAGTCTTCTGTCCGCTATAGAATGTAGCAGTTTCTTCTTCAACAATCTTGGACACTTCCTCATCATAGCAATCCGTTGCCTTAATACCAAGGATATAATCCTTCAACTTCTGAGCCTGTTCCTGAGAAAGAGGCTTTACCTTTACTTCCTTATCGGTAACCGGATCCCACCCGTACGCGTCAATATCATCTTCGGACTTTTCTTGTATAGCTTTTGCAAATTGTTCATCGAACTTAGACTTAACCGGAGAGAAACCATAGAAAGCTTCTTTATCCGCAGTCATAATACTCTTAATCACGTCATAGATAACTTCCTTATGTTCTGTCTTGCTGTTTACGGCAAATGTAGAAGGAGAAATTACTGCCAGATTCTCTCCTCCCTCATTAGGAAAACCTACAAATTCAAAGTCCTCTTTAAAAGTGAGCTGTGCTGTACGTGCATAATCATCAAAGCTTGAGATATATGTTCTGTAGAACAATGTTTTATCTTCCTGAACAAATTTTTCTTCAGGAACCCACTCTCCGTTTTCTTCACCTTCAAATTGATGTTCCTCATCAGGGAATTTATTTACAAAGTTAAGATACTCAATAAATTCCGGATTGTTAAAGTTGCACTTCTTATTCTTCCAATCAACAAACTTATCGCCGTAATATGTCCATAAATATGATCCGAGATTTTCTCTGGATACATAGGTTCCAAATGCAAGATCATAATTGGCACCGTTAGAGGTAATAATATCATCCCAGTCCTTAAACGACAAAGTAGTTTTTCCGTTAAGGAATTTAGTTTTTGTTGAACATGTTTCAACATAAAACGAAGGCATGAATGTATATAATTTACCGTCAATCTTCATCATCTCAGCCACATTGGGGAGATATTCAATATCACCGAGCGGTCCGCCTTTTTCAAAAGCAGGTGTAAGGTCAAGCAATATTCCCTTATCAACATACTTACGTAATGACGCTTCGTTATTTGAAACACAAATAATATCAGCCGCTTTTCCGGATGTAATATCAAGATTGAACTGCTTTCGTGCAGTTTCCCAATCATCTTGATAAAGAGTATCATAATTGATCATCTTGATCATATACTTATCGTTTGACCTGTTAAATTTCATGATCGCATTCCCGATATCACCATTCATGTATTGTGCCATCAATGTAATAACTGTCTTATCAACTACATCTTCCGGATTTACTTTGGTAAGTCTTGCCAAAGTTGAAGTAATGCTAGTGCCCATATCCGGTCCGGGAATATTTACAATAAACTCTGTATCGCTTAATGCAACGGTCTCAAGCCACATATATCCACCCGTGCCGATATTTGAATCTCTGAAATCTGCAAGCTTATTGAGCTTGCCACCGTTCATATCATATTTATAAATTCCGGAGTCATCAGATGCATACAGGGAACCATCACTGCCCGTAAAGAACTGATAATTGCCATACTTACCGAATCCCTCAAGCTTTTTTCCAACTTCTTTCTTATCAAGATCAAGAATTGCGTTTACTTCGCCGCCTTCTCCATCACCTGCATAATAAGTTATAAGCAGCTCATTTTCGGATAATTTTGAAAGATTGTTGATCCACCCGTCATCACCGCAGATTTTCTTCTTTTCGATCAGCATCTGAGGACCGTTTTTCTCGTCAAAAGTTTGTATTCCATTTTCTGAAGGACAAAGAATACCGTATTTCTCAGTCCATACCATACCATAAAGATTGAACCCTTCTTCCATGCCCTGTGCATCTTTGGGAGCAAATTGAGCAAGGTCAACCTTTGCAATCTCTTTTCCTGAAGAATCGAGTTTTACAAAATAAGATTTAGCCTCCCCGGAAACATCACCTTCCTGCTTTTTCTCTTCAGAAGGTTCAGCCTCTTCAGCCGAAGTCTCTGCTGAAGAAGATTCTGCTACAGAAGATTCCGATGCAGAGGATTCTGCCACAGAAGCATCTGCTACTGAGTTATCGGAAGATGAAGCTTCTTCGGAACCGGCCTCTTCAGAATCATCTGATTCTCCGCCTCTTCCGTACAACGCCTCTCTATCGCCCTCAAAGCAATTCAAGTAAGCATTTCCGTCGTTATCAAACACGCAATTGTATACATAAAAATTCTTTCCGCTTCCGACATCAACAGACTGAACATCCGATCCGTCCGGATTAAAAGTGATCAATCTGGTCTTTCCTTTTTCAGTCTGGGCAAACAGCTTAATCTTGCCGCCTGCACTGCTTAAAACCCCGACTTCTTCACCCGGTTCAAGAATACCCTCAAGATCTTCCTGTTTAAAAATACAGTTTTTATCAATTTTCTTGGCTTCTTCCAATGAAACGCCTTTATCTTTCTTCTTACCGCATCCGGTCAATGATGTTGCCAATAGAACGGAAACCAGCAAACCACTTACTACTCTCCCGACAAATCGTCTTTTTCCCATTTACTTATCCTCTTTTTTCTTCTTTCTGTCATTCATTTTTACTTCGAGTTCATATTTCTTATCGGCAAGTTTCTGCATGAATCCGCTAAAATCAGTCTCCCTGCGCACATAGCAACTCTTCACAAAAAGGATGACTGTCACACCGGCACTCACTTTCAGAAACAATCCGATTACAAAAAGGACAGATAAAATATCTTCATATCCTCTGGCTATATTCTCCCAATAGGGATAATATATAGCCTTTTGCCACATGCTTCTTGTTCCAAAAGAAGCTGCAACTTCCAGAAGCGACATAGGTTTAAACCTCTCTGAATTTTCGCAGATGTGCACCGATCCGCCATCCAGGCCGCAACTTTCAGTAATATATTTGCAAACAATCCCTTCTACAGGATTGGGGCAAGCAATCTCATAACAATTGATCCCGCCGAACTTCGCTTTCTGTCCGGTTTCGGAAATCTCTTTTTCTACTGTTCTGCCGCTGTAAATTTCTCCAAATCTTGAAAGACTTTCATAGGACATATAGATAATAGGCTCTTTAAGTCCTGCGGCTTCATTAAATCTTCCCTCATCTCTGTCTACGACACCTGCGACATAATGTGGGAAACCCTCTATATAGACAACTTCTCCGCAAATATCGCTTGATCCGAATATATCCCATGCCACCTGCTTATCAAGTACAATATAATTAGGCATTGTGGGATCGTCTTTAAAAGCACTACCCGCTACAAAATTAAGCGGGTGAAAAAGAAAAAAATCGCCGCCCACTCCTATGGCACGAACCTTGTACGGCTCTTTATCACTGTCATAGCTTATGCTTACAGCACCCTGAGCGCTGTAACAGCTACAAAAATCCAGTTTTTTTTCGTTTATTCCACCTTCATCCACCATCTTGTTCTTAAAATCATACTCAAGTTTCTTGATGGAATTTTCATCTATACACTGATTCTGGGCATAAAAAACACTTACATGTGCCCAGTTTTCATCTGCCGATATCCTATCAATGACATTCTGATCCGGCATCTTTCCAACCAAAAATCTTGTTATGATTCCAAGAATAAGATCTATCAAAAGCAGTATCGTAATAAGTATGAGAGGTACTTTTGCTTCGATAAAAAAAGTCTTTATTTTGTTTTTTGCTTTATCATTAAACTCTGATACTTTTTCTTTATCCATAATTATTTCTCTGCAAGTCTTACCTGGTCGCCCGGATCTATTGCCTTTGAAGCTGTTGTAATAATACTGCAATATTCGGGAAGATTACCTTCAATAGCCGTGTTTTTTGAATCTGAATCAAGAGTATTTACATCAACCTTCGTCGCAATATATCTGTTTCCGAGAGGTGAGTTTTTCTCTGTAAGAACAAGAACATAACTCTTGTTGTCTCCGCCCTTGACCGCATTGTTTGGAACGATCATATCGTAATGCTTTGGCTTTTCACCCATCTTAAGAGATATTTCCTGACCGGGCGTAACCTCGGGGCTTTCAATCTTAAAGGTCAAAACCTTCATATTGGCGGGGTCTTTTTTGTCATTCCTAATAGACTTAAGTATCGCCTTAAAGGAATCCGGTTTCTCGAAGCTGTATGGATTTGTCAAAGTAGCAACATTTCCGACTTTCACTCGCTTTGCCTGCTCTGTCTTTACAGAACACTCAAGTGTCATATCTTTTCCGTCAACCTGAATGACCGCAACGGGCTCTTCGGCATTTGTCTTTTCTCCTGCCACTTTATTTATACTTGAAATAATTCCGTCTACAGGTGCCTTAATGGTTGCTCCCGTTGATTCAGCCTCAAGTTTTGCAAGCTTAGCCTTTGACTCTGCAATCTTATCTTTTAAATCTGTAAGACCGATCTCCGATCCGAGGCTTGCAAGCACTTTCTCTTTTTCTTTTGTGGCAGCTTCAAGCTCAGCCTGGGTTCTTGCCTTTTCTGCCGTAGCTGCGGCAAGCTTCTTCTGATTGTCCGCATCTAGCTGAGTTCCGAGGTTGTTAAGCTGGCTCTGATCTTTTGTAAGCTCATCAACCTTCTTCTGGAGATCTTCAATTCTGTCTTCATCTCCGCGAGCCTGCGCATCCGCAAGATCTGCCTGAGCCTGCGCAAGTGTATATCCCGGAGTTGCTGCGTTATAATCACTGTCTGCCTTATCCGTAGTTGCTTTCTGCGTAATTGCATCAATCTGTGCCTGAGCCGCACGGTCTGCATCAAGTGCCGCATCATATCTGTCCGTTGCAGCCTTTAACTCACTCTGATATTTATCATGTGATGACTTTTTTCCTTTGCGGACATTTGTGATTACATCATCCGGCACATTTCCGGAAAAAAGCTCCGTATCATATTTAAGTTCAAGCTCATCAAGCTTCTCTTTCTCTGCAAGAAACTCTTCCGACTCGATATCATCAAGATAAAAGAGAATATCATCCTTCTTTACATGCGCGCCTTCTTTTACCGCAACACCGGAGATTTTTCTTGATTCCTTCACCGTTACTTCATAAGGATCTTCTGCAACGATCTCTCCGGATATCGGAATTTCCTTAACTATCTCTCCGCTGTCAACCGAAACTGTTGCAACCTGGGCAAGCGAATAGTTCATAATTGTATTTGAGAAAAAAGTCAGCGCAAGCATAATGCAAAGAAAAACAATGGCTATGTTCTTTACAATATCTTTTTTATCCCTTTTTTTACCTTTATCTTTGTCTGTATCCTTGTCTTCAACCACAAGCTGATTTTCGTTATTCATCCCTTGACTCCTCCTTGGTAGGAAATGCCCTCCACTAAATAATCTTCGCCGTACAAGAACAATAACAACGGCGGAATCAAATAAATTATCGCAACTGCGAATGCAAGACTTATCTCACCCTGATTGATCTTAGACAAAAATACCGAAAGCGGATGTTTATCCGCATCCTTAAGCAAGATAAGAGGTTGCTCGACCATATTCCAATAGTCGAAAAATACCAATATCATAATTGAAGCAACTCCGCCCTTACACAGCGGAAACTGTATCCTGGAAAAGATTTCCCATTCACCCGCTCCGTCTATCTCTGCCGCTTCCGTAAGCTCTTTCGGAACTCGCTTCATAAATTTCGTAAGAAGATATATCGCAAACGGTGAGAAAAATCCCGGAAACCAGATTGCCCAATTTGTATCAAGAATCCCAAGGAAATCAGAAACCAGGTAATTCGGAACAAGTGTGACCTGATACGGCATAAGCATCAATATGATGTATATAAAAAAGATCACTTTTTTTGCCCTGCTCTCATGCCTTGAAAAACCATAGGCCGCAAACGAAGCCAGTGCAAGCTGCACGAAAACTATCGGAACCGTATATATCACCGAATACCAGAACTTGAAAAGATATTCGGGGCTCTTTAAAAGAACTGTGAAATACTGATTGAAAGTGACCATGTCCGGAATAAACTTAAGATTCACAGTCTTTGAAATATATGTCCTGGCACTTCCGTCACTTTTGTTGTAATTATCGAAGACCGAACCGTAGTTTGCATTTATCTCCGTCGCAGCCATAAATGAATTGGTAAACGTAAGGAGCGTCGGCATAATAAAGAAAAATGCAAAAACAATCGCCGCAACCGTTACTATGATCTTCTTTGTCTTATCTTCCAGTTCTTTTTTCTGTTGTATTCGTTTTCTGTATATTTTGCTAAACTCATTTTCCATATAAGCTGTTATCCCTCGACGTCTTTACCGTATGAGTCCTCAAATTTAAGTAAAAAGTATATGAGTATCGATACTATTATGAACATAATGATCGCCGCAGATGAAAGCATCTGATAATCCAGCGATGCAAACTTATTGTTCATATAATGCTGCAGCATATAAAGCGTGTCGTAAGGATAGTCCCCCGTTAACAGGTATATTTCCCTGAAAACCTTAAATGAATTGATAAGTGACATTATAGTCACGAACATTATTGTAGGTGATATAAACCTAAGCTTCACATGCCAAAATATCTGAAATTTACCGGCACTTTCTATTCTTGCAACTTCTATAAGTTCCTTCGGAATACCTCCGAGTGCCGACATAAACAAGATCATGTTGTATCCAAGGTTCTTCCACAAGAAAAGCGTCAGCAAAACAACATATGCCTTATCCGATTTGAGCCAGTCTGTCTTGGATGTATCTCCAAGTGTTGCCAGAACATTGTTTACGATTCCGTTCTGATGAAACATTACCTGCCATATAAGAACTATCGACGCAGTCGGAACCATAAGCGGGCTTAGGAATGACGATCTGAAAAAACTCTTAAACGGAATCCTCGATTCCATCACGACAGCAAGTATCAGCGATAACAAAACCGCAAGCGGCACTGCCGTAAAAGAAAAATTAAGAGTATTAAGTCCCGCTTTCCTGAATGCTTCATTATTCCAGACATTAACAAAGTTGCTGAATCCGACAAACTCTTTCTGTACCGGATTATTCATAAATGAATAAGCAATGATAACCATGAATGGCGCCACGAAAAAAACAAATACGCCGATCAGCGAAGGGAGAAGAAAGAACCATGAAATAAGTTCTCTCTTTCCGACAGTCTTTACTCTTTGCTTCGGTTGTTTAATTCTTTCGGTAATTAAAGACTTTATCCTCACTTATTTAAATCCTCATAAATGAACTCGGGAACAGAACCTTTCTTAAATGCAAAATTACATTCAAATATATCCCTATATTTGTCATCAAAATATAAATTGAACTGCTTATCAACTTTATCGAACGGATACTCCCACTCCGCATAATTTTCATATGTACAGTTGTCCAATATTTCTTTTATCTTATCTTTATCTGTATATGTTTTGGATTGAAAGCCATATTCCCTTGTCCCATAAAACCATTTAAAATATAGTTCCATTGCCTCATTTTCAGACATTTCGGCAAAGTTATATCCCGGAAAATAATTATCAACCGAAAGTTCTTTTATCATATCAAAAGGATAATCTTTTCCGCCATAAAGGTCATTTTTCTTCAATACATCAATTACATGCGTAAAGCTTTCATAAACCGGAAAATTACATGATAAAGTAGGTCCACAAGTTAAGAATAACTCACCTATAGCACTTGTATCTCTGATATATGAATACTTGTAATTTTCCAAAACATCCTGTTTGTAGGCTTCAACAACATCATAAATAACAGAAACATTATTGGTACTTTCATCACCCCCGGGGAATGAACAGGACAATGATGAATTTGCCATTGTCAGATTCTCAGTAGTGAAAATCCCCTCATAAAAACAAGGGGCATGTCCTTTTATAAATTCTTCGCTTCCTGTAAGCTTATCCATAAGCGCCGGATCTATATCGTAAGGAATTATGATATCACGATAGACTCTTCTTCCGTCTTTTAAATTATAGAGGACCTTTTGCTCCCAGCCATATTTTTCAGCCTTATCAAAATCTCCGTTACATTTTCTGGCACATTCCATTCCTTTTTGAACAACGGGAATAAAAGCATCCATATCCGTGATCTTCATATTGGAAAAAGAATACGAAGACCAATCTATTCTGGAATCAAAATTGTAATAATACTTGTTGTCATACATTGACCCGAAATCGTCGTAAAATAATGCTGCGCTTTCAACAGATGACGCACTTGGAACATAACTGTCGTATCCAAGAAGGTCACCTTTGTATATGAAAAAAATCAGTAATAAGATAGCCATCGCCATTAAAGTCTGACGTTTTCCTTTTGCAAAGCTCTTAATATCGGAATCAAGACAGATCTCAATAAGTGATCCGACAAAAACACAGATTGCCAGCATCCCAATGCAAAGAATGATATAGAGCTTTCTGCTCCATGCCGAATCCAAGATGGAACGAATAACTACCATTCCCCCGAGCGAAGCAATCACACATACAAGAACCTTACAAGCCCATCTGACAGGTCTGAAGATGACAGTTTTGCCTACATGCTCTGCCCTTCTGTGCTTATATACGAATACAACGAGAACAGTCGCAATAACAGCCGTTACTATCATATCTATGTCATATCTGACTGTTTGAAGATACGTATTCATGACCGATGAAACATCAAATACCTTATCAACAGAATAAAATCTGAATTTATTCATTATGATATTCGCCACACTATGCACATCATTACAAGGCGACAAAACTGCGGTGTTTTCAGACAGTTCACTTGCTGTTGAAAAGAACATGCGATTCAAATAATGAAACTCTTCTCCCAAAATATAGGGAAAATAAAGCATTATTGCAGTCAATACAAGTGCGATCATCCTTGTTCCGCACAATAATATTGCAAGAGTTGTAATAGTAAAGCACGTATAGAAAAATATGATCATTCTCACCGTCTGAATAAGAATTGCTATTATAAGTGCGGTATTTATAGCACCGAACGCTGCCGCAATAAGAACAGCAACAGCCTCAACGCCAAGAAATATAGCGATAAAGTTGTTAACGGCAACCATATATGCGCTTTGAATTCTTCTGGCACTTGTAGTTGGCAGACTCAAATAAAAATCAAGCTTACTCATACTGAAAAGATAAGAAAACTTTGTAAATGCATATATTATTCCGAGTGCACCGATCAGAACATAAAACATTGATCCAAGTCCCAAAGCGTGCATAACTACCGATTGCTTTTCAAACAATAACTGAGCTGCATCCTGCTCATGCTCAATTCCATAATGATGCGATCTGATGAACCACAACACCATAGGCACAATAAAAGCTATAAACATAACAGGAGCCACCAATATATATGACCATAAGCTCTTATTGCTCATAATATTTTTATTTGCTTTAACTTTATCAACCCATGATGAATTTGCGGATGTCATATCCAACCACCTCCGTCTCACTGATAAATATTTCTTCCAATGTAAGCGCTAACATTTCAAAGAAGACCATATCCGCACGCTTAAATGCATTCTCCACATCTGTTCTTTCTCCTCTGACAGTTATGGTATGGAGTCTTCCACGTTTATCATGTATAAGCACATCGAGTCCCTCAAGCGCTTTCTCTTCATCTTCATCTGTGTTGAATACACACTGAATTTTTTGCATATTAAGCTTCATGTCCGAGATATCTTCCGACAAAATAACGCCGCCCTTATGAAGAAGTCCCACATGATCGCATATATCCTCAAGTTCTCTTAAATTGTGTGAAGCGATTACGGGAGTAAGACCTCTGTCTTCCATCTCGGCAGCAAAAAGGCTCTTTACTCCCTGTCTTACTACGGGATCAAGTCCGTCAAAAGTCTCATCGCAAAGAAGGTACTTTGTTCCGGCGCATAATCCCAATAAAATTGAAACCTGCTTTTTCATACCTTTTGAAAAAGTATTTATCTTTCTGTCCTTATCAAGGCCAAAGCCAGTCAAAAACTTATTAAACTTCTCTTTATCAAAATTCTCATATACCGATGCATAAAAGCCTGCCATATCATCAGGTGTACTGTTTGGGAAAAAATACTGATCGTCCGAAATATAAAAAACATCCTTCTTCACATCAGGATTGTCATAAACAGGCCTGTTATCAACACAGACAACACCCGAATCCGGTTTGATAACTCCTGCAATTATTCTTAATGTTGTACTCTTTCCTGCCCCATTTGTCCCAACAAGACCAAAGACTTCTCCGTCAGCAATCTTAAGTGATACATGATTGACAGCTTTGATGTCATCAAATGCCTTATTAAGCTCGATTAACTCAATCACGCCTTTCCATCCTCCTTCTTAAGCTCGGCTATCCTCTCATTTATCTCCGATAATACTTCGTCATAGGGAATCCCGATACCGTTTGCTTCAACAAGCAGATCAACGATCTCATCAATCACTTCCTGCTTCCTTGTAATTTTAAGCGTATCATCACCTTTGACAAAGTTTCCCCTGCCTTTAACAGTATAAATAAATCCCTGCCGCTCCAGCTCCGCATATGCACGCTGAACCGTATTGGGATTAGTGGAAAGTTCCATTGCAAGACTTCTGACAGAAGGCATTTGCTCATCAGCCCGGAGTATACCTTTAAAAATCTGTATTTTAAAACTCTCGACTATCTGCTCATAAATAGGTCTGCTGTCTTGGTAGTCTATAATTTTCATAGTTCTCCCATCCGTCAATAATTTATGAAATAATAAAATATCACAGTAAGTGTACTATTCAACTTAGTACACTAAAATAATATCATCTCATTTCCAATATTGCAACTACTTTTTTTGCACTAAAATAGTCATAAAATCGCCATTAATAGACTTACTTTTAATGTCGGTTTTATGACTTTTTCATATCGTTTTCCTGTTTATCAATTTACAATTATAAGTTTCCGCCAAGTCGCCATATCGAAAACTTTTCGCATCCGGCTTCTTTGGCTGTACTTATCCAAACTTTAAGAGTTTCCTGATCTGCGTACCATACCTCGTGCTTTTCACCAATATCATCGGTATATTCAAAATGAACCGCACTGCTTTCAGGGTCTCTTACAATCTCGCCGTTATATTCTTCACAGATAGAGACTGCATTTGCGTAATTAACCTGTTTTACAGAACCGTCCTCGGCAAAATCAAATCCTCCCGTTGCAAATGCCAAATTGGTCTTTCCTTTAAGGACGGTCATCTTCTCATACATATCCTTGATGAATGTCACATCTGCTTTCGGCCCCGGCTCCGTTCCATAGCCTTTAAGGTTGTAACACATCATCACATATTCCGGATATTCAGGCCATTCAAAGCTGTCTATCGGCGCTGATGGCTCAAATACGACCCTGAGCAGGAGTCCCTCTTTCGAAGCCTTTTCTGACAACACCTTAATAAATTCATTAAAGTGCCCCCATAGCTCAGTGTCTTTTTTGATAGCCTCATAATCAATCTCAACTCCGCCAAGACCAGATTTCTTGGCGAGCTTTATTACATTGTCCGCGTGCTTCTCCGCAAGGTTACTACTCCCCAATATCTCATACAAAAGCTCTGTGTCTTTCAGGGATGAACCCTCATCAAGCAACTTATCATTAACTATTGTAAGAAATGTTGTCTTTCCTTTTAAATAACCCGACTTATCAAACTGCTCTATCTTGTCCGTAATATTATCGGGAATAAACATCTTGCTGTGCTCGTCAAAATATGCCGCAAAAAAACATATCGTGCCAAGATCGTCGCCTATAGCCGCAAGCTCTTCATCAGCAGTGTCATTGTCCCAATAGGGGTACCATACAGACGCATCTTTGGCTTCATCCCCATTTTGGCCGTCGTGCGCAGCGTATTCAGTTTCATTTCCCATAGCGATATCCTTCTTATTATCTGTAGTGTCCCCACAGCCACAGAATAATCCGAAACTCAATATCGCCGCCGAAAGAACTGCATAAGCTTTTTTATTCATAGTCTCCCCTATTCGTTGTCAGGCTTCTTCCAATCAAATATTTGTAATAAACCAGTTTATTACCGAATTAAATATCTGCTCAGCTTTTCTCTGAACATTCTGCACACCTTTAAGAACATTGGTGTACAACACTGTGCCGTTATCAATATCTTTTACGGTTACTTTCTCAAATACTCCGTCATAAACATCATCGGCAATATTTCTCTGACTGTAACCGTATTCTGTCCATGCGCTCTTTAAATAAACCGCTCCTGCGCCTACTTTCTTAAGCTCATAATTTTCAAATACGACTTTGTCATCGACTTTAACAGTGATCAAATTGTCAATAAGCGTTATATCAAGCTTTCTGTTTCCTTTATCTCCGATCTGGAATGAAGGTCTGTATTCTTCCCCACCATCTTCCAGAGTTTTGACCTTTGCTCTCTTGGCATTGTTTGAAAGCTTTGAGTACTCCTCTGCCTCTTTGTGACTTGATGCATATCTGGCAAAAGCTGCATACTCACCTGCAAGAGAATTTCTCATATCTTCTTCAACGGAAATCTTTTCTTTTCCGTCAAAGTCGTAAAGGTCGACATCCTCAAGGATTTCTTTACCGTTTACAAGATAGAGGTGATTGTTCATAAGTCTGACTTCCAATCCGGCGTCAAGCTTACTGTTTGCCTTAAGAAGGACAGACTGACATCCAAGTACATTTCCTTTAAGCGTTGCAGACACTTCAACATTTTTAATGTTTTCGCTGCCTTTTAATTTTAAGATACCCATTTCCTGCGGAAGAGATGTAAGCGCAATAATTTCATCATTCTTCCTGTACTCGGCAGCTCCTTTTTCAAGCTCCCATGAATTTGTTGAGTCACCATCCCCATTGATGAACTCTATATTTTTCTGATCTTCCTCGGGAAGATCGCTCTTAATCCTCATAAGCAGATGGTTTGTATACCAGCTTGACTGAGGTTCAAGACGTGTGAGATCGTAAATGCTGTTCTTTCTGTTATTGAGTGCGTAGCCCTCTCTGTTGAAGTTCATGTTGAAAGTGTTTCCGATTGCTTTCTCATTCACAGCACTTACTTTGTCATTTTCACCAAACTTTCCGGTATTTGAATGAAGCAGCACATAAGCGCCCGGAACTTTTCCAAGCCCTTTCGTGTACTCGCTCTTCATAAGTCCGTACTCGCCAAGGATCCTCTTTTGCATCTCGTTGTAAGATTCCTTCGGAACATCATTTTCATCTCTTATATAGTCCATAAGATAATGATTGTAATTTCTTCCAAAGAACTTACTCATTGCTGAATACTCTTCACTTGAAAGTTCTCCGATATATCTGTTGTATCTGTCGAATACATTTATATATCCAAGTCGGTATCCGTTACTTCCAAGTTCCCAGTATGTGCTCTCTTCAAGTCTCTTAAGCTCATCCGGCATAAGAAAAAATGCATCTCTTCTTCTGAATTTCTCGGCATAAGTAAACATTGTAGCCTTAAAATTATATTTCTCCATTATCTTCTGTGAGAAGATAGCAGTGTCATTCCTACCGTCCTCATACATAAGGAAAAGAGCCTTATCGGGAAGAGCGATACCTTTGTTGTAATAGTTGTCGATGTCATTTTGCGTAATAGTAACATATCCGCTCTTCTTAAGAGCATTCAGATGTTCATCCAGCCTGTCGACACCAATCCTGGAACCGTTACCGTCCCTTGCAACACCGGAATATGAAAGAGCTATAAATCCGTGATCCATACGTGAAACCACATTGGTATCCAAAGGATTATACGGTCTGTATGTTGTAGAAGTCAGCAGTGCGTTCAATACAAAAGCCAAAAGCGCAAGCAGAAGTACAAGCTCCAGTATCGAACGTATCAACTTCTTTATATCTTTTGATGATTCAATCTTATACATATTTCCACCTTATTCCACGTTCTTATTATCTGATGACTTTTTCTTGCTTTTTTGTTCCTTGCGAAGTCGCTTTTTTTCAGCTTCTTCAAGGTCACTTGGCGTCATTCTTGTTCCCCATGTGGACTTCCAGAATGTAAACCATGCAATAGGCATCTGCCACAAAAGAATAAGCTCATAATAAATGCAGAATAAAAGGCCATACGCCCAGGTTGAGCTCTTTCTGAGAAGCATCTGCGACATACTCATCAGGAATGACATCAGGAATAATCCCAGTAAAAATGCAGTCGGGAAAATGTGTTGTGTCAAAGGTACATATACAAGGTTGTAAAGAACCACTAAAGGAGCGGCTACGGGAACCACAAGTCCCATATAGAATCCTATCACCGCGAAAGGTTCTTTCTTCCACATAAACGAAGCGGCAATAAGTGATTCTCTAAGCCACGATCTCTTCCATCGCATCTGCTGTTTAAGGAAAACAGAATGCTTGTTGGGAACGATCGTTGAGCAAACAGCCGTATCCTGATATGACGTTCTGTAGCGTCTTAGGATAAAGTTTGTCATCGCTCTGTCATCACCGAACGTAGCTCTGTGCCCCAGGAATCTCTGGTTCATCCATGCATCCTTGTTCGCAAGGATGATCTCCTTCCTGTAGCATGAAAGAGGTCCCGAGAGACATGTAACCGAATCAAACAATCCTTCGGCCGCTTTCATAACTCTAAAAGCAATGTAATATCTGACACTCTGCATCTTGGTAAGTGCATTTGTGTATGTATTGGCAACATCAGTTCTTCCCGCAACGCCTCCCATCTTGGGATCTTTGAAAGGCTGAACCAGATGTCTTATGGCATAAGGATCGAGGAAGCTGTCGGAATCAACAAACACAACAAGCTCATGTTTTGCAAGTTCCGATCCTCTTACAAGAGCATCTCTCTTTCCGGCGTTCTTTTCCTGTACACAGTAGGAAATTCTGCCTTCAAGATCGTATTTACCGCTTGCCTCTTTCTTTAACCTTTCGATTGTTTCTTTTATTTTTTCAACAGACTTATCCGTCGAGCAGTCATCAATTATTATGACTTCGAGCTTATCTATCGGATATTCCTGATTCACACAGCTCTCAATCGTTCTTCCGATCCATTCTTCCTCATTAAAGCAAGGAATAAGGATTGAAACACCCGGTGTGAAATCGGGGTCCACTTTCTTCGGTCTGTAAAAAGCACCGAATACATATCTACTTAAAAGGAACACTGCCGTGATCATACTGTACAGATACAGGAGCTTATTAAACTTAAAGTAAATGACGCTCTCCGCTCTCATAAGGATGATACAGCTGATCGTAAACGCGATAAGGACAACCGAAGACATAAACATGAATCTGTCCTTATTCGCAGCGGCATAATTATGAAGCTCTTTGCCGAAATTTATTCCAATCATGAACTTGCCGTCGGAAGTAATGAAAGTGCGGACAACTTTTACTTTCTGCCTAACCCGCATCTCATTACCCTCAGGCATACTTCCGGGAACAACCCTGAAGTCAACCTTGAGCATCGTCTTAGTACTGAGGGCACTAAATTCCTCTCTGCCAACTTCAACGAGCATACCGGTGTTTGATATATCAACAACCTTGCCCACTCCGCTGACCTTAGGCCCCTCTTTGGAGTAGCTTCTCATATGTACAGGGAAGCCTGTAACATATCTTACGCCCGACTTACTCTCTTTGAGAAAAGCCTCGTAATCATTATTTTTATTGTCGTTACTGTTTCCTCTTCGTTCTGTATTAGTTCTTTTGTTTGTTGAATCCGGAACATGTGAAAGAACTCGTCTGTCCTTCTTTTCAACAGTCATAACGTCTTCTTTGTTTACAGAACCCTTTTTCTTTTTGAACTTATCAAGAAATTCCATCTTTTACCCCTCAATCATCTTAGGTAATCGTCAAGTCTGCCAAAATTGTAGCCCTGAGCTTTCCATTCCGGAATCATGATATCAAGTGCCTCGGCAGTAAACTGTGCATTGGGTGACATATGTAAAACGATACACGAACCGTTTCCTATAGTCTCTGTTCCATACCATGCGCTCTTGCCGTTTCGCAATATATTGACAACTTCATCAACAGAGCTGCAGTTATAGTCCCCCGAGCTGAAGTCTCCGCTGACAATATATGTAAATCCTACATCAAAAATGTTCTCCATTGCGATTCGGCTCATTGCAAGTGTCGGTGGTCTGTAAATTGTCGAAAGCGCTCGCCTTCCGTCAACCACAACGTCTCCGCAATATTTATTAAGAGTCGAGTAGCTGTTTACAACGTCAGCTCTGAGTCTCTTACCGGCTTCCTCACTGATTGACTCGTAGGTATAGGTACCATCCGGATTCTGTGTCGAATTCCATGCAACCATGTGAGAATTCGAATGTGATCCTATCATATGTCCGTCAACCGCGATTGCCCTTAAGAGGTTCGGGTTGTCAGCAACGTTGTTTGTTCTGACAAAGAAGTTTCCTTTTACTTTGTACTTATCAAGGACATAAAGAAGTTCATTTATATCCTGTTCATATCCCCAGTCATCAAATGTAAGGAAGATGACTTT
Source organism: Butyrivibrio hungatei (assembly GCF_900101605.1). GTDB lineage: Bacteria > Bacillota > Clostridia > Lachnospirales > Lachnospiraceae > Butyrivibrio > Butyrivibrio hungatei_B. The sequence goes on from NZ_FMUR01000011.1 coordinate 95,550, forward strand.
ATTCTTGGAGATCTTACCTGTCTTGTCGTAAGTCTTCATTTCATCCTCGGTAAATCCGGGGATATATGTAACATCGGGATTTCCAATGTAATGTCCTGCCATATAGGCATTCTTTGTAGCATTATCGGGAAGTGCCCCAACAATATTGTTGTTGTTTGAAACAATCTTCTGCGAGTTCTTTATAGGTGAATATACATACTGTGAAGATGCAAGTTCAGAGAAGGTCTTAACGGTATATGCCGTCGAAGCCTGCTGCTTTCCGTATACATCTTTATAAGTAAGTGCATATATCTTTGTCTCAATAAACTTATTGAGAAGTTCTGCAAGAAGTGTTGTTCCGTCACCGCCGGCAGCATCCTGGTCTGCGGTGTAATAATTCATATTAAAGTAGATAACGCTTCCTCTGTGCGCCTCAACCTTCTTTGCAAGTGTTGTATAGAAGCTTAAGTCTACCGCACTTCTGTCCTTAGACTGAACCATTGAATACTCATATCCCGCAAGTGAGCATCCGCATGAAGCAACAGCTTCCTTTGTATCCTTGGTGGGAATACCGTAAGGCTGCATAACTACAGAGACTCTTACGTCATACTTCCACTGTGCATACTGCTGAGCACCGAGTATATATCCGGCAACTTCGTCGTAGCTCTGGTCGACCTGAGAATTGCTTACATATGCAATACCAATCTCATTACCGCCGTTAAGGATCTTGGTAATTGATTCTCCGCATCTGCTGAGTTCATCAGGTGTCACAAAGAATGTTGCTTTATATCCGTTTAACTTAAGTATTGAAAGAACGTCGTTAAGAACCGCCTTATTGGAGATTCCGTAGAATGTCATTGTTACCGCTCTTTCGGATGTGTATATATTCTTTCTCTCCTGAGCAAGTCTTGCATGGTTTTCCATTCTCAAACTCTCAAGAGTTTCTTTATCTGTAACCGGAGCACATGTAGACGAACGAACAAGTTCAGTTATATCTACAATCTGCTGATTTTTGCCTGCTGTTGAAGAAATATAGGCATTAAGCTTCTCCATCTCAAACTCTCTTGTAAGATCGAAGCAACTGATATTTCCTTTTTCGGGGATTGCATCATTCTTGGGTGATACAATATCAAGTCCCGCAACTTTTGCGGCAATTCTGAGATTTTCGGTTATCTCGCTCTCATCCTCGGGCATGTAATATTTTGCCTTAAGTCCGTAATTCTTCTGAATACTTCTGACAGAAGTCTTGAGGTCTACATAAATATCATAGAATTCTTTATTACTGATATTTCCTCCCGTAGTACCTCTTGTCGCTATTGAAAATCCCGAATTAACGATTTTCTCAACAGCCTTAGGGTTCTTCTCTATATCTTCCGAGCTTACAAAGAAAGTAGCTTTTGCACCTGCTTTAATAAGAGCTTTTGTAATGGCATCAACGCTTTCAACATTCTCAGGAATTCCGTAGAAGCAAAGACCTGTAACATCCTGCATTGTTGCAACTTCTTCATATACTTCGGCTGAATATCCGCCTGTCTCTTCATACAGCTGTCTTACATACTCTTCATCATTGAGAGCTTTGAGCTTATCAAGTTTAACGTTGTCAATGCCCTGTGTCTGCATGGCATCAAGAAGCCATCCTACCATGGTAACAACATCTCTCTTGTCTTCATCTTCCTCTGATGACGAAACTATGGTCGGCTGCACGTCAATAGCAGGGTCCTTGTATTCAACCTTCGGATCAACCTCAAGAGATTCCACGTACTCATCAAGCTTGATAACGAGAATTCTACCGTTTCCCTGTTTTGAAACATATTCGAAAGTATTCTGATCGTCTCTGAAGCTCTTTTCATTAAGATAACTTCCCGAACTCGGCGAAACCAGCTTGCTGTAACCGGATGCGGATGCAGCCATACATATCGTGTCATTGTAATATGTGGTATTAAGCATCATCTTATCGGGTGGAACGTCCATTAATGTGGAAAAAACTTTTCTGGAATCAGAAAAATTGCTGACCATATCTTCATCAGACAATACATCAATTGAAGAATCGCCGTTAAGACCATTGTCGATAATGTCATGTCCTTTTTGAATTATAAGATCGATCAAAGCATCATCTTCTGCCGCCGTAGCCGCAGTTATTGCGAATGTGGCCTTGATATTTTTCTCATCGAGGATCTGAAGTATTTTTTCTACCGTAACAGAATCCTTTGCGCCTTGAAAAATCAGGCAAAAATTCTTATTGGTCTGAGACTTGTCATCACGGATGATCTTGGCAGGCTCACAACCTTTATTGAATTTCTCCAACGCAATTTCATGCTCATTTGTTGCATCATAAGAAAGTCTCTGAATCTTCGTAAGATCGATATCAGAAACCGTTTCAGAATTTTCTCCGCAGCCTGAAAGGCCTGCAGTGCCGATGGCAGCAACAAGAGCGAATACAAACAGATTTTTAAATCTTCTAAACATAAGTGCCCCTCTTTGCATAACTATATCGCTCATTTAAGTCAAACCGTTTGCCGTTGACGTATAAAATTTTATTGTCAACGCGATTTCGAAGCAATATTTATGTCATAAAATGTTTTTTTTTGGCATAAGATGCATTATAATATTATAATCTATTATGAAATATTTTTCAAAACGCTAATTTTATGACGGGGAATTATTGTTAAATGAATATTGCAATTGTTGACGATCTGCGTTCTGATGCAGATCAGCTCAGAACTATTCTTATGAGTTACGCTTACGAGAACTCACTCGATCTTTCTATCGAAGTCTTTTCCGGAGGTGAAGAATTTCTATACGAGTACAAAAAATATAATTATACTTTGATCTTCATGGATATTTATATGAATGGCATTTCAGGAATCGAAACCGCAAAAAAAATACGGGAAACCGATACCGATACCGCTATCATCTTTCTTTCGACCAGCAACGAATTCATGCCGGAAGCATTTAGTATCCATGCCTACGATTACATCTCAAAACCTGCCGAAAAAGGCAGACTCTATAAGGTAATGGATGATTTTCTAAAGAAAAAAACAATGACTGAAGATGTTCCTTATCTTTTCTTTACATATGAAAAAGATAACGTATCCGTGCCGTATTCAGATATCGCACTTATCAGATCGATCGGCCACTACAACGAGATCATCCTCAAGAATCAGAGGACATATAAAGTAAGAATGACTTTTTCAAGGATCTCGGACATTCTGACCGAAGACATCAGATTTCTTCCTGTTATGAGAGGAATCCTGGTAAATATGGACTATATCACTTCGTTAAAAGACGGAAGCTGTTATATAGCCGGGGATATGCAGACTCCCATCACGCTCAGAAAAGAAAAACAACTTGAGCAGATCTGGAAGAATTATATCTTTAATAAAATTAGAAACGAAAGTGAAGTTATCTGATGAACGCCTTTAATTTTTTGAATATGTTTTTTTCAAACCTCATTCTTATTCCGGCACTTATCATGTGCTACCTGCCGTTTAAGAATAACCTGAAGTACCGGACAAAACCGCTTTTTATCGGAATGAGCACTATTACGGTAATACTGTCCGCACTGTTTTCGTTTATAACACTTACACTTGATGCAAATAAAGCTTTTACATTTCTTTTATTGGTTTTCATCTTGTATTTTATCTACGAGCAAACTCTTGTTGCAGATCTTGCAAAATCCCTTGCGATCTACCTTTGGATGTGTGCCATGATGTCTATCATTATAAATGCGGTGTATGGATATGACGCTATCGTAAACCCTGCGTCCGATTCCGACAGCTTCAACATCGAGACTACATTTATACGTGTTACGCTGAGTTTCTTTATCCTTGCTATTTTCTGGTCTCCTCTTTACGACCACGGAAGCAACCTTGTCGATACGCTTACAATATCCAAGATATGGATCATAACAATGCCCGTGTCTGTAATATTTATGGCAATAAGCATTCTCATAAGACCTGGAAAATATAGTTCACTCTACATCGATGATATTTTTTCAACCTATTGGGGACTTCTGATCGGAATGTTCTTTGTATTCATTATTCTGACGGTTATCTTCTATAACATAGTATTCGAGATAATGAACGCCGTTAAATATGAAGAAAAATATCATATCCTTCAGATGAAAGAGGCACAGTATCTAAGCCAGCAGAGCTACATCGAGACCACAGCAAGAGTAAGGCATGACTTTAAACATACCATATGCCTTCTTGATTCTCTCGCAAACAGCGGCGATATAAGATCAATCAGGGAATATTTAAGTAATTATATAGACAATATGCCCGAGAGCGAGATCAGATATTACTGCAAAAACAATTCGTTGAACGCTCTTCTAAACCACTATATGAGGCAATGCAAGAGTGAAAAGATACAGTTTAACTGCAAAGTCACTCTTCCTGCAAAAGAGATAACGATATCAACGATCGATCTGTGCAATATAATCGGAAATCTTCTTGAAAATGCCGTTCTTGCCTGCAGAGATCTTCCGGAGGAAGACAGAAAGATAGATATAAAGATTCTTGAAAGAAACATGAGTAATCTCTATATAGTTGCAACCAACAGTTTCAACGGCTTTGTTAAGCAAAAAAATAACACCTATATCACCACCAGACGTTCCGGCAACGGTATAGGGTTAAAATCAATTAAATCCGCAGCTGAAACATACGGTGGTTCAGCCGATTTCAGAAACAGCGAAAAAGAATTTTATTCAAACATCATTATTCCTTTTAACCTCAAATACTCTTGATAAAAAACTTCCCGAAAGCCACATTATAATGGTTGCGGGAAGTTTTATATTTTTGTTTTTATTCTTAATTCTTAAAGCTGTGTACGGGTGCAGGTATTCTTCCGCCTCTGTTTACAAAAGCATCGCATGAGAATCCATTTACGGGCATTATGGGTGCATATCCCAAAAGTCCGCCAAATTCAACAGTCTCTCCTACTCCCTTTCCGATAACTGGAATAAGTCTTACCGCAGTTGTCTTCTGGTTGATCATTCCAATAGCCATTTCATCGGCAATAACACCTGCGATAGTTGTATCTTTGGTATCTCCGGGAATTGCGATCATATCAAGACCGACTGAGCATACACATGTCATAGCTTCGAGCTTTTCAAGTGTAAGAGCTCCCGCTTCCACTGCATTTATCATTCCCTGGTCTTCACTTACAGGAATAAATGCACCTGAGAGTCCGCCTACATATGAAGATGCCATTACGCCGCCTTTTTTAACCTGATCGTTCAAGAGCGCAAGTGCTGCAGTTGTTCCGGGTGCACCGGCATGCTCAACACCTATCTCGTGAAGGATATCGGCAACGCTGTCTCCGATAGCAGGTGTGGGTGCAAGTGAAAGATCGATGATTCCAAAAGGAACACCAAGTCTCTTTGATGCTTCTCTTGCAACGAGCTGACCTACTCTTGTTACCTTGAACGCTGTCTTTTTGATAGTCTCGCAAAGGATCTCGAAGTTCTCTCCTCTTACCTTTTCAAGCGCTGTCTTAACTACGCCCGGTCCACTGACACCGACATTTATTATTCTGTCAGCTTCTGTAACACCGTGGAATGCTCCCGCCATGAACGGGTTGTCATCTGGTGCATTACAGAACACAACGAGCTTAGCACATCCGAGTGAATCATTTTCCTTGGTTGCTTCTGCTGTATCTTTTATAATTGTTCCCATGAGACGAACGGCATCCATATTGATACCTGTCTTGGTGGAACCTACATTTATTGATGAACAAACAAGGTCTGTCTGAGAAAGCGCAAGCGGGATAGACTCAATAAGAAGTCTGTCTGCCTGTGTCATTCCCTTGCTGACAAGTGCCGAATATCCTCCGATAAAGTTTACACCGATCTTCTTTGCAACTTCATCAAGAGTCTTTGCTATCTCGGCAAAATCTTCCTTTGTCTTACATGCCGCACCGCCAACAAGAGCGATGGGTGTAACGGATACTCTTTTGTTTACGATAGGGATACCGAACTCTCTTGAAATCTGGTCTCCCGTCTTAACAAGGTCTTTTGCCGACTCATAAATCTTATTGTATATATTCTTCTTGAGTGTTTCGAGATTGGAATCGATACAGTCAAGAAGGCTGATACCCATTGTAATTGTTCTGACATCGAGATTTTCTTTCTCGATCATTTCATTGGTCTCGATGACCTCTTTTGTATTTATCATTAAGTTGTCTCCTTAAATTCTATGCATGGAATCAAAAATTTCTTCTCTCTGGCACTTGATAACAACGCCGATATCTTTACCGAGTTTCTCGAGATCGTCGGCAACCGTATTGAAATCTTTGGATATTCCTTCCATAGAAGCGATCATCATCATATTGAAATATCCGCTTACGATAGTCTGCGAAATATCAAGGATGTTTACTCCCGAATCTGCAAGATATGTACATACCTTAGCAATAATTCCCACTGTGTCCTTACCAACAACTGTAATAATAATCTTATTCATATTTCCTCCACTTATTTAAAATTCGATAACAGGCGAAAGCTCCGCTCTGTCTGCAACCATCAAAGGGAAATCACCGCTTGAATACGGATTGTCTCCCATATCGATCTCAACGCTTACCGTCTTGTAAGCAAGATCGGGATGATTGTTATCTTTTGAAAGATGTCCGAGAAAAACTCCCTTTATCTTATCATTTAAGATCTTGCAAAGAAGCTCTGCGCTCTTTGCATTGGAAAGATGCCCCGTATCGCCCAAAATTCTCTTTTTGAGCATATAGGGATAACGCCCTGCAAGAAGCATCCTCTCATCATGGTTTGCTTCCAAAAGAAGTGCGTCACACCCCGAAAGGCACTCAACGGTATAATCCGTATAGCAGCCAAGATCGGTCGCAACGCCTATCTTTTTATCCCCGCAATATATCCTGTATCCGCAGGGTTCAAGAGCATCGTGTGAAATTGTCATGGGATTTATTATCATATCTCCGACACACAGACTCTTATCCGCTTGAACCGGACAGAATACGGAACCTGTCATCTCATTCTTTTTATCACTTTTCCTTATTCCCTGTATCGTACCTTCCGTGGCATATACAGGTATGTTGTATCTCTTAAGTATCGTATGAAGAGCCGCTATATGATCCACATGCTCATGTGTCACAAAAATAGCATCGAGGTCATCAAAACAAATATCAAGCTTATTAAGCCCCTCCCCGATTCTCTTCATACTGATTCCCGCATCGATCAAAATGTGAGTGTTGTCAGATCCGACATAGGTACAGTTACCACTGCTTCCACTGGCAATACTGGTAAAACGCATCAACTAGTCCCCTTACTTCCAATATACTTCTATCTTGTCACCTTCGTGGATAGACTGCAAGTAATCGGGAGTCTTTCCGTTTAAGGTCGTAACGATTGCTCTGCCGTTTGGCCTTGTGAGGTCAAAATCGATAGAATCGAATATGTCAACAAACACGTACTCCGACTTACCGTGAAGTGTAACTGCTTCGTTATTAACCAGAATATGAATGTCTCTTGCAAGGATATTCTTAACAGAGTCTTCGCTTCTGCGATACTCACCGTCATCATCAGGAAGATCGTCATATCCAAGCTGATCGCTCTGACCGTCAAATTTTCTCACATCATAGTCATCGCTCTCATATGCCTCTTCATTTGCCATACTTACGGCAACTTCATCGGCATCGGGGAAATCCCTGTAATATTCCATGATAGCTTCTTCTCTGTCCTTAAACTCAACCTTGAAGTTCTCATATACGGGAGTTGTTTTGTCACCGTGTTCATTATTAACGATTATATACGTATCTTCAGTAATTTCAATATCCATTAAAGCAGCAACCTGCTCAACGGTATTATAATCGAGTATCTGAATGTCATCACCGTTCTTAATATTGTAAAGCGCGGTCTGAGGTTCACCGTTTACAGTCGCAAATCTTGAAGCCTCGACATTTACGCCGTTTACATTTACAACAAACTTAGTCTTAAATTCAGGAATATTCTCGATAACAGCCTTTCCGGGCTCGCCTGCCGTTGAAGGTGTTACATCGATAATATCATTTGCGCGGATCTTTGAATGAATATCCGCAGCTTTGCCGTTAAGTGTAATAACAGCAGCTTCACCGGGCTCGCCTCTAGCAACTCTCTCTTTTCCGTTGACGAGATATCTGAGTTCTTTTCCTCTCTTGGGGAAAAGATCTTCATTCTGGAATGAAGCCTGCATAGCAGCGTCAATAATCTGAAGTTTGCCGTTATCGTAAATCCTTGTCTGCTCGCCGTTAAACGAAACAAATATAATGTTGTTTGCTTCCTCGTAGTAGCTGATACAGATACCAAGCGGTGTTACAAGAAGAGAATCTCTCTCTATTCCGTCGTTGTTAAGGAACGTAATGCTCTTCATTACTTCCTCACCTCTTAAAGCAACACGCTCTTCGGGGATATCCATTTCTCTTGCTATAGCCTTGGTATATCCGGGCACGCATCCGCCGCCTCCGACTACGAACACGGCGCTAACCGGCTTATCACCGTTCAATCTCTTGATCTCTTCTGCTGCCTTCTTCGCCATCATATCAACCTGAGGTCTTATGATCTTGGCAATATCCTTAGCCGTTATGGTCTTACGAAGTCCCATAATATCAATGAAATCAACTCTGTCGTTATGACTTGCCGCAATCTTAATCTCATCGGCCTGGTTAAAGTCAACAAGACAGTGCTGAGCGATTATCTCGGTTATATCATCACCCGCGATAGGAAGCATACCATACGCGGTTATAGAACCGTCATTGGTAACGCAGATATCGGATGTACCCGCACCGACGTCAACAAGTGCAAGATTGAGCATTCTGAATCTATCGGGAATTGCAACCATCATAGCAGCTATAGGCTCCAAAGTCAGGTTTGCAACGTTAAGTCCCGCTCTCTCACACGCTTTGTAAAGTCCGTCTACACAGTCATCCGGAAGGAAGGTCGCAATAAGTTCAACACTTACCTTACCCGCATTATGTCCTTCAAGGTTTGCAATCTGATATCCGTCCAGATAATAATGCATTACGGAATAACCTACCAGATAAAACTTAAGGTCGGATGTGTTCTTTTGAAGAAACTCCGAATAAGCCTGCTGAACCGCAGCAGAATCAAGATTATATATATCTTCATCCGTGATATCATGTGATTCCGGATATTCATACTCATAATTTGTTCTGACAGTACGAAGAACACGTCCGGCAGCCGCTATACAAACATCCGTAAGATGTATGTCGGTCTGCTGTTCGAGTTTTTCTTTTACAACTCTTATCGTAGCACCAACCTTACCGATGTCATGAATCTGTCCGTCCAGCATAGCTCTTGTTTGGTGTTTCTCGACCGCCTGCGCAATAACATTAAACTGTCCGTCATTCATGTATCCGACAGTTCCAACCACGCTTCTTGTTCCGATATCTAGACCAAATACCACTTTCTGATCAGTCTGTTCCAAACTTGCCATCATACTCTCCACTCTCCAAGTTTACTGTTAATTTGTTCACTTGCCGATTCTAAATCTTTACTGTTATCAATAACAAAATCCGCATTTAGTCTGTATGTCTCATCATTAAGCTGCTGAGCAAATATTCCGTCAATCTTTTCGTCTGAATAACCTCTTGTATCTTTGAGTCTCTTTCTTCTGGTATCCTCATCGGCATAGATATACCAAAGCTCATCGACAATATTTTTATATCCATTTTCTATCAAAAGAGCTGCTTCAACAAAAACAAAATCGATTCTGTTTTTGAGTCTCTCTTCATCTACTATATTAATAATAAAGGTATTTACTGCAGGATGCAAAATTTTATTCACTTTTTCAAGTTTTTTTACATCTCCGAAGATTGCTGTCGCCATTTTGGCCTTATCAATCTCGCCGTCTTCGCCCAGTATTTCCTGCCCGAGAACCCTCACGAGTTCATCATATGCGGGATACCCCTTTTTCTTTATCTCGTTTGCAACGTCATCCGAAAAGACAACCTTGCAATTGTAATTATCGCTTATGTATTTAAGCACAGTGCTCTTGCCGGCACCTACGCCGCCCGTAACACCGATAATGTTTGTTCTTCCTTTTTGTATCTTATTCTGTAAATTACTTTGATTCATACCAGTCGTTTCCGATATGGCAGTCAACTTCCATTGGAACCGAAAGATCTGCCGCATTCTCCATCTCTTTTGTAAGTATTTCCGTCACTGTATCTTTTTCATCAGGTGCCGTCTCGATAACTAGTTCATCGTGAATCTGAAGTATAAGCCTTGATTTAAGATTCTCTCTCTTTATCCTGAAAAAGACATTTATCATGGCAATCTTCATTATATCTGCAGCCGTTCCCTGAATCGGAGCATTCATCGCAACTCTCTCGCCAAACTGCCTGAGATTATAGTTAGACGCTTTAAGTTCGGGAATGGGACGTTTTCTTCCAAACAGTGTATCGCTCACTCCGTCTGCTTTGGCGCTTGCGATCACTTTGTCCTGATATTCCTTAACGCCGGGATATGTCTCAAAATATTTATCCATATACTCTTTTGCTTCGCTTCTTGATATGGACAGATCCTGGGACAAGCCAAAAGAGCTGATTCCATATACAATACCGAAGTTGACCGCCTTGGCGTTTCGCCTCTGAAGCGGTGTGACATCTTCAAAAGGAACATGAAAGACTTTGGATGCCGTGATCCTGTGAATATCTTTGCCCTCATGATATGCATCGATAAGCCCTTTATCTTCCGACATATGCGCAAGTATCCTAAGTTCGATCTGAGAGTAATCCGCATCGGCAAATACGTATCCTTCCTTTGGTACAAAGACCTTTCGGATAAGTCTTCCTTCTTCGGTTCTCATGGGAATATTCTGAAGGTTTGGCTCTGTAGAGCTTATTCTTCCCGTAGCCGTTATCGTCTGGTTAAAGCTTGTATGAATCCTTCCGTCGCCGGCGATATAAGCCGCAAGTCCGTCCGCGTATGTAGACTTTAATTTTGCCAGACCTCTGTATTCAAGAATGTCCGCAACGATCTTATTATCGGGAGCAAGCTTTTCAAGTACATCGGCAGCTGTTGAATATCCCGACTTTGTCTTCTTCTCTGCAGGAAGTCCCAGCTTTTCAAAAAGAACTTCGCCAAGCTGCTTCGGACTGTTTATGTTAAACTCACATCCTGCTGCTTCGTAAATTACCTTTTCAAGCTCCGAGATCCTTACTGCAAGCTTGTCCGAATACGCTTTAAGCTCATCTTTCTTTGCAATGATTCCCTCTTTTTCCATAGCAAAAAGAATGTATGAAAGAGGCATCTCGATATTGTAAAAAAGATTTTCCATTCCGGTCTTTGAGAGTTTCTCTCTTATAAGCGGCGCACAAGCTTTGCAGATATAAGCCGCCTTACATGCATAATCAGCTATCTTGCCCGCATCTGCTTCTTTTATCCCACTTTTACCAAATATATCATTTCTTTTTTCAAAAGGAATCTTAAGATATTCTTTGGAAATATCCTCAACACTGTAATCGTTCTTGATAGGATTGCACAAATAAGCTCCGATAAGAGTATCAAAGCACTTCGGAGAAGTCAGATATCCCGTATCTTCCTTGTCATAACCCGTAGTTCTTTCGCTTATCTCAAACGGCATAAATAAGTCATATCCGTCTTTTATATCAAATGTGGCAAGTGAGCAGTCTTTGCTAAGTTCGCTCAGCTTGTTTCCTATGTACGACTCGGTTATAAAATTCTCTAAAGGAATATATATAACGTTCTTTTCACCATAGCAAAGCGCTATACCGAATGTGTCTTTTTTCCCTAATGATTTATCTGCCTCACGCTCTCTCATTAGGAAATATCCGATGTAATTATCTATTGCCCCTGTTCCGTACTCATGAGCTTTTTTGAAAATCTCTTCAACTTCGCCCAGATCTGACGTAACGGAAATATTAAGTTCAAACTTTGGAACTACGGAAACCTTACCCGTAGGTGACAGTTTAAGAAGTTCACCTTCAAGATATGCGATCAGTTCAGGTGATGCGGATTCTCCATTTGATACATCCAAAAGTCCCGGAATTTCGGCACCTTTAAGAATCTCCGCAAACTTTTCCGTCTGATCCACAACCGCAGGTGTATACTCAGATTCATTATCTCTTTCAAAAGAAAAAGCAAAAAGAGCTTCTTCATTTTCTGAAAGCATGCTCTTTAACTTATATAATGCACCGTAAACGCCACTGATATTATTTCCGTTCTCATCGGAAAATACAGGCATGGCGTAAAATGCATCCTTTATGAAATTTGTAGCGTCAATAACGTTAATACTCAATGACTTTTCCCCAACATAATGCTTATTTTAATATCACAGGAAACTGCAGTTTATTCCTGCTAAGGCACGAAAGAGCCACAAAAAAAACTCGTTTCTATAAAAAAAGTGCGAGAAAAAGTGCCGTTCCACCAAGAGCAAGAACCACCGCCTGCAAAAGATAGCTCGACAACACCAGATATCTTCTGGTAGTCAGCCTTTTATTTGCATCAAGCAAAAGAGCATCAAGTTCACTTCGAAGGTTGAAGGTATTACCATCTTCAAGCCTCTTCATACCTACCTTGACCAAAAACTGTATGGTCAGTTCTTCTTTACATCCTGCGCAAGTCTCAACATGATTGAGGAATTCAGCAAGTTCACGGTTATCAAGATCATCATCTAAAAATAATGGAATAAGTTTATCCGCTTCTTTACAAGTCATGTTCGGCTCCGCATAACAAATCTAAAACATTCAATATGTTGTATTCTACAATGTGCTCTCAACGGCCATTTCTACAACATACAGAATACTACAAACATAATTCATTTACAATCCAATGATGCAGTAATTATATAACTGCCACGATAGACAGACTCTTGTTTGACGAAAGATCCACGTAGTTCTCGCCGCATTTTACAACGGGGCGTGACAGGTGATCTGCATTTACAAAGATGATTTCTCCGGTCTGCCCTGTATTTAACATAACTCTGTTGGCAATAAATGTATTTGCGATATTGCCAAGGAACGTCATTATTACATTGGGATCAAACTTGTTGATACCCTCTTTTTCAAACTGAGATATCACCGTAAACGGACAGATAGGCGCTCTGTAGGTTCTTCTGGATGTCATCTCGTCATATATATTGGAAACGGTAACGATAGAAACAACTTCGTCTATCTTATCTCCCTTAAGATGAAGCGGATATCCCGATCCATCCTTGAATTCATGGTGCATAAGAATGCAGTTCTTTATCCTCTGATCGATGTCCTCATCCTTGACAAGTTCATAACCCTTGGTCACATGATCTCTCATAACACGCTCTTCATACTCTGTAAGAGCCGCCTTCTTGTTAAGAAGGTCAGGTGGCATGAGCATCTTGCCTATATCATGAAGAAGTCCTCCCGCAGTTACGACACGAACAACATCTTCGGGAAGTCTCATCCAGGTTGCAAGCGTATTTGCTATAAGGGAAACATTTAAGCTATGCATAAAGACAGCATCACTGTTATCTCTAAGATTGTGAAGCATATCGAAAACTCCGGCAGTACCACCCGCCTCAACAAAAAGGTGGTATACGGGTTCTGTAAGTTTATCTATCTCAAGAGGTGCTCCGTCATTGGCGATCATCTTAAATGATTCCTCAAGCTTTTTGGCCTTCTCCTCTATGTCGCGTTTAAATCTGATAAATCCCTCTGAATTCTTCAGTTTATCAGCGTAAGATAAAAAGTCCTCTGGGGTAGGCTCCTCTTTGGCACTGCGCTCAACCGGCTTGTCATCTTCAACGAAGATATTATAAAGAGAATGAGATTTTATTCTGAGAATGTCCTTCTCATCAAGGACTGTTCCCTTAGCCAAAACAAGTCTGTCATCAATCGTATATATATTCTCCGAAACGATAAGTCCGGGCACAAGTTTATCAACTGCCAATAGTTTCATATAAACACCGCCTCATAAAGAAATAACGATACATTCAAATATACGTACCTACGAAATATTATATCAGCAAAAGCCTGATTTGTGATAAAATACATTGCGTAAAAAACATAAAAAAAGAGGTAATTTATGACCAATTTTGAGAAAAAACTATACTGGGAACTAATAAATGAAGAACATATCATCCAGGATGCATGGATTGATTTTAGAAGAAACGAATATAAACTCCCCGACGGACAGACCATCACGCCCGTATATAACTATTCAAAACACAGCTTTTCTCTTGTAGTTGCGACCGACAGATCCGGAAATTTCATCTGTGTCCGCCAATACAGACACGGAATAGATGAGATCACTACAGAATTTCCCGCAGGCGGGATTGAATATGCAAAGAAAGAAGATGTGGCAGGTGAGCCTTGTATAACAAAGGAAAACATTATCGCGTCCGAAGATGAAGCTTTCGAAGCCGCCAAACGAGAACTCCGCGAAGAAACAGGCTATACCTCCGACAACTGGACGCACCTTCTCACAATTCCCGCAAATGCAACAATATCAAACAGTAACGTGCACATATACTGTGCCACAAACTGCACACTCTCCGCTTCACAGGAGCTTGATGATACAGAATTTCTTAACGTAGTGCTGTTGAACGAGACAGAGCTCTTGTCCGCAATAAGCGGCGGCGACTTCAAGCAGGCCCTGCACGTGCTGGCATATTATTTGTTCAAGGATAAGAGGGTTGGGTGAATTGTTGATTCTTGTTTGATTGCGGATTTTTGTGATTCTTGTATGATTGCGTAAATTAGTGGTTCTAGTCTGATAGCGTGAATTGATGATTCTAGTCTGATTGGGTGCGCGCAACTTGCGCCCCGACAAGCTTTTTTTTATCAATATGCCTTATACAGCTTTTTTGCTTGCTATAAGGCATATATTTCTTACAGCAACCGTGCTTCCTCAAAACAAAATATGCCTTACCTCAAACTTTTTCTTCTCTTAAGGCATATTTTTCTTCCCTCAGCATTACTTCCACAGCATATTGTATGCCTCATTCCAAACTTTTCATTCTCTGAAGGCATATTTCTCTTTCTCCAGCACCACTTCTTCGGCATATTCTATGCCTTATTTCAAGCCATTTCTTCTCTGAAGGCATATTTCATCCTGACTAGTGAGTAATACTTAGATGATCACATTCCCCATTTCGATGACGCGCAACTGCACAAGGTACTTCTTCATACATTTTCAGATAAAATAAAAGATAACCTAGCATGTTTGAAACCAAAACAGCATAGTTATCATCTTTATAAATATATAAAAAGTTTTTCATCCATGATTACACGAATATCGCTCAAAGAATCCCAGAATGCCTTGTACAATCAAAAATAAAAAAGAACATTTCGCATAATGCCCCACGAAATGCCCCATACTTTATTGAACACCACTATTTAAGCGTATTTCTTAGTGCCGGCAGTGGGACTTGAACCCACACGTGGTTACCCACAACAGATTTTGAGTCTGCATCGTCTGCCATTCCGACATGCCGGCATAACACTGCACCTCTGATGACGTACAGCTTTATTACTATATCATAGAGAAAACTTATAATCAAGAGGAATTTATCGCATTCGCCCCCAAACAAGTAATAAGCATCAATAAATTTGAGAACATCTAGAATTGATGCCTATCCCCCCAAGTATACAGTCTCTCCAGCATCAAATTTCGGAAATGTACATTTTTTCGATGTTTCAAGCATGTATTTGCAAGTCTTATGAAGCATCAAAAAATGTTGACATTTATAATTTTGATGCTTCTTCCCTTTACTATATAACAATTTTTTGGCTCAGCATCTCTCCTTCTATAGGTCATATCTTCCATCTGTTTTCGCCTCATCTTCCCCTCTTCTAAACCGCTTCTTCAAAACTCCCCTCTTCTCTCCGACTTCTCCTCGGCATTATTTCAGCTTATCCCATGATGCAAATGTGCCATCACTATCGCCGGCACTAAAGCATGCATCGGCATCAGAACTGATATAAGCTCCTGCGCCACCTCCGGCACAAACGCCGCGTACATCCGGCTCAAGAGATCAAAGAGTTGCAAAGAAACTCTTTGCGCGCCAATGCGCGCAAGCTTTAGCTTGCATAATACTTCTGCGCATCGGTCGCATCCATAGCGTAGCGTTTTTTCTAATCTCGGAGAAATTTCTATTAGATAAAACAAAAAAACAATCTTCCAAGAATGGGCTCCAATTGCCCAAACAGAAGATTGCTTTCATTCACTTACAATAACACTTTATTCATATTCTCACAATAGCCGTTCCAATCCCCGCATCAGTTCTGAATCGCCTCAACAATCGCCGGCAAGAGCTGCTTCTTACGCGATACAACGCCGGGAAGTGTTGCTTTATCGCCGGAAGCATTTATTCCGAATGCGCTGTTTATCGTATACTGCGACTTGGCACCTGTGAAAAGAACTTCTGAGGACTCGTCGATAATATTGGTAAGCATGAAGAAGAGCATATCAAGTCCATCGTCTTCAGCTGCCTTCTTAAGCTCAGGCTCTACCTTGGATTTTATCTCAAGAAGCTCCTCTGCGCTCATGGAATTAATCTGGCCGATACCGATATTCATATCATCAACGGTAAACTTCTTAAAGTCCTGATGCAGAATCTCGCTTGCAGTCTTGCCGCTAAGATTAGAACCCGCATGGAACATCTCTTTTGCAAATTCTTCGTAATTGACGCCCGCAATCAAAGCAAGTTCCTCGCCCGCTTTCTTGTCGATTGCTGTACACGTCGGCGACCTGAACATCAGCGTATCTGAAAGAATAGCCGCAAGAAGAAGTCCCGCCGTCACCTTATCAATCTCTACTCCGTACTCCTTGTACATCAAATATATGATAGTACAGGTTGAGCCAAGCGGCTGATTTCTGAAGAAAACAGGTCCCGATGTCTCGATTGTTCTAAGTCTGTGATGATCGATTATTTCGAGAATATCCGCCGAATCTGCGCCGTTTACCGCCTGATTCTTTTCATTATGATCTACCAGAATGAGCTGTTTCTTTTTCGCACCGAGGAAATTTCTTCGGCTGATCATTCCGACATAATGCTCGTTCTTATCAAGGACAGGGAAATATCTGTGCCTCATGGAAGCCATTACTTCCTGAATATCCTCGATATAATCATCCATATGGAAGCAAACTACATTATCTTTTTTCATAACATAGTTTATAGGCATACTTTGATTTATAAGTCTAGCCACCACGAATGTATCATGCGGCGTTGTAATAATCTTTGTTCCATGCTCTCTTGCCTGATTGCGAATGGTCTTTGCAACATCCGCACCCTCGCAGACAATGATACAGCCCGCATTCATCTCTATTGCGCAAAGCTGAGTCTCATACCTGTTTCCAAGTATAACGACATCACCCTCTTCAATAAGATTTTCCATCATCTCCGGACTTGCAGCAGCGATAACAACTTTTCCCTTATCGAGTATATCCCCGATATCGCCTACTATAAGTTCGCCGTCCAGTGTCTCGACAATATTCTGATAAGACGTCTTTGCAAGCGAGAGGATTCCCGGATCAATGACATCCATATATGTCTCAACAATATCATTTGTCGTTATTATTCCGCTAACCTCGTCATTCTCCGTAACACACAAAGTAACGACTTCGGCGTCACGCATCTCAGCCCATGCTCTTTTAAGAGACAAATCCGCTCCGATTCCTTCGAGCATCCTTATCTCCATATCACGTACCTGAGTTCTTACATCCTTGATATATACAGGAACCTGCACGCCAAAATGTGACAGGACAAACTGCGTTTCTTCATTGAGATGTCCCGCTCTTCCCGCTATATATTCATCTCCTGTTATTGCATTTTTTAGCTTTGCATAAGTGATCGCAGCACAGATCGAATCCGTATCAGGATTCTTGTGCCCAATAACAAAAACAGGCCTTTTGATTTCTTTATTCACTTTCATTATCTGCCCCTCATTATCTGTATAAAAAGATGCCTCTTATGTTAAATACATCTATTTACATTCTATTACATCATTTAACGACTTCCAAGCGCAAATATAGCCCCCGCCATAACAATTTACGCAAACTGGCTGTTATACAACTCGTAGTAAAAGCCTTTCTTGTTAAGAAGTGTCTCATGATTTCCTTGTTCGATTATATGTCCGTCTTTCATAACGAGGATAACGTCAGCCTCAACAATAGTTGATAATCTGTGCGCAACAATAAAACTTGTCCTGCCCTTCATCATCTTGTTAAAAGCTCTCTGGATCCTCATCTCCGTATGAGTATCGATGGAAGACGTCGCTTCATCAAGAATAAGCATCGGAGGAATATTAAGCATTACTCTTGTGATACAAAGAAGCTGCTTTTGTCCCTGCGACAGATTGCCGCCGTTTTCCGAGATCACGGTATCATATCCATCCGGAAGCTTTTTTATAAAACTGTGAGCGTGGGTTGCTTTAGCCGCAGCTATTATCTCCTCATCGGTAAAATCTTTTCTTCCAAGAGTAATATTATCCTTTACGGTTCCGTGCCGTAGCCATGTTTCCTGCAGCACCATTCCGAAGTTATCCCGTAGATCAAGTCTCTTTATATCCCTGATATCATATCCGTCAATCTTAACGCTTCCCTTATCAACATCATAAAATCTCATAAGTAGATTAATAAGCGTCGTCTTTCCGCTTCCCGTAGGTCCGACAATGGCAACTCTTTGCCCTTTAACAATACTAAGGTCAAGATTTTCGATAAGCTTCTTTTTCTTATCGTAGGAAAAAGAAACATCACTGATATCAACCACACCTTCAGCGTTGAACTTTTCGGGAGCAGTATCTTTATCTTTCTCCTCACTCTTTTCCTCAATAAGGTCAAACACACGCCTTGCGCAGGCAAGCGCATTTTGAAGTTCAGTCACAACGCCCGAGATTTCATTAAACGGCTTTGTATACTGATTTGCATAGCTTAAAAAGATCGTAAGTCCGCCGACGGTCATTCCTCCCGCGATACATACAAACGAACCAAACAGCGCAACAAAAGCATAAACCAGATTATTGATAAATCTTGTACCCGGATTGGTTATAGCCGAAACGAAAACAGCTCTTGTAGAAGCATCTTCTAGCTTTTCGTTAACCTCATCAAAATACTCCATGTTATCATCTTCATGCGCAAATGCTTTTACAACCTGAAGATTGCCTATCATCTCATCCACAAACGAAGTCTGATCTGCCCTCGCTTCGCTTTGAAGCTTAAAAAGCTTGAACGACTTATCCGCGATAACTCTCGCAACAATAAGCGATAAAGGCGTAAGCGCAACAACCACTATCGCAATCCTGAAATTCAGATAGAACATGAATACAAGCGTAAAAAGAATAGTCACTATTCCCGTAAAGAGCTGCGTAAAGCCCATAAGAAGTCCATCCGCAAAAAGATCTATATCCGCAACTATCCTACTTACTATTTCTCCCGTCTGCACTTTATCAAGATACTCAAAAGGAAGCGTTTGAAGCTTATCAAAAGCCTCAGCTCTCACATCTCTTACAACTTTAAAAGTGATGACATTATTTGCTTTGTTCATAATCCACTGGCAGATTGCGGTAATAAGTATGGCAATAAGCATCTTAAGAAGAACCGCCATGACCTTATTAAAGTCAACATCACCCGTTCCAACCAAAAGATCTATAGCTCCGCCGGCAAGGATTGGAATATATAAAGCAAGTGCCGCGGTAACAACCGCAAGTATCAGCGACAAGAAAACAAGTCCGCGGTACTTTCCCGCATAGTGAAGCACTTTTCTAAGCGTACCTTTCTTCATACCGCTCCCTCCTTCTTGTACTGAGAATCATATATCTCTTTATATAGCTCACAAGTTTCAAGGAGCTTATCATGTGTTCCCATTCCAACAACCGCACCATTTTCCAGTACAAGTATCTTATCACAATCATGGACAGCTGAAGTTCTCTGAGACACAATGAAAGTAGTCGGCGCATCTTTCATTTCACCGATTGCTTTTCTTAGATTCTTGTCAGTAAGGAAATCAAGCGCCGAAGCCGAGTCATCAAGAATAAGTATCTCCGGCTTTCTCACAAGTGCTCTCGCAATGGTAAGTCTCTGCCTCTGACCGCCCGAAAAATTCTTACCGCCCTGAGAAACCATATGATCAAGTCCGTTATCTTTCCCGTCAATAATCTCTTTTGCCTGTGCAATACCAAGAGCCTCATATATCTCTTCATCAGTCGCGTCATTCTTACCCCAACGCATATTGTCTCTTACAGTACCGTGGAAAAGAACCGCTTTCTGAGGAACAATACCGATTCTCTCCCTGAGGGCATCAAGCTTATATTCCTTAACATTCCTTCCGTCTATTAAAACATTTCCTTCTCTTACATCATAAAATCTAGGGATCAGGTTGATAAGCGTAGATTTGCCGCTTCCCGTTCCACCGATTATACCGATTCTCTCGCCTCGCTTTACAGTAAGGCTAATATGTTCCAGCGAATCTTCACTGTCGCCTTCGTAACGCATAGACACATTGTCAAAGACAACATGCTCATCTGTTTTATCAAAAGTATCAACGCTTCCGTCACTCATTGAGGATTTAAGCTCAATAAGCTCTTGAACCCTGTTACCAGACGCGATAGACTTTGTGATCGTAAGGATAAGATTGGCAAGCTTAATAAGCTCAACGAGAATCTGTGACATATAGTTGTAAAGAGCAACAACTTCACCCTTTGTCATTTCGCCCGCTTCAACATAGACTCCACCCTTGTAAATGAGAATCAAAAGCGCAATGTTCAAAATCGCAAATGTAACAGGATTCATAAGAGAGGAAATCCCTCCGACAAAGCTTTGCAACTCCATGAGGTGATCATTACTCTTATGAAACTTATCTTTTTCCTCATTTTCAAGTCCAAAAGCACGGATAACCCTGACACCCGTATGATTTTCTCTTGTAAGTCTCAGAACCTTATCGAGCCTGCTTTGTATCTCGCCGTATTTGGGAATACTCCATCCCATGATCGCACCGACAACCGCAAACAATAATATTATTGTCACAAGGAAAATAAGGGCCTGCCTTACATCAATCGTAAATGCCATTATCATTGCACCAAAGACGATGAAGGGCGATCTTAGCAAAAGTCTTATAGTGAGATTAACTCCCTGCTGAACCTGATTGATATCACTTGTCATTCTGGTCATCATTGCAGATGTACCGATTCTGTCCATATCAGAAAACGAAAGCGACTGAATATTGTTAAAAAGAGCTCTCTTTACTTTTTTGGCAAATCCCGCCGCAGCCTTAGCCGCATAGAACTGCGCAGTTATCGCACTGACACATCCTATAACGCACAAAAGGATAAGTATCATACACATTTTTATCACATATGACTTATCCCCCGATTCGATTCCTTTATCGATCATAGCTGCGATAACAAGAGGCACCATAAGTTCAAAAGATGCCTCAAGCAGCTTAAATAAAGGTCCAAGCGCTATTTCTTTTTTGTAATCCCTAAGATATACAAGAAGCTTTTTCATTCTTATACTTTTCCTTTTAATAATTTATCCTAAGTCCTTTAGGATAGTGATTTTTGAGCATTCCACCCGCCTCTTTGGCCCAGCCTATGCTATATCCGTCCGTCGTGATAAGACACCACCCTTTATTTCCGCTTCGTGTTACTCTAAGCGTCTGTCCGTTCAGATATTGCTTTATATTATCATCTTCGGATGGGATTTCATAGGTGAGCTTCACATCCGACGGTTTTAAAAAAAGTGCCAGCGCATGTGAAGGTTCAAATCTATCCTTCTTAAGCGTTCCAAGATGAAGCCCCGGTCGCAAGACCTTTAATCCTTCAAAAGACGGCATATCCTTTGGAGCGATATACATCTGATCTCCGAACATGAATATAACTTTGCCTTCTAAAAGCCTGTCTATGGCATCTTTTTCAAATGTTTCATTCAAAAAAGCATCAAGGATCTTTATCTGTTCTTTTCTTGCAGGAACTATCCTGCCACCCGGAATAAATCCGTTTTTGACAGCTACGTTTAATCCATCTCTTTTAAGAACACACAAAAAATGCCCCTCTCCCTTTACCTCATGCGGAAAGAGTCTCTTTGTCATTTCGCACTTAAAATCATCATGTCTTTCTAAAAAAGCCTCAATATTGTCTTCATTTTCTTCCCTTGAGAACGTACATGTTGAATATACAAGTGTTCCTCCGGGAACAAGCATCTCAGCGGCATTATCAAGTATCTCCGCCTGTCTCTTAGCGCAAAGAAGGACATTTTCTTCGCTCCATTCATCGGCGGCATTATCATTTTTCCTAAACATGCCTTCGCCCGAACAAGGAGCATCCACAAGTATTTTATCAAAATAGCTGCTAAAATATCCTGCTAAATGTTCCGATGTCTCATTTAAGACCATGGCATTCTCTATGCCAAGTCGCTCTATATTCAAAGACAGAATCTTTGCTCTGTCTCTATTTATCTCATTTGTGATCAAAAGACCTTTTCCATCAAGTTTGCAAGCAATCTGAGTGGATTTACCGCCGGGCGCGGCGCACAGATCAAGAATCTTCTCCCCCGGTTTCGGGTCAAGATAATGGACAGGTGCCATTGCACTAGGCTCCTGAATATAATAAAGCCCGGCTTCATGATAAGGATGTTTTCCGGGCGTAAAAGAGGCGTCATAATAAAACCCTGTCTCCTCCCACGGAACCTGCTCTGTGATACATTCGAACTCATCCTTAAAGTCACCTTTTACTTTTAATGTATTAAGTCTTAAAGCATGATACCTGTTATCTGCTTCAAATGCCTCAATAAAACGCTCATAATCTTCTTCTCCCAGAAGATCTTTCATTCTGTTTTTAAATTCAACCGGCAACATATTAAATCAATTCTCCTAAATCAAATAACCGGAAAGCCAAAGAGTTTCCTATTATTTAAAAAGAGGCTATCTTGCTTTCGCAAAATAGCCTCTCCACTACATTTACCCAATAATAGTTCAGAAACAGGATTACTTAGCGTAATCAGTTGCTCTACTCTCTCTTATGATATTAACCTTAATCTGTCCGGGATATTCCATTTCATCCTCAATCTTCTTAGCAATATCACGAGCCATGAGTATCATGTCTGAATCTGAAACCTGCTCAGGAACAACCATTACTCTGACTTCTCTGCCGGCTTGAATAGCGAAAGAGTGATCAACACCCTTAAAGCTATTGGTAATATCTTCGAGTTCTTTAAGTCTAGATGTGTAAGTTTCAAGAGTTTCTCTTCTTGCTCCGGGTCTTGCTGACGAAATTGTATCGGCAGCCTGAACAAGGATAGCAATAAGTGACTGTGGCTCAACATCACCATGATGAGCTTCTACTGCGTTAATAACAGTCTGTGATTCCTTGTACTTTCTACAGATATCAACACCAAGCTGAATATGTGAGCCCTCAAGCTCATGATCGACAGCTTTTCCAATATCATGCAAAAGTCCTGCTCTCTTAGCAACTCTGACATCGAGACCAAGTTCCGATGCCAAAAGTCCACATAACTGAGCAACCTCTACAGAATGTTTCAAGCAGTTCTGGCCGTAACTTGTTCTGAATTTCATACGACCGAGAATCTTGATAACTTCCGGGTGGAGGCCGTGAACACCGGCTTCAATAGCAGCATTTTCACCTTCTTCTTTGATCTTGGCAGCAACTTCCTTCTGTGCCTTCTCAACCATCTCTTCGATTCTGGCAGGATGAATACGACCATCAACGATCAACTTCTCCAGTGCTATGCGTGCAACCTCGCGGCGAATGGGATCAAATCCCGAAATAACTACGGCTTCAGGTGTGTCATCAATAATGAGATCGACACCTGTCATTGTCTCGAGAGTTCTGATATTTCTACCCTCTCGACCGATGATTCTACCCTTCATCTCATCATTCGGAAGCTGAACAACCGAAATTGTTGTTTCGGAGACGTGATCGGCGGCACAACGCTGAATCGCGTTTACAACGATTTCTTTAGCTTTCTTATCAGCTTCTTCCTTAGCCTCAGCTTCCATGGTCTTAATCATGACAGCTGACTCATGTTTTACATCATCTTCGACAATTTTCAAAAGATACTCTTTAGCCTGCTCGGAGGTTAAGCCAGAGATTTTCTCAAGTTCCTGTACCCTCTGTTCGTTAAGCTTAGTAACCTCTTCATTCTTCTTGTTTAAAGCGTCCTCTCTCGCATTTAAACTTTGCTCTTTCCTTTCGATCGCTTCAGATCGTTTCTCGACGTTTTCCTCTTTCTGCTGAATACGCCTCTCTGTACGCTGGACTTCATTTCTTCTGTCTCGTACTTCTTTCTCGAGTTCATTACGTGTTTTAAGTGCCTCTTCCTTTACTTCAAGAAGTTTCTCACGCTTCGTTTCTTCGGCAGTCTTGAGTGCTTCGTCAATAATTTTTCTTGCCCTCTCTTCAGCGCTTCCGATTTTTTCTTCTGTTACCTTTTTCTGATATGCAGACGAAACAATCCAAGTTAAAATCGCAGAAAGAACAAGAGTTACTGCTGCAACTATAACAGTAGTCATTACAGGAGCACCTCCTTATTCAATTTTCATTGTACAATATTTTGTATAGTGCACAAAAAAAATGCACACTTAAATACAATTTTACAACACTTAAATTTTACATTCTATAAAACGCAGTGTCAAGTTATTCCGCTATCCATAGCCTTTTTAATCGTTGAAATGTCATATCCGCGTCTCATCAGAAAGGCAATAAGTTTCTGTTTTTCTTTATGGTCAATCGTTTGCGCATCATATTTTTTCTTGATAAGGAGTTGTCTGATCTGAATAATCTCATTTTCATCACCGCTCTCAGAATACAATTCTTCAAGCTTATTAAGGATAATATCCTTAGAAATCCCCTTATTCATGAGATCCATGATAATCCTGTTTCTGCTTCTTCCGGACATATGATAATTTATGTAATCTTCCGCATATCTCTCATCATCTACGTATCTGTATGATTTAACATAATCTATCGCAGTATCTATGCAGTCCTGCGGATACATTCCATCAGAAAGCTTATCTCTCAGCTGCTTTTCTGTATAATCTCTTTTTTGCAGTAAATTCATAGCGCGGAGCTTCGCTCTTTTGGGCAGAAGTCCGCACTCAATCTCATTGTATTTATCTTCGGAAAGCTCATTTCCGACTTTGATATCAAAATCCCTGAGCTCACCGTTATATAAAACAAAAGCAAATTCTCCGTCTATGAATACTTTGGATCTCTTTTTATCCAATGCACATATATCTGAAACGATCATTATTTCGCTGCCTTAGTCTTCTTAGGTGCCGGTTCGTCTGCTGCTTTATCTGATGCAGATACATTGACCGGAAGGTTATAATATGCTCTTACCTTAGCATCGATATCCGTAAGGATCTCCGGATTGTTTTCAAGATACAGCTTTGCATTCTCGCGTCCCTGTCCGATCTTCTCGCCATTGTACTGATACCATGCACCGCTCTTGTTGACAATGTCCACACTTGCTGCAAGATCAAGAATATCTCCTGTCCTTGAGATTCCCTTGCCGAACATAATATCAAACTCTGCCTCTTTGAAAGGAGGAGCGATCTTATTCTTAACAACCTTAACTCTTGTTCTGTTACCTGTATTCTCACCGTTCTGCTTGATTGCTTCGATACGACGAACATCCATACGTACGGATGAATAGAACTTTAGCGCACGTCCGCCTGTTGTTGTCTCAGGATTACCGAACATAACGCCAACCTTCTCTCTGAGCTGGTTGATGAAAATAACCGTACAGTTTGACTTGCTGATAACTGCAGTAAGCTTACGAAGTGCCTGAGACATAAGTCTTGCCTGAAGTCCGACATGAGAATCTCCCATATCGCCGTCAATCTCTGCCTTGGGAACAAGCGCAGCAACAGAGTCGACAACAACTATATCAATAGCACCGGAACGAACCATTGTCTCTGTGATCTCAAGAGCCTGCTCACCGCTGTCCGGCTGTGAAATATAAAGATTGTCAACATCAACGCCTATATTCTTTGCATATACAGGATCAAGAGCATGCTCAGCATCGATAAATCCTGCAATGCCGCCTCTCTTCTGAACTTCCGCGATCATGTGAAGTGTGACTGTTGTCTTACCACTTGACTCAGGTCCGTATATCTCAACAATTCTTCCCTTAGGGATTCCGCCAAGTCCGAGCGCGATATCAAGGCTGAGTGAACCTGTGGGAATTGTCTCTATATTCATAGTGTCTGATGAATCACCAAGCTTCATGACAGCACCTTTACCAAACTGCTTCTCAATCTGACCAAGTGCTGCTTCAAGTGCTTTTTGTTTTTCTTCTCTCTCCATACGAGTCTCCTTTTCTAGAACATCTGTTCTATCTGAAAATTATAATAAAACAAACATTCGTTCATGTCAATAATTTAATTTTTGAATATTTAATTTTTCTTTTTTGGAATCTATGACGAAAATGCCATTATATAGGCTCACATCCAATAATGAACCCAATGAAACAAAAAAAATCCCCGAAAACATACACAAGTCATTGTTCCCAGACGGAACAATGACTTGGTTATATTATCATATATTACGATAACTAACAACTTAAGATTTTATGAAGATTGTATTCAGTTGATCATGCTGACGTCGTAGCGTCTGCACAATTCGCTGTACTCCTGATTGATAAGCTGAACCATATCCTGATCTCCGCTTATGTTATCGGGATGAAACATCTTCATCAGATCTTTATATCTCTTTTTAAGAGCAAGCGCACTGTTGACACCTCTGAAAAGGCAGTCAACCGCATCATACTCAATCTCGCGCTGGTAAGTTCTCTCCCTCTCAAGTCTGACAAACTCACTCTGCAACTTTTTCTTGTCGTTGTTAAGCTGATCAAAGCCATTATTAAGAATTTTGAGTCTCTGCTCAAAAAGTGCCTGATCGTTATCAAGGCGTTTTGTTGCTGTTTCAAGCTTCCTCTCTGCCGCATCAACTCTGTTCTTAAAAGAAATCTCGTCAGCTTCGAGTCGTGCGTAGCGGTCCGAAAGGGAACTTTCCTGATTCTCCAGTCTTACGCTTTCTTTAAAAAGCCAAAGCCTGAGTTCCGAAAGTTCATCTTTTGTCCCGTTAAGAATAATGTCTTCAATGTCTCTCTTTTTTTCCATTAGGACCCCCCTAGCCTAAGACTTACTCTTCCTTGTCCTTATCCTCAGGAAAAGCAATGTCTACTGCCGTGTTATCATCCATCATGTTCTCTTCTTTTTTGGAAAAACGATCCACAATATCAGGCACGAGATCAAAAACCTTCGTCACAAGATCCTGGTTCTTGATATTAACTAGTTTAGTAGATCCATCCTTGATCACCAATACGGCACTTGGCGACATCTTTGCACAAAATCCGCCGGCTCCGCCGTTCTTCTTGTCAGCGTCACTGGAGCCTGCTCCAACACCGAAAGATACGTCGACAAGTGGTAAGATCACTGTGTCATCAACCTTAGTAGCCTCCCCTACGACAGTCTTTGTCGCAAGAATTGAATTCATACCTTTAAGCAGCGAGTCAACCACGCCGCCAAAATTGTTGTCTCCCATTTACTCCTCCGGGTGATAAAGAATTGCCTCATGAATTCATTATCTTCTTGAATCTGTTTATGACTTTCTTTACATCCTTGTTAAAATAACAAACAGCAACACAATATATAACCGTAAATACAGTTATATGCCCCTTAAGATCCAGATCCACACCGAGCGCCCTGTTCTCAAAATCAGGTGTGAACTTGATCTTGTCATATAAAACCGGATACAAAACTCCGTATACAGACATAAGTTCCGCTTCCGTAGCGGGATCTCCCAATCCAACATATAATTCTATATTGCTCTTATCGGGAAGGATCATTTTTAAAAGTCGTGTCAGCTTGTCCTTAACAAGACTGTAAGCTCTCTTGAAAATATCATTTTCCAGAGTATTTTTTATCATTCTTATCTTATCACAAACTCTAGATATTGTATATTGATTTTTTTCAAACACATGTTTTGGCTTTTTAATCAGCTCCAAAGCTGTATTTGCAACCTTTTTAAGCTTGTCGAAAAAAGTGTCCTTATCTTCGTCTTCGTTTTTTTCTTCTGTTATTTCACTATCTTTTTGATTTAATTCCGTAATATTGTTTTCTATATGTTCACTCAAAGATGTATTTTCGTCTTTAAAGCTCTCTTTTTTATTAACAAACTCCTCGCAGAAAATAATTCCGTTCTCAGCCTCCGGATTTTCTTTGGTGCCGTTCCCGTCCCTGTTTTTCTTTTTATCTGCCCCGTCATCCGCCTTGTTTCCGAATTTTCGCGGAAAAATCTTTACACCGAGCACTCTTATGACAAACTCGGTCCCTTTAGGATTCGGATAAAAAAATTTTCCCGAAAGCACATGTAAGAGCCATGAAAACTTCACCGACAAAAAAGCTTTATCCTTATCAAAGCCCTCCCCTTCGGCAAATACAGTCTTGGGATAATTTCCTTTTATCCTGTATCTTACGGGAACAAAAAGGACCAGCAAGACCAGCAATATAGCAATAAGAAGTAAGACTGCCAGCACAATGCCGACCACTTTCAATACCGATAAAAAAACCGCCAACATAAACTTCTCCGTTTAAATTATTTTTTGTCCAGATAATCCAAAAGTTTCCCCGGCTTCCCCACTTTCTGCGCCTCATCGGAAATTCTGATGACTATATCGATCGCCTCGGAATACCCCGACGCAATCCCATATATGTATGCCGGATGTTCTTTATAATAATCCTGGGATAAAAAAGCACTGTGAATGATCTCAAGCTGATCCGATCCGTTCGTAGCCCTCACCACGCAAAAAATTGTGAGCTGCTTCTTGTTGTGACAAAGGCGCCACTTGATCATGCTCTTGTTTCTGATCGTTTCATCCCAGTACAGATTCTTATAAAATTTACAGGATGCATTTTTTGTCATAAAAATTGAAGCTCCCATAGATAAATAAATTGACCTTAATAACACGAAAAAGTATATTATTATTAAGCGCTCTCAAATCTTTATTATTTTATCATAAGGAGGGCGTTTATGGAATTACGGAGGTCCCTTAAATGAAGTACGTTGCCCGGATGGAATTAAAACCCGGTATGGTAGCCGCAGAGAATATTTTGAATTACAAGAACGAGATAATCGTTGCCGCCAACACAAAGATTGACGCAACAGTCATAGAAAGGCTTACAAGACAGTCAATTATGGCCGTCCCGATAAAGGAAGAAGCCGATTTTGCTACCACGCACAATGACAAGGTTCGTATTTCCGAAGGATTTAAAAAATTCGAGTCAATTTATAACGTTTATTTCCCTGTATTCAGGGGTTACATGATGGGTGCTCTTACTTCCCATCAGCCGATCATCATGCAGCAGCTCATGGATGTTTACAACTCAATCGTTTCTTCTGTTGCAAACGGTGAGCAGCTTCTTGAATATTTGTATAATCTTTCGCCTTCAGATGAAGATATGATTCTTCACCACTGTTTGAAATCAGCTCTTATCGCAGGCGTTTTCGGATCTTTCATCGGTCTTACACCGGAAGATCAGCTGCTTTTTATCCAATGTGCATTTGTATATGACATCGGTAAATTCAGCATTCCCAATCAGATCCTTACAAAGCCGCAGCGCCTTACAAGAGAAGAATATATGATAATCATCCAGCACACCGTCATCGGATACGATTTCCTTAAGAATATGGGTGATTTTAACGAGCATGTCCTCAATGCGGCGATGCAGCACCACGAAAGATGCGACGGAACAGGCTATCCGGCAGGACTTCACGGCGACAACATAGACAGATTCGCCAAGTATATAGCGATTGTCGATTCCTACGTTGCGATGACATCAAAAAGAAATTACAGAAGAAAATTAAATGCATTTCAGATCATCGCAAACTATGAAATGCAGGGTTTCCAGAAATTCTACAGCGAAGCCCTTACTTCAATACTATTGCATATAGCAAGCTCACAGCTTGGATTCAGCATCAAGTTAAACAACGGAAAGAGAGGAACCGTGATCCGCATAAACGAACACGCACTCTCCCATCCCGTAATACTCTTAAACGAAAACAATGCTCCACTCGATCTTTCGATGGATTACAGACTTGCAATCGAAGAAGTTTATTGATAAAAAAGTAATTAAAAAACTTCCAACACCTGTAACCCGCGGCGTGCAGGTGTTGGAAGTTTTTTCGTATGTTTCTTTACTTAAGATATGCATCAAAAATCTTTTTTGCGATTGGAACGGCAAAACTACCGCCGCTTCCGGCATCCTCAACGATCACGGTAACGCAGATCTTGGGATCCTCAGCCGGTGCAAAACCTGTAAACCATGCATGAGAATCCGACTTTGCAGAATTAAACTCAGCAGAACCGGTCTTTCCTGCCGCCGTGTAGGAACGGCCTTTTAATTTGGTCGCAGTTCCTTTTTGAACAACCTGGATCATCATCTCTGTAAGGATCCTTGTCTCTTCTTCACTCATAAGCCTCTTGGCTTCTTCCGGGCTATACGACTCGAGCACCTTACCGTCTGCAGTCTCAACCTTTTTTACAAAATAAGGCTTCATAAGAATTCCCTTATTTGCTATAGCCGAAGTGATCATATTCATATGCATGGGAGAAACAGTCGTCGCACCCTGTCCGATTGCAAGCTGCATTACATCTCCCTTTGACATATCATCTTTATATCTCGCCTTACTTCTTGAATATGTCATATCAAGAGGAAGTTTTCCGTTGAACATAAGATCGTTTAAAACATCATTAAATGTATGCTGATCTATATAATTGACTCCGATATTTGCAAAGGAAGAGTTACACGACTTCGCAAAAGACTTGTATAGATCAAGCGATCCATGCCTCTCTCCGTGATAGCAGGATATGGTATTCTCACCTTCGGAAACTTTGCCCTTACAGGTAAACTTATAATCGTTGTAGTCCTTTGGATGTTCCCTTAAATATGCAAGCGAAGTGACTATCTTAAATGTGGAACCCGGCGGATAAAGTCCCTGCGTAGCTCTGTTTACAAGAGTCGCATCGCCTGATTCATCAGCAACATAACTGTCCCAGTCTTGCGGTATCGTATTTGGGTCAAAATCAGGCTTTGATACCATCGCCAGTATCTCTCCCGTCTTCGGGTCCGAAACAACTATTGCTCCTTTTCTCGGTGCCTGGATTGCATCACTGCATATTTTCTGAAGTTCAACGGAAAGAGTCGTTGTTACGTCATTTCCCGGAAACTTCTCATTTTTAGACTCATATGCGGCTTTTTTTGAAAGATCCAATCCCGAATTTATCAGATAATAGTTGGCCATAAGCTCAACACCAGCTTTTCCGTGGGATGAATATCCGACAACATGAGCAAAGTCTTTTCCGTAAGGATACTCCCTTTTTTCTTTGCCGTGCTTGTCCGTCTTCGTACTTGCCAGAACGTCACCGTCACGAGACAGGATCTTGCCCCTTGTATTCTGAGCCGTCAAGATCTTCTGTCTGGTGTTGAAATTGTTATTCATGTATTTCTGTTTATTTACGGTAGCGGAATATGCTATAAATACAAGCATTGCCACAAACAACATCACATATATACCCGAAAGTACAATTATCGATGTCGGTTGCGACGACCTTGTGTCTTTAGTAGTCCTCCTCGTACCTCTCGTTTCTCTCATCGTAATAATAATCCCTCTTGCTTCCTCTTGATCTGTCGCGTCTCATGTAGTCTTCCGCTTCCTCGAAATTCCGCACCAGACAAATCCCCTCAAATATCATCATCATGACAACCGTAACCATTACGGACGATCCGCCGTAACTTACAAGAGGAAGTGTTACACCCGTAAGAGGAATGAATCTGGAGCCTCCTCCTATAGTCAAAAACGTCTGGAAAATATAAGCCACACCTATTCCACATGACAAAAGTCTGTAGTATTTGTCGTGCATCATATATCCTTCATACATGATATGCATAAATGTGCTCAGACATATAAGTGTCATTATAACTGCAAATACGATTCCAAATTCCTCCGCTATCGCCGAGAAAATAAAATCCTGCTCAACGAAAGGAATCGACTGCGGCGATCCTCCGTAAAGTCCAAGTCCGAAAGCGCCTCCGCTGCTGATTCCAAAAAGCGACTGTGACAGCTGATATCCCGCACTTTCAATATTTCCGAACGGATCGAGCCATGCCTTAACTCTCACCTGTATATGTGAAAAGAGCCCGTAAGCAATAACACTCGCCACCGACCCGAATCCAAGTCCCATGAAAAGATATCCGATATTATTCGTTGCAATATATATAAGTGCAAGAAAAACTATGAAAAACAAAAGCGCACTTCCCAAATCTTTTGACAAAACAAGGATAATTACATGAACACCGGCAACTCCGGCAATCTTCATAAGATCTGTCAGTTCTTTTGCCTTATACAATGCCCCCGCCAAAAAGAGCAGATAGATAATCTTTGTAAATTCCGATGGCTGAAAGGTAATTCCCGCAATCGTGTACGTGATCTTAGATCCGTTTGTTGCGGTTCCGAGAACCAAAACCACACCTATCGCAGCAAGACCGATCGCAGCAAATACCCATTCATAGCGCTTTATCACATTCAGTCTGAATATCAGCTCCGGAATAAAAAAGCCTATTACAATAGATGCCGCAACGATAATAAACTGTTTTATCGCCTTCTCATAAGAAAGTCTCGTAAGCATGATTATTCCTATCATCAGAAGCATGCACATATTGTTTACAACGAGCTTATTCGCATCCGGATATATGACATAAAAAAGCATAATTATCGAAGCAAATATTACCAGCTGAAATGCGAAAAAGAAAAAATAACTCATCTTTCCCGTTCGTGCCAATATCTGTATAAAACAAGATATCTGAACTCCGAACATGCAGCCGATCTGCCTGGTATATATAAGCTTTCTGTCGCTCTCATACGGTTTTGTAAGTGCACCGAAAGAATCGGCGGTGTACAAAAAAAGCAAAAAAGCGATCACATATTTAGCTATCTCTGTAACATAAAGTTTCATTAAATCATTCCACTCCGCGTTTATAATGACCCGTGGTATAGTTCTTTTTTTCAAAAGCTTTACCGTGAATAAAGCTTTCAAGAACATTTTCCGTATCATTCCCTGATTCAATCGTAAGATCAATCCTGTAATGATCGAAGATTCCTATATCCTCAATAGTTTTCATTTTACCCAAAAGAACTGTCGGATCTGTATTCCATATGACATTGTAGCAGTTCCTGCAATCAGTCGTTACCACCATGTCATTTCCCATCCTGTCGATCATATGAATATTCTCACTATGAACGCTTCCGGTCTTTCCGCTGCATCTGTCCGTAGTTTTCTTTATGCAGCCGGCGCTTATCATCATGGGAACATGTCCATAGACATTATATGTAACGGGAATATCGGAAAATCTCTTAATCGAAACCGTAACATCTTTTGCCTCATGAATTGTAAGTTCGTACGGAACAGATATCTCATCGACGCCAAAATCCCCTTTCGCGCATTCGGAAAGAAGTTTGCAGCTCTCTGCGTTCCATACATAAACTCCGTAATCACAGATTACTTTCCCAAGATAATTATTATCTCTCAAATATCCCAATTGCTCAAGGTTTCTTACCAGCAAACCGCGCAGATTACCTGCTTTACAGATATTTATGAGCGTTATAATATCAGAAGTTCCGTCAATCTTCTCTTCTCTTGTGACATAAGGAAGAGCCACGAATACATCAACTCCCGCTTCTCCTGCGGTTTTAAGATTATTTAAAACATCATCCTTATCTTCTCCGAGAAGAAGATTTGAATCGACATAAATTCTTCCGATTTTCTTTTCGCCAAAATTACCGTCAAGGAAACTTAAAACAACTCTGAGCTGTCCCATACTTCTTACAAGCACATGGAAATCTGCTTTTCTTTTTTCCGGCTTTGCTACTTTACTTTCCGTTACCTCTAAACTGTCCGAACCATTACCGTTACCTTGCTCCCGAACCTTCTTGCCTGTATCCGAATCAAGAAGCATATTAAGCATCTTCTCGCAGAGGCTTCGTCTGTATTCATTAAGCTCACTTACGGGAATAAAGATTCCGTTTCCCGAACCGTTATCATTTATGGAAACAATGACTTCATCCGCTTCAAACGGCGTATTTCCAAGCTTTCTCAGCTGCTTTTCAATACTTTTTTCATCCATCGGTCTGTTTGATGCCTGCCGGACTTCATTCCCCGATACTTCGCAGACAATACCGCTGTTGTCCTTAAGAAGCATAGTAAGTTTTGCCGCGCTTCCGGCCGTCAGATCGCAGTAAATATCACACTTTATCTTCTTCTCGTAGCCGAGATATTTTTCTTTTATCATCTTGGAAACTTCTTCCGAAGTTCCGTTATATGCAGGTGATGAGACGGTGACCATCTCTCTTCCGTTATGCCTGTGATAATATCCGTCGCTTATACCCGTCCTTAGATAAAGAGCTTTCAAGATGTCCATATCTTCTTTGGATACCTTGTGTTCTTTGTCAGGCTCTTTGTAATACAGATCGATATATTTTCTGTAGAGCGACGTAACGCCTGCCGCATACTCAGGCTTTTTCATTCGTCCTTCTATCTTAAAAGAATCAATTCCCGCTCTTATAAGTTCCGGAATCAAATCTATCGTGCACATATCCTTAAGACTGATGGGATATTCCTCTTTGCGGTTTGATCCCGCTATTTTATACGGAAGTCTGCATGGCTGGGCGCAGCGTCCTCTGTTACCGCTCCTAGTTCCCACCATACTGCTGAAAAGACATGCTCCCGAATAGCAATAACACATCGCGCCATGAATAAATGCCTCAACTTCAATATCCGCCTTTTCACGGATTGCCTTCATTTCATAAAGACTAAGCTCTCTTGCGGGTACGACTCTGCAACATCCGAGATCTTTTAAGAGCTTCGCACCGTAAACACCCGTAACGGTCTGCTGCGTACTTGCATGAATCTCGACATTCGGAAACTCATCGCGCAAAAATTTCATAACGCCGAAATCCTGAACGATAACACCGTCAAGATTCTTTTCCGCATAAGGAATCATAAAATCATACAGCTCTGAAAACTCGCGCTCTTTAACGAGCGTATTGACTGTCATATATATTTTTTTGTGGTGTAAATGGGCATAAGAAATAGCATCCAGAACCTGGGCCTCATCGAAATTATCCGCATAAGCCCTTGCTCCGAACTTAGATCCGCCAAGATAAACGGCATCGGCGCCTGCATTGAAGGCACCTACCATTGTTTCATAACCCCCTGCGGGAGCCAAAAGTTCGACTTTTTTCATATTCATATAAAAGGCTGTCCCTAAAGACAGCCCCATTAAATCACCTTTTATTACCTTTAACCTGTGTTTCTAACTGAATTATCTTTTTGGAAGAATCATCAAGTTTACTCTGAAGACTCTTACTGTTCTTCTCGGTATTTTCAAGCTTTATCTGCGTCGCGATAAGCTCATGTTTAAGATCGTAGAGCTCTTTTTCCTTCTCGGTAAGCTGCTCTTCCATAAGTTCTATCTGCTTCTTCAACTTGAAATAGTCATCTGCAATATTAAGCTGTAACAAAACATTCTGTGTATCTACCGGCTGTCTCTTAAAGCCATCCAACTTGTTGTACTCCGCAATCTTATTGTTAATATACGAAGCCACCTTCTGGAGGTATTCCTCGCCTTCATAGCCGCTTAAGGTGAATACTTTTCCCCCGATAATTACTTCAGTATCCGTTTTAGAAGCCATAGTTTTCTCCCTGCATAAAAAAATCAAACAATAAGCAAATTTGTACTTTTAAATTATATATCGGTATCGACGGGGTTTTCAAGTCCCAAATGAGCATACGCAATTTCAGTAACCACGCGCCCTCTGGGAGTTCTGTTTATGAAACCGTTCTTAATAAGATACGGCTCGTAAACATCCTCGATTGTTCCCGGATCTTCTCCTATGGCTGCCGCCAATGTATCGAGTCCGACAGGCTTTCCTGCAAATTTGTTGATCATGGTAAGAAGAAGATTTCTATCCGTATGGTCAAGTCCCATTTTATCAACGTCCATCAGATCAAGAGCCGTCATTGCGACCTCTCCCGTAACCTTTCCGTCAAACTTAACCTGTGCAAAATCCCTGACACGCTTAAGTATTCTGTTGGCAAGTCTGGGCGTTCCTCTGCTTCTTCTTGCCATCTCAACGGCGCCGCCCTTGTCTACCTCGACATCAAGGAGTTTTGCCGACTGTAAAATGATATTGCAAAGTTCATCAATATCATAAAATTCCATTCTATGTATCATTCCGAATCTGTCTCTTAAAGGCGCAGAGAGCATTCCCGCTCTGGTTGTCGCACCTATCAGAGTAAAATGAGGAAGATCTAGTCTTATCGATCTCGCGGTAGGACCTTTTCCTATCATAATATCAATGGCATAGTCCTCCATGGCGGGATAGAGCACTTCCTCGACCTGTCTGTTAAGACGATGAATCTCATCCACAAAAAGGATATCGCCTTCCTGAAGATTATTTAATATAGCCGCCATATCACCGGGCTTTTCGATAGCGGGTCCGCTTGTTATCTTGATATGTACACCCATCTCATTTGCAATTATTCCCGCAAGAGTGGTCTTACCAAGTCCGGGTGGTCCGTAAAAAAGAAGGTGATCTAGGCAATCTCCTCTCTTCTTTGCAGCTTCAATATAAATCTTAAGGCTTTCCTTGATCTTCTTTTGTCCAATATAGGAATCAAGGTTCTGAGGTCGAAGCGATCCC
This sequence comes from Butyrivibrio hungatei, assembly GCF_900101605.1. Taxonomy (GTDB): domain Bacteria; phylum Bacillota; class Clostridia; order Lachnospirales; family Lachnospiraceae; genus Butyrivibrio; species Butyrivibrio hungatei_B. The sequence goes on from NZ_FMUR01000011.1 coordinate 132,258, forward strand.
TCAATCTTTATATCTTCCCGGTTTGCCTCCGGTGCTATTCCTCTGGCGTTTGTTACTATCTTTTTCTTTTCCATGGCTGTTTAAAACATCTCCTTAAGAGCAAGTTTCAGCAAATCTTCCGTATTTGCGGCTGCTCCTTCTTCAGTGCCGAGAACTTTTCTGACCGCTCTCATAGCATCGGAATTATTGTAACCAAGCGCCACAAGTGCAGCAACCGTCTCATCTTTCGCAGACAAGTTATCACCCAAAAGGTCTCCGTCAAGCGAATCTCCACCCTGCGAAAGCAAAGAATCCTCCGTAACTTTGATCTTGTCTTTGAGTTCAAGAGTTATTCTCTCCGCAGTTTTTTTGCCTATTCCCGGAGCTTTTGCAATAGATGCACTGTCTCCCGCAATAATGGCAAAACGAAGATCGTCCGGCGACATAACCGACAATATCGCAAGTCCGCCCTTAGGTCCTATTCCGTTAACTGTAATAAGAAGTTTAAAAAGACTAAGCTCATCCCTTGAAAGGAATCCAAAAAGTGTAAACGCATCCTCTTTGACGTTTGTGTAAGTATAAACTTTTACCATCTCGCCAATTCCGGGCATTCTGTCCATGGTAGAACCGGAAATATTTACGTTTATCCCAATGCCGTTTACGTCTATAACAGCATTTCCCTCTTCGATGCTCTCAAGAATACCATTTACATAAGCAACCATATTTTCTGTTCTTCCCGTGTTCTTTATAGATAAATACCGGTATTATCGGTATTTCTTTAGATTAACACCGTCACCCGATAACGGATGACGGTGCCATATCAATATTTCAAGTATATATTATTTGCTCTGAAGATATTCATCAATACCCTTTGCAGCAGCCTTACCTGCACCCATTGCAAGGATAACAGTAGCTGCTCCGGTAACGGCATCACCACCTGCAAATACGCCGGGCTTTGATGTCTGTCCGTTGTCTTCTGCAACGATACATTTTCTCTTGTTGATATCAAGTCCCGCTGTTGTTGAAGAAATAAGCGGATTAGGTGATGTTCCGAGTGACATGATAACAGCATCACATTCAATCTCAAACTCAGAACCGGGAACTTCAACAGGGCTTCTTCTTCCTGACTCATCAGGCTCGCCAAGTTCCATTCTGATACATGTGATTCCTGTTACCCAGCCGTTCTCATCAGCGTGGATCTCAACAGGATTGCAAAGAAGATCGAAGATGATTCCCTCTTCCTTAGCATGTCCTACTTCTTCCTTACGTGCAGGAAGCTCTTCCTCACCACGACGATATACAACATGAACTTCAGCTCCGAGACGAAGTGCTGTTCTTGCTGCGTCCATAGCAACATTACCGCCACCTACAACTACGCACTTTTTAGGTCTCATGATAGGTGTTCTTGAATTCTCATCAAAAGCTTTCATAAGATTGCTTCTTGTAAGGAACTCGTTTGCTGAGAATACACCCATAGCCTGCTCGCCGGGGATATTCATGAATCTGGGAAGTCCTGCTCCGGAACCGATGAATACAGCCTCAAAGCCTTCCTTCTCCATAAGGTCGTCTATAGTAACAGACTTACCGATAACAACGTCTGTCTCAAGCTTAACGCCGAGTGACTTAACGTTCTCGATTTCTTTTTTAACAACGGCATCCTTGGGAAGACGGAACTCAGGAATACCATATACAAGAACACCGCCTGCCTCATGAAGCGCTTCAAATATAGTTACATCGTAACCCATCTTTGCAAGATCGCCTGCGCATGTAAGACCTGAAGGGCCTGAACCGATAATGGCAACTTTCTTGCCCTTCTTCTCTTTTGCACCCTCGGGCTTGATTCCCATCTCTCTTGCTGTGTCGGCAACATATCTCTCAAGCTTACCGATTGAAACGGCATCACCCTTGATTCCTCTTACGCACTGTCCCTCACACTGGCTCTCCTGAGGGCATACACGTCCGCATACAGCGGGAAGTGCACTTGACTGGCTGATCACCTGATAAGCTTCCTCAACATTCCCCTGCTTAACCTGCTCAATAAATGCAGGAATATTAATTGATACAGGACATCCCTGTACACATTTGGGGTTCTTACAATTAAGACATCTGAGAGCTTCCTTCTCAGCTTCTTCTTTATTATATCCGAGACATACTTCTTTAAAATTAGTCGCACGTTCCTTAGCGTCCTGTTCGCGGACCGGAACTCTTACAAATCCATCCATCTTTTATTCTCCTATATAGTTATCGCAAATAGAATAATTTGCTAAACGAATCAATCATCTATCAGTTGCAGTTTCCGCATCCACCGTGATGTGTATCACCTTCCTGAGCCTTGAGAAGAAGTCTTCCCTCCTCAGTCTTGTAAAGCTTCATACGATTCATTGCCTGATCAAAGTCAACCTTGTGTCCGTCAAACTCGGGACCGTCTACACAGGCAAACTTAACCTGTCCGTCAACTGTAAGACGACAAGCTCCGCACATTCCCGTTCCGTCAACCATAATAGGATTCATGCTGACAATTGTAGGAATTCCAAGTTCTTTTGTAAGCTTGCAAACAAACTTCATCATGATCATAGGTCCGATAGCTACGCAGTGATCATATTTATTTCCTTCATCCCAAAGATCCTGAAGAGCCTTTGTAACCATTCCGCTTCTTCCGTATGATCCGTCATCTGTTGTAATGTGGAGATTACATACTTTCTTGAATCTCTCCTCCATGATAACAAGATCCTTTGTCTTTGCACCTATGATAACGTCGCATTCAACGCCCTGTTCCTTTAACCACTTTGCCTGAGGGTAAACGGGAGCAGTTCCTACACCACCTGCAATAAATACGATCTTCTTTTTCTTGAGATCTTCAACGCTCTCTTCGCAAAGATCGGAAGGTTTTCCCAAAGGTCCGACAACGTCTGCCAAATAATCGCCGGCCTTGAGTTTAGAAAGTTTGTGTGTTTCAGCACCGATAGCCTGAACAACAATCTCTACCGTGCCCTTCTCTCTGTCATAATCACATATTGTAAGAGGAATTCTTTCTCCCTCCTCATCAACACGGATAATCAAAAATTGTCCGGGTAAACATGCGTCAGAAACACGCGGAGCCTCAACGATCATCTGATAGATGTTCGTAGTAAGCTCATTTGCCTCTAAAATCTTGAACATAGTCATCATCCTCCAATATCTTGAATAAGTATATAAAGTAAATTACTCTTTATTTGATGGTTTTTAATGTAAATCTGCCACGGGTATCATATCCGAGATGATTTAACGTACCGTCATGCGTATTAACGGCAAATAATCTTCCGGTCTGAATTCTTGTTCCGTCACCGCGAACAAATTCTTCAATGATCTTGTAATATTCACCGGCACCCGCAACCTCGATCACGGAATCATAAATATATTCATTATGTCCGCCGCCTCTTACACTTCCCTTTTCATCAAGAAGAACGTCAAGTGCAAGAAGTTTACTTACAAGTCTCTGCACGGCCTGTTCTTTTGTAACCCTTCTGTCATACGCAAGAACATATTCCCTCTCCACTATCTCACTCGGATTGCCTTTTTCATTATATGCGATAAACTTAAAGTTCGATGTTCCCATCGGCATGGGAATAGGCTCCGTATATTCCTCTGATTCCATAGTGGGATCGGTTCCGTCGGTCGTGTAAAAAATCCTGCATCCGTCGCCTGATATGGCTACTATCATGGTATTTTCCTTATAATCACCACTCGGTTCCATAATCTCAGGAGTCGGCGCGGTTCCGCCTTCTATTATAAGAGTTCTATCAACTATAGGACTTGAAACACCGTATTCATTGATGGCTACAGCTTTAATGTTATATTCGCCATCCTTATCGATCTCAAATTCGCTTCTGTAAGCTTCACTCTTCTTGGTGGGGTCGTCCCCGTTGATGGTGTAATAAATACTTGAACCGTCATCGGAAGAAATTGATATTGATACTTTTTCCTCATATGTTCCGTCTCCCGGAGTCATTTCGGGCTCTTTCGGCACATATTTTTTTCTGAGTGCATCTGCAGATTCATTATGACCTTCATTAAGAATCTCAGCTATTTTATCATATTCTCCCGATTGTTTATATATCGAAATTATACTTTCGTACGCTGCTGTGACAGAATCTTTTGGGTAATTTGACGAATCGGTGATTATTTTCAGTGTATCAACAGCATTTCCGACAGATCCAAGTTCAAGATAACAATCCGCCAGCCTGAAAATAATATCCGTATTATACGGATATCTCTTGTTTCCTTCCGTTAGGTATGCAACTGCTTCATAAGTATTACCGTTACTTCTTGACTTTTCGGCAAGTTTAAGGTATTTGGCACCTGTTTTATCCTGCGACATAAAGATTATACTTACAAACAGTACAATTATAAGTATTCCCAGAACACTTCCGATGATGACATTCTTCTTTTTCTTTATAAATTCAAAGAAATCATCTTTATTCCTATATTTGATCACAACTTTGGGCTTATCATCTCTAGAGAGTCTATCTGCAATCGATGACAGCGTTGTATCAATTTCATTTTCAACTTCCGGTTCAAACTCCGGAACAATATTTATCTCCGCGCCACATTTATCACAGTACAGATGTCCATCAGGTATATCGGCGCCGCAATTATGACATTTCATATCTTATACTCCACTATTATCTCTACTTCTCTTCTACAATTATCTGAACATTGTAGCAGCTTCATAACAGTTGTTCATGAGCATAGCAATAGTCATGGGGCCTACACCACCGGGAACGGGTGTAATTGCGGAAGCTATCTCTTTAACCTCATCAAAGCATACATCTCCGCAAAGTTTACCGTCTTCATTTCTGTTAATTCCGACATCTATAACAACTGCGCCTTCTTTGACATGATCTTTGGTGATCATACCTGCTTTTCCGACAGCTGCGATAAGGATATCCGCTCTCTTGCAGACTTCCTCAAGATTCTTTGTTTTGGAATGAGCAACGGTCACAGTTGCATTCTCTCTTAACATCAGCATCGACATAGGCTTACCGACAATATTGGATCTTCCCACGATAACACATTCTTTGCCGGCTATATCGATCTTACCGTCACATCCGCGCTTTAAGAGCTGGATAACTCCTGCGGGAGTACATGATACAAAGCCTTTTTCACCTATACAGAGCGCACCCACATTCATAGGATGGAATCCGTCTACGTCTTTCTTCGGACTTATTGCATCGATAACAGTCTTCTCATCTATCTGCGAAGGAAGCGGCATCTGAACGAGTATTCCGTTTACATCTTCTCTGTTGTTGAGTTCATCAATCAGCTTAAGCAACTCTTCCTGAGAAGTTTCCTTCGGAAGTTCATAAGAAAGAGATCTGTATCCGATATACTCACATGCCTTTTTCTTGTTTCTTACATAAACCTGGGAAGCCGGATCTTCTCCGACAAGAATTACGGCAAGCGTAACTTCTATTCCCTGTTCCTTAAGACGAGCCGTTTTTTCTTTAAGCTCGTCTTTAATTATCTGCGAAATCGCTTTTCCATCAATAATCTGTGCACTCATACATACTCCTCAAATAAATAGATTTAACCGGTGTTTCCTTAGAATAATCCTGTGATCTTGCCGTTTTCATCAACATCAATGTCGTAAGCGGCAGGATGCTTCGGAAGTCCGGGCATTGTCATGATCGCACCCGTAAGTGCAACGACAAATCCCGCTCCGGCAGAAACGTATACTTCTCTTACGGTAATGTTGTATCCTGTAGGTCTTCCGAGAAGTGTCGGATCGTCCGAAAGAGAATACTGGGTTTTCGCCATACATACAGGAAGCTTGGAAAATCCCATCTCTTCAATCTTTGCAATCTGTCTGCTTGCGGCAGGTGTATATGTAACTCCGTCCGCACCGTAAATCTCTGTAGCAACCGTTCCAATCTTATCCTTGATTGACATATCGTCGCTGTAGATAGGCGCATAGTTGCTTGGCTTGGTATTTATTGTATCAATAACCTCTTTTGCAAGAGCTTCTCCGCCTTCGCCGCCTTTTGCCCAAACTTCCGCAAGAGCAAATCTGCAGTCTTTCTTTTCGCAGAACTCTTTTACAAAATTAGTTTCTTCTTCGGTATCCGTAATGAAGGAGTTAAGTGTAACAACAACTGGTACACCGTATTTCTGAATGTTCTCTATATGCTTTTCAAGGTTCACGATTCCCTTCTTGAGAGCTTCAAGGTTCTCTTTTCCAAGCTCTGTCTTGGGTACTCCGCCGTTATACTTAAGTGCCTTTATGGTAGCAACAAGAACAACCGCATCAGGCTTAAGTCCCGCGATTCTGCACTTGATATCAAGGAACTTCTCGGCGCCGAGATCCGCACCGAATCCTGCCTCCGTAACCGTATAATCAGCTATTGAAAGCGCTGTCTTTGTAGCTCTTACAGAGTTACATCCGTGTGCGATATTCGCAAAAGGACCGCCGTGAACGATAACGGGTGTGTGCTCAAGTGTCTGTACGATATTGGGCTTGAGCGCATCTTTTAAAAGAGCTGCCATAGCGCCGACTGCCTGAAGGTCTCCGGCAGTTACGGGTTCACCTTTAAAGTTATAAGCAACGATTATATTTGCAAGTCTCTTCTTGAGATCTTCAAGGTCACTTGAAAGGCAAAGGATTGCCATAATCTCAGAAGCAACGGTTATAACAAAGTGGTCTTCTCTCGGAACACCGTCTGCCTTTGCACCAAGTCCGACAACGATGTTTCTGAGCGCACGGTCGTTCATATCCTCGGCTCTCTTCCAAATGATCTGTCTTGTATCGATCATAAGCTCATTGCCCTGCTGGATATGATTGTCAAGAAGTGCGGCAAGCAGGTTGTTTGCAGAAGTAATTGCATGGAAATCACCTGTAAAATGAAGGTTCAGATCTTCCATCGGGACAACCTGTGCATATCCGCCGCCTGCAGCTCCACCCTTGATACCAAAGCAAGGTCCGAGTGAAGGCTCTCTGAGTGCGATAACAGTCTTATGTCCGAGTCTGTTAAGCGCATCTCCCAGTCCAACGGAAACAGTTGTCTTTCCTTCTCCTGCGGGAGTGGGGTTGATGGCTGTTACAAGAATGAGTTTACCTTTCTTCTTGCTCTCAGCTTTTTTCAGATATTCTTCAGTAAGTTTAGCCTTGTATTTTCCGTAAAATTCAAGATCATCCTCTTCTACACCTACTGACTTAGCAACCTCTTTGATATGAAGCATTTTCGCTTCCTGCGCGATTTCAATATCACTTTTTACTCCCATTATTCTCCTCCTACCATTTCTTCAAATTCAACCTTTGTCATAAGGACTTTTCTTGGTTTTGTGCCTTCTTCATCTCCGACAACACCCGCTTCACAAAGCTGGTCCATGATTCTTGCCGCTCTGTTAAAGCCAATCTTAAATACTCTCTGAAGCATTCCTATAGATGCTTTCTCTTTATCAATGATCATCTCGCCGGCCTGCACAAAGTATTCATCCCTGCTCGATGCTCCATCGCCCGAACTTGCGGCACCGCCGCCACCGCCTTGACTTTGAATATTCTGAATCTGCTGTTCAATCTCTTCTCCGTAAGACGATTCGATTCCCTGATTTCTTAAGAAATCGGTAACTGCCTGAACTTCTTTATCCGAAACAAATGCTCCCTGCATACGTGCGGGCTTTGTATATCCCTGAGGATAAAAGAGCATGTCACCCTTTCCCAAAAGCTTCTCCGCACCTGTTATATCAAGGATTGTTCTTGAGTCAACACCACTTGATACCGCAAACGCAACTCGGCTCGGCATATTTGCCTTGATAAGACCCGTGATGACATCAACTGAAGGTCTCTGAGTAGCTATGATCAAATGGATTCCCGCAGCTCTTGCAAGCTGTGTAAGACGACAGATTGCATCCTCGACTTCATTCGCGGAAACCATCATAAGGTCCGCAAGCTCATCTACGATAACGACAAGCTGGGGAAGAACCTGCTTCTCCGGATCACCGCTCTGTTCAACAAATTTGTTATATCCCTTAAGATCACGGACTCCGGCTTCGGCAAACTTCTTATATCTGTTTGTCATCTCCGCAACCGCCCAGTTAAGCGCAGCAGCAGCTTTCTTGGGATCTGTTACGACAGGAATCATAAGATGAGGGATTCCGTTGTAAACGCTGAGCTCAACAATCTTGGGATCAATCATGATCATCTGTACTTCTTCGGGCTTAGCCTTATAAATAAGGCTCATTATTATGGTATTTATACATACGGACTTACCCGATCCCGTAGCACCCGCGATAAGAAGGTGCGGCATCTTGGAAATATCCGTAACCACCGTTTTTCCTGCTATATCTTTGCCGACGGCAAAAGCAAGCTTTGATGAGAATTCTTTGAACTCTTTTGACTCAAAGAGGTCTCGCAGTGCAACCGCCTGATTCTCCTTGTTCGGCACTTCGATTCCGACAGCCGCTTTACCCGGAATAGGCGCTTCTATTCGGATATCTCTTGCAGCGAGATTCATCTTGATATCATCTGCAAGTCCGACAATCTTGTTGACTCTGACTCCCGCTTCGGGCTGAAGTTCAAACCTTGTTACGGAAGGTCCCTGACTTATGTCGGTTACGGTTACATTTACGCCGAAAGTCTTAAGTGTCTCCTGCAATTTGAGTGCCGTTTCCTTGAGCTGTCTTGCCGTCTCAAGATTCTTGTTCTTAACCCCCTTCTCCAAAAGACTTACGGGAGGGAATACGTACTTCTTGGCAATGGCACGCTTATGTGCCTCAATTTCTTTTTCCATGCCGACATTGACCGTATGCGGTCCCGGACCTGAAGGAACATGCACAGTTTCGGCTGTGGATGTGATCTTGGAAGATGCTCCGGGCGATCTTGAAATATGGTCCTGAGCATGTATCGCATAATCACCGTTCATGCCGTTCCCGAGATCTTCCGCATGTATCGGAACATCGGGAAGAATATCTTCCTGAACCTCTACAGGTGCCGCCTTTGCAACAAGCTTACCACCATTGTGATTATCAGGTAATGCAATAGGCTCTTCTTCCTTGCTTGAACCAAAATCCATGCTGTGAATTCTGGGTTCGGTGACAAGGACTCTTTGTCCGTCAGGTTCTATGTCTGTCTCTATCTCATGCTTATTGAGCATGATCTCATGTATATCGTCATGGAACTCTTCTTCATCCGGAATAAATATATTCCCGATATTTTCTTCTTTATTTTCACCATAAATATGGATATTGTCTGTTTTCTCTTCTTCAACATCCTCTTTTGTGATGTTGGTGTCAAGCATGACTCCCCGGACATTTTTCTCCATCCTGAGGATCTTGGCATCTTCTTTCTGTTCGATGGCAAGGCGCTTCTCTTCTCTTATTTCAGCCCTTCTCTTCTCAGCCATCTCGCGTCGTCTTTCCGCGTAGTCTCTGTAATTTGCAGCATCTTCTCTTGTCTTCTCAATAAGCTTCCTGCTACCGTTCCTGATACCACCGACAAAAGACTGTTCCGTGAATATCACAACGCTGACAATGCCAACCAGAAGCAGCACAAGAGCCGTTCCCGCAAATGACAGATGTTTATACAATGCATAAGCAAGTGAGCCTCCAAAGAATCCGCCGCCGTCTCTTCCGTCTTTTGCCGAATTAAATATAAATGCGACATCGTAATTCATCGCCTGCTGAGGTCTGTTGGTAAAAAGCTCCGCAATAATGCCCAACATAAAGAAAAGCACAATGCCGGAAACGACCTTACGCTGTGCCGCACTTGAGCCAAAATTAGCCACTGAAATAAGAACAGCGCCAAGTGCCACAAGTGGTGCAATATACGCCGTAACGCCGAAAAAGCCAAATAATATTCCGCTTACCGCACTGCCAAACTCTCCGCAAATACCAAAATTACATAAGAAAAGGAAAATCGTTAAAGCGACCATTGCAATAACCACAAGTTCGCTTCTTAAAGAATAGTCAATTTCTTCTGCTCTCTTGGCGGAAGTCTTTGCTCTGGAGTAGCTTCTTCCCGTACTCCTCGAAGCGGTCTTTCTTGTCTGTTTTCTACCATTATTACTTTGTGCCATATTCTCCCCTTGACTTATACAAAACTCTTATAAGTATACCATTTTCTAACCCCATATGCTATACTAACGTTATTGTAGTTTTGCGTAAAGGAGATAAAAATGGAATTCACACAGGAGTTAGAAACAGGCACTTTCAAAATGGTCGGCGCAGCGGAAACATCTTTAAAACTTAAAGAAGTCGCCGAGAAGTGCAGACTTGTCAGAACAGACAACGGGGTCAAAGTAGAGCTTGCATACACAGGTCCTAACGCCGGTAAATATATGCAATACATTGAAAAGCATAAAGAAGAGCTTACCAAGTATCTAATGAATCCCGATGAAACAGATCTTTACGAATGGATGGAGTCATCACATCAAAGCCCTATGTCTCTCAAAAAACATGAGAAAGAAAAACTGCTTTTATATGTAAATTTTGATCCTACTACAAGAATTATGCTCACAGGAATCGCCGACGAAAATGTAACACTTAAACTCGGTGCTCCACTTATGGAAATTAACATTGATGAGCTGACCAGAGACGAATTCAAGCTTAAGATCTACAACATGCTTTTACTCGCCGATGAAATCGCAGTTCTCATGGGAAATCTCGATCTCCGCAAGATGTCAAATATCCAGATAGTAAAAACATACCTCGCGGAAATCTATGACAAATATCACGAAAATCCTTGATCGTATCTATAAGAAAAAATATAAGCGGTGTATTGAGAGTGTTTTATCTCTCTACACCGCTTATTTTATTTCACTCGTAAAAAAGCATTTTACCTAATAAGCATCCCAAGATTTTTCTCAAATGCAACACCTTCGATACCCAAAGTGCCGTCTTTTGCCGCATCTTCAGCTGACGCACGTATAAAATCTCCGGCAAGTTTTGCCGCATCCAGAATAGTCATTCCATTAAGAATTCCGCCCATTATAATTGCCGCAAACAGATCTCCCGTTCCCGAATAATGCACGCCGTTGGTGCGGGATTTAATAAATCCGTGTTCTCCGTCAGATATAACAAGATTTCCGACTTCACCCTCTTCACTCACAGGAATTCCCGTAACAGCAATCATCTGCTTGCTCTTTCCTCTGATATCATCAGAAACTTTAAGCACATAATCAATAAGCTTTTCACCGGAATACTTATGATATTCTCCCGGATCGACGTCTGCAAGAAGACACAGCTCTGTGATATTGGGAGTTATTATATCAGCCTCTTTAACCATCTCTTTAATAGCATTAAGAAGACTGTCCGAAAAATTCATATATCGTTCTCCGTCATCCCCAAGCACAGGATCTACGAGAACGTGGGTATTCTCTGTCTTAAAAGCCTTTATAAACTCAAGTGCACTCTTTGCCTGTGCCTCATTCAACATAAATCCCGTTATAATGCCGTCAAAAGCTGCCTTTTGCTTCTCATAATTTGCCTTATACTCAGGAATAATTCCCGTAAGGTCTTTACAGTAATATGAAGAAAAACCCGTCTGAGCACTAAGTACAGCCGTCGGTACAGCACAGGTTCCGATTCCCATTGCTGAAAAAACCGAAATATCTGCTACAAGTGAACATTTACCCAAACCGGAAAGATCGTTTATTGCCGCTACTCTCATCATGCATCCTCTCTTGTCTGTATAATTTAAGTTATTGTCGCCGTAATCAAGCATATGATAACAGCAATATTAGTATACTTTTATTCTGGTATCATATGAATATACAGCTTTATATTATTATCAAATACCAGTTTTTCTTATTATAAAAACATATAGAAACACATAGAAAAAGGCACAGCCCAAAAATGATATGAGCCATGCCTTATAAATCAATTTAGTCTTATATACCTGTAATCCCAAAATGCAAGGATTAAAGATTAACAAACTGTTTTGTGCTGTCTGAGAGCTGGTTGGTAACACGGTTGTTGTTATCCATAGCTTCTCCGATACCCTGCATCTCTCCAACAATCTCTGTTGAGTTAGATGCTGAAGTATTGATAGCCACTGTACTTTCCTTAACAGACTCGCTGATTGAAGTAACCGATGTTGCCATCTCAGCCATGATCGCATTGAGATTGTCAGCCTTCGCATTAAACTTGCTAAGCATGTTGTCAATGATTACAGCTGTATTTCCATACTTCTCACCGATTTCTACGAATGAATCGTAATCGGAAAGAACTGTTGTGTTAATGAAATCAAGAACCTGAAGTGCGTTATCTGAAAGATCCTTAACCGCACTTGTAACATTCTGGCTGATTGCCTGAATGTTTCCGGCTGTCTGTCTGCTGTTTTCAGCAAGTGAACTGATCTCTTCGGCAACGACCGCAAATCCCTTACCCGCTTCACCGGCTCTGGCAGCCTCAATACTTGCATTAAGAGCAAGAAGATTGGTCTGTGATGCGATATCAAGAATGACATTTGTAAGCTCACCGATCTGGTTAACCTGCTCACTCTCTTTAACAGACATCTCGAGAACCTTACTGAGCTCTTCCATCTTAGCGCCAGTATTGCTCTTCTTAAGATTAGCCTCATCACGAACATTTGATGCCTCAACCTTAATCTCTGTTGCCGCTTCCTGTCCGCCATATACTTCATCATTTATGCTCTGAGTAGCGCGCTTAACATCTTCAAGCTTATCAAGCATATTGTTTGCGGTATGTGATACATTCTCCATACTTGCAGAAAGTTCTTCGAGAGCTGCAGATGTATTTGAAACATTGTCATTTGCTTTCTGAATCTTCATGGATACTTCCTCTTCAGAAGTAGCAAGTACCAATGTACCCTCTCTGATCTCACGCATAATTGTCTGAAGAGTCTCAATGAATCTGTTGAATCCCTTCTTGAAATATATAAGCTCAGAATCGACACTCGTCATAATTCTTGAAGTAAGATCTCCCTGACCGTTATCAATCTCATCAATGATCCTGTTAACCTCATTTGACATTGAAGAAATCTTACGAATGATAAGGAAATAGTTCATAAAGAATGTAGCCAAAATACATACGACAAAAATAAGAAGGCCAACAACTATCTTTACTACAGCGCCGTTTCTCATATCTATCATGTCATAGATTGATCCAGTAGCAATCTGTTCTACAGCATAATTAAGATTCTGCAAATCCTGTTCAACAACACCGAGCTGATCTTTTACCTCTGTTTCCATCATATGAGCACATGATGCACCTTGGGCCTTTTTGGCAAGCTCATATGCTTGATCGACAAGGTTCACATACTGATCGATGCTCTCCGACAACTGCTGTGCAACACCCAAAGCCTTAACTGAATACTCACTTCTGTTCTTACCGAGTTCATCCATAAGTTCAGTCACAAGCTTAGTAATCTCCGCTCTGTTCTGCTGAACAATGTTACCGAGATTTTGCTTCTGCTCTCTATCGGTATACATATAGCTAAAAGGCTGAGAATACAAAAAATAAACCTTTGCCGATATCTTACCTTCGTAATTATTTACGTTCGCAATATATGACATAAGTGAAGATGACATATTTACAGAATTATCCAACGAATCCATCGTTGCAAACATAACAAGTCCAAAGACTACAGCCATTATAACGTTAACGGCAATAACCTGAGAAAGAATTGAATTATACCACTTTATACCACTTTTTTTCCTTTTTTGTCCCATATAAGCCTCCATGATGCAATTGTAATAAAGCGCATTAGTTAACTTAATAATATAATCCGCATATATTTTAAGCAAGTGAAGTTAATATAAATAGTAAAAATTTCATATATTTATGCAAGTATTTGCCATAAATTAGTTAAAAAAATGCTACTCTATCACTGCTCCTTTGCAACAAAAAGTGTTCCAACTTTCTTTTTTTCGATAATATCATATAGCTTTTCGGGATTTTTTCCGTTGGTAATAAGTACGTCAATTCCATGAGATGTAGCCAGTTCTGCGGCCTCAAGCTTAGTGATCATTCCGCCTGTTCCTCTGTTTGACCCTGATCCCGACGCAACGCTCTTAAGCTCTTCAGTAATTTCCTCAACTCTGCTTATAACCTTTGCATTCGGATCCGTTTTGGGATTGCCGTCATAAAGTCCGTCAATATCAGAGAAAATAATAAGTTTGCTTGCATTACAGAAAATTGCAACAAGCGCAGAAAGCATATCATTATCGGAAAAGAGCTTCTTATCCGATTCAATCTCCGTATGGCTTACAGAGTCATTTTCATTAACTATGGGAATAATATGATTTTCAAGAAGTGCATCGAATGTATTTTTGAGATTCTCGCTTCTTGCGGGATTGCAAAAATCCGCATTATCAAGCAATATCTGGCCAACCATTCTGTTATATTCACCAAAGAATTTATCATAAAGATGCATGAGCTCAGTCTGTCCGACCGCTGCCGCCGCCTGCTTAAGTCTTATTTCCTTAGGCTTCTGCGCAAGACGCATCTTTCCTGCGCCTACAGCTATTGCCCCCGACGACACGAGCACCAGGTCATATCCCAGGTTCTCAACACCGGACAGTGCTCTGCATAGATGATCAAGTGATCTTATATCAACATTTCCACTGTCATTTGTTATTGTAGATGTTCCGACTTTTACAACTATTCTCTTCTTACTTACGCTCATATCAGTTCCTTCTTCTCTTTTTTTACGAATAAAATGATTTTATATGTGCGTAGTAAATTAGTCAAGAAGCCGCTAATCTGAGCCAAGAGGAACTTAATAAATTAATCCTGTAAAAGTCGGCGCATTATTATTGTTTATTAAGGAAAGGTCTGGCAAATTTCACATTGAAGAAATCAATCAAAGGTCCCATGAAAAATGCCGTGATAATCGTTCCGACACCTGCAATGGTGGGAATCATGGATAATGAGTTGCCCGCAAGTACAAACAAAACGCATCCGATAACAACGCATACAAGATCGGTGCAGATTCTTATGTATTTGAACTTACCGAGTTTCCATTTGGATGACATCACAATAGCCACCGCATCATAAGTTGAAACTCCAAGATCTGCGGTCATATACATCGCAGATCCAAAGCATATGATAACGATACCTATCAAAAGACATATCACGCGAACGATCATCGAAGGCTCAGGAATAAGACTTTGAAGAACCTTAAGCGTAAACTGCGTAATATATCCCAGAAGAAAAAGATTTATAAATGTCGCAATACCTATATTATGTCTGTCCGCAACCAGACTGAAGATAATAGCATCGCGTTCCAATATTTACTTACTAAATTTTGACGTTTTGCCTATCATATTTTGTCCGCATATTTTCCTTTATCTCCATGATTATCCCAAGAAAATCTTATAGATTGCCGCAGTTATATTAACTCCGGGTCCGTAGCAGGCAACAAGCGCATCCGCATTATTAAACTTCTGAAGATCGTACGGAAGATTTGTGCTGAGTACCAAAGTCTTTTTTCCGTTGTTCTTTGCCTTTTCGATCAATGTATCTACGGTAGCCGTATTTTTTAACTCTCCTCCCGTAGCGCAACTTGATATGCAAATAACCACATCCGCGTTTTGTATGGATGAATCGGCCGAAGATGAAACTCCTTCGCCGTCAAAAATATAATCAACTTTATTTATTCCGGCCTTCTTAACTCCCGCCTTAATGGAATTAAGCTCTTCCTTTTTGGGATAAAAAATTACTACTTTTTTATCTTTACCTATCGGAAAAACTCCGTCATTTTTAGTCGCCGTAGCGGCTTTTTGAGCAATCTCCCACTCTACAGCCTTGAGTTCCTTGGAACCTACAATGCTTGCCGCATTTTTAGGGGAAGCTTTTTGAACCTTATCCAAAAGACCGTATTTTTCTTTGGTACGAAGAATCCTTGTCACAGACTCATTTATTCTATTTTCGGATATCGCGCCGCTCCTAACCATATCTCCGAGCCCTTTGATATATGCGTCAAGATCAGCAATATCCTTGGTAGATGTGAGACGCACCGGCATCAAAAGAATGTCCGCTCCCGCGTTAATCGCTCTTGCGGAAGCATCAAGCTTATCAAAATTAGTGGATATTGCGTCCATCTCCATAGAGTCGGTTATAATAAGCCCTTGATATCCAAGTTTCTTTCGCAAAATATCTGTCAAAAACATTTTAGAAAGCGTTGCCGGAAGATATATTTTCTGCCCGGATGCTTTGGAAATACACGTTTCTTTTTCTATCTGAGGAAACTGGATATGTGCCGTCATTATGAAATCTGTTGCTGCAGCCAGCGAAGAAAACGGAATCAGCTCGCTTTTAAGCAGTTCATCATATGTCTTGTCAATCTTGGGAAGCCCCGTATGACTATCAACATCAGTATCTCCGTGCCCCGGAAAATGTTTAAGGCACGTCATAACCTTTTGATCATGAAGGCCATTTACATAATTTAAGCCATACTGTGTTACTATCTCAGGTTTATCGGAAAAAGATCTTACTCCGATCACGGGATTTGCCGGATTGCTGTTCACATCAACAACCGGTGCAAAATCGAGATTAAAACCTTGCACAGCGAGCTCTTTTCCGATCACAGTTGCAGCCTTGTAAGCGTTTGTGACATCTCCGGTAGCGGCAACAGCCATGTTTCCGGGCATATGCGTTCCCGTCTGAAGACGTGTCACTCTTCCGCCTTCCTGATCCACGGCAACAAACATACTGTCTTTGAACCCACCGTTTGAATGTGCATCCTGAATGCTGTTTATAAGTTCAGTTGTCTTAGTCACATTCTTTGTATTCTGTGAAAATAAGATCACTCCGGCGAAATCATACTTCTTTAATGCAGCTGCCTGCTCGGAATTAAGCACCGTAGTATCCTTGTTGTTCCATGTTCGAAGCGACGGAATGATCATCTGCGCAATTTTCTGCTCTGTAGTCATTCCGGATATAATGGATTCCACCGGCTCTTTAGCCTTTATGGAAACCACGCTGCTACAGAACGCCTCTGCAACCATAACATATGTCAATAAAAGTGATGCGAATCGTCTCATACCAAATGCCCTTCTTATGCTAAATATCCTTATTATGCAAAAAGCGCGTAACAACGCGCTTTTTAAGTATGGATTAGACGGGAGTCGAACCCGTGTCCAAAAATTCATCCCCTGTACTTCTACTATCATAGTCAATTATTGCGGGATTCTGCATCCCTGTTCCCTCATGCCTGCAGTAATTGACAACCGCAAACAATCGGTAGCTTCATGATACGACCACAGCCGCAAAGCTTAAGCTGTGTCGTTTCCTACAAGTTTTGACGCCGATTACCGGATATGTAGGTGTACCCGGGTCGACGGGCTGCACTTAGGCAGCGTAAGCTAAATTATCGTTAGCGTTTAATTTTAATTTGAGGTTTAACGCACCATCCCGCGGATAGCTTCTCCAGCTTCAAAATCCCTGTCGAAACCTTTACTAACCCTTATTTAATTATATGCAAAGAACCTTTGGCTCTTATTGCTTATTAAGTATATCGTCTAAGCAGCCATTTATCAACAGCTTTATCACTTAAATCTCATCTTGAATTCTTTTTCGGCTTCTCTCTGCTGATCTTTCTTGGCCATATCCGCACGTTTATCATACAGCTTCTTACCTTTGGCAAGACCGATCTCAACCTTCACCCTTCCGCTCTTAAAATATACTTCAAGCGGAACAAGCGTATATCCCTGAACCATCTTCTGCTGGTCAAGCTTTCTGATCTCAGTCTTATGCAAAAGAAGCTTCTTAACCCTGAGAGGATCCTTATTAAAGATATTGCCCTTCTCATACGGAGTGATATTCATTCCCATAATAAAGGCTTCACCTTTATCTATACTGATCCACGCTTCCTTAATGCTGCACTTACCCTGACGTATCGACTTAACCTCGGTACCGAACAGTTCAATGCCGGCCTCATATTTTTCCTCTATGAAATAATCGTGATATGCCTTCTTATTATTGGCTACCAGTTTTCTTGCCTTATCTTCTGCCATAATATTTCCTTTTTAGTTTCTTCTTTTCCCTTTGCCCTGAGCGCTTCTTGCAGCCTTACTCGTGGCAGACTTCTTGTATTTATGTACCTTGTAGACCTTGCGGGTGGATTTTTTCTTATCGCCGCCGTCATCGGTCTTCTTTCTTCCGGAATGTGAAGTTTTTGCCGCAACACCTTTTCCGGATTTAGAGCCTTTCCTGCGCTTTGGCTGTGGCTCGCCCGTTCTCGGATCGGGTTCATACTCGTTAAGGTCTATCAGCTTACCTGCATACTCGACGAGCCTCTTTCTGACTCTCTCTTTTGCAGAATCACCGGCATCATCAAGCGCTTCAAAATCATCAACATCACCCTGATACTCTGTATCTTCCCTGTCTTCTGATGCTTCGCTTAGCTTCCTGATCTTTCTTGCCTTATCCTCAGCGATTTTTCTCGCTTTCGGCACAAAACGGTCATAGCCTGTATAAAAATCTGTCTCACCATCTTCACTATCGGAATCGATAAGCATAAAATCTATGGTCTTGGTAATCCTGTCAGCTCCAAGAACACGGATCATCACTTTCATTCCAAGTGTATATTCCTTATGATACCTCTCGCCGACAAGCTTCATCGAAGCTTCATCATACACATAGAAATCATCTTCCATAGAAGCGGCGCGTATCATGCCTTCACAGGAATTCTCAAGTTCAACAAACATTCCCCATTGGGTAACGCCCGAAATGACACCTTCAAACTTTTCGCCGATATGATTTTCCATATACTGGGCTTTTTTGAGCTTCTCTGTCTCGCGCTCAGCTTCTTCCGCTCTTCGCTCCGTCTCGGATGAATGTTTTGCAACTTCATCAAGAATCTCCTCATAGTGAGAAGCCTTAGCTTCATTCATCCTGCCGCGAAGATGATCCTTGATGATCCTGTGAATCTGAAGATCGGGATATCTTCTGATAGGAGAAGTAAAATGACAATAATAATCAAATGCAAGTCCAAAGTGGCCTGTACACTCCGTGCTATACTTAGCCTGCATCATGCTTCTCAGTGTCATTCTGCTTACAACGGCCTCTTCCTTTGTTCCCTCGATTCCCTTGAGGAGCTTTTGGATCTCTTTGGGCTTAACGCCTTCATCCCTTCTTGTCTTGATATGAAAACCAAAATTATTTACAAAAACAGAAAGTGTCGCGATTTTCTCCGGATCAGGCTGCTCATGGATACGATACACGAAAGGACTTTGCATGTAATAAAAATGCTCCGCAACAGTCTGATTTGCAGCAAGCATAAAGTCTTCAATAAGCCTTGTTGCCGTATTTCGCTCACGCATCACTATATCTGTAGGATTTCCGTCCGCATCAAGAAGAATTTTTGATTCGGGAAAATCAAAATCAATGGCACCTTTCTTCTCTCTCTTTTTCCTGAGAATACCGGAAAGAACCGCCATATCCTTGAACATGGGAACAAGCTCTTTGTACTTGGCAATTTCCTCTTCATCCTCATCTTCGAGAATCTTCGCAACCGAAGTATATGACATTCTCTCATTGACGTTAATGACCGACTCAACAATATTATGATCGACAATGCCGCCGTTTTTATCAACCGTCATAAGGCAGCTGAGCGCAAGCCTGTCTTCGCCGTGATTTAAAGAGCAAATGCCGTTAGAAAGCCTGTGCGGAAGCATTGGGATAACTCTGTCTACGAGGTACACGCTCGTTCCTCGCTTTAGCGCCTCTCTGTCAAGCGCAGAGCTTTCCTGCACATAGTTTGTAACATCGGCTATATGCACACCCAGATGATAAAGTCCCTCATCATCAACATAGAGACTAACCGCATCATCAAGATCCTTGGCATCCTCACCGTCAATAGTGACCATAGTGAGGTCTCTTAAGTCTTCTCTTCCATACATATCGGCTTCGCTTATGGAATCGGGACACTTATTGGCCTGATTGATAACTTTCTCGGGAAATTCATAAGGTATTCCGTTATTTTTTACAATAGACAGGATATCTACACCCGGATCGTTTATATTTCCGATTATCTCAAGAACTTTGCCCTCGGGCTTCTGTCTCTTTGCGATATTTCCGTAATCCGTTATCTTAACAAGAACCTTATCGCCCGTAACAGCTTTATTATGATGTTCTATCGGGATAAAAATATCGCTGGTAAACTTATCACTGTCGGGAATAACAAAGCCAAAATTCTTCTCAGCCTGGTATGTTCCGACAATCTCTTCAATACCTCTTACAAGAATATTTCTGATCCTGCCTTCCTGTCTTTTACCCGTCTGTTCTTTCAGAAGTTCAACTTCCACAGTGTCTGAATGGTAGGCTCCGTGCACATATTCCTCAGGGATAAAAATATCATCCTCCATATCATCAACACTCACAAAGCCAAAGCCTCTTGCGTTAGAGATAAATTTACCCACCACAAGTTCCGCGGACTTTTTCTTGCTTCCGCCATATATGCTGCCTTCTATTCTCTTAAGTCTTTTTCCCTTACTCATAATCAAGCTCCGTGACATTATGTCATATACGAAATAAGGCACTCTAAACTAATAGAGTGCCCGAAATCCATCAAAAAAATAATTTTAAAAAATATTCATATCAAGAACTACACTTATGATGATGAAAAGAACAGCAAGAACAACTGTTGCTTTCTTCATCAAACCTTCGGAAGAACGTCCCTTGTTCTTACTCCAATATGTATTCTCAACTGAACCCTGAATAGCTCCGAGTCCCTGGCTCTTACCTTCCTGAGCAAGAACAAGCACCACAAGAGCGGCACATATCAATATGAAAATTACTCCTACAGCGTAATTTAAAGCATTCACAAAAATAGCCCTCCCAGTACATATTACTGAAATAAATATCTCTCGCAATTAGCGAACAAATAATACTTTAACATATTATCACTTTTTTATCAACAAAGACTTTCCTGTCATTTCCTCAGGCTGCTTCTCTCCCATGCACTCGATAAGTGTGGGAATGATGTCTGCAAGGCATCCGCCCTCTCTGAGTGTGTACGCAGAATCGTAATTTACAAGGATGAAAGGAACAGGATTTGTTGTATGAGCTGTCCAAGGCTCACCTGTCTCATAATCGATCATCATATCTGCATTACCGTGATCTGCGCAGATAAACATTGTTCCGTTTGTTGCCTTAACCGCTTCAACGATCTTTCCAACGCACTCATCAACTGTCTCAATAGCCTGAACTGCAGCAGGGATAACGCCTGTATGTCCTACCATGTCAGGGTTTGCAAAGTTTGCTACAACAACATCGTATTTCTGTGAGTTGATGGCATCAAGAATCTTCTCGCATACTTCGGGAGCACTCATCTGAGGCTTAAGATCGTATGTGGGAACATCCTTAGGGCTGTTTACAAGAACTCTGTCCTCGCCTTCGTTGGGCTGCTCAACACCGCCGTTAAAGAAGAATGTTACATGAGCATACTTCTCTGTCTCAGCGATACGTGCCTGCTTAAGCCCCTTAGCCGCAAGCCATTCACCAAATGTATTTGTAAGAAGAACCTTCTTAAATGCAACTTCCTTATTGGGGATAAGAGGATCGTAATCTGTGAAGCATACATAAGTTACGTCAAGTCTCTTACCTCTGTTAAACTTATCAAAATCATCATCGCAGAAGCAATGTGTGATCTCTCTTGCTCTGTCGGGACGGAAGTTAAAGAAGATAACCGAATCCTTATCCTTAACTGTAGCAACAGGCTCGCCGTTCTTCATGATAACCGTAGGAATAACGAACTCGTCTGTCTTGCCGTCCTTATATGTCTGAACCATGCACTCATGTGCGCTGTCTGCCTTATTTCCTTCGCCCTTTGTAATAGCATTGTAAGCAAACTCAACACGGTCATAGTTATTATCTCTGTCCATAGCATAGTAACGGCCTGAGATAGAAGCGATCTGGCCTACACCAAGCTCTTTCATCTTATCCTCAAGCTGCTGAACGAAATCGATTCCACTCTCCGGAGGAGTATCTCTTCCGTCGAGGAAGCAATGTACATATACCTTGCTGAGTCCGTTCTTCTTAGCAAGCTCAAGAAGTCCGTAAATATGTGAAATGTGGCTGTGTACACCACCGTCTGAAACAAGTCCGTACATATGAAGAGCCGAATCATTTGCCTTACAGTTATTTATAGCAGCCATGAGTCCTTCATTTGTAAAGAAATCGCCGTCCTCGATAGACTTTGTAATTCTTGTAAGCTCCTGATATACGATTCTTCCGGCACCCATATTCATATGGCCTACCTCTGAGTTACCCATCTGGCCGTCGGGAAGACCTACAGCAAGTCCACTGGCATTACCCTGTACAAAAGGATATTCCTTCATAAGTGAATCCATTACAGGAGTCTTTGCCATTGCAATGGCATTTCCCTCAGGATTGGGATTGATTCCGTATCCGTCAAGAATCAAAAGAACTGTTGGCTTTGAACCTTTCATTTATTTATTCCTCCATAATCTACGCATAAAGCGATTAAAATACTGATAAATTATTTTTTCCTTGCATAGTATATCTCAAACAGTGGCTAAATGACAAGATGGGTTTATTTAAGTACATAACCGTTTGCATCAATACTTCCGATACTACTCATATCCTCACTGCAATTTATACTGATATAAGAAATAATAAATTTCCCTCCGTCATTAAGAGGAACCGGCTCCTTTATCGCATCATTCATCTCAGAACCGCTTGCTCCCGCTTTATTAAGCTCAATAAGCTTTTTTATCACATCTTCAAGATTGACAACGCCTATCTTCTTTCCGCCGCAGGTAACATCATACTCATAACCGTCCGTCTCTTCACCCGCATAGCCGTAGTATTCAAGGTTTGCTACATAGAGTTTCTTATATCCGCCCGAAATATCATAGCTGTTGTCTTCATATCTGTTTGCATAGATGTATAAAGAATTGGTTGAAGGCTCAACTCCGGATCCCGAAATTTCGACCATTGCCTCATTCTCTTCGTCGCTCAGTTTTTTATGTATATAATTTTTCCCAACAGCGCCGCAGGAATACGCAATTGTTTTGTACGACTCGGAGGCGGCATGTTTTGAAACCTTACTGTTGTTCTCATTCAGAAACTTCATCACATTTCCCTTATGCGATGCGATAACCACAGAATATGCATTTATTCCGGGAGCCAAAAGAGCTATATAGGAAACCGCAATGATTATGCAAAAAACAAGCGGCATAGCATTCTTCTCTTTTTTCATGTTATAGATATACAGAACAAAATATGCAATCTCAAACACAATAGCCGCGATTCCCGCATATCTTGTAAGCGTAAGTCCATATAATGAGATCTGTCTTCCGAGACTTAATATTTCCATGATGATGCATGGAATAAAAAGAAGCGGCATATATTTAAAAATTTTTCTTAGGTTCTCTTCGCATACTCCCTGTGCCATCGTCCATATGAACACGCCAAATCCAAACAATGTCGTGAGAATACCGAATACCATATGCAAAGGGAACATCCATTTTACGATAACCTTGATTATATAGGCATAAATGATCACAAATGCTATGGCCAAAAGTCCTGTGAGCACATAGTTCAGCATCACTTTGCCAAACTTTGATATCTCGTCATCAGTCTTGGAAACGCCCATCAAAGCGCACGGATACTGAACAAATCCAAGAAGCAGTATCCATACGCGCTCGTAAACAACAAAATCAACCTCAACTATAAGCACGCTGAACGCCCCTATGATCATCATAAGTCCGATAACAAGGACAATGAAAACAATCTCGGCTTTCATAAGTCCGCAGAAGGCCTTGGCGGTATATTCTTCAAACGTACAACCGCTCTTTTTCAAAAAAAGATATAACGCCGCGCATATCATAACGACCGCAAAACACGAGACGATCCTGTAATCATATTCCTCCCAGAGATCTACGGTTAACTCGGAAACGCCTATTTTTGCCGCAATTATATTGTGACCGAACGAAAAAAATATCGCTGTAAAAAAACCGAGAATAACGCTTACAAACATAACAACGGAACAAGCTATCTTATAGTTCATATTCTTTAGGATATCCTTGTCGCCATTTTTTATCCTATACATTCGAAAAGCTTCCAAGGGAAGAGCTCCAAGTGCGATGATTAAAAAGAATGTGGCCAAACATTTGACGGTAAGCGTTGTATTGTCACTTCCGCCCTCGCAAATAAAGCAGTAAAGAATCGTCGATATCAGCACACTTATAACCGAAACCGGATGCTCTTTTACTATTTCCATAAAACCGTTTCTGATTTTCTTAAGCCCCAACATATTCCCTCCTAAAACTTTCTTCATGCCTTTTCCGTCTTCTCTGTCTTATCTATTGTAATCTCACATTCGATATCGGGTTCCATCCTCTTTATCCTATCTTCGAGATATGCGGTTATTTCATCGTCTTTCATACTGTATTTGTACGGAACGCTCAGATCAAACGCAACCCTGTGCCCCTTATCATTTGAATGTTTAAGCCTGAAATCGTGAAATTTAAGCTCAGGATCAAGATTTTTTACAATGCAGCTCACTTTGCGCTTTAATCTGTCGGTGTCCTTATCTCCTATAACTACGGGATCCATATGTATAACAACCTCGCAGCTGTATTTGGCCCTGAGTTCATTCTCGATATCATCGATAAAATCATGAACGGTCACAAGATCGAGTCTTCCGTCAACTTCGGCATGAAGCGACATAAAAAGTCCCGTAGGACCGTAATTGTGTATCACAAGATCATGTACTCCGAGAATATTTTCGTGTAAAAGAACCGTCTCTTCAATTTCTTTTACAAGCTCTTTACTGGGTGGCTCTCCCAAAAGCGGATTGATCGTATCTCTTGCGGCATCAAGTCCCGTTTTTACAATGAGTATTCCAACCAGTATTCCCACATAGCCATCAAGAACAATACCTGTTTTGCTCGTAATTATCGCACATACAAGTACGACGGTTGTTGTAAAAACATCGGAAATACTGTCAAGAGCCGTATTATTAAGCGCAGGGCTCTCTATCTTCTTTGCAGCTTCCTTATTTCCCATGTACATCAAAAATTTGACAAATATGGCAAAGATCAGAATACCTGCCACAACAGGATCAAAGCTTATCTCTCCGGGATTGAGTATTTTCCCAAAAGATGTACGGATAAGCTCAACTCCCATGAGAATAATAAGAAGCGCAACTATAAGTCCCGCAATATATTCAATTCTTCCATGTCCGAAGGGATGTTTCTCATCGGCTTCACAGCCGGAAAGCCTGAAGCCCACAAGAGTCACGACAGACGAACCGACATCCGAGAGATTATTAAAGGCATCCGCCATAATAGAGATCGATCCGGTGATACAACCCGCGATCAATTTAGAAACAAAAAGAATACAGTTCAAAAAAATACCGACAGCACCGCTCAAAACGCCGTACTGCTGTCTTACTTTCGCATTTTTAACCTGTGTATAGTCTTTAATAAAAAACTTTGCAAGAAAACATATCATACATATATCGAGTATCACAAGCAGTTACTTTCTGTTGTCTTCAAAAAAATGAATACATATCAGAAGTGTCCCTCTGCCCACAGATACCTCCGCCTCCTCATCAATGATGAACTCATTACTGACACCAAGCGGAAAATCACTTGTAAGAGTCCCGTTATCAAGCGTATACATAAGTCCTTTCAAAGTAACTTCGTAGGATTTTTCGGAAAGAGAAAAAATTGAGAGATATCCCGTATTCCCCCTGTTAAACTTAACCGTCTCGTTCTCCGCTATCATGAGCATCTTGTCATGTTCCATGATATATCCCGTTCCGCCGTTATGTTTAATATACAACAAAGTCTGTACATTGGCAAAGCTGTGATCGAAGCGTGCGCCGCCCAGAGCTCCGTATAAATATATCTTCTTGTAGCCTTTTGAAAGAGCTATCTTTACAGCTTTAATTGTATCCGTGTCATCCTTTCTCACATCAAGGCGCAGGATTCTGCCCGGATCTGCCCCCGCGATCTCTTCAAGACTTCTAAGCGCCTGCGGTCCAAGTTCAGCAGTAGAATCAAAGTCTCCGACAATAAGATCCGGTAAAAGTCCCAGTTGCTCCGCATATGCAAATCCGGCATCACATGCGATAAGATAATCGCCTTCATTAAGTTTTATATCGACCGGAACAAAACTTCCGGCTGAAATTATTACACACTTTGGTTCTTTCTTTAAATCACTCACTACAATTTCCTCTGTTGTATGATATTTCGTAACTAAAACAATATTTTTATAACAGGTATTTTTAACTATAACATAAAGCTAATTTATTTTAAATCATATTGCGTGTTACGGAAAAAAGCACGCATTCTACAACCTAATGGCACCAGGCTAATTTTAGTCTCAAAATTAATTTGCACACTAATATGAACGAAATCTTGCAAAAATTACACATTCCCCTTATAGGCATAGACATAATCATAAAAATTAAATAAAATCAGATTGTGGTTAAAAGTAATCACAACCACTGTTTAAGCTATCCTCAAAGTAAACCCCCACTTTTCTCTCTTTTCTAAACAGGGCAGAAATCGAAAGATTTCCGCCCTGTTTAACTTTTTACCACTTTTTATTATCTTTAATCCTAACCTAACTTCCTTAATCTCGCGTACTTAATCTCAATCAGAAAGCATTTCTCCCATCTCTTTGATCGAATCAAATACTGCGTCAGGCTGTACTTTGGATGCAGGAATATCATCTTTTTTAGTCTCACCGGTAAGAACCAAAACTCCCATAGCTCCGTTATTTACGCCTGTTGCCACATCGGTATATATCCTGTCTCCGACAAATGATATCTTATCTGCCGAAATGCCCGTAGATGCAACGATCATGTCAACCGTTTCCTTAAAAGGTTTTCCGACAAACCTTGGTTTAACGCCCGTAGAAAGTTCAATCGCAGCACAGATGGCACCGCAATCGGGTATAAATCCATTTTTTACGGGACAGTTTATATCAAGATGCGTTGCAAGAAAAATCGCTCCTTCACGAATATATGTGCACGCATTTGTAAGAGTTTCATATGTAAGAGTCTTGTCAAAACCGACAACTACAATATCGGGACGATTGGCTTTTCTACCGTCCGATGACACACCGTTCTCAGCGTCATACAAATTGATCCCCGCATTTACAAAGCTTGTTCTGAGCGGTTCTGTACCGAGAAGATAAACGGATTTACCCGGATATTCCGTCTGCAAAAACTTGATCATAACATCACCCGACGTCATGATCATATCGCTTATTATATGACAGTTCATTTTAGCCAGTTTCTTTATGTATTCCTCGGATGATGTGGATGAATTATTGGTAAAAAAGATATATCTTTTTCCGGCTCTTTTCACCGCTTCCAAAAAATCAAGCGAACCGTCGAGTATATCATTTTCAAGATAAAAAGTTCCGTCCATATCAAGTACAAACAGTTCCGTTGAATTAAGTATCTTTTTCTTTGTTTCTAAATTAAACATACTAAGCATTTTAAAACCTCTTTATATATTTTCATTATGCAGATGTTTGTCATACAGCAAGACAACGTCACCTGCCTTTATTACAAGATCTCCGCTCGGGATCAGCGTTTTATTGCCTCTTCTTACCACATAGATATAGCTCTGTCTCGATATATCTATATTTCTTACGGCAGTATTGTTCCAGGAATGTCCCTCATTTATAACTATCTCTTTTATTGCGACAGGCTGAAGCTCTTTGGTCTTCTCTGCACACAAAACAACAATGTCACCGGCGCAAAGAACCGTGTCGCCACGCGGAATTATTGTCTCATTGCCTCTTTGAACGGCAACGGCCATCATATCCTTGGGAATCCCGAGATCTGAAACTTTCCTGCCACACCAGGAATCATCGCCTTGAAGCATGATTCTTATAAAGTGAATATTCTCCTCTTCGGCAAATTCGCCTATATCCTTAAGCCTTTGAAACTGCTCAACGAAACCCGCGGAAATGATACCCGTAGGGATAGCGACCATTCCAACGCCCAAAAAAGCTATTATTATCGCAAAAATCTTACCCATTATCGTAACGGGATATATATCGCCATAGCCTATTGTAAGAAGCGTCGATGCGGACCACCAGATTCCGGAAAACGCATTCTTAAACACTTCAGGCTGTGCTTCATCCTAAACTCCCGTCATTTTATACCAAGGTTTGATCATGTCGGGACATTTAACCCCATGAACTCATAGAGTTCACATTGCTTTGCTGTTATCTCAGATAGATGATGTGCCTTTCCGGGCTGCTGATAATACTCAATGGTATCCAGTTCATCAAGTAATGACTGGATTGTGTACCTGCTAAACAGACCGTTTTCATCCATCTTCTTTTTGATATAAGACACCATCTGAAGTGCTATAAACTGAATAAACAGTTTGCCTTCAAAGTTTTCTTCTGATGCGACGGACATTCGTCGCATGGAAAGCCGTTCCTTAAGGTTG
>NZ_FMUR01000001.1 GCF_900101605.1 Butyrivibrio hungatei
AGTAGTGAAGCATCAGATATGACTGCCAAGAAAAGCCACTATTGTGTATATACAACCCGTACCGTAAACCGACACAGGTGGATGAGGAGAGAATCCTAAGGCCGACGGGAGAAGCATTGTTAAGGAACTCGGCAAAATGTCCCCGTAACTTCGGGATAAGGGGAGCCTGAGCAATCAGGCCGCAGAGAAGAGGCTCAAGCAACTGTTTAGCAAAAACACAGGTCTATGCGAAACCGAAAGGTGAGGTATATGGGCTGACGCCTGCCCGGTGCTGGAAGGTTAAGAGGAGAGGTTAGAGCAA
Organism: Butyrivibrio hungatei; assembly: GCF_900101605.1. Taxonomy (GTDB): domain Bacteria; phylum Bacillota; class Clostridia; order Lachnospirales; family Lachnospiraceae; genus Butyrivibrio; species Butyrivibrio hungatei_B. Next base: position 302 of record NZ_FMUR01000001.1, read on the forward strand.
TCGAAGCTTTGAATTTAAGCCCCAGTAAACGGCGGCCGTAACTATAACGGTCCTAAGGTAGCGAAATTCCTTGTCGGGTAAGTTCCGACCCGCACGAAAGGCGTAATGATTTGAGCACTGTCTCGGCAATGCACCCGGTGAAATTGAAGTACCAGTGAAGATGCTGGTTACCCGCGCCAGGACGGAAAGACCCCATGGAGCTTTACTCCAGGTTGATACTGGGGTCCGGTATTATATGTACAGGATAGGTGGGAGACTATGAGTATGTGGCGTCAGCTGCATATGAGTCGCTGTTGGGATACCACCCTTATGATGCTGGGCTTCTAACCAAGGACCATTACCTGGTCCGGGGACAATGTCTGCCGGGGAGTTTGACTGGGGCGGTCGCCTCCGAAAGAGTATCGGAGGCGCTCAAAGGTTCCTTCAGAATGGACGGAAACCATTCGAAGAGTGTAAAGGCAGAAGGGAGCCTGACTGTGACACCGACGGGTGGAACAGATACGAAAGTAGGACTTAGTGATCCGGTGGTATGAAAGTGGGATTGCCATCGCTCAACGGATAAAAGCTACCCTGGGGATAACAGGCTTATCACTCCCAAGAGTTCACATCGACGGAGTGGTTTGGCACCTCGATGTCGGCTCATCGCATCCTGGGGCTGTAGCAGGTCCCAAGGGTTGGGCTGTTCGCCCATTAAAGCGGTACGCGAGCTGGGTTCAGAACGTCGTGAGACAGTTCGGTCCCTATCCGGCGCGGGCGTAGGATATCTGAGAGGAGCTGTCCTTAGTACGAGAGGACCGGGATGGACGGACCGCTGGTGTATCAGCTGCATCGCCAGATGCATAAGGCTGGGTAGCCACGTCCGGACGGGATAAACGCTGAAGGCATCTAAGCGTGAAGCCCCCCTCAAGATGAGATATCCCTGCTTCGGCAGTAAGACCCCTTGTAGAGTACGAGGTCAGATAGGCACAAGGTGTAAGCATGGTAACATGTTCAGCTGATGTGTACTAATAGGTCGAGGGCTTATCCATAAAGTG
>NZ_FMUR01000030.1 GCF_900101605.1 Butyrivibrio hungatei
AATGGAAGGGGCTTACAGAGGATTTTGAATACTTCAAAGCTCATGCCCATAAGGTTCGTCTTGATGAGGACCTGCCATTCGAAAACTATGTATTATAACTAAAGTAACTCGGGGAATGCTGCTATTGCGGTGTTCCCCATAACAAGAAACTTGGTGGTAAACTTTTTCGGTAGCGTTAGTGGTAAACTTTTTCAGTATCGCTACTGGTAAACTTATTCACCAGCGAAAAATGGTCAAATGGTAAAGTTTTTCGCTAGCGAAGTGGTAAACTAATTCGGTAGCGAGTGGTAAACTTTTTCATTGACGTTTACAATCCACAAGCCTTGCCGAGAATCATCTTGGCATTGAAGAGGTAGAAAATTTGATATTCGAACTAAATTACGCCAATCAAGAAAAATATATTCTTGAAGGCCAGCGTCGTTACAGAGAGCAGATGAATTCTCAGTATACCGCAGGTTATACTGATGCTGAAGAAAAATGCAAAGCTGAGATTTCTAAAAAAGATGCTGAGATTGCTGAAAAAGAAAGACTTATCGCTAAAATAGACGCCGAGATTGCCGAAAAAGAAAGGCTTATCGCTGAAAAAGAAGCTGAGATTGCCGAAAAAGAAAAACTTATCGCTGAAAAAGAAGCTGAGATTGCTGAAAAGCACTCTAAAATTTCTAAATTACAAAGTGAACATAATAAACAAGAATAAGTGAGTACTTGGCCTGAATTGGATCCTTCAATTCAGGCCTATTCTTTTTTTACAAAAATCCCATTTTACCGTTCTACACTACATAAAATCTTAAGAAATTTCGACGGTATTTCTTAAGATTTATCTGCTATCATAGAACGAGTCGGCAGTCTTTCAATGACAATTCTATGTCGACGCTATGGCGATTCGCCAAATCTATAAAAGTTCTATAAGTGAGGTATCAAATGAAAAGTAACCAAACAAATCTTTCAAAATTTTTTCCAATGATCAAGACCAAAGAGCAGATACTTGAAGAAATCAATGCAAATGATACGCTTCGTGCAATCTTCAACAATTGGCCGGAAAAACATCAAAATGAGTTTCTGTCAATCTGCACAGGTTCCAAAGGCGTAAAAATGCTTTATGATTGCTACTTCAAAGAGATTCTCAATCCCGAATATGCTCCTGAGCGTCTGTCATCGCTTCTAAGCACAATACTTGGAAGAAAAGTCACAGTGAAATATCAGCTGACTAACGACAACACCCGCATCGGAGATGAATCATCCCTTGTAATAACAGACATCGTAGTAGAGCTCGAAGACGGAACTCTCGCAAACATCGAAGTGCAAAAACTTGGCTATGCCTTCACAGGAGAAAGAGCTTCATGCTACTCCGCAGATCTTCTGCTGCGTCAATACAAGCGCATCAGGGATCTACGTAAAAAAGAATTCTCATATAAGGATATCGCTCCTGTATACACCATCGTATTTCTTGAAAACTCTCCTTCTGCATTCAAAGAATACAAAGATGTTTTTGTTCACAAATTTTCTACTGTATCGGATACAGGCCTAAAGATGAATATGCTCCAAAACTTTATATTTATTCCCGTTGATATTTTCCTTGAAAATCTACATAATAATGGTATTAGAAGTGATATGGATGCGTGGCTGACTTTCCTTGGCTGTGACGAACCTAAATATATCTCAAAACTGTTAGAAACACATCCCGATTTCAAGTCTATGTACCATGACCTTTATGGCATATGCCGGAACACAGAAAGGATGATGACTATGTTTTTTTCTGAAGAACTGAAGATTCTGGATGATAATACAGTTAAATATATGATAGATCAACTTGAAGAAGAGGTTAAAGAGCAGAAAGCTAAGCTTTCTGAAAAGGATGCCACTATCGCTAACAAGGACTCAGAAATCGCTCAACTACGAGCCGAGCTTGAGAAATACAAAAACAGGAATACGTGAGTTACATCAGGGCTGAATTGATTTTTCAATTCAGCCCCTTATTTTATCATTTTTACTCCCGTCTATTCGTACATCACCCAATCACATCCCTTATATCCGTCATCCTCCCAAAAAACGGATCTTCCACCTTGAGCTTCAAAAAATCTTCATCCTCAATCTGAACTTTATTTACAAGAGCCAGAATTTTCTCATCAAGCGTCTTATTTTCTATTCTTGCAGCCTCAGGCACCAGTTCAATATACTTCTCAAAATACTCAATTATTCCCTTCTGTGCTTTCTCAAAGGCCTCTATATCTGTCTTGCTTCTGGTCCCCTTAGCAAAAACAGGTTCCCCGTTTTCATCAAATTCCTCAAGCTGCGGAAACGGCGCCGTAAGAATAGTTTCCAGAATATAATAATTGTCGAATATTGCACTGCTGTTTTTCTCTTCATCAGAATAAAAAGGTTCTATATCCAAACCTTTATCCGCCATAAATTCAGGCTCCAGCTGCAAAAAGTAAAAGCCCTTGATATGCTGAGCGAACAACTTCTGAAGATACATCTGAGTAGTGCCCTTTGCAACAAAATCAAACATTCCGATCGCACCCTCGTCTATATCCAGCTTTTCAATATATTTTTTGTAATTCTCTCGCTGCATCCCGGATTTCCTGAGTATCTCTTCATCGCGCTCAGAACGCGTAATTTTCGCAGCATCTATACCAAATCGTCTCTTTAACGCTTCATCCGCGGATCCGGAATACTTCATGCTGTCCACATATTCTATATCTTTCGGATTCTCCATCCCCGCGCGGATTGCAGCAGTTCTGGACGAAAGAAAATAAAAATACTTAGCACTCGTTGCAACTTTCTCGTAAAGCTTTATCGGCAGATATCCGTCTCTGGCACAGAACAAAAGCTGCTTATAGCCCTGTTTCTCAGCTCTTCGCTTCATCCACAAAACAAAATCAGTGATCATCGGCGCACAGAAGGAATATCCTATCCCGAACGAATCCTTTACAGATACTTTTTGCGAAGCTTCTTCAAACCAAAAGGGACTGTTAAAAATCGATGCGATCAGCATTCCGACTTTAACTCTGTCAGAATAGCTCTTTATCTCATTATCCAAACCAAAGCCGCCCAAATGATCATACAGATTGGCACCATTATATATACGCTGAGTATCTATATCATATTCCGAAGCCTTTTCAATATCCGTCGTTTCATCATCACCGATATGCAAGATTTTCTTCCCCGGATATCTTTCTTTGAGAAAAGAATACAGTCCCTGCGTCTTCGACACTCCATACTCGCAGGAAGCAAAAACCTCACTAACATCGCTCAGTCCAAATCGGCCAATAATACTCTCTATCTGCTCTCTTGAATAGTAAGTATCTGAGGTAATGCAAACTGTCTTCCCTGCAGAAATCGCACTTCTGCAAATCCCGCATACCTCTTTTCTCTCAATGATAGTTTTTTGATCCAACATCCATTCAAAATCCGCCAATTCGTCCGCGGATACAGAATGTACGTCTGCTGCCTCAAGAAGAAATTCATATATCTCTTCCAATCTAGGTGCATGATTTTTTGACAGCTCCTTCTCAGCATACAGACGGAGCCTTGCGAAATCAGGAATGATAATGCCCTTTTCCTTAAGCTTCAGATCTATCAATTCAAAAAGATCCGTGTAGCACATCTCGATTCTTGCAATCAGAGTTTCAAAAAAGTCAAAGCTGATCACGTCTGATTTCTCTATCTTTTCCAGAAGGCACTGCACGGTATATCCTTCGAGCCCGGAAAAGACATATGACACATCGTTTACAGCAAGAAGATCCTTACCTCGAACATCAAAAAGAGCGATATTTTTTTCAATGCATAATGCCCCTATCCTCTTGGCTATCGCCTTGCACGATCCCGGACGAGCAACCACTATTATAAGTGATACTCCACTTTCTACTGCTTCCGAGATTGGAATTATGGGATATCCGTAGATTTCACCGTCTTCTCTGAAGCCGTCAAGGAGGCCGACGATATTCAAGTTTCCTTTTTGTTCCTTAAGGAAGCGTTCAGTTTCTGTCCCAAGACCATATACGGCAAATATTCTGCTTTTCATCATTTGCTCAAAAGCTTCCATTTTCAGTCACCTTATTCAAATTAATTTATCATTCTATAACTGATTTCAGATCAAAAGTACGCTTGCAAAATTCATCTTCCAACTTATTTCCTTCAAAAAAATCAGCCCTCATTACAGAATAATTGCCATTGAGTATATTTAAAATCTCATCAGCCAAATCAATTGAAGGGATACCCTGTTTTTCTCTCATTCTTTCAGTATAAGCATCCACAATTCCTCTATGAATTTCTTGCACTGCCTTTAAATAACATTTCTCTCGCTTATCATCTTCGAACACCGGCAGACCGTCACTTGAAAATCCCTTCAGAGTTGCTTCGTAAGATGTCATAATATTTTCCATAAATATATAGTTTTTATATAACTTACTTTGCTTCTCATATACATATTTAGGCTTAAAATATGAGCGGATATCTAATTTATCTTTATATTTATCAAGTGTTTTGATAAAGTAATATCCAATCCATTTTGATTCCGGAAAAATGTTTTCCAACCATAATTGACATGTTCCGGAAGACACAAAATCAAAGAAACCTATCTTTTTATGCCTACCGATAATATTCTCAGCATACTCACGATATCTTTCCCTGTAATTTTGAGCATTCCTCAAAATAATCGGAATGTGCCGCTCTAAAAATTGATTTTTTGTTTCACCCTGGATTTCAGACAAAAGCTCTTCTTCATTCAATGCAAATCTACCCATCAGCATCTCTTTTGCACTTCCCTCAAACGCCATGGAAAACGCATATTTCACATCATCTTCAGAGCTTACCCCCGCCAATGTGCAAGTGTACCTTGATGCATAGAAATACGAATACGGAATTACATTTTCCGTATAATCAGCCCTTACATCGAGAAGCTTTTCTATTATAAAGCCATCTCTCGCCCCCAATAGTAACATCTCGATCTGCTCTTTTTGGCATTCTGAAAGAATCCACTCAATAAAAGCCGCCAACATAGGCTCAATGAAATAGTATCCAATACTATAATTATCCTTTACAACACATCTTCCATAAGTCTCAGAAAAAAGAAACGGATCATTAAATATTTTTGAGAACAGCTTTCCTAATTCGCAGCGTTCTTCAATCATACTTTCAAACGCCAATAACTCAGACAATCTACTGTCATCAATCATCTTATAGATTGAAGAAATTCGGAATGTCTCATCAATTCCCTGTTCATATGCGCAGCGTATATCAGCATCCGCGTTATCACCGATATGTAATATTTTCTTCCCCAGATAAGTCTTCTTTACAGCTTTGAACAAGCCTGAACTTTTTGATTTACCAATCTCACACGAAACAAAAACATGCTCCATTCCGGTATATCCCGCGGCAGTCAGCAGCTCTCGAATAATTTTTTCAGTAAGATACATATCTGAGGTACAACATATCTTCTTATTTTTCGATAAAGCATAATTCCATAAGTCCAGAATACTTTCGCGCGCAAAAAGAACTTCTTTCTCTATTTCTACTTCACATTCTATAAGTTTCTTCTTTACCTCATCATCAATATCTATGTTTCTTTGAATTTCATTATAGATATCATAGATAGTAGGTTGCTTCTCACTATATAGTTTTCTTTCACATTCTATTCTTAACTTATAGAAATCACTTACAGAAACAGGAATAATCGAACCGCAACGTTTCCCGACAATTTCAAAAACATCCGTAGGATAGAGCGTTTTCCTTACAAGCAAAGTATCAAAAATGTCAAAACTCACAACATCGCATTCATCAATCTTCTCTTTAGCTTTCTGCTCAGTACATGAAATATAGAAATCATCTACCTTATATTCTTTTTTTATCTCCTGTTTTGTTCCCTCTATGTTATAGACAGAAATCCCATAGTTTTCGCAAGACTTTGCTATTCTTCTAAAAATGACAGGTACATTTGCCGCCGTCGCAATAATAACAATCTTATTCACAGCGCGCTCATTAACTTCATCTACAGAAAGAATAGGAAGCCCCCATTCGCTTTCTCCGGTCCTGTTTCTATCCATAAGCGCAACAATATTATACTCAGGACAATTTTCAACAATCACCTTAGTATTCTTCCCAAGACCATATATAGCAATACAATCATCCAAATTAAAATTTCGTCTGAACGAATCTTCTACAAATTTTGCTTCATCAATCATACCGTCTCCAAAATCTTCTCATACCAACTTCTGTAACATCTGCTCTACAAGCTCCTTTGCGGAAACAGGGTGAATATTTCTATATTCACATACAAGTTCCTCTTTAATATCATAAAAATCCCACACCGGTGTTACAACAACTGTGATTCCGGAACCGTCGCCTATTTCCAGACGGGCCTCATCGGAATACGGCTGATATACATGAATCCCCTCACAGTTTGTTATACTATTTGCTTTATCAAAGAAACCATCAACTTTCTTAAAACACATCAAAAGGCTCTTCCCAAGTTTTCCGGCGCCATATATAAAAATACTTTTCGATTCAATCAAATAATTATCAATAAAAGCTCCTGCTGCCTCGACTTTTGCCACTTTAAGCATGAGATCCGATCGTTCTATCTCGTTATAATATGCTCTAAGCAATGCTTGCCTTGCTACAAACTCTTCCCAATATGCATTTTCATATTTCATGCGATCCATACTTGCGTTCTTAGAAATAGATTTCATATAATAACGCTGTGGTCTGTTATCAGGTTCATCTCCTATACTGCCGTTATCGCAGTCAGACATCGTATCGTTTTGGCTCTCCAACGCTACTTTTATATATTTGAAAGATTTTTGTCTCTCCACTTCTAATGTCTTTTCAACATGATCATAATCTACTGCTTGTGCAAATAACTTCTCCGCATTCTTAACTGCATTTTGGGCATCCGCTATATCACTGATATAGCGCTCTTTCATCCCAAATGTTTCTAGCAAATCAATCAACCTGCTATTTTTACTTATATCCTTCTGTTTGTTATCAACAGGAAGTACTACAACATTTTTGTGGAAAATAATAGAAAAAACCGTAGCATGAAAAGAATCAGTCAAAATGTATTTGGCATTTTTTATCCATGTAATAAATTCTTTCGGTCCAATCAACTCACCATCAATATAACCAAGCCGCCTGACTTTTACATTTAACTGTTCATATAGATTTAAAAGAATTTCCTCCTGCCTTGGATCCGCTCCTGCCGTATAAAACAATAAATACGGCTCACAACTCTCATCAGATTCATTAGCGACAGACCTCCACTCCCCCTCATCCAAAAGGAATACCGGATCCAGCACCACCTCCGGAGCTATCCCGTGTATTTCCTGTATATACCTTGACGCCGAACGTTCTCTGACAGAAACATAACGGAAATTTTTTATCTCATTTTTGATTATTTCATCGTTACGAGAAGATGCCCTCATCCCTCCAAAACTTGCAGCATAAGTAATCCCCACTTTATTCTTGGGTAAAAAATTCAAACACATTATTGGTAGATTGATAAGAGGCATATCATTTTCTATTCCCCAAATCTGATCACTTCCAACAACGAATATATCAAAATCATCAACGCACTCATCTATATCAGCAGCCGTATATACTCGTTTGGTATGTTTTATTCCATATGAGAATTCCGCAAACT
>NZ_FMUR01000029.1 GCF_900101605.1 Butyrivibrio hungatei
TAGGATACATCATTGTCGGATCATCCTCGCACTGTTTGCCTATAGTGGTCCGCTTTGGGATGTTATATTTCTTATCCGGTTTGTACACCCGTTCATACTCGTAGTTGATGTAGACAACTCCCTTGATTGTCCTGGTGTAAATCTTGCCCTTTTCTGCCGGAATCTTCACCTTGAAATCATAGTACATTGACCATATATCTCCCTGATAATAAGTATGTATACCTACTCAATTATTATAACAAGAAAAGCCCGAAAAATCAACAGATATGCTGAATTTTCCGGACTTTTATGCCTAAATTTTCAATTGAGTTTCAAAATCTATTGGAAGTTAAGACATATATCTTTTCGCTAATCCGTCTACCATCCTTCACATACTCATTTTCTGAGATAAGTTTCGCTCCAATTAAATCAGAATCCACATCTGACGAGTATGATGTCGTGCTATCTGATTTATCAAAATCACTGGCTCGAACAGTTACGCCATTACACATGGTTAAAACTACTACAAGAAGTGCAACTACAATTACTTTCATTCTCTGCATTGTCAATCTCCCTTCTTATTTAGCTACTCCGATAGTATCCCCAATTCACAAAATACATCCTCTATTTTTTTCCATGAATTGATATAATTCAATAAATACTTTTTTCCGTCGCCTGTTATTTTATAGTACTTTCGCATCGGGCCTTTAGATATGTCACTATAATACATTTCAGTTAATTTTTCACTTGATAATCTTCTCATAATTGTATAAAAAGTGCTCTCATCAGTATCTTTAAAATATTTCCGCATAATTTTCACTATATCATATCCATATCTGTCTTCCTTTAATACTAATTGCAATATACATATTTTCAGAACGACTCTATTTAATTGTGAATCCACTTTTTCTACCTACCCAAAATATCGCTTGTAAGAGTAGCATCTCTACATAAATTAAAATATTTCCCCATAAAACTTTTGAATATTCTTCCAAATCCAAATAGAACATATGCTGTTGATTCATGGTGAATTCTATCATCACAGCTCCGCCAAACACAAGCAGTAAACAAACTATTAAATTTCCATTATTTGTACTTTTCAAAGCTGTGTATATTCCATACGCATAGAGAATAATTACAGCCAACGTCAAAATCGAATTGTAAACCCTGCCCACTTCCTGCAGCTTCGTACTTGAATTTATCATCCAAACAACAACAATAATAAACAAGACAGGAATAAACATACTTATTAGCCTTACTACTGAAAATACCTCCCCCGTCCTTTTATTCTTAAAAAAAGCCAAAAACATAATAACTGCTATAAAGAAATTAATTGCAAGTCCATAATATAAAAATGTACATCCCCATGTATTGCATTGCGTTAAAATGTAAAAGCAAAGCGACATATGTAATATAATCAATAAAAGAGTTTTTATTGTTACATTCTTCAATAAAACCAAAATTCTATCATCCTTATTCTCTGTCTCTTTATATATTTTCTTTGCTAATAATCGTGGTGATAACATTTCCTCACAGATTTTGTTTTCACTTCTTCCAATACTAATTTCGTTATTAAACCAATCCTCATAATCCGATATAATATCATCACATGCATCTTTAAAAAAATAAAATGATAAAAAAAAACTAAATTTTTCCAAATAAATTTTTTTTGTCATATTATAAACTCCATAAAAATATAGTGTAATAAGCTACTGTTCCTCAATCAGTAGTTTATCACATTATATTTTTATGTCAACTTTTTATCCCCTAATACATATTTGGAATATCATACATTTTTTGCTGTGTATTTTAGGGCTAATTCATTTATCTTAATAAAATATGCTAACAGCCTGTCATTTCGCTTATACTCATCATTATCAGGATTTTCTATAAGCACGCGTATATCCTGAAGCTGTATATCTATAAGCATCCTGTTTCTATACAGTATGTATGCCGCTTTTAAGACTTCACGTTTATCTCTGTTGACCGGATCAAGCATGTAGTCATTAAAAACTTCATCATCCTTGTTCATTTCCCGATGTTTAGGAGCTTTGACAATCTTTCTGTACATCTTACTTGGCAGTTCATCCATTAATAAAGAACGGACAGTCAGTTTATCACATAGTTAAAACCAATGAACTGAATATAAGCGAATCAACCTTAAGACGTATGATAAACAGCTGCGAGCTTGAAGCAAGGAATATCGATCTTAGAAATGCCGTAAAACGCCGTCAAAGGCAGAAAAGGCCCAAAGACTACAAATCAATGAAAGTCATAAAGGACGGGCATAAGTATGAGGACTACCTTAAGTTCAAGGAATGTAACCCTATAGAGATTCCACAGATGGATTGTATCGAGGGTTCGAAGGATTCTAAAGCTGTTCTTTTGACATTATTCTTTCCGATTACAAGGCTGCAGCTTGCTTTTATTCTTGAAGAACAGACCTCAGAAAACGTAGTTGCTTGTCTTGATATGCTCGAAGAGATCTTGGGGACAGAGCTGTTTAAAGAAATGTTCCCGTACATAATTACCGATAACAGTCATGAGTTTGCTGATATCGATGGTATGCAACGTTCTATAAATGGCGGCGATCGTTGCTTTATCTATTTTTGTGAGCCCAATCATCCCGAGCAGAAAGGCGGTTGTGAGAAAAACCATGAGTTTATCCGCTATGTGATAAAGAAGGAAACTTCCCTTGAGCCGTATTCTCAGGCTGATATAAGCCTTATGATGGATCACATCAACAGCTATAAACGAAAAGAACTGCATGGGAAATCTCCTTATGAACTGGCTAAGCTCATGTACCCAAAGGATTTTACTAATCTCTTAGGTCTTGAAGAGATTCCGCCAAACGATATAATCCTTCCCCCAAAGCTCCTTAAAAAGTCTGATTCTTCAAACTAAATGCAACACCCAAATATGTACGATTTACTCTGACAGATCCGGAAATGGATCTGTTAAGCATGTGCAAAACAGCGCAAATCTCCCCAAAAATCTATATTTTCGCATATAAAATCGGAGCATATTTAAGCACAAAATAGTGCAAAAATACGCTCCGTTATCATTATTTGCTATGTGTTGCATTTACCTTGAGAATTGACCAACAACTTCTGTTATTCATATATTTTTTGCCTTAACTATAATGCACCAATCGAATTGTTAACAAAAACGTCCCCAAATGTCCCCAAAAGTAACCCAAATGGCAACCATATGGCACCCAAATGGCAATTTCCAATCACAAACCAAAATGATATTCTTATAATGAGCCAAACAATAACTTATAAATCTATCGCTGATACATAAATTCACAAAATATAGCTGTCCCTATTTTGTCCGGTATTGTCCCATTAATGTCCCGGTTTTGTCCCGCTATTGTCCATTGATGTTATTTTTAGGGGTGGTAAAATAGTACTTGTAAGAGTATCAAATAAGTTTCATAAACATAGCAATCAGGAAATTTTCTTGATTGCTTTTTTGTTGCAATTAAGAAAAACGCATTCAGAAAAAAATGCAAACCTAAGCGAATGCGCCGTCACGGATTTTTCCGTTGTGAGGGGTTTGGGGAAGTTCCCCCAACAAGCAAAAAATTGCATTTGTCCCACAAATGCACTGCTTGCCACTTCTTTTATAGCCCTCGTAGGGATTCTTGAGAAGCGGCGCCACTCCAGTATTTGAAGGAGGTTGAATAGAAATGAGCATTAAATCACCTAACTTTAAAAAAGAGTCTGTTTTTGACATTGTAAAATCAAATATCTCAGCCCGTCAGGTTGCCGATCGTTATGGAATTACAATTAATCACAACGGAATGTGTCTGTGTCCTTTCCATAATGACAAACATCCAAGCATGAAAATTGATAAACGCTTCTATTGTTTTGGATGTGGTAAAAAAGGAGATGCGATAGATTTTGTCTCCGACTATTTTCATCTTAATGCAAAAAATTCTGCAATTAAGATTTGTGAAGATTTTGGATTATCGTTTGATACAAATTATCATGCTTCTCCCAAAATCAAATTGCGATCAAAATCAGACGAACAGATTTTGTACGAAACAGAAAAACATATTTTTCTTGTTTTGACAGATTATCTACAGCTGTTAAAAAAATGGAAAACTGAATATGCACCAAAGGATGAAAACGACGAATGGCATCCTTACTTTTGCGAAGCTCTGGAAGAAATCGATCACGTTGAGTATTGGTTAGACACACTACTTTACGGAAATATTTCTGACAGGGCTTTTTTTATTACAAATTATGGAAGGAAGGTTATTACTATTGAAAAACGAATGGAACAACTTAGATGAAAATACAAAGAGAGCTCTGCTTGATGTTGCCAAACAATTTGAATTTACAAATGAAACTCCAAGCTGGTATGACAACAAAAATAATAAGCTTGATGAAGTAGAATTTTGTACTTGGTTCATCAGCAAACATCCTCTTAAATATGTCGGAGGAATCTTTTATGACATTGACGGAATTATCAGCGAAGAAAAACTCAAAAAAGAAATCGTCGATGCCCTCAAGCCATATGTAAAAACAAATATTGTCAAAAGAGCCAAACAAATATTAGATGCGCTGAGATATGAATCCATGTGTGAAATAATTCCTAAGCATACAGACAGGATTCATTTTAAGAATGGAACATATTTTATTAACGGTGGTTTTGTTCCCGAAAAAGAATTTTGCTCTAACAGATTACCTGTTAATTATAATTCAGACGCTATCCCTCCAACCAGATGGTTACGTTTTCTTGACGAACTACTCTATCCTGAAGACATATATACTCTACAAGAATTTATGGGATATATCCTTATACCAACGACAAAAGCCCAAGCCATGTTGCTCTTAATCGGAAACGGTGGAGAAGGCAAATCAAGAGTCGGATTCGTATGCAGAAACCTTCTCGGAAACAACATGACTATATGCAGCATTAGCACTTTGGCAAATAACAAATTCAGTTTGGCAGATCAGGAAGGGATGCTCCTTATGATTGATGATGATATGAAAATGGAAGCTCTTACTGACACCGGAGTTATAAAAGCTGTAGTAACCATGGAAGATAAAATGAACCTTGAGCGCAAAGGAAAGCAAAGTTATCAAGGTTATTTAAATGTTAGAATTATGGCTTTCGGAAATGGTTCGCTCAGTTCTCTGTATGATAAATCCGACGGATTCTATCGCAGACAAATAACCATCAGGGTAAAAGAAAAATCGCAAAACAGAGTTGATGACAGAAATCTTTCTGCAAAATTATCCGAAGAAACTGAAGGAATAGCTTTATGGTGCCTTGAAGGTTTGAAAAGACTTATCAAAAATGAATTTCACTTCACTATAAGCGAACGAACTTTACAAAACCAAGCCGAGTTGCGCAGAGAGGAAGACAGCATTCTTGATTTCTTTGAATCTGAAGGATATATCACATTTGATAAAAATGCCATTGCGACTACCAAAGAGCTATATGAAGCATATTGCCTATGGGGCAATGACAATCTTATCAAGATTCGTTCCGAAAGCTCTTTTTCGAAAGAACTACGACAACGTGCAGATAAACTTGGGCTCAAATATTTAAAAAATGCGTCTATTGATAATAAAACAGCCCGTGGATATAAGGGAATATGCGCTATCCACACGTTAAAAGATATTCCCTTCAAAAACTAAAAGGCAGAAAGGCATCCGTTTTTAATCAATTTCTTTTTACCCATATAAAATCTTCATTGATTTCAAAAATCGTGCCTATGTGCCTAATTATTGATATTTCATGGCTTTAATCATGTTTTTCTCAGCCTTATATAAGGCCTATGTGACTTTTAAATAAAAACAATTATTTCTTAAGCTGATGAATAAAAAACTGATAAGGAGGTGCTTACAATTGAATAATGTCAATAAAGATGCAATTGCAAGTGCTCCTCCATCTGTTTTTGCATCAAGTTATCACAATAATTTCAAAATTAAGAAACTTCAATGTATCGTAAATGAAGAAGATAAAGAAGAATCCAGAGATATTTCTCAATTGAATAAAATTTTAAAATCTGCTACCCTCGTTTCAGGCGATGGCGGCGAGATTATAAATATGATTTCAAAGAAAAAAACTAAACTTGTTGAAAAAGTCTATAGAACTGCACATCCGCGCGCAAAGGAGGAATTATTTTATAAAGGCTCAGATGGAAGATGGAAAAGTAAAAATCCTACATTCAGTGCTAAAAGCCGAGAAGAATTAGTTGAAAAGCTTTATAACTTTTTCTTTTCTCATACTTTTGAAGAAGTTTATCTTGAATGGGTTGATATGCGTATAAGGCATGGTGTTAAATCCAATAAGACTATTCAGGAAGATCTTACATTACTAAAAAATGTCTTTAAAAATGAGCCAATTGCACAAATGCAGATTGCTGATATCAAGAAGAGAGACATAAAGTATATGTTTGAGCGATGGACTGGTCCAGGGCTAATTACCAGAAAAGCTTTTGTAAATCGAAAATCAGCATTAAATGGCGTTTTTATATATGCTGCTGAAAATGAATACATACCCTTAAACTTTATTCCATCCATAGGAACAACAGAACTTAAGTTTAAGGAGCCACGGCATATCAACAAGGCTTTCCACCTCGAAGACAGGGATGCTCTTTTAAAACACTTAAAATCAATTAAACAGGATGGATATACTTTAGCTATTCAACTTGCGCTTTACTCAACCTTCAGAGTTGGTGAGCTACGAGCAATCAGATATGAAGATATTCGTGGAAATATACTTACTATCAAACACCAGCTTGTTGAAGAATCAGTATACTCAATTGATACCAAAAAGATGAAAGTAACTAAAGCTCCCAGACATATAAATGAAAAACTTCCAAAAGGAAATTCTCATTTTTCTGTCAGGGAAATCTATCTGGTACCAGAAGCTTTAGCAATCATTGAAAAAGCACATGAACTTAATCCAGACGGAGAGTATCTTTTCATGTGCCATGGAAGAACAATCAACAATGATACTTTTAATGAGCGTCTTAGAAAGTATTGCGCTGATGCAGGTGTTCCTTATCTTTCAAGCCTCAAATTACGCTTCACTGTTGCATCAACACTACGCGCCGCAGGTGTAGATATTGCCTATTTACAAAAAACTTTAGGACATTCAAATCGTGCCATGACAGAACATTATATCTATGAAACTGTTGCAGAACCTGAAGGTATTGAAAACCAACTAATGAATGCTCTAAGTATAGGTTAATATTCATGCAAAAACAATGCATAATATTGTACGCAATATATCTCGCTGAACCTCAGTATTTTCAATACGTGGAACCCTTTTGGAGCAAAATGGAACCATTGAATAAAACAAAGAAAAAAGCCGCAAACTCAGATAGCATCTAAGTTTACGACTCAACACATTACTGCCGGCGACCGGGATCGAACCGGTACGGGTATTACTACCCACGGGATTTTAAGTCCCGGGCGTCTGCCAGTTCCGCCACGCCGGCATACCATATTTATGATGGTAAAAAATTCGCGATATGCATAGCACATATCGCGAGTGGGGCCTACAGGGCTCGAACCTGTGACCCTCTGCTTGTAAGGCAGATGCTCTCCCAGCTGAGCTAAGACCCCATATTTTTCTGGGAAGGTTCAATTAGAACCGAGTGGAGCTTCAGGGACTTGAACCCGGGACCGACCGGTTATGAGCCGGTTGCTCTAACCAACTGAGCTAAAGCTCCTGAACTAAAAAATTTTAAATGTCTGAATCAGCACGAAACTTTTTCAAACAAGTGACTCCGACGAGAATCGAACTCGTGTTACCGCCGTGAAAGGGCGATGTCTTGACCGCTTGACCACGGAGCCATATTACAGACCGTAGTTACAGTCTTC
>NZ_FMUR01000013.1 GCF_900101605.1 Butyrivibrio hungatei
TCTTGTTTGGAGTAAAGACTTTGCCATCATACTTACCGATGTATTCTCGCTTATGGTCAGCGCACTGTTTTTCAGCGTTCCAAAAAGGCTTGTCGATATAAGCGTAACCGTTCTGACATCTGACTTTGCTGGTGATCCAAGGCTCATTGATTTTCAGTTCCATGGTAATTACCTCCTTGGTATAATTATACCAAGGATAAAGAGGAATCGCAAGCAAACTGGGCACTTTTGATACAATATTTTGTAGTTGCAAAGCCAGTAAGCACAAGGCTTTGCGATGATTAGTCAGATGAGTTTATACCGAATCCTTGGTATAAATTCACGGGAGCTTAGGGTCAAAGTAAGCGCAACGAGAGCGTTGCACTTACTTTGCAAATCTAGCGGAAAGATTTTTTTGATTTAATGTAATAAAGACTATTGCACTTTAAAAGTCTAAAGCGTATAATACCATTCAGACAATGATGTTTGCGCAATGGGGCGTGGAGACCACTGGTTTCCTACGCCCTTTTTCTATTAAGGAAAGACGGTGTGCAGATACATTATGAATTGCGTTAATATGAGTTTTTACTCAGTAATTAAATGTTTTATGTGCTTTTGCACAGGAAGGAGAACCAAAAAATGTCATATGTAGATGAGATTTACGACTATGTCGTAGCAAAGAATCCTGCTCAGCCTGAGTTCCATCAGGCAGTAAAAGAAGTGCTTGAGTCACTTCGTGTTGTTATTGAAGCTAACGAGGACGAGTATCGTAAGGATGCTCTTCTTGAGAGACTTGTAACTCCCGAGAGACAGATCCTCTTCAGAGTACCTTGGGTAGATGATAAGGGACAGGTTCAGGTTAACAACGGTTTCCGTGTACAGTTTAACTCAGCTATCGGACCTTACAAGGGAGGACTTCGTTTCCATCCTTCAGTAAACCTTGGTATCATCAAGTTCCTTGGTTTCGAGCAGATCTTCAAGAACTCTCTTACAAGCCTTCCTATCGGCGGTGGTAAGGGTGGTTCTGACTTTGATCCTAAGGGTA
Organism: Butyrivibrio hungatei; assembly: GCF_900101605.1. Taxonomy (GTDB): domain Bacteria; phylum Bacillota; class Clostridia; order Lachnospirales; family Lachnospiraceae; genus Butyrivibrio; species Butyrivibrio hungatei_B. Next base: position 1,025 of record NZ_FMUR01000013.1, read on the forward strand.
AGTCAGACAGAGAAGTTATGGCATTCTGCCAGAGCTTCATGACAGAGCTTTACAGACACATCGGTGCTGATACAGACGTTCCTGCCGGAGATATCGGTGTTGGCGGACGTGAGATCGGATATATGTACGGTCAGTACAAGAGAATCAGAGACGTATACGAAGGCGTACTTACAGGTAAGGGCCTTACATATGGCGGATCTCTTGCTCGTACACAGGCTACAGGATATGGACTTCTTTACCTTACAGAGGAGCTTCTTAAGTGCAACGGCTCTGATATCAAGGGTAAGACGGTTGCAGTTTCAGGTGCAGGTAATGTTGCTATCTACGCTATCGAGAAGGCACAGCAGCTTGGTGCTAAGCCTGTAACATGTTCAGATTCAACAGGTTGGATTTATGATCCCGAAGGAATCGATGTTGAGCTTCTTAAGGAAGTTAAGGAAGTTAAGAGAGCACGTCTTACAGAGTATGCTGCAGCAAGAAAGTCTGCTGAGTATCACGAAGGTAAGGGTGTATGGTCAGTTAAGTGTGATGTAGCTCTTCCTTGCGCTACACAGAACGAGCTTCTTCTTGAGGATGCTAAGCAGCTTGTAGCTAACGGTGTTCAGGCTGTATGTGAGGGTGCTAACATGCCTACATCTATCGAGGCTACTGAGTATCTTCAGGCTAACAAGGTTCTCTTTGTTTGTGGTAAGGCTTCAAATGCAGGTGGTGTTGCTACATCAGCTCTTGAGATGTCACAGAACAGCGAGAGACTTTCATGGACATTCGAAGAGGTTGATTCTAAGCTTAAGCAGATCATGGTTAACATTTTCCACAGCATTGATGATGCAGCTAAGAAGTATGGCATGGAAGGCAACTACGTTGCAGGTGCTAACATCGCAGGTTTCCTTAAGGTTGCAGAGGCTATGAAGGCTCAGGGTATTGTTTAATACGTCTTCTTCATAACATATTTAATATATGGGAGGCTGTCACACTAAACGGTGTGGCAGCCTTTTTGAGCATATGATTCCACCGATAAATCCTACTATAACGCCGCTTACGGTGCCGGTGATCCAGAGAATTGCAAGATACCAGGCGATGTTGGCAGTGCCGGTTACGAACATGGCGACGATGATCTGGCCGATGTTGTGGGATACTCCGCCAACGGCGCTTACGCCGATGGGACTGAATTTGCCTGTCTTTTTTAACAGAATCATAATTGTGGTACTGAGAATGCCACCTACTGCGGAGAATATGAAAGCCATGAGAGTTCCGAAGAGCATGGAGACTATGGCGATTCTGACGAAGTTGATAAAAAGAGAGCTCTTATCGCCCAGTGAGTAGAGCGCGACTACCACAACGATATTTGTAAGTCCCGGTTTTATGCCGGGGACGGCGAAGAATGCCGGAAGCTGCATTTCTACATATCCAAGAATTATTGCTAGAGTGGTTAGTACGCCGTAGAGTGCTATTTTATTTGTTTTGGTATTTATATTCATAAATTCTTTTACTCCGAAATGGTGTCAAAGTTATTGTTATCTTTGGTTTTTCCTTTAATTTCAACGACTACTTTGTTTGGAAGGCAGATGATCGATTGCCCTTCTTTGCTAATATATCCCATGTTTACGCATAGTTTGTCCGGACAGGATGCATCTGTCAGATGTGCTTTTCCGTCTTTTATCTCAAGAATATTAGTGCTTCCGTGGAAGCCACCTATATTGTAGGTTGTATCTGTATCAAGGGGAAAAGATTTAACGGTCTTTCCGTCGACACTGATGACTACGGTTGCACCATCTTTTGAAAAAAAGGTGATGCCTATCAGCATGACGGCAGAAGCCAGCGCCAAGCAGATTATAAGGATCAGATCGTTTTTTTTGAATGTTTTATTGTCCACTAAAAAGCCTCGCAAAAAAATAGTTTCACACTAAAGTATAGCAGAAAACTTGCAGGAATTAGTAACAAAAAACTCACTACAAGGACTCAGGAACCTACTAAAAAACCGCTGAGCGGATGCATCAAAAAAACGTCTTGCAATTTTTATTTTTATATGTATAATAAATTTTTGTCAGTTTTCTGCTGACGAAATCCCGGATATTCATCCGAGAGGATTCCACATTTTTTAACAATATTATTTATTACTGTTTGGTGCGGTAAAAGTCTGCTTTTTTCCGCGCTTGATAAGTGATGGAAAGGAACGAAATGAATTTAAGAGAACGTTGGGAAAAGCAGAATAATTCAGTCAAACTGCTTATGAAGAAACTGAGAAGACACGACACTTTTGTTGTAACTGTGGCGGTTATCATCGCGCTTGTGCTGTGCGGGGGACTTATATACATGAGTACTCCCGTTGTTGCGGCGAGTGCAAGAGATCAAGTTGTGGAGAAGGAAAATAAGAATAACGAAAAGACTACAGAGAAACTTGATGAATTGCATAATTACCTGACGGATATCGACAAGATGATCGTTAAGAACCAGAAGGGTATTGATTCATATTATGAAAAGACCAATAACGATCGAATTGAGGGCGATAAGACTACAGATACGGTCAAAGAAAAAGTTGTTGGACTGGGTACGGACCTTAGGAATATTCATACTTCGGTAAACAGCACCGAGACCAGGATCGAGAGCCTTAAAGAACTTATCGAGAGCGGAAACGGTGAGACAAGAGAAAAGGCTGCCAAAGAATTTGACGCTATCGGAAAAGACATTGAGAATATAAAAATTGAATATGAAAATGTGAAGAAGCAGAACAAAGATCTGATGGAAAAGCTTGATGGTGCAATCAGAACCGAGGTAAAAAACGGGAATGAAAAGATATCAACGGATTCGATCAAAAGATATGAGGAGCTTCTTTCAAAGCTTACAGAGTTCGATAAGGAGCTTGAAAAAAGAAATGTAGAGTCTGTTGCGGATTTAAAGAGTGAGTTTGAATCTTTGAGTGAGGCTCTCGGAAAACGCGTCGATGAAAAGATTGATGATTATAATTCCGAAAGTAAAGCGAGGGGCGAAGCACTTGACCAAAAGATCGAGAATTATAATTCAGATAACAAGGCAATGGGAGATGCACTCGGAGAAAAAATAGAAAATTATAATTCAGAAAGTAAGGCAAGGGGCGATAAGATCGACGAAAGAATTACCAATGTCAATTCTGATATAAACAATAATATAAATGCCAATATAAATGGTATTAAAGGATATATCGATGAGAAAACTGCCGGGATAAGCAACAAACTCGACCAGGTTTTTCAGCGTGTGAGTAATGGTAAAAAGCTTTTGGCATCCGCATTACTCACTAAGGGAGTAAAGATTAAAGAGGATGCCACATTTATGGAATTTGCCAGAGCTATAGAGAAGATACCGACACAGGTTGTCGTTGATTCGGGTGATACCGCGGCAAGTATCGAATATGACTATCATTATCACAAGGACGGAAGAGGTCAGAATTGCGGTGATAATCTTGTTGCAACAGACAGATACGGCGGATGCTTCACGACTCCTGTTTATCACAGGCACAGCGACGCATGCTACAGAACAGTAAATACTTATATAATCAGTACGACCAAAGATACAAGAAATCGCGGTCATGTAAAAGATTATCATGACGGAACACCGGTTTATTCCTATGAGTGTAAATACTGCGGAGCGCGATTTAACGATACTCACGCAAGACATGAAGAAACCGTGTATTCTTTGGAGGAAGCAAGAGACAGAAACGGAAGAGTTGAAAGAGTTATAACCGATACTGTCCTTGTGTGTAATAAAAATGAGAGCACTGTTGAAGGCTATTCACCTTCTTGCGGCTTTGCGCACGGTCAGGTTGTTTCGGCGCATATTAAATTTAATGGCAGATATTCCGGATATAACTCTACTGTTCCTGCGATAAAATCATCCGGAGCGCTCAGGTCAAGAAACAGTATAGCTACAAAAGCCATCAAAGCTCCGATCACAGATCTTGATATCAATTTAGATGATATAAATTCCCGTCTTGAAGAAATGAAAAGTTATGAAGAAGATGTGGAAAAAGATGAGGAAAAAGAAGAGATTGCGGATAACACGAATAATACGTCCAATCTTTCTGAACCTATAAAAGAGGAATTAAATTCGCAGAGTGTGGATGTACAGGCTTTAAGCGAGGAAAACTCGGATAAAACAGACGACGAAAATGCCGGAGATAAAGAAGTATCTGACAGTGAAGTAAATGAAACAGATGAAGTAAAAAAAGACGAATTATCCGATGATACCAAAGTGCCCGAAGATGAGGATGAACTACAATCCGGAAATGAGCAAAAAGAAGGCGATGACGTTGAAAACGCCGATAACAGCGAAACGGCGATTCCTTGACATTTTGATACTGTGTTAATAGAATATACTTTGTTGTAGTAGATGTAGCACAGACTAACATGTGCGGAATGGAGTACAAATGACAAAGATTGATATTATATCAGGATTTTTGGGTGCGGGAAAGACTACCCTTATAAAGAAACTTCTCAAGGAAGCGCTTAACGGAACCAAAGTCGTACTTATTGAGAATGAGTTCGGTGAAATTGGTATCGACGGCGGATTTTTGAAGGAGTCGGGAATAGAGATAACAGAGATGAACTCAGGTTGTATCTGCTGTTCACTTGTCGGAGATTTTGAGACATCTCTTAAGGAAGTTATGACTACATATGCCCCTGAGAGAGTTCTTATCGAGCCTTCGGGAGTAGGTAAACTTTCGGATGTAATGAGAGCAATCCAGAATATCGCGGATTCAGACGACAATATGGAACTTAACAGTGCGGTTACTGTTGTTGACGTATCTAAGGCTAAGGTTTATATAAAGAATTTCGGTGAGTTCTTCATCAATCAGATTGAAAATGCCGGAACCATCATTCTTACAAGAACGGATAAAGCGGATCAGAAGAAGATTGAGGAAGCAGTTAAGCTTATTCGCAGCCATAATGAAAAGGCTACTATTATAACAACTCCTCTTGATGAGATAACAGGAAAAGAGATCCTTGATACATTCGAAGGAAACAGCGATCTTGAAGCTGAGCTCCTTAAGCTTGTAATGGAAGAGGAACAGGAACATCATCACCATCATCATCACGGAAGCCATAAAGAGGTGAATGAAGATGGCACTGTAGTATACAGAGCACACCACGATGATGACGATGAGGATGAGCATGAACATTGTTGTCACCATCATCACGACGACGATGAGGATGAGCATGAGCATTGCTGCCACCACCATCACGACGACGATGAGGATGAGCATGAACATTGTTGCCACCATCATCACGACGACGATGAGGATGAGCATGAGCATTGCTGCCACCACCATCACGACGATGATGATGAAGATGAGCACGATCACTGCTGTCACCATCACCATCATGACGACGATGATGAAGATGAACACGATCATTGTTGCTGCCACGGACATGACCACGATCATGCGGCACATGAAGTATTTACAAGCTGGGGAATGGAAACTCCTGTTAAATACACTGTTGAAGAGATTAAAGGAATGCTTGAAAAGCTTGACGAAGATTCTGATTACGGAATTGTTCTTCGTTCTAAGGGAGTTGTTCCCGCAGCGGACGGAACATGGATAGAATTTGACTATGTTCCCGGTGAAGCTGATGTTAGAAACGGTAATCCCGATGTGACAGGAAAAATCTGCGTAATAGGTTCAAAACTCAACGAAGATAAGCTTGAGCAGCTTTTCCGTAAATTATGATAAGGAGAGAGAAATTGAAACCGGTATATATTATCAATGGATTTCTTGACAGCGGAAAGACTGATTTCTTTCGTTATACAATAGCTCAGCCTTATTTCAGGACCAGCGGAAAGACACTTCTTATTGTCTGTGAAGAGGGCGAAAATGATTATGAAGAGAAACTTCTTAAGTCTACAAATACTATTATTGAAAAGATAGAAGACGAAGAGGAGTTTAATCCCGATAATCTTGTAAAACTTGATGCAAAGTATAATCCGGAGCGTATTCTTATCGAGTACAACGGCATGTGGAATTTCAAGAATCTGAAACTTCCCGTTATGTGGAAACTTGAACAGCAGATCACTGTGATAGATGCCTCTAATTTTGAGTTGTATTTCAATAATATGAAATCACTGCTTGCAGAGCAGCTTCGCGGTTCGGATCTTATCCTGTTCAACAGATGCGATGGATTAAAAGACCTTGCTTCATTTAAAAGAAATGTAAAAGCAATCAACCAGAAAGCGGATATCATATTTGAAGATATGAACGGTGAGGTTGATGTTACACTTGATGAGGATCTTCCTTTTGATCTTAATGCAGATCCGATAGAACTCAACAATTTCGGATACGGAATGTTCTATCTTGATGCTCTCGAGCATGTCGACAGATATGAAGGAAAGAATATCAAGTTTAAGGCAATGGTACTTGTTCCGCCTGAATTTCCGAAGAACAGATTTGTTCCGGGAAGAATGGCAATGACTTGTTGCGCTGAGGATATGCAGTTTCTCGGATTTGCCTGCGACTATGACAAGGTGGATACTCTTACAGAGAAAGAATGGGTGCTTGTGACAGCGAAAGTTACAAGGAAATTTGTTCCCGAGTACAACGGAGAAGGCCCTGTTCTTGAGGCTATTGCCATAGAGAAGACGGATGCTCCCGAGTATCCTGTGATTGATTTCTCCAACCCACAGCAATAATATAGCAATAACAGGAGAGCATAATGTTCGAATATCTACCCATACAGTGGTTATTTCTGTTTTATTTTTACAGTTTTTTTGGTTGGTGTTTTGAATCTGCATATGTCTCTATCTTAGAGAAAAAACCGGTAAACAGGGGCTTTATGAGAGGCCCCTTTTTGCCGTTATACGGATGCGGCGGCGTGATGATGCTTGTGGTATCAAAGCCTTTTTATGGAAATCTGCTCTTGGTATATGTGGCAGGTTGTATTGGTGCAACCACACTTGAGTATATCACCGGTGTAACAATGGAAGCTCTTTTCAAAGTCAGATACTGGGATTATTCTCATAAGCCTTTTAATTTTAAGGGTCATATCTGCCTTGAATCTACGTTGTTTTGGGGAGTTCTTACCGTTGTATTTTCTCATTTTTTGCAGATTCCCATTGAACATATGGTGCGTGCGATTCCCTATCATGTACTTTCTGTTCTTACTTTGATAGTAACTTTCTGCATAGGTGGAGATTTTATGATAGCATTTAAGACTGCCATCGATCTTAGAGACGTTCTTATCTACATGGAAAAGGCTAAGGACGAGATGAGAAAGATGCAAAAAAGACTTGATGCACTTGTTACATCCAAGAGTGAGAATGTGAAGGGCGGAATAGAGACTAGAGTGGATGCGCTCAGTGCGACACTTGAAAGCTCTTTTAAGAAGATAAGGGAAAAGATAAATGTAAATCCTTCAGGTTATGTAAATGATGTGAAGGATGAAATATCCGAACTGTACGCAAAATACCGTATTCTTATGTCTAAACTTACTCCGGAGCCCATAAAAGGATTTTTTGAATGGTACAGAGAAAAGACTATTCAGGGTAACCCGAGCATGGTATCTGAGAAGTTTAAGCTCAGTCTTGAAGAGATAAAAGAGAAAGTTTCAAACATCAGAAAGAAATAAAAGAATAGTTAAAAGCAATAAAAAACCTCATGCCGGTGAGAAGACATGAGGTTTTATTATATACACATTTAAAAATTATTAAGCCATTTTGTTTACGGCCTGAGCAAGACGAGAAACTTTTCTTGAAGCTGTGTTCTTCTTGAAAACGCCCTTTGACTCAGCCTTATCGATTGCAGATGTAGCAGCGAGAAGAGCCTTAGCAGCCTCATCCTTGTTACCTGCCTCGATAGCAGTTCTAACTTTCTTGATCTCAGTCTTAACTGCTGACTTGATCATCTGATTTCTTTCTGCTTTTTTCTTATTAACTAAAACTCTTTTCTTGGCGGATTTAATATTTGCCATAGTTACCTCCGAAAATAATATGATTATTATTTGTAAGTTCGTGTGCGCATTAAGCCGGACACGGACAGTTAATGCTACATACGGTAAATATATTAGATGAAATTCAAGAAACTGTCAATAGATTTTTGGCTATTATCATGGTATCATATGGTGATGTATGGAAATTAGATGATGAATAGAGGTAGTTTTGTGGACCAGAGTAAAATAAGAAATTTTTGTATAGTTGCACATATCGATCACGGTAAATCTACTCTTGCAGACAGGATGATAGAGAAGACAGGTGTTCTCACAAGCAGAGAGATGCAGAATCAGGTTCTCGACAATATGGACATTGAGAGAGAAAGAGGGATTACCATAAAGTCACAGGCTGTCAGAATGATCTATAAGGCTAAGGACGGAGAGGAGTATACCTTTAATATGATAGATACTCCCGGTCATGTTGACTTTGGATATGAGGTTTCGCGAAGCCTTGCCGCATGTGACGGAGCTATTCTTGTAGTTGATGCCACACAGGGTGTTGAGGCGCAGACTCTCGCAAATGTATATATGGCACTTGATCATGATCTCGATGTTTTTCCGGTTATCAATAAGATAGATCTTCCCAGCGCACAGCCGCAGGAAGTTAAGGACGAGATAGAGGATGTTATAGGTATAGAAGCTCAGGACGCACCTCTTATTTCCGCGAAGAATGGAATAGGTATTGAGGAAGTCCTTGAGGCGGTTGTAAATAAAATCCCTGCTCCAACGGGAGATGCAGACAAACCTCTTACGGCTCTGATATTTGACAGCATCTATGATTCTTACAGAGGAGTTATTGTATTTGTAAGAGTAAGAGACGGTGTTCTTAAGAAGGGAATGAAAGTTCGCTTCATGGCTACAGGTGCGGAATCTGATGTCGTTGAGGTTGGTTATTTCGGACCCGGAAGATTTATTCCGAGCGATGAACTTACAGCGGGCGACGTCGGATATTTCACGGCATCCATTAAGAATATTCAGGACACAAGAGTCGGCGATACAGTAACTGATTCTACAAAACCTTGCGCAGAGGCACTTCCCGGATACAAGAAGGTTATGCCTATGGTTTACTGCGGCCTTTATCCCGCAGATTCAGCGCACTACTCGGATCTAAGAGACGCACTTGAAAAATTGCAGCTTAATGATGCATCTCTTTTCTATGAGCCGGAGACATCACAGGCTCTCGGATTCGGTTTTAGAGCGGGATTCTTGGGACTTCTTCACCTTGAAGTAATTCAGGAGCGACTTGAGAGAGAGTATGACCTTAATCTTGTGACAACAGCTCCCGGAGTTGTATATAAGGTGCATAAGAATGACGGAACGGTATTTGATCTGACCAATCCATCCAATCTTCCGGATCCTACAGAGATAGAGTATATGGAAGAGCCTATGGTAAACGGCGAGATCATGGTAACTACAGATTATGTCGGTGCCATCATGCAGCTTTGTCAGGAGAGACGAGGCAGATATATAAGTACGGATTATATCGAACAGACAAGAGCAATACTCAAATATGAGCTTCCACTCAATGAGATAATTTATGATTTCTTTGACGCACTTAAGTCAAGGTCCAGAGGATATGCTTCATTTGATTATGAACTCAAGGGATATGAGAAGTCAGATCTTGTTAAGCTTGATATCCTCATCAACAGAGAAGAGGTCGATGCTCTTTCATTTATCGTACACAAAGACGGTGCTTATGAGCGCGGACGTAAGATGTGCGAGAAACTGAAGGAAGAGATCCCGAGACACCTTTTTGAAGTGCCTATACAGGCAGCAGTCGGTGGCAAGATCATTGCAAGAGAGACTGTAAAAGCTTACAGAAAAGATGTCCTTGCAAAGTGCTACGGTGGTGATATAACCCGTAAGAAGAAACTTCTTGAGAAACAGAAAGAGGGTAAAAAGAAGATGCGCCAGATCGGTAACGTAGAAGTTCCGCAGGCAGCATTCTTGAGCGTTCTTAAGCTTGACAGCACAGACTGATGAGGCGCGTTTTCGTGAAGAGATTAAGAGGCATTACCAAATGAGTAACGAACTATCTTTATATGTGCACATCCCTTTTTGCGTAAGAAAGTGCCTTTACTGCGATTTCTTGTCGTTTGGCGACAAAGAAAATCTTATGGGTGATTATTTTAAGGCTCTTTCAAAAGAACTTAAGGAAAGTGCGGACGATTATAGAGACAGAGAGGTTAAAACGGTATTCTTCGGAGGTGGGACACCTTCTTTGCCGGATGCGGATTATATCTGCGGCATTTTGAATGATATAAGGGACAACTTTAAGCTTTCAAATACTGCGGAGATAAGCCTTGAACTTAATCCCGGAACGGCTTCTTTTGACAAGATGAAAAGATATAAAGAAGCGGGATTTAACAGGCTCAGCATGGGAATACAGTCTTTTGACGACGAAGAACTCAAAAGAATCGGAAGAATACATGATTCAAAGACGGCGCTCAGAACTTACGAAGATGCGATAAGAGCAGGATTTGACAATATAAATATTGATATTATGAGCGCGCTGCCGGGGCAGAGTATGGAGTCTTACACGGACACTCTGAAAAAGGCGGTAAAGTTAGAACCTCGGCATATCTCGGCATACAGCCTCATTATCGAGGAAGGGACACCGTTTTTTGACATGGACCTTGATCTTCCGGGTGAGGATGCAGACAGGGATATGTATCACAAGACTGCTGAGATCCTTACAGAGCACGGATATCACAGATACGAAATATCAAATTATGCCAAAGACGGATTTGAGTGCGAACACAACAAAGTCTATTGGAAAAGAGGAAATTATCTGGGCCTTGGGCTTGGGGCAGCCTCATTGGTGGACGATGTAAGATGGAGCAATATCAGAAAGATAGATGATTACATATCTTATTTTTCGGGAAAAGGTTCCGGTGTCGGCGTAAGAGAAAATGTCGAGAATCTGGCACTTGAAGATCGTATGGAAGAGTTTATGTTTTTGGGGCTTCGCCTTATCGAAGGTGTTGACCTTGTTGAATTTGAATCTCTTTTTGGTCAAAAAATTGAAGAGGTATATTCCGAAGTAATTGATAAGTACGCAGAATTGGGATTGCTGCAACGTTTTGTAGAAAAAAAAACAGGCCATGAACATCTTTGTCTTACAACCAATGGGTTGGATGTGAGCAATACAGTGATGGCGGATTTTTTGCTGGATTAAGATTATCATCCGGGTGTCAAATGATGTTTTGGCACCCGGATTGCTATAAAAACTTTGATGTATATTGGGGGTCAAATGATGAATTACAATTTTTTTGCACTTATTTCAAGAATGAAATACATCGACAGATGGGCGCTTATGAGAAATACAAGGCAGGAGAATCTGTGCGAACATTGCATGGAAGTTGCCATGATAGCTCATGCTCTTTGTGTTATAGGAAATACAAGATACGGAAGGCATCTTGATGCGAATAAAGCAGCTTTGGTGGGGCTTTATCACGATGCGTCCGAGATCATTACGGGAGATATGCCTACTCCCGTCAAATATTACAATAAGGAATTAAAAGAAGCATATAAACAGGTGGAGGCTATTGCGGACGATAAGCTTTTGGAGAAGCTTCCCGATGATCTCAGACCTGCTTTTGAACAGGTTTTCAAAGCTGAAGATAACGAAGATGAGCGCTACATGAGAAAACTTGTAAAAGCAGCCGATAAACTTTCCGCACTTATCAAGTGTATGGCTGAGACAAGTGCCGGCAACAATGAGTTCAGAACTGCGAAAGAAAGTACGGAGAAGGCAGTAAGGAGTCTGTATATGGAATGCCCCGAGGTGCTTGATTTTGTGAATGAGTTTCTTTCGTCTTACGGAAATACTTTGGATGAATTGACGTGAATTAACTTGAGCTTTTATTTATTGATTTTTCCGCACGATAGCGCGATAATTAGTGTATAAATTGGGGTGTTATGCTTTGTATATATGGAGGAGATATTTACCATGCTTTTTATTAAGTGTGATGAACTTAGACCGGGGATGAGACTTGCAAGACCGATATACAGTAGGAAAGGCGCGCTTTTATATGACAGGGCCCATGTCCTTAAGGATGAGCAAAGTATTGATAATATCAGGAACTTTGGGCTTATCGGCGTGTTTATTCTTGAGCCCGCTGAGCCTGTGCCGCCTATGACTCAGGATGATATCGAGTTTGAACGTTTTCAGACTGTGATGTATCACGATATCATGGAGGAGCTTGCTCGTATTGTTAAAACGCACAAACAGGAGAAGTTTCCCAATATTTGTGCTCAGATCATAAAGAATTACGGTAATCTCAAAAAGAAGATTACTTTCCAGCAGGGACTCAGAAGTACCGAGGATTATATATACAAACACAGCCTGAATGTGGGAATCATTTCAGCAATGATCGCACATGCATTAAATGCTTCGCTTTCGGAGCAGAATGAAGCGGTAATGGCAGGTGTTATACATGATATCGGAAAGCTTACACTTTCCGCGGAGCTTCAGTCTAAGCTTAAGTGTACACCTGAAGAGATAAGTACGATTGATGCCCATGAGATAGCGGGTTATCCGATCATTGATGATGCGTTTTCGGCTTTACCGAACGTAAAGAGAGCCTGCAATCAGGCAAGGAAAGTACTTCTTGATTATAGAAAAGGAAATGAAACGGACATTTCCAAAACTCTTTTATCCGCAAGAATACTTATAGTTGCGGGAATATTTGATAAAGAAACGGCTGCAAGAGTAGATGATGCACCTATTTCTGAAGTTCTCGTTATCAGAAGGATGATGCAGAGAAGCGATGTTTTTGATCCGAAAGTTGTTCAGGCGCTTGTTGATTCGATCAACATTCTTGTTCCGGGAGTGAGCGTTGAGCTTAACACCGGTGAAAAAGCTTTGGTCATCAAGACAAACGATATTGATTTCTTGCGTCCGACTGTTTTGAGTTTTAAGGATAACAGTATTATCGACCTTTCCAATAGAAGGGCATACGGCGATATTGAGATTATAGATATTATGAAGACTATGGATAACAGATATATGATGGATCTGTCCAAGGTCAAAGGCTTGGGTATTGCTGTTGAAGAGCCTGAGTATGTGTGAAAGTGCGGATCATGCTGCATTTAGTAGCCGGGCTTTGTGCATGTACAAAATAGAATATATCAGAACAGGGATGGAAGTATATGTCTAAAATTGAAGAAATCCTGAAGGAAGCAAAGTTAAAGGGAGCGTCTGACGTTCACATTACTGTCGGTGTGCCGCCTAAGATGAGACTTAACGGCAAACTCATAGCCATGGAGAGTTATGGCAAGATGATGCCGAGCGACACTCAGGAAATCGCATATGAAGTTACAAATGATAAACAGAAACAGCTACTCGAGGAAAATGGTCAGCACGATCTTTCCTTCGCTATCATGGGAGTCGGAAGATTCAGACTTAATATCTTTAAACAAAGAGGCTCAATAGCGATGGCCTTCAGAGTTGTTGCAACAGAGATTCCCACAGCGGAGAGCCTTGGCATTCCCGAGACTGTTATAGATCTTTATAAGAAAAAAAGAGGTCTTGTGCTTGTTACGGGACCTACGGGAAGCGGTAAGTCTACTACGCTTGCTTCCATAATCGACATGATAAACAATAACAGGGAAGCGCATGTAATTACGCTTGAGGATCCCATAGAATTTACTTATCAGCACAGATTGTCGATAGTCAATCAGAGAGAAATAGGAACCGATTCGGATTCATATGCCAATGCTTTGAGAGCGGCACTTCGAGAAGATCCCGATGTTATTCTTGTCGGAGAGATGAGAGATCTTGAGACCATAAGCACGGCGATAACTGCGGCAGAGACGGGACATCTCGTTCTTTCAACTGTTCATACGATAGGATCTTCGAATACGGTGGACAGACTGATAGATGTATTTCCTTCTCATCAGCAGCAACAGGTGAGGATTCAGCTTGCAAGCGTGCTTGAAGCAATCATTTCACAGCAGCTTCTTCCTGCGGCTGACGGTTCATCGAGACTTGCGGCATTTGAAGTCCTTCACGTAAACAGTGCTGTGAGAAACCTTATCCGTGAGGGTAAAAATCATCAGCTCATTACTTATATGCAGACTTACAGAAAGCAGGGAATGATAACCATGGATGAGGCTATCATTGAACTGTACAGGCAGCAGAAGATCACGAGAGAAGCGGCACTTCAGTTTGCTCAGGATCCTGAGACTATGCAGAACAAGATGCTCAGATAATATGAGAAAAAGATGATTTATCTATCTACATAAAATCTTAAGAAAATACTAAGAAAACCTTAAAGACATTTTTGACCGGCCTGCGCTATAATCAGCAGGTCGGTTTTTCTGTTTATGCTCAGATCAGAAAAGAGGAAAAATGTATAGTTCTATTACATCCGGTGGCGTCAGAGGAATAATATCTTATCTGATGCAGATCGAAGTGGATGTATCTTCCGGGCTTCCCGGATTTAACATGGTGGGATTCATGAGTGGCGATGTAAGAGAGGCAGGCGACAGAGTAAAAGTTGCCCTCAGAAACGTCGGTATAAAGATTCCCGCATCAAAGATAACCGTCAATTTATCCCCGGCTGATATTAAGAAAGAAGGCGTTGTGGTAGATCTTCCGCTTGCCGTCGGAATATTGGAAGCGATAGGAGAGATTGGAGCGGGCTGCACCGATGATACGGTTGTACTCGGTGAAGTCGGGCTTGACGGAGAGATCAAAGAGGTAAAAGGAGTTCTTCCTATAGTCAAAAAGGCAAAAGAGGCCGGCTATAAGACAGTCATTCTTCCGGTACCAAATGCCAGAGAAGGTGCCGTTGTAAGCGGAATGAGAATCGTCGGAGTGTCATCGCTTCAAGAAGTTATCATGTATCTGACTGCACCGAAAAGTGAAAGAGACGGGCTTATAGAGCCGACGAGAGTCGATCTTGAAAAGATTCTTTCAGAAGGTGAAGAAAGTAATGAAAATCTTGACTTTGCCGACATCAATGGGCAATCTGCCGTTAAGAGAGCGGCGATGGTTGCGGCAGCAGGCTTTCACCATCTTCTGATCGTCGGACCTCCGGGCTCGGGAAAAAGCATGGTAGCAAAGCGCATTCCCACCATACTTCCGCGACTTTCGCTTGAAGAAAGCATTGAAGTTTCGACAATCTATTCGGTTGCGGGAATGATGGGAGAGAACAAGGCACTTATAACAAGGAGACCGTTTGTAAGTCCGCATCATCTTATAACCGAAGCATCGCTTGTCGGAGGAGGAACAATTCCAAGACCAGGTGCCATTTCTTTGGCACACAGAGGCATTCTCTTTTTGGATGAAATGCCTGAATTTCCCAGAACAAAACTTGATATGTTAAGACAACCCATTGAGGACAGAAAGGTTCATATCGTGCGCAACAGAGGAACTTTCATGTATCCTGCGGACTTTCAACTTGTAGGGGCGCTTAATCCTTGCCCTTGCGGGTATTATCCCGACAGGAATAAGTGTAAGTGCACGTCGAATGAGATACGAAGGTATCTTGGCAGAATATCGGGCCCAATACTGGACAGAATCGATATATGCATAGAAGCACCCAAGGTTGATATCAGGGAGCTTTCGGGAAAGAGCGATACCTGCAATGAATCAAGTGAGACCATGAGAGAAAGAGTTCTTTTGGCAAGGAAGATGCAGGAAGAAAGATTTAAGGGAACGGATCTTAAGTTTAATTCTGAGATGACGCCTGCGGATATCAGGAAGTATTGCAAGCTTGGAATGAGGGAGAGAGCTTTTTTGGAAAAGACTTTTTGCTCAATGGATCTAAGTGCCAGAGCTTATCATAAGGTGTTGAGACTTGCGAGGACAATAGCCGATCTTGACGGCAACGAGATGATAAAAGAAATACATCTGATGGAGGCTGTCAGCTATAGGATGACAGACGGAAAATATTGGAGACAGGAGGAAGGCTGATGCAGACAGCGGAAAAACATTTATCAGAAAATAAATCAAAGAATATAACAGATAATATAACGGAAAATGACTATGCCCACTGGCTTTTTTCAACTCCGGGAATAGGAAATGTCTCTGCAGACAGACTTTTGTGCGGAGGACGGACATGCAGGGAAATATATGAGATGGGTGAGGCGGAGCTTAAAAAGCTTTTAAGGCCCAAGCAGGTTTCGGCGGTCTTGGATTCAAGATATATCTGGGATTTTGCAGAGGAGAAAAAGAAACTGGCGCAGAGTGACATCAAGTTTATATCAAGGATAGACCCACGGTTCCCCGAAAAACTGAAGAACATCCCGAATCCACCTTTTGCCATTTATGTAAAAGGGGAATTGCCCGGAGATGACAGCCCTTCTGTTGCCGTGATCGGAGCGAGGCTTTGTTCCGAATATGGCAGATATATGGCAAGGCAGCTCGGAAGAGGACTTGCGCTCGCGGGAGTAAAGGTTATAAGCGGGATGGCAAGAGGTATTGACGGCGTAAGCCAGAAAGCGGCTTTGTGCGCGGGAGGAAAGTCCTATGCGGTAGTCGGATGCGGAGCGGATATATGTTATCCCGATGAGAACAGGGAAATCTATGAAGAACTTTCGCTAAACGGAGGGATCATCTCGGAGTATGCTCCGGGAACCATGCCGAAAGCATCTTTTTTCCCGATGAGGAACAGGATAATAAGCGCGTTGTCGGATATTGTGGTTGTTGTGGAAGCAAGGCTCCATTCGGGAACGCAGATAACTGTAGATACGGCTCTTGAACAGGGAAAGGAAGTTCTTGCGGTTCCCGGAAGAGTAACGGACAGGTTGAGCGATGGATGTAACCGGCTGATATGCCAGGGAGCGGGAGTTGTGCTTGATGTTGACGACGTGATAGAAAGACTTGCGTCCTGGAATTACAGAAAGGATTCTTTGGAAAGTTCCGCCGGTTTTGAAGAAGAGCGTACCGGAGAATGTGTATCACATATAGAAAAAGCAATTCTCGATCAGCTTGATGCGGTACCTGTTTCCTTTTCCTACATTGCCGACAAACTTAGCATGAACGGCATAAACATCGCGGTTCCCGACCTTCTTAAGGAACTGTTTGATATGTGCGGAAAGGGACTCATCACTCAGACGGGCTCGTATTACGTGAAGAAATTTGGTTGATTGAAAAACAACCTGCGATCCTAAAGCGCGCAGCAAGTTTTTATCTGTATACCGTATGAAAAAGTTATGTTTTGACGTATAATAATGTTATCTGTTGTGTTTTTGAAAATAATAGTTGCGGAGTTTTTCATGCAATACAATTTTTACTTTGACACATGTGCGTTATGTATACTGGCAACGATCGGAATAATCTCTTTGTCCAGAAAAAGAGTTCCGTCGTCGAGAGAGAAAGTTTATTCGATGCTTCTTTCTGCCGTATTTCTGTCGACGCTTTTTGAAAGAATAGAGACATTTCTGCAGATGAATCCGTATGAGGGTGCGTGGTATCACTATGCGGAGATGTTTTGCGGAAGTTTTTATTTTCTTGCTCATCTTGGATCGGGGCTATGTTACCTGTTATATATCATGGCCGTTCTGGATATCTTTTATGACACTAAATCCGTCAAAGGCTTCTTTGTGGTATATCTCGGATATGTCATCGGAATCATAACGGTCATAATGAACTGTTTCAGCCCGCTTTTATTTGGATATGACGAAAAGGGAATATATTTTAGAGGCGATCTGATAATTGGATTTTATTTGATTGCTTTATATTACATCATGTATGGAGTAACTTTGACGCTGAAATACAGCAATCTCATGAGATTAAAGACCAAGGTGATCATACTTACTCATGTCGGTTTTGTTGCTGCGGGTATCTATCTGCAGTATTGCTATCCCCAGCTTCTTATAGAAAATTTTCTCAGTACGATCAGTATAACCCTCGTCTTTATAACGCTTCAAAATCCGAGTGATATGGTGGACGGAAGGATAAATGTCCTTAACAGAAGAGCCTTTTTTGAGACACTCGGTCTTAAGATAAAAAAGAAAACACCGCATTATATAGTTTTTGTGACGATAGACAATGTCAGGGCTCTCAGCTCCGAGATCGGAAATAATCAGACCGACGGCGTTATCAAGACAATCGCCGATTATCTTAAAAAGGTGGGAAGAAGGGAGCTTAACATCGTCACTTATGTTTACAGATACAGCGATAATATTTTTGCGATATCGGTAAATACGAATGATAAAAAAAGAGCCGAGTCTCTTATGTATAAGATTTCTACAAGGATTCGCGAACCCTGGAACTATATGGATATGACCATAAAGGCAGAGTGCCATTGTTTTATGATGAGCTATCCCGAAAACTACGCCGGCCTTGCGGAGCTTATGTCGAAGGTTGAGCTTATAAGCGCGGATGTGGCACAGTATTCGGAAGTTGTGATCGACATCGGCAAGATAGGCTTTACTAAAAAACTTGGTGCGTATGACTACGAAGTTCTTGCAAAGAAGAATATTGCCGAGAAAAGAGCAATCGTTAAATTCAGGCCTATTCTTTCCAAAATTTACAGGATAGATTACACGGCTGAAGCAACGTGCTATATCTACGACGATAACGAAAGAGAACTTGAAGTAAGAGAGTACATTGAGGATAACGGAACAACTCAGACCATAATCGATATTGATGAGTATGTTCTGAAGAATACGCTGAGAATGCTCGCTTTTTGGAATGCCGGAGATAAGAATGGCAAGTACAGAGCAATCATACCGATGTCGCAGGCGGAAATATCAAGGACGGATTTTTTAAGGCGATTTAAGGCACATCTTAAAGAGGAAAAAGTCGAAGGGTCATGGATCAGCTTAAAACTCACTGAGACGGCGATAACAACTATGAATAATGTCGCCGAAAGAAATCTTAAGATGCTCGGTGATATCAATGTCAGCATTATTGTTGATGAATACGGAAACGGATACGGAAATATCGAGAGAATACTCTCACTTCCGGTTGTTCAGGTGAATTTTGCAAAGAGCCTCATCAGGATGGCGAAAAAATCAAAGCGGATGATGAGCGTCACAACAGGTCTTGTAAATATGTTTCATGATATAAGTCTTTTTGTGTGTGCTTCGGGAGTGGATACACCTGAAGATAAAGATGTGGCGGAAGAAATCGGTTGCGATTATCTTATAGGCAATTATGTGGGAAAACCTGTTAATGACAGTTCATATGTGAACAGAATTGATGAGTATTTTGAGAAGGGGTATTGATGGAATTTTTAACCGATCCGAACAACTATGATGCTTGTTTGTCCATATCGGCGCTTGTGCTGATGGTAGTTATCATAATTATACATTCTTCGGAAGAGTTTTCTTACGGAAAGCAGAGTCGTATCTTCGGCGAACTTGTCATAGTCGGAACGATTCTTAATGTGATGGGACTTATTCACATTCTGTGGGTTAACAACAGATGGATGAAAGACAGTTTGTCATATGAGATAAACTGCTTTGTTGTTATGGTGGAAAAGATGATGTCGTATCTTATTGCATTCTTTTCCCTCCTGTATCTGCTGGCTATTTTTGGAATACAGTTAAATAAGTTGTGGAAAAAACTTGTAATACTTTTACCGACTGTGTTTACAATGCTTATTTTGCTATTGGGGTATCTTACGGATTATTTTTATTACTTCGATCATAACGGTGAGATTATCTATTTTTTCCCGAATCAGTTTCTTGTAAGCATCGGGATAGTTATGTATCTTATCTTTGCGTTTTATCTGATGTTTAAATACGGAAGGGCGCTGGCGAGCGAAAAATCCATGGCGCTTTGTATGTATTATATTCTGATGTTCCTTGGAGTTCCGATGAGAATCGCATTCAGAACGGGGACGGTGTTTGAGTTCAGCGTTGCGATATCTCTTTTGCTGTGCGTTTTTACATTCCAGAATCCAAGTGAATTTGTGGATAGGATGTCCGGAGTCGGTACAAAAAATGCCTTGAATTTTGCGGTTTATACAAGACTTTTGCAGAAAAAGCCCTTTACGCTTATGGAAATAAGAGTGGACAAACTTTCAATAATGATTGGAAGTGAAGCGGTGGAAGTGGCATCGGATCTTTTGAGACAGATGACAGATTTTTTGAAAAAGACCGATCCCAAAGCGGAAGTTTTTATCCCGAGAGACAGCTTTTTTGCCCTGCTGATCCCTGGCATGAAATCAAATTCGGAGGATGTAGATAAGCTTTCGGATGAAATAAAAGCGAGATTTAAAGAGCCCTTCAAATTAAAGAATCTGGAGGTCAGCTTTGATGTGAGCACAAGCGCGATAGGATTTCCGGATGACGTCAAGACGATAGAGAGATTTGATGAGATAAGCAATATGATGTACAAGGCACTTTCGAGGGACAGCAGATATGTGCTCAGGGTGTCGGATCTTAATTTAAAGCATATTGAGTATGACAAAAAGATTGGAAATCTTGTGCGCCATGCTCTTGATAACGGTTTATTGGAAGTCTACTATCAGCCTATCTATTCGCCCGTTACCGGAAAGTTTTCTTCGTGTGAGGCGCTTATAAGGCTCAAGGATCCCAGAGCGGGCTATATTTCTCCTGCGGTATTTATGCCTATAGCCGAGAAAAACGGCACGGTTCTTGGAATCGACAGATTTGTGCTCTCATCAGTATGTGAGATGCTGGCAACTACAAAGGCGATAAGCTACGGCCTTGAATATGTTGAAGTTAATCTATCTGTTGTTGACTGCATCCAGACCAATCTGGCGGAGAGTATACTCAATATTTTGAAAGAGCGTAATATCGGACCTTCAAGGATAAATCTTGAGATAACCGAGACCTGGGATAAAGACGTAACGTCCGTGATCGATCAGAATATCCGAAAACTTATGAGCTCCGGAATTACTTTTTCCATGGACGATTTCGGAACGGGATATTCAAATTTTTCAAGGCTTGCAGATATGCCTGTAAAGATATTCAAGCTTGATAAGAGCACTGTTCAGGCTGCGTTCGAATCAGAGAATTCGTACATGATCATGTATAATATGATAAAGATAATCAAGAGCCTCGGAAAAGAAATAGTGGCTGAGGGAGTTGAGACGGGAGAGCAGGCAAAGCAGATAATAAGACTTGGGTGTGACCATATTCAGGGCTTTTTCTATGCAAGACCAATGCCGAAAGATCAGTTCCTTGAGTTCCTGCAGAATAATAATTAGATTGCAATGCAGGCTGTGTGAGTGTAAAATTTATGCTTGATTATAATTTAAGGATGGTAAAGTATGGCACTGATAAAGAAACCGGTAACCGGAATGAAGGACATTCTTCCTTCCGAGATGCAACTTAGAGACTATTGTATAGGAATTATTAAGAAGACATATGCTGAGTTTGGCTTCACATCTATCGAGACACCTTGTGTTGAGTCGCTTGCAAACCTTAACAGCAAGCAGGGCGGTGAGAATGAGAAGCTTATTTTCAAGGTGATGAAGAGAGGCGAGAAGCTTAATCTGGAGACTGCCAAGGAAGAGAACGACCTTACGGATTCGGGACTTCGCTATGACCTTACGGTTCCGCTTGTTCGTTTTTATGCAAATCATGCAAATGAGCTTCCTGCTCCTTTTAAGGCACTTCAGATGGGAAATGTCTGGAGAGCGGACAGACCGCAGAAGGGCAGATACCGTCAGTTTATGCAGTGCGATATTGATATATTGGGAGAACCTTCAAATCTTGCGGAGATAGAGCTTATTCTTGCAACAACCACAACGCTTGGAAATCTCGGCTTCAAGGATTTCAAGATCCGCATCAATGACAGAAGAATCTTGAAGGCAATGGCTTCATACAGCGGATTCCCTGAAGAAAAGTTCGACGATGTATTCATCACACTTGATAAGATGGATAAGATCGGACTTGACGGAGTAAAAGAGGAACTTATCAAGGACGGCTATGATGCAGGTTCTGTTGAAAAGTATATAGAGCTTTTTGAACTTATCGGCGAAAAGAGCGGAATAGATGCGCTTAAGGCAGTTGCCGACAAGATAAGTGATAATCTTGATGCTGAGGTCAGCGAAGGTCTTACTGAGATTATCGATAGCGTAGAGAAGACAAAGTCAGCTCAGTTCGAGATGGTATTCGATCCCACACTTGTTCGCGGAATGAGTTATTACACAGGTACAATCTTTGAAGTATCTATGCCTCAGTACGGCGGAAGCTGCGGTGGCGGCGGAAGATACGATAAGATGGTAGGCAAGTTCCTCGGACAGGATACGCCTGCATGTGGTTTCTCCATAGGATTTGAGAGAATCATCATGATAATGATGGATGAAGGATTTAAGATCCCGGGTGCAAGCAAGAAGGTTGCCTTCCTTATCGAGAAGGGTATAAAGGGCGACAGACTTGCCGAGATCATATCCGAAGCACAGAAGGAGAGAGCGGAAGGAAAGCAGGTTCTTGTTGTTCGCATGAACAAAAACAAGAAGTTCCAAAAGCAGAATCTTACAGAGCAGGGATATGAGGAATTCAGGGATTTTTACGAGAAGCCGCTTGATTAAAGAATTTTGACCGCGGTTATTGAGGAGGAATTTTATTGGACACCCACTTAGTCAGAATAATTACCCTGGTAATATTGGTTCTGTTGTCTGCGTTTTTTTCATCGGCCGAGACGGCATACATGACGATTAACAGAGTCAGGATCAAGGCTCTTGCAGATGATGGGAATAAAAAAGCGGGGAGGATCCTTACAATATATGACGATCCGCAGAAGATGCTTTCGGCGATACTTATCGGCAATAACATCGTAAATCTGAGTGCTTCGGCGCTTATGACTGTGTTTGTCACGGATATGTGGGGGAATCTTTATATCGGACTCGGAACCGGCGCGCTTACTTTGGTGGTGCTGATATTTGGTGAGATCATACCGAAAACAATAGCCAAGGCATATGCGGAGAGCATGGCGCTTTTTTATGAGCCTTGCATAGAACTTGTAATGATTCTTATGGTCCCGTTTAGTTTTATTATAAACGGCATAGCGACCGCACTGCTTAAGATATTCAGGATAGATACCAACAAACAGCAGAAGGTGACCGAAAATGAGCTCAAGACATATGTGGATGTAAGTCATGAAGACGGCGTTATCGAAAGCGATGAGAAGAAGATGATATTTAATCTTTTTGATTTCAGCGATGCGCTTGCAAAAGATATCATGATTCCAAGGATAGATATGAGCTGCGTAAGTTCAGACGCCGATTACAACGAAGTGATGCGCGTATTCAAAGAGGATATGTATACCAGAATTCCCGTGTATGACGGGAACGATCAGGATAATATCATAGGTCTTATAAATGTGAAGGATCTCATTCTCATCAAAGATAAAGAGAATTTCAAGGCGAAAGACCATATAAGAAAAGCGT
This sequence comes from Butyrivibrio hungatei, assembly GCF_900101605.1. Lineage (GTDB taxonomy): Bacteria > Bacillota > Clostridia > Lachnospirales > Lachnospiraceae > Butyrivibrio > Butyrivibrio hungatei_B. Next base: position 24,300 of record NZ_FMUR01000013.1, read on the forward strand.
ATTACACTTATGAATACAAGAAAACGTCGGACCTTCTTGTTGAAATGAGGGAAAAGACAAGGAGCGTAGCCTTTGTTCTTTCCGAATACGGTTCAACGGTGGGAATGATAACGCTTGAGGATCTTCTTGAGGAGATAGTCGGTGAGATAAGAGACGAGTATGATCTTGATGAAGCGGAACTTATCAAGAATGTGGGCGGAAGAAAGTATCTCGTTGAAGGAAACATGAAGCTTGCAGATATAAATGATGCTCTCGGTACCGATTTTTCATCGGAAGATTACGATTCTATCGGCGGTCTTATGATAGAGAATCTGGACAGACTTCCGAGCTACGGTGAGACGGTTACTCTCGAGAACGGAATTACGCTGACGGCAAGAGGAATCAAGAGAAACAGAATCACAAAAGTTCTCATGACAGTCAACTGTGAACTATCGAAGGAACAAAAAGAAACACTTTAATATTTCAGAAATATATGGTATACTGAGTCGATGTATAAGGCTCAGAAACTATAAGTATTTTGAGGCAAACAGTAGGAGGAAAATCGATGAAGCACGTTAAGTCTTTGATTACAAGAAATCTTAAAGAATCAATGAAGAAGGGCGGATGCGGTGAGTGCCAGACATCATGCCAGTCAGCATGCAAGACATCATGCACAGTTGGAAATCAGAGCTGTGAGCAGCTTAGCAAATAATAAGGTTTAATTAATGTAAAAATTAGGCGGGCAGCGGCCATGGTCGCTGCCCGCCGTATGTAGGTTACGGGAGATATTATGATTCACGCATATAAGAACAATGGGTATAATATTGTTCTGGATGTTAATAGCGGATCGGTACATGTTGTTGACGATGTGGTTTTTGACCTTGTCACAATTATTGAGGAGAAGCTTAAGAGAACATACGGCACTGCAGCGGCACCGGAAGGTCAGACTACAGTTATTACGGGCGAACTTGACAGGTTGTATAAAGGTGTCTTGGCAAAGACAGATCTGGCATCTAAATATTCAACCGAGGATATAAAAGAGGGAATCGAAGAGATTCTTGAACTCAGAGCATCGCAGGTTCTTTTCACAGACGATGTTTATGAGGGATATGTGGATGATTTTCAGAACAGAGAAACCGTTGTTAAGGCACTTTGCCTGAATGTGGCTCACGACTGCAATTTGAGATGTAAGTATTGCTTTGCCGATGAAGGTGAGTATCACGGCAGAAGAGCACTTATGAGCGAAGAAGTCGGAAAGGCTGCGCTTGATTTCCTTGTAAAGAATTCAGGCGGAAGAAAGAACCTTGAAGTCGATTTCTTTGGCGGCGAGCCCCTTATGAACTGGGAAGTTGTCAAGAAGCTCGTTGAGTACGGTCGCTCAATTGAAAAAGAATATGACAAGAATTTCCGTTTCACTATCACAACAAACGGAACTCTTTTAAATGATGAGATACTTAAGTTTGTTAATAAGGAGATGGGCAATATTGTCCTTTCGATTGACGGACGAAAGGAAGTAAATGATGCAATGCGTCCGAGAGCGGGCGGACAGGGATGTTATGATGATATTGTTCCTAAGTATCAGAAGGTAGCGGAGAGCCGTCACCAGTTAAGATACTTCGTTCGCGGAACGTTTACTCATGCAAACCTTGATTTTTCTGAGGATGTAAAGCATCTTGCAGAGCTTGGATTTAAGCAGATATCCGTAGAGCCTGTAGTTGCTTCGCCTGAAGACTGGTATGCATTTAAGGATGAGGATATTCCGATCATCTGTGAAGAGTACGACAAACTTGCAAAGTATTATATTGAGAAACACAAGGAAGGAAAAGGATTTAATTTCTTCCACTTTAACATAGATCTTGAGGGTGGCCCCTGTGTTGCCAAGAGATTGTCAGGTTGCGGTTCGGGATGCGAGTACCTCGGTGTAACACCTTGGGGAGATCTGTATCCCTGCCATCAGTTTGTTGGAAATGAAGACTTTATCATGGGTAATGTCTTCGATGGAATAACCAGACCGGACATAAGAGATAAATTCAAGAAGAGCAATGTATATTCAAGACCTGAGTGTCAGAAATGTTTTGCAAGGTATTATTGCAGCGGTGGTTGTGCTGCTAACGCATACAATTTCAACGGAGATATCAATGCAACTTACAAGCATGGTTGTGAGCTTCAGAGAAAACGTATAGAGTGTGCGATTATGATTAAAGCGGCGTTGGCCGAATAAGAAAAATTCATGGGAGGAACTGTATAATGAAAAAGTTAAAGTGGATTCCTGCTTTGATCCTTATGCTTGCTCTTTTGGTTGGAATTGGTTACTCAGCAGCATACGGATTGGGTGCAGACAAATCCGGATCATTGTCAAGTATTGACCTTGGACTTGACCTTGCAGGTGGTGTCAGCATCACTTACGAAGTTGTTGGTGATGAGAATCCCAGCAAGGAAGATATGAGCGATACAATCTTCAAGCTTCAGCAGCGTGTCGATCAGTATAGCACAGAGGCACAGGTTTATCAGGAGGGTAGCAACAGAATCAACATCGAGATTCCCGGAGCTTCCGATGCAAACAAGATTCTTTCGGAACTTGGTCAGCCCGGTAATCTTTACTTCATCAGCCATCTTGATAAGGACGGAAATGAGAATTACACATATCACAGTGGTTTTACTACCGATGAAAACGGTAATATGAAACTTGAAGAAGGTGTTACGCCCGGATATCAGCTCAATAAGTCAATAGATGAGCTTCTTGCGGACGGATCGATCGTTCTTTCGGGTGATCAGGTTGCATCTTCTCAGGTAGTCGGACAGAATGATGAGTATGGTAAGCAGGAGCCTGTAGTATCGCTTGAGTTTACTAAAGAGGGCGGAGAAGCTTTCGCAGAAGCAACCAAAAAAGCATTTAACAACAATCAGGATACTATTGCAATCTACTATGACGGAAGATTCATAAGCGTTCCTTCTGTTAAGGCTGAAATCCTTGACGGAAAGAGTGTTATCAGCGGTGGATTTACATTTGAAGAGGCTGATAGGGTTGCAACAAATATCAGAGTCGGATCGCTTAAGCTTCAGCTTCAGGAACTTCGTTCAAACGTTGTCGGAGCACAGCTTGGTTCAAATGCTATCAGAACAAGTTTGATCGCAGCAGCTGTCGGATTCGCACTTATTGCGGTATTTATGATCGTATTCTTCAGAATACTCGGTCTTTCAGCTACACTTGCTCTCGGATTCTACTGCGGACTTATCGTATTCCTGCTTTCAGCATTCGAGATGACACTTACACTTCCCGGAATTGCAGGTATCATTCTTTCAATCGGTATGGCGGTTGACGCAAACGTTCTTGTATTTGCGAGAATAAGAGAAGAGATTGCAGTCGGAAAAGCTGTTGATGATGCGAGAAAGAACGGTTATAACAAAGCTCTTTCATCAATCCTCGACGGTAATATCACAACACTTATTATCGCCATAGTTCTTAGAGTCGGAGGAACAGGATCGATCAAGGGATTTGCCGAGACACTTATTCTTGGTATCATCCTTTCAATGTTCACGGCACTTGTTGTTACAAGAGCAATTACTTCAATCTTCTTCGGACTTGGTATTCAGAATCCTGTATTCTACGGCAAGGCTAAGGAAGTTTCAACAAAGCCTTTCGTACAGAAGAGAAAGATATTCTATGCTATTTCATGCGCTGTTGTTGCAGTCGGAGTAGTATTTATGATAGTTAATGCTTCACAGGGAAAGGGAGCATTCAATTACAGCCTTGACTTTGTAGGTGGTACATCTACAACCGTTACATTTGATAAGGCATATGATTTTGCTACAGTAGAGTCTGATATTGTTCCTAATATCAAAGAAGCTACAGGTGCCAAGGAAGTACTTCCTCAGGCTGTAGAGGGAACAAATCAGATTGTATTCAAGACAGGAACACTTACTGTAGATCAGAGAGAAGCATTTGATAAGATGATGGAAGAGAAGTATGGCGTAAGCAATGACAACATTGCTGCCGAGACAATCAGCTCAACCATCAGCGGTGAGATGAGAGTAGATGCGGTTAAGTCACTTGTTATTGCTCTTATACTTATGCTTATCTACATCTGGATCAGATTTAAGGATATTAAATTTGGTGCGGCTGCTATCATCGCACTTGCACACGATGCGCTTATCGTTGTAGTTGCTTATGCGATTTCAAGATATGCCGTAGGAACAACATTTATTGCTGTAGTTCTTACCATTATCGGTTATTCAATCAACGATACGATCGTTACATTTGACCGTATCCGTGAGAACCAGCATAATGCCACAAATAAGAAGGAGCTTGGCGAACTTGTTAATAAGAGTGTTTCTCAGACAATAACTCGAAGCTTGTTTACATCTTTGACAACATTCTTCACAGTGCTTGCTCTTTATATCTTTGGTGTAGCCGATATTAAGGCATTTGCACTTCCTCTTATGGTTGGTGTGATCTGCGGTACATATTCTTCAATCTGCATCGCATCACCTGTATGGTATGATCTTAAGACAAAGGTCAAAAAGGCAGCTAAAAAGTAATTGCTGATGTATAATAAATAAGGGCGCCGTCTTTGGTGTAGTTTTACACCCAAGACGGCGTTTTTAAGTTCACCGGGCTTAGGGGGTAGTATTACCTTTTTTCACAGCATTTATTACCAACTCATAAGCCTTTTTTAATATATATATACGGAGTTTGATATGGCAAAATGGATGATAGCAAATAAGAAGGCGGATTTTGACGGGCTGGCCCGCGAATTCTCCATAAAAAACATAACTGCGAGACTGATAGCCAACAGGCTTATCACAGACAGGACAAAAGAGAATATTCAGTGTAACGAGGAAGCGGTTAAGACCTATATAAACGGAGATATCTCTTTTCTCCACGATCCTTTTTTGATGAAGGACATGGAGCAGGGTGCAAGGATTATCCTCAATAAGATACGCGATAATAAGAGCATAAGAGTTATCGGAGACTATGATGTGGACGGAATCTGTTCCTCATACATTCTGGTATCCGGATTAAAGCTCTTTGGCGCTGAGGTTGACTGTGTTCTTCCCGACAGGATTAAAGACGGTTACGGGCTTAGTATTAAGCTTGTCGATGAGGCTTATGAAGCCGGAATTGATACCATAATTACCTGTGACAACGGAATTGCGGCAGCTGAACAGATAGCACATGCAAAGGAAAAGGGGATGACGGTTGTTGTTACCGATCATCACGAAGTTCCGTTTGAGCTTGGAGAGGATGAATCAAAAAAAGAGATACTTCCTCATGCGGATGCCGTGATAGATCCGAAGAGATCGGAGGGCGATTATCCTTTCAAGGAAATCTGCGGAGCGGTTGTTGCATATAAGTTCCTTGAAGCTATGTCGGAGCTTGAAAAAGGTGAAGGACCTTCTGAGGAAGAAAGAGAACAGTTCTTTTACCAGAAGCTTATCTTTGCAGGAATAGCCACTGTATGCGACGTAATGGAGCTCAAGGACGAAAACAGGGTTATAGTCAGAGAATCTCTTAAGCGTATCCCTATGACCGACAATAAGGGCTTAAAAGCTCTTATAGACGTTAACGGGCTGGATGCATATAACATGACCGGATATCACTACGGATTTGTTATAGGACCTTGTCTTAACGCGACGGGAAGACTTGATCTTGCAACAAGGGCGCTGTCTCTTTTTCTTGAGGAAGATGCTGCGGAGGCGGCTATTATCGCAGGAGATTTAAAGAGTCTTAACGACAGCAGAAAAGATATGACCAAGAGCGGAACTGCGGAAGCCACTTCATTCGTTGAGAAGGAAATTGAGAAAAACGGTATGCCTAAGGTGATCGTTTTGTATCTTCCCGAAGTTCACGAGTCTATCGCGGGAATTATTGCAGGTAAGATCAAAGAGAAGTATTACAGACCCACAATAGTCCTTACAAAGGCGGCAGATGGCGGTGCAAAAGGTTCGGGACGTTCTATCGAAAGCTATGATATGTACGAGGAATTATCCCGCTGCAAGGAGCTTTTTACCAAGTTTGGGGGTCATAAGATGGCGGCAGGTCTTTCTCTTCCTGAGGAGAATATAGAGATCCTCAGAACGAAGCTGAATGAGAACTGTGATCTTAGTGAAGAGGATTTTGTTCCCGTACTTCACCTTGATATGGTAATGCCGCTTAAATATATAGATATGGATCTTGTAAAAGAGTTTTCTATATTGGAGCCTTTTGGAACCGGCAATTCAAAGCCTTTATTTGCACAAAGAGACGTATCTCTTTTATCGGGACGTATAATGGGCAAGAATAAAAATTGCGGCAAATACAGAGTCACCGATGAAGGCGGTAAGTTATATGACATGTTGTTTTTTGGTGATATGGAAAGATGGCATGATTTCCTCAAAGATAAATATGGTGAAAGTAATGTGGAAAATCTGTACAGCGGTACAACAGACGGAACAATGAAAGTCAGTATCGCGTATCAGCCTGATATAAATACTTATCAGGGACGGGAAAGTATTCAGATAATTATGAATGACTTTACATGAAGTGTTCTGCATAAACCACAAAAACACACGCGAAGCGTGTGTTTGCGGTTTCTTATGAGGGGGAGATAGCGAGTTGAATTAACAACTCACTTCTATGTTATTAATCATATACTAAAATTATGAACAAATTGTGTCGAAAATATAAAAAATTAGAATTAATCTTTTTAAGCTAAAAACGATAATTAAACTTTCTTATTTTAGAGATAATTTTAGTAAAGCAAATGGAGGGTTGAATATGCTTTTAAGTGAATTATTAGAGGGACTTACATTTAACGTAACTGCCGGAAACTCAGGAAATACCGTTAATCCGGCGGATGTAGAGATCAAAGATGTTGTAAATGACAACAGAAAGATTACGGAAGGATCTTTATTCCTGTGTATCCAGGGAGCAAATTTTGACGGACATTCATGTGCCGCAGAAGCTGCTGAAAAGAAAGCAGGCGCCATAGTTGTCTGCCATGATGTTGAACTTCCCGAGGGCTGTGAGATGCCTGTAGTTCGTGTGGAAGATACAAGATATGCGATGGCATTTATTTCAGCGGCATACTTCGGACATCCCGCAAAGAAACTTAAGACCATTGGAATAACAGGAACAAAAGGAAAGACAACAACAACATATCTTATAAGAGATATGCTTCAGAATGCGGGCCATAAAGTAGGTCTTATCGGAACAATCGAAGTCATAATTGGTGACGAGCATATCCATGCCGAGAATACAACACCTGAGTCATATATGCTTCAGTATTATATGTCCAAGATGGTTGAAGCAGGATGCGACAGCGTTGTTATGGAAGTTTCATCACAGGGACTTATGCTTCACAGAAGCCAGGGATTTGTCTTTGATATGGGTATTTTTACAAATATAGAACCCGATCATATCGGACCTAACGAGCACAAGGATTTCGAAGATTATATGCATTGCAAAGGTCTTTTGTTCAAGCAGTGTAAAGTAGGTATATGTAACGCCGACGATCCCCATACAGAGGATATACTTGAAGGTCATACCTGCGAAGTTGAGAAATACGGCTTTTCAGAGGGTGCAGATATTAGAGCGATAAATCTGGCATATATACATAAGCCCGGACAGCTTGGTGTGTTCTTTGATACCGACGGTCTTATAAACATGCATGCCGAGATCAGAACTCCCGGTAAGTTCAGTGTTTATAACGCACTTTGTGCGATAGCTGTGGCAAGGCACTTTGGCTGCACTCCTGAGGAGATCGCGCCTGCTCTTAAAGAAGCTAAGGTAAAGGGCAGAATTGAAATGGTAAAGGTTTCCGATGACTTTACACTCATGATCGACTATGCTCACAACGCAATGGCGCTCAAGAGCCTTTTGACAACACTTAAGGACTATCATCCAAACAGACTTATATGCCTCTTTGGATGCGGTGGAAACAGAAGCAGATACAGACGTTTTGAGATGGGCGAAGTTAGTGGAAAATATGCTGACTTTACGGTTATTACATCGGATAATCCGAGATTCGAAGAGCCTGAAGCAATCATCGATGATATCGAGACAGGTATGAAGAAGACTGACGGAAAATATATCAAGATAACCGACAGAAAAGAGGCAATCCGCTATGTGATCGAGAATGGCGAAAAGGGAGACATTATTGTTCTTGCCGGAAAAGGCCATGAAGATTATCAGGAAATCAAAGGCGTAAAATATCATATGGATGAAAGAGAATTAATTCAGGAGATATTGGACGAGCAATAAAATTAGTTTAGTTCACTAAACTAATTTAATGGATGCGACCGATGCGTGCAAGCAGAAGCCTGCACGCATCGGCGCACAGCAAGTTACTATTAAACAAATTGTGAAGAAGGAGGGGCTGTGGCCGATTATATATACGCTAATGTAATAGTAGACATATCGCATGAGAAGGTTGACAGACCCTTTCAATATCGCATTCCCGACAGGCTGATGGGCAGAGTGGATGTCGGAAGTCCCGTGAATATTCCTTTCGGGCGAGGTAACAATGTAAGAAAAGGTTACGTCATTGAACTTACCGACGAGCCGCAGTGGGAAGTCGACAAGATAAAAGAAATCCTTGATGTGGCCGAAGACACGGTCTCGGCTGAAGATCTTTCAATGAAGCTTGCGGCCTGGATGAAGAGACATTACGGATCGACCATGAATGCAGCCCTTCGCACAGTCATTCCTTCGGGAAAGAAGCAGAACAGGCAGGTTCATAAGTATGTTTCGCTCAGATTACCCGAGAGGGAAGCAACGGAGTATTACTATGAGTGCGCTAGAAAGAAGCAGACTGCAAGGGAGAGAATATTAAAAGAACTTCTCGATAATCCCGGTGACAGGATTCCGTATGAACTTATCACAAGTAAGTTAAACGTCACTTCGGCAACACTTAAGAGTCTTTCTGATAAAGGAATCATCAGGATTGACAGCGAAGAATATTTCAGAAATCCTGTCGCTGCAGAAACTACGCGCTACGGGCAGAAGGTTCTAAGTGACGAGCAGCAGAACATTGTAGACAGCGTGGTACGTGATTATGACGAGGGCAAAAGAGAAACTTACCTGATCCACGGGATAACAGGAAGCGGTAAGACGGAAGTTTACATAGCACTTATAGATGCCATAGTAAAAAAAGGCAGACAGGCGATAGTTCTTATCCCTGAGATCGCGCTTACGTACCAGACGCTTATGCGCTTTTACAGGCACTTTGGAGACAGGGTATCCGTAGTCAATTCCTCTATGTCTCCGGGCGAGAAATTTGATCAGATGGAGAGAGCAAGGACAGGTGATATTGATATAATCATCGGTCCAAGATCGGCTCTTTTTACACCATTTCCCAATACGGGAATAATCATAATTGACGAAGAGCATGAGACTACTTATAAGAGTGAGACGATGCCTAAGTATCATGCAAGGGAGACTGCGATTGAGCTTGCAAAGCTTGTTCCGGGTGGTGCGTGTGTGGTACTCGGAAGCGCGACGCCTTCTCTTGAAGCATATTACAAGGCAAGAAGCGGAGAATACAAGCTTTTTGAACTTACGAAGAGACTTACGGGAGGAACGCTTCCTACCGTTGAGATAGCAGATTTAAGAGAAGAACTGAGAAAAGGAAACAGATCTATTTTTTCCTTAAGATTACAGGAACTTCTTGATGACAGGATAAAAAAGGGAGAGCAGGCGATGCTCTTTATTAACAGGCGAGGGCTTGCGGGATTTGTTTCCTGCAGGTCTTGTGGTCATGTGTTTAAATGCCCTCACTGCGATGTTTCTTTGTCAGAGCACAGGGGCGGAAGGCTTGTCTGCCACTACTGCGGCTATGAAGAGCCTGTTAAGAAGATATGTCCCAAGTGTGGTTCCAAGTTTGTGTCATCGTTTAGGGCAGGAACACAGCAGATTGAAGATGAAGTGAAAAAATTCTGGCCGAATGCGCGTGTTCTTAGAATGGACGCTGATACTACAAGGACAAAGGGAAGTTATGAGAAGATTTTGTCTGCTTTTGCAAACAAAGAAGCGGATGTACTTGTCGGAACGCAGATGATCGTAAAGGGACATGATTTTCCGAATGTAACGCTTGTCGGCGTTCTTGCCGCAGATATGTCACTTTATGCTTCGGACTACAGGGCGAGCGAGAGGACTTTCCAGCTTCTTACGCAGGCCGCGGGTAGAGCCGGACGTGGAGAGAGAGCGGGAAATGTAGTGATACAGAGTTATCAGCCCGACCATTACAGTATCCTTACTGCCGCAAAGCAGGATTATGAGGCTTTCTATACGGAAGAGATCGCATATAGGGACATTCTGAGATATCCGCCTATCTCTCATATGATGTCGGTTCAGATCCAGAGCAGGGATGAAGAAGAGGGAATGGCATTTTCAAACAGGCTGCGTGCCCTGATGGAACAGCAGCAGATTCAAAATGCAGTATTTATCGGACCTGCACTTGCCACAATCGGCAAGATAAATGATATATACAGATTCGCAGTCTATGTTAAACTTGATGACTACGACGGACTGGTATTTCTTAAGGATGCCCTTGAGAAGTACATCAAAGATCTTCAGGACGCCGGCAAGCTTAAGACTGTTTCCGTGCAGTTTGACTTTGATCCGGTTAATGGGTATTGAGGCTTGCGCGCATCTGCGCGCAAAGCGCTTCAAGAGTAGTAAAGAGTTTCAGGCGCTTCAAGAGTGGTAAAGATTAGCGGAGATATGCGAAACAACTCTTTTTCTTGCAATTATTTTGGTGATGGATTAAAATGCACTTTGCATGATGTTCTTGATTGTGTCATGAGATTTATCGTTGACCGAAATATAGTATTATCTTGCTATTTATTCAGAAAAATGTCTGATAATGTGAATCATCATTTCAAGTGATGATTTTCAGAGAAATTCTAATAGCGTAGGTCTTTTATTGGAAGAGGCTAAAAGCGTAATGACTAAGGTATATTGACGCTCTGCATGCAGGGGGGCGGCTATATGGGCTTGGTATCGGTAGTATGAGTGCATGAATAGTGCTCATCAGTCTTAGTAGTAATTTCACTTTATGTTATTGATTTGGATCAAGCGGGGAGGAAATCCTTCTTTGTGGAAGAACTGAATTGAGTTAAAACGGCGGTTTTCAGGGAAGATTGACTAAGAGGGAGAAAAAGAGCGGATTTAGTCAACGCAGCGAGGAAAAACGTTATCAAAGAAGAGGTGAAATCAGCTAGAGATTGACTAAGAGCAAGGAAAAGAGCGGATTTAGTCAACGCAGCGAGGGGATTCGCTTTCAAAGAAGCTGAGAAATCAGCTAGAGATTGACTAAGAGGGAGGAAAAGAGCAGATTTAGTCAATGCCGCGAGGAAATTCTCTTTCAAAGAAGTGACGAAATCAGCTAGAGATTGACTAAGAGCAAGGAAAAATGCAGATTTAGTCAACACCGCGAGGAAATTCGCATTTAAAGAAGCTGAGGAATCAGTTAGAGATTGACTAAGAGCAAGAAAAATCGCAGATTTAGTCAATTATGACGGAATAATCGATTACATGAGCAAATAAAAAAGAAAGACGAGGAAAAACAAATTGTATAATGTAGCAGAGGTTTTGAATGCACGTATTGAGTGTATAAAGCGGGCAATAAAACTTGCAGAGAAAGAGGAAGGACGTTTCCCTGAGGGAAGACTACGAACAAGTAAGAGCAGCGGAAGAGTTCGATATTATGAAGTTCAAGAAAAGAATGATACAAACGGTGAGTATCTTCATAAAACGAAACAACTTCATCTTATCAAGAGCCTTGCGCAGAAGGACTACAATGAGAAATTTCTGATAAAAGCAAGGGAAGAACAAAAACTACTGGAAAAATTACTATTAAAATACAGAAAATCATATTGTGAATCTGTGTATGAAAACTTGTCAGAAGGTAGACAGAATCTAATAAGACCATACATTTTATCTGATGATCAATTTGCCCATGAATGGCAGTCTAGAACATTCAAAACAAATCCATATCGAATAGAAAACAAAATATATGACACAAGAAAAGGTGAAAAAGTACGATCTAAATCCGAAGCGATTATTGCAGATATGCTTTTTGAGATGGGAATTCCGTATCACTATGAATATCCCTTGAGATTAAAAGATGGAAATGTGAGATTTCCTGATTTTACAATATTAAAAGTGAGTACGAGAGAAGAGATATATCTTGAGCATTTTGGTCTGTTAGATGATGAGGAGTATAGAAAAGAAAACATGTATAAGCTTGATATTTACAGAGCTAATGGGATATATATCGGAAAAAATCTGTTGTTTACTTATGAAACTGTCGATACTCCGCTTGATATAAATGGAATAAGACAAATGTTAAAAAATCTATTTTTATAGCGCCCTTGTAGCGTGAATTTTAAAAGTGAGTTTCCAAAATAGTTTTGACAAGTTATTTCGGAAACGTCATAGCAGCAGTACTATTTAAAATAATTTGATAATAGTGTGGTAGCGTTTTATAATAAGCAAGAATGCAGTAACGTTTGATATTCTGAAAAAAGATGAATTAAAGGAGACCGGAATGGCACTTAGAACTATAAGAGAATACGGCGACAATGTACTTGCGAGCCGTTGCAAAGAAGTAAAAGAAATCACACCCAGGATAAAAGAACTTGTACAGGATATGATCGATACAATGTATGAGGCAAACGGTGTGGGACTTGCTGCTCCGCAGGTTGGGATACTCAAAAGAGTATTTGTTATAGATGTTTCACCGGAGGGCGATTCACCGATAGTATTTATCAATCCCGAGATACTTGAGACAAGCGGAGAGCAGACGGGATATGAGGGATGCCTTTCACTTCCCGGAAAATCAGGAATTGTCACAAGACCTAATTATGTAAAGGCTAAGGCAATCAATCTTGAAGGCGAAGAGTTTATTATAGAAGGTGAGGAGCTTCTTGCCAGAGCGATTCTTCACGAGAACGATCACCTTGACGGACATATGTATGTTGAAAAAGTTGAGGGTGAGCTTGTAAATAACGAAGATCTCGCAGCTGAAAATGAGGACGCGTAATTATGAAAATAATTTTTATGGGCACGCCCGATTTTGCGGCGAGTGCTTTGGAAAAAATTGTTGAAGCGGGGCATGAAATCACCTTGGTGGTTACGCAGCCCGATAAGCCGAAGGGCAGAAGCGGAGAACTTCAGGTTTCTGATGTTAAGGCATGCGCTTTAAAGCATGGTTTTCCTGTGTTTCAGCCTGAAAGGATAAAGCTTCCCGAAAATGTCGCCTATTTAAAAAACTATGAGGCTGATATATACGTTGTTGCAGCTTTTGGACAGATTCTTTCACAGGAAATACTTGATATTCCAAAGTTTGGATGCGTCAATATTCATGCATCGCTTCTTCCCAAGTACAGGGGAGCTGCGCCTATCCAGCAGGCGATTATTGACGGCGAGAAAACAACCGGCGTCACGATCATGCAGATGGCAGCAGGCATGGACACAGGCGATATTCTCCTTCAGAGAGAAATACCTATAGATGACAATGAGACAGGTGGCGGCCTGTTCGATAAGTTGTCGGAACTTGGCGCCGAGCTTATTGCAGAGGCACTTCCAAAGATAGAGCGTGGCGAGCTTACTCCTGTTCCTCAGGATGAAAAACTTGCGACGAAGTGCGGTAAGCTTTCCAAGAACATGGGAAAAATAGATTTTAATAAGAGCGCAGTTACAATAAGGAACCTCGTAAGAGGTCTTAATCCTTGGCCCAGCGCTTATACCCGTCTTGATGGCAAGATGCTCAAGATCTGGTCCGCTGACGCTATTGATGATAAGAATGTAAAAGAAATTGCGGGAAACGTCGAAGTTCTGAAGAATGCTGCGCCAGGTACAGTTTCTTTTGTCACAAAAGATGCTGTCGGAGTAGCGACCGGAAAAGGAACTTTGGTTTTAAAAGAAGTTCAGCTTGAAGGCAAAAAGAGAATGCTTGTGAAAGATTTTTTGCTTGGAAACAAAGTAGAGATCGGGACAAGTTTCCAGATGCGTTGATAATATGATTTAATAAGAATTAGTCTATATGATCTTAGCAGAGCATTTATGATAGACGGCAGATTTTTACTGTAGTAGATGCAATGCATAGTGATTGGATGACAGTATACCGGAATCGGAGGTGAGTTATATGGGTTACGGTTATGGAAGAATGATGTATGGATATGGATTTGATCCTATGTATTTTCTTGTGATAATAATGGGCATATTGTGTCTTATCGCAAGCCACAGGGTTTCATCCGTATACAAGAAATATGAGAGAATCCGCAGTATGAGTGGTATGACAGGTGCTCAGGTTGCGGCTGAGATTCTTAGAAGAAACGGAATTACCGATGTTATGATACAGCATGTCAGCGGCAATCTGACAGATCACTATGATCCGAAGGCAAAAGTTATTCGCCTTTCCGATGCGACATACAATTCGCCGAGTGTTGCGGCGATAGGCGTTGCGGCGCATGAGTGCGGACACGTCTGCCAGCATTACTACGGATATGTTCCGCTTAAGATAAGAACAGCGATAGTTCCTGCCGCAAATATCGGTTCGAAAGCAGGAATTCCGCTTATCTTCCTTGGAATGCTTGTGAGTTTACCGCCTCTTATAACATTGGGTATCTGGGTATTTTCACTTGCTGTTTTATTCCAGCTTGTGACACTTCCCGTAGAATTTGATGCTTCTCACAGAGCACTTGTAATGCTTGAAGAGTACGGAATTCTCGGATACGAGGAAGTTAAGGACTCAAGAAAAGTCCTTTCCGCGGCTGCAATGACATATGTTGCAAGCGCAGCGGCAGCAGTAGTACAGCTCCTCAGACTTGTTCTCTTGAACGGCAGAAGGAGAGACTGATATTGTATGCGCAGCTTGCGGAATGGTATATAATTGCGTCGCATTACCGCTCGCGCGCTAGCATTTCGCGAGCGAAATTCTTTTTATTAGTACCATGGCAGATCGGTATAAAGCAGATTTGCCATGGTGATTTTTTACATATTATCTAAAAATTAACCGGGAGGAACAGACATGAATTATACAGATAATAAAGTAAAAGTTACCGTGATCGAGAGCCATTGCCCAAAGTATAAAGTTGGGGACGTGATTTGTTTCGAGGGAAGTCTGCTTGATAAAGAGAAAAGCGACAATGTTTGCATGGTTGCGATGAATGCAATTTATCCCTTTGTCTATGCGTTTAGAAGAGGCGGAAATTTAAGACCCGGACCGTACCAGTGCACAGACTGCGGTGAGACGGTCAAATTTATGATAGAGAGTATTGAGTAAAATATATAGTGCCGTCGGCTGCAAATAAGAGGTGTTTGATGCCGCCGGCATTAAAGAGTTGCAATTCACTACGTTACCCTGCTAAAATATATTTTGTGTTGTTTAACAGGGAGGTAGGGGGAAATGATCGGTATTTATCTAAGCGGAACAGGCAATTCTAAGCACTGTGTGGAAAAGTTTGTGCAGTTACTTGATGAAAACGGCAGGACTTTTCCGATTGAAAATCCACAAGTTATTGAAGAAATAAAGAAAGAGACGGATATTGTTGTAGGTTATCCTACGCAGTTTTCAAATGCACCTTTAATGGTGCGCGATTTTATCAGGAATAACGAAGCTTTATGGAGGGGCAAAAGAATCTTTTGCATAAATACCATGGGAGCTTTCAGCGGTGACGGAACAGGCTGTACCGCAAGACTTTTTAAGAAGTACGGCGCAGCGGTGACAGGCGGACTGCAGATCAAGATGCCTGATTCAGTATGTGACAGTAAGCTTCTTAAAAAGACGCAAGAAGCAAATAAGCAGATAGTAAGACAAGCTGATGAAAAGATCAAATTATGGGCAAATAATGTCAAAAGCGGTAAGTATCCCAAGGAGGGGCTTCATTTCTACGATCATATCGCCGGACTTTTCGGCCAGCGATTGTGGTTTTACAAAGAAACTTTAAAATACTCAAATAAATTAAATATCAGTGATGCGTGCGTCGGATGCGGACTTTGCGTCAATGAATGTCCAATGGACAATCTTGTGCAGCAATCAGGCGGTAAACCGGTGCCGCAGGGCAAGTGCACCATGTGCTACAGATGTATCAGTCATTGCCCTGCGCAGGCAATTACACTTCTGGGAAACAGGGTTGTTGAGCAGACAGCGTATGAGAAGTTTTGTAACTGAATTATAAGGCAGCAGTAAGAAAAGAGGAGACAGTCATGGGAAATATAATTCTTGAAGCAAAATCAATAAGCAAGAAGTTCGATGAAAGAAATGTACTTAATGAGGTGAGCCTTTCAATCGAAAAAGGTCATTTTATCGCAATCTTGGGACACAGCGGATCGGGAAAGTCGACGCTTCTTAATGTCCTTTCAACAATACTTACACCTACAAATGGAGAAGTTCTTTACAACGGCAAAAGTATTACGCGTTACTCAAAGAGAGAAATCGCTAACCTCCGAAGAGACAAGATAGGCTTTGTTTTCCAGCACTATATGCTTCTTCCGAATCTCACTGTCAGGGAGAATATTTTCCTTGGAGCGGAGAAAAGAGATGTTTATGAACATGATAAAACTGATATGAGTGAAATTGAGAAACTAAGCGCACTTCTTGGAATAGATAAGTATCTTGACGAGTACCCGTATAAGCTTTCGGGAGGCGAACAACAGAGAGTCTGCATTGCAAGAGCTGTTGCAAAAAATCCTGAGATCTTGTTCTGCGATGAAGCAACGGGAGCGCTTGATAAGGATAACAGCATCAATATCGTTAAGCTCCTTCATGAGATAAAAAAGAAATTCGGAACCACGATCTTTTTTACCACACATAACAGAGAAATAGCAAAGACAGCCGACAGGGTGCTGGTGCTCGAAGACGGAAATATCATAAACGATTACATGAACGATGAGATCATTGAGCCTGACGCAATGGCATGGGGGATTTGAGCACAATGAAATTATTATATAAGCATATTAAAAAAGATTTTTTGGCAAAAAAAACAATGATGGCGATTTTGTCGTTGTTTTTGATCGGTACATCCTTTCTACATTACTTTGTTCACTTTTCTGTTGATAAAAACTTAAAGATATACAGAAACCTTGATCAATCGGCTCTTGCCGAGAACGAGCTCAAGTTTATTAACGCGCTTGAGATCAATAAAGTTCTGATTCGAAATATGTCATCTGCGATGATCGTTGTATTTCTTTTGATACTATTTCTTTTTTTGACAAATACCATAAAGAAGAATCAGGCAAAGGTGGGACTCTTGCAGTCGCTTGGATTTACAACCTGGGATATAGCAAGACATACTTTCACTTTATTGAGTGTAGTGTCTTGGATTACTGCTCTGATAGGAGCTTTTACCGGATTTTTCGGCTCAAGCATACTTATTTCCGCATATAAGAAGACCTACATGGTGGAGTCTCTTTCAAAGGGTATAAGCTTTGCGGCTTTCATTTATCCATTTGCATGGGCGTCGCTTATAGATATCGTGACTCTTATTGCATATGCATTATCCGCTAATAAGGAAGCCGCACTCCTTATGAAAAAAGCTGACAGCTCAGCGGGTAAACCCGGATTTGTTGAGAAGTTCATCGGATTCTTCAAGATGAAAGGCGGATATAAGTACAAGCTTACTTTGAAGAATATAAGTGAGTTGTTTCTTCTTGTCACAGCGATTGTTACGTTTGGAATCATGTTTGTTCTTAGCGTATCACTTCTTCTAAGTAGCAGAGAGATTATGGGATCGCAGCGCGAAGGAAGAGAATACAGCTATGTGACTGAGTATGATGAGGTAAGAAATGCCGAGGAAAGTACTGCAGATGAAGGAAACACAGATATAGTACCACCTGACAGCGCCGGTGATATTTCGTATTATCTCAGATATAATGCAGCAATCGATCATGACGGCGAAAAGATATCCTACAACATCATAGGCACCGACAGCAATAATGAGCTCTTTTCCCTATATGATAAAAAGCACAATAAAATCGACCTTTCAAACGAACCGGGCGTTGTTCTTAATCCTGAACTTGCCGAGAACTATGGCATTAAAGTCGGAGACAAATTAAGTATCGAGGTTAATGGAAGAGCAGTTGAAATCGAAGCGACGAATCTCGCAAGAAATGCCGGCATAAAGAGCATGTACATTTCAAAAGAAAAACTTGCCGCGTTAATGGATGTTGATAATGCAGCATACAACGGTGTTTGGTCAAATGCTTCATTGGATGAGAGCGCAAGCACTCTCTATGAAGATAAGATGGAGGCGCTTTCAAGAGATCAGACTTCCAACAAAGCGAGCGCGATAATAAACCAGAGCATCGGCGTTGCAACAGGGTGCCTGCTTATCTTCCTTGCGATATTTATAGGACTGTCCGGAAACACGGAGAGCATCCTGATTTTTGACCTGCTTGGATATGACAATAAGAAGATAAACAGTATACTTCTTGATCCGTACCTGATCGTATCGAATATAATCTTTTTCCTATCGATTCCGATTTGCATATATGCGGCGAGAAAAATACAGATAAATACGTCATTTGCAACAGGCGATTACATGCCGTTTCAGGTTTCAGGTTTTACGATTGTCTATATGTTTGTTATATTAAACTTGATCTGTTTCCTTGTAAGAGCAGTCTTTACAAGAAAGATCAAAAAGATAATCGAGGGAGAAAAGCAAGCGGAGTACTTGTCTGAATGGTGATCGCATATGCAGGTATATGTTATAAATGCGCTAAATGAATTAAGTGATGCTGAATTTGAATGCGCTTTGTCCAAGATAGATCCTGAGCAGAAAGACAGGATAATGAGATTTCATTTCATTGAGGATAAAAAAAGAGCTCTCGCAGGAATTCTTTTATCCAAATATGCGATAGCTAAGGTGTTTGAAATTTCTTCAGATGAGATAAGAGTGGAAAAAAATAAGTACGGAAAGCCTCATGTAGTCGGAAAAAGAGGTGTTCATTTCAATATCTCACATTCGGGAGACTATGTGGTATGCGCGGTCGCCGGTAGTCCTGTCGGAATCGATGTGCAGGAGATAAAAGGCGGAAGTCTGGATATTGCCGACAGATTTTTTTCACAGGAAGAAAGAGACGCACTTGCCATGTGTGAAGGCGATGCAAAGAGGAAGCTTTTTTATGAGATATGGAGTCTCAAAGAGGCGTACATTAAGTGCATTGGAATGGGACTTTCTAAGCCGCTTGATGAATTTGGCGTTGTCAAAGAATCCGGTAAGTACAGGCTCATCGATAAGGGAGAGTGGATCGATGAGTATCATTTTTGCAAGTATGATATAGATGAGCGGTATAGCCTTTGTGTCTGCTCGCAGGATGCGAGTATTCCAACTGAAAGTGAATATGTGAAGTTTAAAGACCTCTGTCTCATATGATGGGATAGAGGCTCTTTTTATGTGCGCCGCTAGGCGCACCTACAGAAAGGCGGACACGTGAGTGCCCGCCTTTATAAATGGCTTTAAAATGTTACTTTTGACATTTTCATCATTTACATAGATATTTCTGCGCAATATGATACGAAAAATTGAATCTTCTAAGTCCCGTATATTTTTTTTCATCATCAAATTTGTAATCTTTGCGGCCGTCCTTGTAGTCATATATTAAAACTTCATTTCCTTTAAGCGCCGGAACCGCATCGTAAGAAAGAAACCACTTTATATATGAGGCGTCGGGAGACTGCACGTTTATCGACGGGCCTGTCGCTTCGATGTCGTATTTGGCAATCCTGTATTCCGGATTACTGTAGATAAATATCAGAAACGCAATTGTTATCGTCACCATTCCGGCTCTGAAGACCGGGAATTTTTTGATGTACATGCTCGCAATAAGAAATGCAAGCCAGAAACAAAGTACCGCAAGGAACCAGAGTACAAACAGTCTGAGGAATGTCAGGTGATAAACATCTATGTAGAGTATCATTCTCATTGCTGAAGATGCAATCATTATGTATGTGCATCCGGCTATGGCTGTCAGCAGGGCTTTAAGCACCTTTGATTCTTTGAAAAAAGACCGGCAAACCGAAACCATAACGATGTTAATGATACAAACGGTCAAAAGCTGGTAGAATCCTTCGTGTGCATATTCTGCATAAGTATATCCCTTTGGAAGAGCAACGCTTCCGCTGAAAAGATAAAGAAGCTGGATAATACAGAACAGAATATAAACAGCGCCGATGATGCCTGTGAATGTAATGGCAATTACAGGATTCTTTGTACCAAGGCCATTGACTTTAATCTTCAGCTCTTTTGCAATCATCGAAGTAATTATGGCATACGCACTCAAGAAGACAAATACTGCGGTTAAGACCATCATTACGGTATGATAGAGTTCTTCTGTAAGACTGAAATCGATATTTATGGTTGTCAGTATGTTTTTAAAGACCATATCTGCAGAGCAGAGTAGTGGTACGATCACAAGAAGCAGGGGCACTGCGATTGCCAATCCTATGAGTACCGCACAGACGGTTTTCTTTTTCTCACTTGTATCAACATCTTTGTTTTTAAGCTTAATATGTGCGACAAAGTCTGAGAACGGGCGGGAAAAATGCTCAAAGGGCATTATAACGGTTAAAAAAAGACTGAGGAACCATTCGCCGATACTGAATCCCGTTGTGTCCATATAAAGGTATATTACGTAACTGAAGAACAGCATGAATATAGCGGTTCTTTCCCAAAAAGCCAAGGCGAAACTGGTCGTAAGGCACCTGTGCACGGAAAGAAGCATCAGGGAAACAACATAAAAGATTCCGAGACCTCTTTTGCCGTTACAGTCGGCTGTCAGTGAGAGGCCGTCTTTTTTTCTTACAAGTTTAAGTATTATCAGGGCGCAAAGCATAAATATCGGGTATGTTATGCTTGAGTGGTTATTATACAGACAGATGCTGTATATTATGCCAAACATGGCGGATAAAATTCCGTATTTTTTGAAATGTTCCGCACCTTCTTTCTGAGCAGCTGCGGCCTTAAGCGCAAACTGATTGATGGGGTGCTGCATGGCTCCGACAGGGGTGTACGTGCCTGTCTGCCCGTTATATCCATATCCGTTATTGCTATATTGCGGCATCTGATTATTCTGTGTTTCCATACTTTTATTCCTCCTGAGAGTCAACGTATTCAAGGATATCTCCCGGTTGACAATCCAAAGCTTTACAAATTGCATCAAGGGTTTCGAGCCTTACGGCTTTTGCCTTATTATTTTTTAGGATAGAAAGATTAGCCAGGGTGATACCGACTTTGCCGGCTAGTTCGGTCAGTCCCATTTTTCTCTTTGCCATCATTACATCTAAGTTAATTACGATCATAATCTCACCTGCTCCGTTAAATGGTTAAATCGTTTTCCTGCTTGTATCTCACGGCTTTGTCAAAGACTCTTGCCAAGACTTTACTGAACAGCCCGGCAAAAAGAAATACTCCTGCGATAACTACGGCTGCCGGTGTGAAATACACGAAGCATCTAAGAAGTTTGATCGCGGTTATGATAAAAGCATAAGTTCCCATGCGGTACAGGCTTTTCACATTTGCATCAACAAAACAGTCGTCGTCTGTTACTGTTTTCATCATCTTTCGAAGTTCATACAAAATGAGAAGAGCGGCAATACCCGCGATCATGATAGAAACCAGAGCGTATGCGTAATGGTCGTTGATCGCGCTGTATTCCGTGCTTTCACCCAAAGCGTATACTGCAAGGTTGACTGCCTGCTTCAGGAAAAAAGGGATTGTGACAATTACCACCAATCCGAAATAGAAGCAAAGATCCAAGATGGCTTTAACGAAATTATTTAATCTGCTATCCATGTTATCCTCCAAAATGTGTTACCAAGTACTTGTATATTTTTTTATAACACGTTCCTTTTTGATTTGCAATATTTTTTTATTGAGAAACGATAAAAGTTTTTTGAGACTCGAGAAAAAGGTGAATAAATACCCGTGTGGCGTGTGCTTAATGGCAAGGCGTTAGCTGCAATATTTGTTATATAATGAAATAGATGATAAAAGAAATTTACGAAGGAAAGAGTTGATTTTATGAAGCTGATATTTATAAGGCACGGTGATCCGAACTACGAAATAGACGGACTTACCGAAAAGGGGCAAAGAGAGGCGCAGCTCCTTGCCGATTACATAAAGAATTACAACATCGATGAGATCTACATGTCGCCTCTTGGAAGGGCACAGCAAACTGCGGAGTATTCGCTTAAGGCACTCGGAAAAGAAGCGGTCACTTATGACTGGTTAAAAGAATTTCCGGCTCAGTTTGATCCTAATCTTTCGGAGAGTGCAAGGCAGGCTTATAAAACCGAGCTTAAGACAGATCCTAAGACCGGAAGGTATGAGACGAGAATAGTGTGGGATATGCTTCCTTCGTACTATGGCAGGCATCCTGAGCTTTTTGACAAAAATGCATGGAGAAATGCCGAACCTGTTATATACAGCGACATGTGTAAGGTGTATGATTATGTGGTTTCGTCTTTTGATGATTTTTTGCGTGAGCAGGGTTATGAGAAAGACGGACTGATATTTAAGGTAAATAAGAGTAATGACAAAGTTATAGCTTTTTTCTGCCATTATGGCATTACGTCTGTTCTTCTGTCATATCTATGGAATGTCTCACCTTTTGTTCTGTTTCAGTTCATTGCACTTGCGCCGACTTCGGTTACGATCGTAGCTTCCGAAGAGCGTGAGAAGGGGATAGGAACGTTCAGAACAATAGGAATGGGAGACATTACTCATCTTAATATCGCGGGGGAAGAACCTTCTTTTTCTGCAAGGTTCTGCGAAAGATACGAAAATAAAAATGAGAGGCACTGATCTATGGTGAATATTAGGGAGATAGTACTTAACATCCTGATGGAGTACGACAAGGATGGCGGCAGGAAAACTACGCTTTTAAAGGATGCACTTGAAAAATACGATTATCTTGAAACAAGAGACAAAGCGTTTATCAAAAGAGTGGTTGAGGGCTGCCTTGAGAGAAATATACAGATAGACTACGTTATAGATTCTTTTTCCAAGACAGAGGTAAAAAAGATGCAGCCTCTGATAAGAAGTCTGATAAGAATGGGAACGTACCAGATAATGTTCATGGATAACATTCCCGACAGCGCTGCTTGCAACGAGGCGGTAAAACTTGCGCAAAAGCATAAGTTCGCGGGACTGAAAGGCTTTGTCAACGGCGTTCTTAGGAACATTTCAAGGAATAAAGAAAATATTTCATATCCGGACAAAAATGAGAACGGGGGAGTTGATTATCTGTCCGTAGTTTATTCGCAGCCTTCATGGTTGTGCAAGATGTGGCTTACGGAGTACGGCTTTGAGAGGACGGAAGGAATGCTTAAGTTCTTCCTTGAGCCGCGCCCGACGGTTATCAGATGTACAGCGGGCAAAGCTGACACGGATAACGGCTTATCGGATACGGAAGCTGCGAAAGCTGCTGCGCTCAAGCTGAAAAAAGAACTCGAAGAATCGGGAGTTGTTGTAAAAGAAAATCCGATCCTGCCATATGCGCTTGAACTTGAAAAGACCGACAATATCAGATATCTTCCGGGATATGCGGAAGGAAAATTTGCGGTTCAGGATGTGAGTTCCATGCTTCTTACAGAAATCGCGGATCCCTTAAAAGGACACACGGTTATTGATGTTTGTGCCGCTCCCGGTGGAAAAAGTATGCACGCGGCGCAGAAAGTCGGCGCAGACGGAAAAGTTTTTTCACGAGACGTTTCTACTGCAAAAAAGGAGCTTATTGCTGAGAATGCTGCAAGACTTGGGCTTGATAATATCACAATAGAGGTTGTCGATGCCAAGATCCATGATGACAATATGAAGAGAAACGCCGATTACCTCTATCTCGACGTTCCGTGCTCGGGACTTGGAATCATAGGAAGAAAGAGCGATATCAAGCAAAATATCAAAAAAGCTAAACTTGATGAACTGACAAAACTTCAGTGGGACATAGTTAAGGCTTGCTGGGATTATGTCAAAGTCGGCGGAACGCTTATGTATTCCACATGTACGGTGAACAAGGCCGAGAATGAGCAGATGGTAAAAAGAATCTGCGCCGAGCTTCCGTTTGAACCCGTGGATATCACAGATGTGCTTCCAAAGTACATTGTTGAAAATGATAAATATAACATAAAAGATACCGCAAAGAAGGGCTACATACAGCTCCTTCCCGGAGAATTCGGAACAGACGGGTTCTTTATTGCAAAGCTTAAAAGAGTAGTGAAATAAATATATGATAATTATGAGTGAATATATTTTAGGAAAAGAAAACAAAATAGACATAAAATCCCTAAACTTCGATGAACTTACGGCTTTCATCAAGGAAATCGGTGAGCCTGCATTCAGGGCAAAACAGCTCTATGACTGGATGCATGTAAAGAGAGCAAGAAACTACGACGAGATGAAGAACATCCCAAAGTCGCTCAAAGAAAAGCTCGAGCAGAAGTGCAGTTATACATGCCTTGAGGTTGTGCAGGTGCAGGAGTCGCAGATTGACGGAACCAAGAAGTTCCTCTTCGGACTCTACGACGGCAATGTTATCGAGAGCGTTTTCATGAAATACAAATTCGGTAACAGTGTCTGCGTATCTTCGCAGGTTGGATGCAGGATGGGATGCTGGTTCTGCGCGTCGACAATTGACGGCGTTGTGAGGAATCTTTTGCCATCGGAGATACTTGATCAGATATATGCTATAGCATGCTACACAGGGGAAAAGATATCCAGAGTCGTTGTCATGGGTAGCGGAGAGCCGCTTGATAACTATGATAATCTTCTTAAGTTCATCGAGCTTCTTTCCGATGAGCACGGAATGAACCTCGGACAGCGCAATCTTACGGTATCCACATGCGGTATCGTGCCTAAGATCTTAGAACTTGCGGAAAAGAAATTGTCTATAAATCTGGCGCTTTCTCTTCACGCATCAAATAATGACAAGCGAAAAGAGCTCATGCCTATCGCAAATAAGTATGAGATTCATGAAGTGCTGAATGCTTGCAAGACCTATTTTGACAAGACCGGAAGACAGCTTACTTTTGAGTACTCGCTTGTTGCGGGAGTTAACGATTCTGATGAAGATGCAGCCGAATTGTCAAAGCTTTTGTCCGGACTTAACTGTGTTGTAAACTTGATTCCCGTGAATCCGATAAAAGAAAGAGATTTCAAACCTACCGATCGTTCTCATGCGGTTAAGTTCAAGGATAAGCTTGAAAAGAACAGAATAAATGCGACGATTCGTAGAGAGATGGGCAGGGACATAGACGGAGCCTGCGGCCAGCTCAGAAGAAGATATGTCGGTGAAAAAAAATAAGTGTCTGAGCACTGCAAAATCGTAGTGCTCAGACACTTGTTTTTTAGCCCTTGAAATCAATCGTAGTTCCGACGGTGCGCTCGGAAGTAGACATAATCTTGTTTGATGAACTGTTGTAAGCGTATGTCTGAACTTTAGATAAAAGTTCTTCCATTGAATCGGCCTCAAACATAACGAAATTTTCATCATCAATTTCATTAATATCATTGTCTGATTCAGCCTTATCAGCTTCTGCTTTTTCGGCTTTTTTCTCTTTTGCTTTCTGAATACGCTCTTCACGGGCTTCTTTTTCAGCTGCTTTCTTTTCTTTGGCTTTTTCCGCTTTCTTTTCGGCAGCCTTTTTCTCAAGGCGTTTTTTCTGCAGATCGAGAGAATCGCTTACTGTAGCGAAGAAACTCTCTTTGCCGTTTGAGTCGACGGACATTCCGAAATTCTTTATATTTGCGCCGCTGCTTGTAAGTCCCATCTTTGCCTGCATCATTTTGGCCTGCGATGAAGCGATGATTCCTTCGTACTTATTGCGGAAGGCTTCGTCTGTGGCCATGCGCTCAAGCTTTTCTTCATCTATGAGAACTACCATCTTGTTGGCATTGCCGTATGCCGCAGCATTCTGCTGAACCTGCGCCTTCATATCCTTGCTGACGGTGATGAATTCCATGTTGTGATATTTGGCTTTGAGCTTATCAAGATAGTCTTTGGCTTTATCCGAAAGCTCTACATTGCCGATGGTCATACCGTAATCCGTCATTGAGGGAACGAGCGAACTCTTTGTATCAATCGGACTCCATGACTTTAATTCTGTTTTGGAAGATTGAGAAGCTTTGGCCGCAGTTGCCTGATTGCTTTTATTTGCATAAGAAGTTTTGGTAATCTCTGAGTTACCGCCGGATGCGGAAATACTGCTTATTCCTGACATATTTTTATTACCTCCTTGTAAAAAGTATGCTCTTTCCAAGTGTAAACGTATTAGTATACTTGAATTATGAGAGCGGTGCTGAAATCCTTTTCAAATACCATGAGCGAATACTTACCCATTTCTAATTTTTTTATCGACGAAAGCATTTGGAAAATGAAGAGGAAAAATATAAAATAATTATAAAAGTAACTTGTTCATAGATTGGCTTGAATGTTATATTCAAAAATAAATAATATCGGAGACAGCACAAGATCTGAGATTGAATATGCAAAGAGACATGGGAAGACCATTTCATATCTGGAAGGAGAAAAAATATGACAGAAATCGAAGCAATCAAGGCCAGACATTCGGTTAGAAGTTATAAGCCGCAGATGATCGAGCCGGAGAAAATCATACAGCTAAGAGCCAAAGTGAGTGAGCTCAATGCTGAGAGCGGACTTCATTTGCAGTTTATTGAAGATGCGGGAAGAATATATAATAATCTGATAAACAGAGCAAGGGGACTTGGTTCGGCACCGAGCGTTATCGCATGTGTCGGCAGAGCTTCGGATGACCTGGAACAAAAGATTGGTTACTATGGCGAGAAACTGGTTCTTTTTGCACAGAGTTTAGGACTTAACACATGCTGGACAGGGGGCTTTAATCATAAGACCATATCCGCCGAAGTTGCTCCCGATGAAAAACTTGTTATAGCTATCGCAATAGGTTATGGCAAGGACCAGGGGAAAGTTAGAAAATCCAAGACTTTTGAGCAGGTGGTTGAGGCAGCAGGTGAGCGTCCGGATTGGTTTAATCAAGGCGTTGAGATGGCTCTTTTGGCTCCCACTGCAATAAATCAGCAGAAGTTCGTGATAAAATTTGCAGATGGTGAAAAAGTTGAATTTATTGACAAGGGCGGCCCTTTCAGCAAGGTGGATATCGGTATCGTAAAGTGCCACTTTGAGATCGGTTCGGGGAAAAAGATCTGATACTGTTGCTTGGAAACGCTTGAAAACACTGGGAAACGAAATATCGAAACTTAAAAAAATTCCGATTATGAGTTAGAATAGAATTCAAGTGATTGGAAAGAAAAGGAAAGGAGTAATGGTCATTTTCGGATGACCATGATAACAGGGGAATGGACAAGAAAAAGATAGCAACAATAGTGGAGATAGTACCGATAGTATCGGCAGTTTTGAATTTTATCTTTTTATATGCTTTTGAGGACTCAAACTTTATAAGAGCAATCAATTCAATTACAATGTTTTTTGCTTTTTTTGGCTTTGTGTTCTTTTTTGTGGGACGTTCATTGGGAAAAGGCGACAAGACTGTAAAGATCTTAGGTATATTTGATATATTTGCGACGGTATCGGTTATAGCGATATATATTTTGGCATTTCTTGCGATGGCAATGTAAAAGTGATCGCGGTCGATACATAAAAATGGGGATATAAAGGCATTTGATGACTAAAATATGAAAAGATTGCAAATACAATATCAAACACTTATAATTGCTAAAGACTATAAAGTTGGTTATAATTAGGAGTGAAATGGGCAGGGATAATTATGGCCCCTGTAAACTGCTTTGCAGGAGGCTTTTGGAGGAGAAAGTGTAGTACCTGCTTATTTTGTATGTGTATGATGAAAAAGGGTTTGTGGAGGATGTTGGTTTGTTAAAGACTTTTTCCGTGACGGATATTGGAAAGAAGCGAAAGCTTAATCAGGATTATATCTTTTCCTCAGATAGAAAAATCGGTAATCTTTCCAATGTGTTTATTGTTGCGGACGGCATGGGAGGTCACAACGCAGGTGACTACGCGTCCAGGTATACGGTTGACACAATGGTGGAAGAGATAGAGAAGTCTTTTGAACAGAGTCCTGTTAAGATTCTCGAGAATGCGATAAAAATTGCGAATCACAACCTCAGAGAAAAAGCGGCAGAGAACCCGTCGCTCTTTGGTATGGGAACAACGGTTGTCGCATGTACGGTTATCGGCAGATATTTGCAGGTTGCGAATGTCGGTGACAGCAGGCTCTACGTCATCAATAATAAAATCACCCAGATAACAAGAGACCATTCCCTTGTGGAAGAGATGGTCAGAATGGGCGGAATTGATAGAGAAACTGCTCGGACACATCTTGATAAAAATATTATCACGAGGGCAATCGGTGCCACGGAAACTGTAGACATCGATTTTTTTACAGTGGAACTAAATCGAGGGGATATCGTCCTTATGTGTTCGGACGGTCTCACAAATATGCTTGAAGATGAAGAAATCCGCATGATTGTCAGCGGTCAGCGAGACATTATAGAAAAGGCCCAGAAGCTGGTTGTCGCGGCAAATAATAACGGAGGCAAGGATAATATAGCAGTTATCCTGATAGAACCCTT
Source organism: Butyrivibrio hungatei (assembly GCF_900101605.1). Classification (GTDB taxonomy): domain Bacteria; phylum Bacillota; class Clostridia; order Lachnospirales; family Lachnospiraceae; genus Butyrivibrio; species Butyrivibrio hungatei_B. The sequence goes on from NZ_FMUR01000013.1 coordinate 52,851, forward strand.
TGCCGATGAACCCACTCGCGATGGAGGACTGAATGATTAAAATAGGTATGGTGATCGGAGATCGCTACGAGGTGCTTGAAAAGATCGGCACCGGCGGAATGTCCGATGTGTATAAAGCAAAAGATCATAAACTTAATCGTCTTGTTGCGGTAAAAATACTGAAACAGGAATTTTCGGAGAACGAGAATTTTGTAGCGAAGTTTCGTGTTGAAGCACAGTCAACAGCAGGACTTATGCATCCCAACATCGTGAATGTATATGATGTCGGCGATGAGGACGGTATCAATTATATCGTCATGGAGCTTGTAGACGGCATTACTCTCAAAAAATATATTGAGAAGAAGGTCAGACTCTCTGTAAAAGAGGCTGTCAGCATTGCTATACAGGTTGCCATGGGTCTTGAGGCTGCGCATAATAACAATATCATTCACAGAGATATCAAGCCTCAGAATATTATGATCTCCAAAGACGGTAAGGTTAAGGTTACAGACTTTGGTATTGCGAAGGCTGCTACAAGTAACACCATTACCTCCAATGTCATGGGTTCGGTGCATTATACTTCTCCGGAGCAGGCAAGAGGCGGATACAGCGATGCAAAGAGTGATATTTATTCACTGGGTATCACACTTTTTGAGATGCTTACGGGAAGAGTTCCTTTTAACGGGGACACTACCGTTGCGATAGCAATCAAACACATTCAGGAGGAACTACCCACACCGGCAGACTTTAACGAAGAAATTCCGATCAGTGTGGAGAAGATTGTTCTTAAATGTTGTCAAAAGAGTCCTGACAGAAGATATCAGAATGCAGCTGAACTTATTCAGGACCTCAAGAAATCACTTATTACACCCGACAAGGATTTTGTATCTATGGTGGATCCCGATGAGGACGGTGTAACAAGAGTTGCATCCGATGAGGAGGTGAGGCATGTGAAGAGCAGAGATTCACGTATGCCCGAACCTGAGCAGATGAGACTTAAACGTGATGTAGTCAGAGAGTATGAACAGGATGACTATGACGATTATGACAGAGAAATAAGAAAATACGGCAGAGATTACGAAGACGAAGAAGCCGAAGAAGAGGAAGATTACTACTACAGGGAAGAGCATGACAGAAGACGCAGAGGAACAATGCAGGAAGACGGTAAGATCGAGAGAATTACATCTTCAATAGCAATTGTAATGGCGGTCATTGTGGCTCTTGTTGTTGTTTTGATCGTTGCAAGAGGAATCGGACTTTTTGGAACTATTGATTCAGGTGAAGCTTCTTCGGGCGCAAGTAATGTCAAGGTATCGGCAGAGGACAGCGATAAGGGAAAGGTTCCCGATGTGGTCGGAAAGACATATGCCGAGGCAAAGTCGTTGCTTGAAGATGATAGAGGATATAAGGTAAAAAAAGAAGCCGATAAAGATAATGTAAAACCTAACAACACCGTTGTATCAACATCACCGGGGGCAGGCGAGAAGCTTGATAAAGGCTCCACTATCACTGTGTATGTAAGTAACGGTTCAAATTACAAGGGAAAAGCAGATGCATCAACTGAAGCTTCCTCAATCGAAGGTGAGATTGAAGTTCCCGATCTTGTAGGACTTGAGACGGATGAAGCTATGGCTGTATTGGTAGAAGCAGGACTTGAGCTTGGAACAGCCAAGGATGTTAAGAATTCCGATCCTAAACTTATAGATAAGGTCTGCAGACAGATCCCTGAAGCAGGAAAGAAGGTTAAGGAAGGAACTGTTGTACATATAGAGGTATCTACAGGACCCGGTGAAATTTCATATTCCTTTAAAGAGAGTTTACCTGCACCTGAAGGCGGAAAATATCCTTATAATCCCGGAGATAAGGTGCATATAACCATTACTTCCTCGGAAGGTACGGTACTTCGCGAGTTTGATACAACTTCATTCCCGTATCCTGTTGAAATTGCCGGAATTAAAACACCCACGGGAGTTGTAAGTTATACATATTATGTATCCGTACCTGCGGCAGAACCCGATGCAGGCTTTGTTCCGGAACGGGTTGATGTTCAATTGCGAGCTCAGTTTACACAGGAGACCCATTAATGCAGGGAAAGATAATTAAAGGAATTGCCGGCTTTTACTACATAGAAACTCATGATGCGAGAATCTATGAATGTAAAGCAAAGGGCATCTTCAGAAAAGATAATGTAAAACCGCTGGTTGGAGATAATGTCATGATAGACATTATCGACGAAGAGAATAAAAAGGGGAATATCACAGAGATACTTCCCCGTAAGAACCGGCTTTTAAGACCGCCTGTTGCCAATGTGGATCAGGCGGTTATTTTGTTTGCCATAGTTAAGCCCGATCCCAATTATAATTTGCTCGATCGCTTTCTTATCATGATGAGACAGCAGAATCTTCCGGTTATAATATGCTTCAACAAGCAGGACATTGCGACGCAGGAAGAGCAGCAGGAACTTTATAATGCATATGAGAAGTGTGGATACAAAGTTCTTTTTATAAGTGTAAAAGAGGAAAAGGGACTTGATGAGTTAAAAGAGCTCCTTCGCGGAAAGACCACAACTCTTGCGGGACCAAGCGGAGTCGGAAAATCTTCGCTTTTAAATAAGCTCGTACCTGATGCTCTTATGCAGACGGGAGAACTTAGTCGTAAGATAGACAGAGGAAAAAATACAACAAGACATTCGGAGCTCTTTTACGTAAGTGAGTTGTCGCAGGGCGACGAAGAGACCTATCTTTTCGATACTCCGGGATTTACTTCACTTAACTTAAATGATGTGACTACCGACAATCTTATGCAGTATTATCCTGAATTTGAAGAGTTTGAACCCGAGTGCAGGTTCGGTGGCTGCTCGCATATTGCAGAGCCTGACTGCGGTGTAAAAAATGCGCTCAGCGAAGGGAAAATCTCTGCGGTTCGCTACGAAAATTACAAGATAATATATGAGGATTTAAAGAACGCAAGGCCGGATTACAGTAAAAAAGCAAGACGATGACTTTTGCGCTTGATAATTAAGAAGCATGACATCTTAAATGAAATTGCAGAAATCCGCATTAATGGAGAATACAAGATGAAGATATACGTTACAAGACACGGACAGACAGATTACAACAAAAAAGAACTGATGCAGGGAAGAATTGATATTCCTCTCAATGAGACAGGAATGGAGCAGGCATGCGCAACCAAAGCCAAGATCGGCGATGTTAAGTTTGACGCGGTATATGCAAGCCCGCTTACTAGAGCGGTTCAGACTGCATCAATTATCGGTGATATAGATCCTTCAAATATAATAACCGATGAGCGCATAATTGAAGCGGACTTTGGAAAATATGACGGAGTAAACTATTACAAAGTTGCATTTCCAATGACTGCATACTGGACGATTCCCGAAATCTTTCCCGCACCGTCGGGAGTCGAAAAGGTAAAAGACATGGTAGAGCGCACGAGATCTTTTTTAACAGAGCTTGAGCAAAAAGATTATGAGAACGTGCTCGTTGTCTGCCACGGCGGAATCATTCGTCCGATCCGCGGCTACTTTGAAAACGCCAAGCGCGGCTACATCTGGCGTCCCCGTCCCAAGAACTGTGAAATCTTCGTATACGAATCCAAAGACGGCACACACCGCCTTGTTAAGGACATTAAGTGAATGTTGAGAAAATAGTGAAATGTTAAGGTTTTAATTAAATGAATATATTATCAACAAAGTAAAAGGTATCAGTATATAAGGTGCATTTTTGCAGTTTTTTTGTGAGTTGCAACATTCAAGAGCATAAAAAGACGGAGTAATTTATTCTGTTTTTCAATCCATTGTTTGAGCCCATTTATGGGCGAGTTTGGATTGAAAGAATAAATTACTCCGTCTTTATATGCCTTGAATATCAACGAACAAAACTTAATGCGAAAATGCACCTTATATGCCGGTACCTTGAACTTCTCGCATAACCTATCGGTTAAAGAATGATTTTACTCGTTGGGCAGTGTTTCGGCACGCTGTGCGATATTCTGCTTGAAATTTATAACATCATGGTCGTATTCCTCATCCATGAAACTTGAATGAAGGAGGAAGTCTGCGGTTGCCTTGTTGTTGGCAAAAGGAATGTCGTAAACCTGTGCGATTCGCATGAGCGCTTTGACGTCAGGATCGTGAGGTGCTGCTGTGAGCGGATCTGAGAAGAATACAACGAAATTAATCTTGCCTTCTACGATCTTTGCACCAATCTGCTGGTCGCCGCCCAAAGGGCCTGAATTATACCCGCGTACAGGAAGATTTGTGGCATCTGTGATCATTCTTGCCGTTGTACCTGTACCACAAAGAAAATGTTTTTTTAATGTCTCGGCATTATCTTTGCACCATTTTATAAGCTCGGGCTTTTTGCCGTCATGAGCAATAAGTGCGATCGATTTCTGCTTCGGAATCGTGAGTGTAATTGTATCTGACATGAAACTCCTCCTTATTTGCGCGTTATTTCTTTATCTCTTTTTTCCAAAATACACCATAAAACAAATAGTGTCAAAGAGTCTTGATTGTATTATTTGTTAATTTTTTTGACCTTTTTTCTCTAACCCCTTATAATTACGATATGAGTAGAAAAAATTTTAATTACAAAAACAAAATAATTATTCTTGCACTACTGCTTGTTACGGTGTTTTGCTTTGCAGGTTGCGGAGATTTTCTTTCACAGTTTGAAGAAACAGAGGAGATATCATCGGGACTTGCGACAGTTTCTGATGTTATGAATGGCTTTGTTTCCGATGCAAGTTCTTATCTTGAGTCTGAGTTTGGAGTCGGAATTGAGATAGAAGGCTTTAACGATGCTGACTCTGAGGCCAAGAAGAAAATTAAAAAAGGAGTGGAGAAGGCAAAAGAAGTAAAAGAAAATCTGGAGGAAGAGGGAATCTTAAGCGATCCTTCCGATATCGAGCTTCATGATGTTGACGGAAAAGGCAAAAATTACGCTTTTACCTACGGAGATGAAGAATTCTCTGCGGTTTATACCAAGGATAACTGGAAAATCGTGGACTCATACAAAATCGAAAATAATGAGGATATGAAGATAATCTGCTCGGCTCTTATAGAGGAACACCAGGTGCACGGAAGAGATATGGAGTCCTACAGAACGCCTGATGATATGGCATATGAGTGGGAACAGCACAACATTGCTTATGCATTTCTTCCTGACGATAACAGATGGAAAGCAAAGACCAAAGATGTCGATCTCAATCCTGCCGACCAGGGACTTTCTTTTACAGAGATTTATGAGCAGCAGACGGGAAAAGAACTTACTATTGATGAGCTTATGAAGCACATGAAGGAAGGATGACTTCTATGACTTATTTTACGTGTTTTTTTCTTGACGATGAAAAAGATATTATAGTAAGTCTTTATAAAGATCTTGATAAGATGTGGTATGTGCTTTCGACGCCGAATCATCACACAGGGAATCTTATACGGAACTTCGCCGCAATATGCAAACTGAGTCTTTCTGAGGACGGAAACGGAATGCTTGTTGCAAAGGGCGAAGTTCCTTGTTTTATTGACGGAAACAATGAAGAGAGCTATATATTTAGCCTTCGCGATGTTGAGATAGCAAAGATCTTTCCCGACAAAAGAGTGGAAGTTATGGCATCTGTCCCTGCGATTGCAAAGACGTTGATGAGCCAGACCAAGAATTATCAGCTGGATCTTAATAAGACTATTTTTAAGACTTACATAAACAAGAATCTCAAGTTCAGAACAGACCTTCATACGCATATGAACGGCAACCTTCCGGCGGATATCCTGATTGCACTCGGGATCTACCATCAGATACGATATCCCTTGTATTATGTAAAAAAACTCAATCTCGAGCTTACGGAAAAGCAATGGATCAAGATGCTGAAAAGCAGAGAGAAAGTGGCAAGACAGTTTTCATCATCAGATCTTTCCGGAAAATATCTGGACAGAAAAATAGATGACAACACCTTCATCAACTTCGCGGATCTTATTCTGAATAACTTAAATGATGCGGAGCTTAATATCGTCAAGATAAGGGGCTCGCTTGCCGTTATAAAGGACGGACAGGCGGTTTTTACAAACCTTGAGAAGGTTTATCTTTATAGATATGTCTTTACCAAAGGAAAAGAATGTGATGAAAAGATAGATATTCACAGCGTTTCCCAGATTCCGGATGAAGATGTGAAAAAAGCATTGAATCAAATGCTCATGGATAAAGAAAATGATGAATATTGCCACAATACTCTTTTCCAGGACAAACTTCTCTGGATAGCCAGAAACTATAAAAGACAGGGAGTTTGCTATGCGGAGATAAGCGATACGACGCTTGTAAAAAAGTATGAATCGATAGATATGCTAAAGCAGGTGCATGAAGTAATGCCTGCAATACACAGAGAGACCGGCGTTATGATAAGGTTTCTTGCCGCAATGCGAAGGATACCTCTTACAATCATCAAAGATGCGGTGACTCCTTCAAATTATCTTGAGCAGAACCTTGAAGTTCTGAAGGCAACAGCGCTCGATCCTTATGTTGCGGGATGTGACTTTGTCGGAGAAGAGATAAATGACATAATCACTTTGAAGCCCGCATTTAAGGAAATAGTCAAGATTGCTGCCAAAGATCCTTCGTTTGTGATAAGAGTTCATGCGGGTGAGAATGACAGCCAGAAAGATAATATATCTCACAGCATTCAGTGTGTAAAAGAATTTCTTGCACCCGATCAGCAGATGCCGCGGATGAGGCTGGGACATGGACTTTATACCTACAGTCCCAGATCAAAGAAGGGCAAAGAAGTCCTTAAACAGCTTCGGGAAAACGGCGTAGTTCTTGAGTTTCAGCTTACGAGCAATGTAAGACTGAATAATCTCAATTCACTTGATAAGCACCCGCTTAAGCAGTATTTAAAGCACGGGCTTAAGTGCGTTCAGGGAACCGACGGAGCGGCTTTGTACGGGACAAATTCCGTTGACGAGCAGCTTTCTCTTATTAAGATGCTGGGGCTTACGGATAGTGACATAAGCCTCATGAAGCAGGCTGAAACAGAGATAATAGAATTAAGCAGGGCATCCTATGCAGCCAAGAAACAGAAGTTCAATGCGCTTATCAAGGACAGAGATATCGAGGAAGTACTTCTTGAGAAGATGAAAGCTGTTAAGATATCGGAAAGGAGACTTTCATCAAAGGGGCTTTTGCTCGATGCCAATAAAGAACTCAAGGAGCGCATAAGAGAAATTTCGTGGTCATATTTCCCGGTAGTGCTCTTGGGCGGAAGCTTTAACACAGAGAACAGAGCTACCAGAGTGACCAAAGAGGGCGCCGCGCAGCTTGATGCCCTTATGGATAAGCTTAGTCCGGAAGAAGTCTGTTTTGTCATCGGGCATAAGCTTTCAGGGTATGAAAAGTATCTTCTTGATAATAACAAGAAGAAATTTAAAGTCTATGCTGTTGTTCCTGCCATGATAACAGAGAAGGAAAAAGATATGCTTCTTTCTTATAAGGTCAGGATCAGAGTTTCTACGGAGACTCAGGGAATGGGCATTTACAAGAGCTTTAACTACGAGATATTCGAGAGAAGACCGTCTATGGTTGTTGCCTTTGACGGTAACAGCGCCGCAGCCAATCTCATTCAGGAAGCCAAGAACGGAAAAGGAAAGGCTCACATCTTGGTGTGGGGACATTCCAAGACACTTCGTCAAAAAGCGCTTTCGCTGAAAGGTTATGTAGATATTTTTGATGAAGAAATTAACCTTGGAGGCAAGGTGACAGATCCGAAGATCTGATAGTAAACGCAGATATTTACTGGGATGCACCATATTGGTGCATCCCTTTTTTCAGGTGGTGCTTGTATAATATAATGGGAAAAGAGATACTGATTTCAACATCTTGCGCAGATGAGAATATAGATTTTTTGAAAGGAATTTTTTATATATGGTAGAATTTGGCGAGCAACTAAGAATAGCGAGAGAAAAGAAAGGGATGACGCAGCAATCTCTTGCGGATCAATTGTTTGTGAGTAGGCAATCAGTTTCACGTTGGGAACGCGGTGAACGTTATCCTGATCTTATTACGACAAAAAATTTATCTCAGATTCTGGATGTGAGCCTTGATACTCTACTGTCCGGAAAGGAGATGGTAAAAGTGGCGGAAAGAACTCCCGTTGTTGAAAATAAACTTGTAAATAATATGGCAATTGCATTATATGCCATCGTAGTTATATCTTTTTTTATAAAAATTGCTGAGAAGGCAATGATATTATTTATTCAGTCATTTAAATCTTTGTCTGAATCAAGGCCGATGAACTATATGCATGGTTCCGAGGATGAACGCATTGTTGTTCTGAGATATATAATTTATGTCATTATTTTTTTATTTGCTTTATATCATGCAATAAAAGATACGTTAACACCTAAGAAAATAGGCGTGATGATGATGGGCTTTTTCATTACACTGTTTTTGCTTGATGGGACTATAGTATTCACTTATTTGAATAATTTTTATGCTTCTTTAACTGATGGGGTGGATACTATGATATGGCTTCGTAAAATAGTGGTTGAATTAATGCAAGCTACTGTTCCGGGTGCTATTGGAGCGGTTGCATCATATTTCTTTTTTATACGCGAAAAAAATCGTAAATTATGGGTAAATATGATCACGGCAATTGCAATTGCCGGTATAATCGGCAATTTATATGATACGTTTCATGACTTAAGCAAATCGAGAATGTTTTTTCCTGCAGCATCTATGGTCACAACAACCGCCAGAGAGACGGCAGCAGATTTTGTTCTGGGTATTGCGGTATTTGTTTTGATCGTCTATCAGACACATGTCTTGTACCGAAAGAGGATAACAGCTGAGAATCTTAGTGCGGAATAATGTTTTTACAAGAACTTCCCACACCCCTGTTAAGTGCAGAAGTGTATGTGCTGAAAATGCAGTAATTGTGCAAAAACAGACACCCCGATTTTGTGTAATTTTCAAGAAAAAAGCACCCCGATTTTATGCAACTTTCTGTGAAAAAGCACCCCGATTTTATGCATTAATATTGACGAAGACTAGGAAAATGCTGTAATATCAAAGTGTAAAAATCGAAGGAGAAATGGTGCTTATGTTAAAAAGAAAAGCATATGCGGAACTATTGAATTGGAAAAGACAAAGGCGTGAAGAACAATTAAAAAAATGCCTTTTAATAAAAGGCGCTAGACAGGTTGGAAAATCTTTTATTGTAAGAGAGTTTGGAGAAAAAGAATATGAGTCTTTTATCAGCATAGATTTTTTTAAACAAAAGCAGTTAAAGCAGATATTTGATGGTGAGTTATCATCTGAAGAGATATTTAAAAGAATGACGGCGAATATTCCGGGAATAAAGCTTATACCCGGAAATACGCTCGTTTTTTTGGATGAAATTCAGTGCTGTGGTAATGCGCGCACTGCTCTGAAATTTTTGGCAGAAGAGATGCGCTATGACGTTATTGCATCCGGATCATTATTGGGACTTTCTTATGGGCAGGATGATGACGATGAAGTTGAGGAACCTGCTTCTCTTCCTGTTGGATATGAAACACAACTTGTAATGTATTCTCTGGATTTTGAAGAGTTTTTGTGGGCTTATGGATATGATTCGGATGTGATCAATGAGCTTAAGGAATATATGGGATCTGACGTGCAGATTCCTGAAAGTATCCATAATAAATTTGAAGAGCTTTTTAGGGAATTTATTGTTGTGGGCGGAATGCCGGAAGTGGTCATGGATTTCGCTATAAACAAAGATTTTAACAGAGTTATGGACATTCAGAATAATATCATCGCGCTATATCAGGATGATATTACTAAACATGCAAAGGGAAAAGAAAAGCAGTTGGTTAGAATGTGCTATGACGCGATTCCGAGACAATTGGCTAAAGAATTAAAAAAATTTCAGTATTCAACGGTTGAAAAAGGACAGACCAGTCGAAAATTCGGAGGCAGCGTAAAGTGGCTTAAAGATTCATGCTTGGTAAATGCTTGCTACAATATTTCTGAACCGTATATTCCGCTTATGGCAAACGAGAAGCCTGAACAGTTCAAACTGTATATAAATGACACAGGGCTCTTGACTTGTATGTACGGATTTGAAACCAAGCGGGCAATACTTAACAATACAATTAAGGGAAATGCTAAAGGTGGCATTTATGAAAATATAATATCTGAATGTCTTATCAAACGCGGCTATAATCTCCATTATTATAAACCGGATGATGAGCATGAATTGGAGTTTCTTATTGAAAAAGATGGAGAGGTAGTACCGATAGAGGTGAAGGCTGGAAATACGGCATCGGTTTCACTTAATAATTTTATAAAAGAGTATTCGCCCGATAAGGCATACAAATTAATAGCCAATAGGAATGGGGTGTCAGGTGCGAAAATAATACTGCCACATTACTATGTGTTATTTATTTAGATGAATTTTTTGTTTTATCAAGCATATAACTGAAACACAGATATTTACTGGGGGGCTCCATATTGGCGCGCTCCTTTTCCAATGTGTTGCTTGTAATATTTTGGACTGAAAATGATACTGAAGATAACTTCTTTGAACCTGAAAAAAATTGAGAGGAATATATGGGAGGAACGTCAGTATGTTATCAGTATTTTCAATATGTTTGTTTGGAAACAACATAGGTGTACATTATATATTAATAGGGATTGTGTTATTACTTTTTGTATTATTTGTAGTCGTGATCGGCGGGGATATTTATGATATGAGAGGGGATATTTTTGCGAGCATGAAAGAAAAATAGCATGGAGAGCTATGTTCTGGTATGTTGATAAAGATTCAAGTTTCTTTTCGGAGTGGTGAAAAAGAGATCGCTGAGGCTACAACATAATGATATTCTGCATTACCAACTGAAGTCTATACATAGATATTTAATGAGGTGCACTGGTATAGTGCACCTGATTATTGCGATTCGCAAAAGACAAAAAATGATAGGTTTACATAACAGAAAATAGGAAGTAAGTATAAAATCACAGGAATATAATTCTTACTTGGTATATATGAGAAGTCAGGTGCCTTTGTGTCCACAGAGTAAACCTCTCGGCACCGTACTATTACTATTACAAGGAAGTTTTTGCCAAAATGAAAACACATAGATCGACTGTAATTAATATGACAGAAGGAAGCCCGGTTTCTTTGATCATCCGCTTTTCTATACCCATGCTCATCGGAAATCTTTTCCAGCAGCTGTACAATCTGGTGGATTCTGTTATTGTGGGACAATTTGTCGGCGCCGATGCGCTGGCTGCGATAGGAGCAACCGGCTCTGTGACATTCCTGTTTTTTGCCATGTGCAACGGAATCGGAAGTGGCGGAGGAATCATAACATCCCAGTTTTTTGGTAAGGGCGATAAAAATGAGATAAAAAGCTGTATTGTAAATACAGGTTATATAATGCTGGTATTCCCAATTATTGTCGGTATAGTTGCGTTTCTTTTATCTGAACCGATTTTAAAAATGCTTGCAACGCCTGATGAGATAATGGCAGATGCTGTGGCATATCTTAGGATCATGTGCCTCGGCCTTGTTTTTGTGTCACTTTATAACTATGCATCTTCGATGCTTAGGGCGCTCGGTGATTCAAAGACGCCGCTTTACTTCCTTATCTTTTCATGCCTTCTTAACACAGCGCTTGATGTGCTGTTCGTGTGTGGACTTCATATGAGTGTGGCCGGCGCGGGAGTTGCTACGGTTATTTCGCAGTTTGTTTCGGGAATCAGTTGCATAATTTATGCGATATGCAGAAATGAGTATTTCAAGATGAACAGAAACGACCTTAAGTTTGACATGGTAATTTCAGGGAAAGTATTAAAGCTCGGAATTCCGTTGTCGCTTCAGTTTTCGCTTATTGCAATATCCTGTATGGCGCTTCAGAAGGTTGTAAACTCATTCGGAAAAGTAGCCGTTGCCGCATTTACTGCGACAAGCAGAATAGAACAGCTCATTCATCAGCCGTATCAGACGCTCGGAGCCGCACTTTCTACCTTTACGGGGCAGAACTATGGTGCGAATAAGACTGACCGTATTACAACAGGTTACAGGAAGAGTATGATGCTGATGGCAATCTTTTCGGCTGCTATGCTTCCCGTTATGCAGTTTTTCGGCGAAGTTATAATCAGAATCTTTGTTGAAGATGAAGAAGTTATCGCGATGGGAGCGATGGCGCTTAAAATATCAAGCTTTTTCTATGTTATGCTGGGAATGATATATGTTGTAAGAGGGGTGCTAAACGGATTCGGAGATTCGTTTTTTGCCCTGCTCAACGGAATTGTCGAAGTTATCGGCAGATTTATTGTTCCGGTTCTTTTGACACAGATTTCGTTTATCGGACTCTGGGGAATCTGGTGGTCTGTCGGAATCGTCTGGTCTATGAGCGGATTTACCGCTTGGCTTAGATATGTGTGGTATAAAAAGAAACGGATCAAGGAAAGCAATATCGGTGCGGAGCTTGCGGCTCATTAATAATGCGTATGCATGGAACGGAAAGGACATATGGGAAAAAATCTTGATTTTCATAAACCGACATTTGAAGAAGCAGCGAAACTTTCGGAGATATATGCTTTAAGAGACAACAAAACCTGCGACAGTACGGTTCTTGATACTTATCTCTGGAAATATCTTTATAAAACACAGATATATCTTGAGGACGAGGCAGCAATCATATTGATGCGGGATGATAAAGGCTATTTTGCGGCAATGCCATATTGCAGGGAAGAAGAACTGCAAAAGTATTTTGATCTGCTTAGAGATTATTTTAATGAGGAGCTTAAGGTACCGCTCAGAATCGATCTTGCGGATGAAGAAGCATTAAATGCGCTTGGCCTTTTTGACAATTCCGATTTTGTGGTGGAAGAGGAAGCCGATTTTAAAGACTATCTTTATGATGCAAACGAGCTTAGAACTCTTGCGGGAAAGAAATTTCAGAAAAAGAGAAATCTGGTAAACAAATTCATGAAGGAATATGAGGGCAGATGGGAATATAAGACCATGTGCTGTACGGATGAATATTTCCTTGAGCAGTTTATGGAAAAATGGGTTGGTACAAGACTCTCTGAAGGTGTCGAGAGCGAAGATACGCTTATAATGGAAAAAGACGGCCTTATAGATATTCTGAGAAACTGCGATAAAGTCACGTTCAGAGTCGGGGGAATCTTTGTGGATGAGGTTCTTGAGGCTTTTGCGATAGGTTCATATAACAGCAGAGAGAAGATGGCTGTTATCAGCGTTGAAAAGGGCAATTCTGAAATTCCCGGAATATATCAGATGATCAATCAGCAATTTCTTTTAAACTCATATGAGGATGCGGAACTTGTAAACAGAGAAGATGACATGGGACTCGAAGGACTGAGGCAGGCCAAGGAAAGCTACAATCCGATCGGCTATGCCAGAAAATACAGAGTTTGCGAGAAGGTCATCTGACGGAAAAAGCGAGAGAAGAATTTATGATAATAGAATATGCGGAAAAAGAGAGGACAAGAAAACTTTACGAAGAGGCATTTGAAGATCCGAAGGAATTTGTCGATTATTATTATTCGGACAAGTGCCTCGATAACAGGATGATAGTGAGCTTTGAGTGTGGGGAAGTCGTGTCGATGCTTCACTTGAATCCTTTTTCTGTGAATCTGTGCGGGACGGTCGTTCCAAGCTATTACGTTGTTGCAGTTGCAACCAAGAAGAATATGCGCCGCAGAGGGCAGATGACGCGCGTGTTTGATAAGACATTTGAGCTTCTTGAGGGTGAGAAAATCCCTTTTATATTTCTTTTACCTGTTGATGAGTCCATATATTCATGGATGGGCTTTGAGAAGATATGCGATTTTTCTAAAGACAGGATTCCAAGTTATGATGAAATCCGGAAAAAATATGATATCTACTGCGTCAGAGACGATGATTATATCAGGAGAATGAACAAGGAAGATGAACTTCGAAAACTTGACATGGGAGAAGTACTTCCCGACAATCCCGTGATAATGGCTAAAATTACCAATCTTGATGCATTTAATGCTGCTGCCGGAATGGCATTTACGGATGAAAAAGAAGCTCTTTATTGGATGAAAAAGAAACGGATATATATTTGCGAAGAAGTGTAAAGCCGCATGGTTACTACATGTCGCCACTGCGTTGACCGCGATTTTTGAGAGTGTAGCTTGTTATTTTTTCTCACAGACGGGATAATAAAATCACATCTGCAGGTGAAAAAATCGAAAGGAGCGGATTTGATTTATATGGTCGAATTTGGCAAGCATCTCAGAAACGCAAGAGAAGAAAAAGGGATAACGCAGCAGACTCTGGCTGAAGAATTATTTGTGGCAAGACAGACAGTGTCTCATTGGGAGTGCGGCAAACGTTATCCTGATCTTATTACGGCAAAGAGAATAACTCAGATTCTGGATGTGAGCCTTGAAGACCTTTTATCCGAGAAAGATATGGCGAAGGAAGAGAAAAGAGATCCTGTAGTTGAAGTTGAGAATGAAGCGTCAAATAATATGATGTTGGCGCTTTATACGGTTATTATAATGTTTATGATCAGAAGTCCGTTTAGCAATTTTATGGGATTTTATACGGAAGCGATCAGGTTTGTTCAAGAAGCTGAATTGTTTAGGATGTTTGTTCGCATTCATCATGTGGTACAAATTCTTTACATAGTAATTTTTACATATTGTGTGTTTAATGCTGTTAAGAGGACACTCACACCTAAAAGAATTGGAATTGTTTGGCTGATATTTTTTACGGTTAATGCTTTATTCTATTTCTGCAATTTCTTTAGTGTTTTTCGTGAATGTTTAACCTGGCAGGTCGTGCTGCTTACGTTTGCGGATATTCTGCTTAATGCGTTCGGAGCGGTTGGAAGTGTTTCATTTTTTATAAAAAACAAAAATTGCAAAATATGGAGTATGATTCTGAGGATTGTTTCAGTGCTCGGATTCTTTGGGGATGTAGTGCTTTATTATGCGCATGAGATTAAGATGTCGCGACTTATTCCAAATTATTTACCGGGGCCGGGAGCCGTACTTGAAACGCTGATTTTAAGACTTCCACTGTATGTTTTGATCATTTATCAGGCAATAGTGCTGTACAGAAGACAAGATAACACTGCCGAAGTAAGTGGCAAAGTAATAGAGGAAGGAGCGAATGTTTAATATGGTTGAATTTGGTGAACAGCTCAGAAAAGCAAGAGAAAAAAAGGGAATGACCCAGCAGGCTTTGGCTGAACAATTGTCTATGACAAAGCAGACTGTATCACATTGGGAATGCGGCGAACGCTATCCTGACCTTGCTACAACAAAGAAAATATCACAGATTCTCAGTGTGAGCCCGGATGATCTTATATCTGAAGAAGATATGGAAAATATAGTTGAAAGAAATCCTGTTATAGAGAATAGTCTGATAAATACCTTAATGGTATTGCTTTATACGGTTGCTGTAATATCACTTATAATTACGCCGTATCCGCGGTTTTTGGGTTTTAATGTAGAAATTGTCGATCATTCCACGTTGGAACAAAAGTTTGGTGAATTTTATTTTTTCGGCGGTGTTTTATCTTTACTTCAGATTGCAGGCTTTTTGTATTGTTTGATAAATGCGATAAAAGGGAAACTTTCGCCCAGAAGAATCGGATTGGGGTGGATGATGTTTTTTACTGTTAACTTTATAATCCATTGTAGCAATCTTATCACCGTATTAAGCTATGGAGCGGATTGGCATATTATTTCACTAATATTGGTAAATGCTATGATCAATCTATTGGGCGTAGTTGCATGTATATTCTTTTTTATAAAAAAGAATAATAATATAATGTGGGCGACAATACTTGGAATCATTTCAGTATTTGGATTGTATGTTAATGTATTACATGAGCTTTATGATTTTATCAGAACAGCTATAGAAGGCGACTGGCATATAAAATGGTATGGATATTCATACTATTGGTACAAAGCCGCACTTTATGCATTCATTATTTATCAAGTAGTAGTGTTGTACAGAAAACGCAAAGTTGTTGCGGAGATAGAGGCAATTGACAAGTAAAAGATTATGGTTGGCACGGGAGGTCGCATGGTCTGCTATGAATTTACGGAGGAAGAGTCATGATAAAAGTGTATTGCTATTCAAGATGTTCAACATGTAAGAAGGCTTTAAAGTGGTTGGATGATAATGGAATTAAGTATGAGAGCCTTGATATAAAAGAACAGCATCCTGATAAAACTACTCTAAAAGAGCTTAACGAAAAGAGCGGTCTTCCGCTCAAGAAGTTCTTTAATACAAGCGGAATTCTGTATAGGGAGATGGAATTATCAAAAAAGATTCCGAATATGAGTGATGATGAGATGCTGGATATTTTGTCATCTGACGGAATGCTGGTCAAGAGACCGCTTCTTGTTACAGATACTGAAGTGATTCCGGGATTTAAAGAGGAAACATGGAAAGCAGCATGTTTGTAATCAGCATAATACTTTTACGTATCAGCGAGCAAAGAGTTGCAAAGCAGCTCTTTGTTTTTTTGAGAAATGTTAGCAATGGCTAACAAAAAGTGATATTATGAAATCCATAGATGATATTTTGTATGGAGGAAGAGTATGAAAGCGAATTATAAAAACTGGATGCCGAAGGGAATGATAAAAGGGGCGCTTATATCAACAGTAGTGTTATGTGTGTTAACTTGCTTAGTGGGAATCGGAACAATAGTAGGAAAGATTTTATTGGCTTTAACGATACTAAGTGCATTTATGACTATATGGATGTTTCTTATGTACAGAGCTTTTTCTTACAACGGAAAAAGGCAGATGTCAAAGCAGATAATTGAAGGCGTTTCATCATATATGAAGATTCCTGACGGTGGCGTAGGTCTCGATGTTGGATGCGGTAGTGCGGCTCTAACAATTGCATGTGCAAAGAAAAACCCTAATGCAAGAATGATAGGAATAGACAGATGGGGCAAAGAGTATGCTTCTTTTAGCAAAAATCTGTGTGAAAGCAATGCTTCTGCCGAAGGTGTTTCAAATACGACTTTTCAGCAGGGAGACGCTGTGAAGCTTGATTTTGGCGATGAGACCTTTGATGCGGTGACAAGCAATTACGTATATCACAATATTCCAAGTAAGGACAGACAGGCAATCTTGCTTGAGACACTAAGGACTCTTAAGAAAGGCGGAACTTTCGCAATCCATGACATTATGTCTAAAAGCAAATACGGAGATATGGAAAGTTTTGCAAAGAAACTCAAAGATATGGGATATGAGCAGGTAAGGCTTATTGATACTACAAACGGAATGTTTATGAGCAAGTGGGAAGCTTCATGGATGGGACTTTCCGGTTCTACTCTTTTAATAGGCAAAAAGTAACAGGAGGACAAGATGATCAAACTTACAGGACTGTCCGATTCGGAAGTTGATGTTATCGCAAAGCAGATAGCTGACGCATTTTACGATTATGAATATAATAAAGAGGACCAAGGACTTATAAAGTTTATTCCTAACAGAGAAAGTATGTATACATACATTGGCGGAATTATCAGAGCTGCCTACAGAAGCGGTATTATTTATACAACTTCTGAGAAAAGAGAAGGCTTTCTTGTTCTTTCGGGAGAAGGAGTAGGAACTGTCGGCTTTGTAGACGGAATGAAGATGATATCTGCAGAGAAAAGAGCTCTCGGCGGATTTAAGAAGATGAAAGAGTTCATTTCAGCATGCTTTTCTAATGGTCATTCCATCGAAACAAGAATGAAAAAAGCCAAAAAGAAATTCATTAAGATCGAAGTTTTGGTAGTTAGAAAAGAGTTTCAGAAACAGGGATTTATGAAGAAGATGCTAAAGTATGTATATGATATGGCAGATAAAAAAGGCATTTCTGTAATTCTTGACACCGATGATAAGGATAAGAGCGAAAGGTACAGATATCTTGGAATGGAGCTTGACCGAGTAAGAAATTGCGGAGAGAACTTCCATATGTATGACCTTATCAGAAAACCTGAGATTGCTTAGTATATCAGTAAAAAGACTAACTATTAAAAGTCAACAAGAAAATGAAGATTTTTGAATAAAACATCGTTAAGTGTTTTAGATAGCCTGGAGGCAGGATTAAGCCTCAATCAGTACCTTGAAAACTGCATGACAAACAGAGCATCTGAACAGGTGCTCTAAGAAAAGGATGTAAGTTAAAGACTCTTTATTTTCGGTAGGCTTCGCCTGTAAGTTCCATCCGATAGATGGTGCGTATCAGCTTTTTCGCCGCATGACCGATAGCAACATTGTAGTGCTTGCCTTCACTTATCTTTTTAGAGAGGTAAGCGCCGAAACTCTCATCCCAGTGGCAGACATATTTTGTGGCATTGAACAAAGCATACCGTAGGTAACGAGAGCCCCGTTTTTCCATGTGGGAAAAGCAAGAATCAAGTTGTCCTGATTGGTATGTAGATGGCGATAACCCTGCAAATGCAAGTATCTGATCGGCATTGCTGAAGCGGTTGAAATCGCCAATCTCTGCAAGAATCATGGCTCCCATACGGTAGCTAATACCAGGGATTGTCATAATCGGAGAGTCGCAAGTATCCATAATGGATTTGATTGAAGCTTCGATTTCATCAATCTCATCCGTCATCACCTCGATCAGATGGATGGTGTGCTTCAACTCCATTGATTTTGCCGGCATAACAGAACCGATTGAATCCTTTGCAGCATCTCTTATGGTGACAGCCATATTTCGTCCGTAGCGTCCCTTAGAAGCTGTTTCAAGGACATTTCTTAGATGTGTAAGGTGACTTTCAGCAATGTAAGAAGCACCGGGAAACTCAGAAAGTAAGGCGTACACAGAAGCCATATGAAGATTAGGAACGAGCTTTTCCAGTTCCGGAAACAGGATATTAATAAGCCGAGCCACAGACGATTTAAGCTTGGCTCGCTCTTGAACCTTGTCAAAACGGTAGCGGGTTAATGACTTGAGTTCTTCGCTGTGATATGATGTGTCTGAGTAGGGCTTGAGAGTCTTATCAGTCATCAACATCATAGCAATCGAACCGGCATCGACTTTATCCGTTTTCGTCTTTCTAAGGCTTAAACCTTTTCTGTAAAGATTTGTGTGTAGCGGGTTGATAACACAGGTGGGTAGACCTTTATCAATGAGCGATCCGAGAAGATTGAGTGAGTAGTGACCGGTAGCTTCAAGACCTACTTTTATTTCGGTCCTATCATCAGTCACTGAGAAAATCTTTTCATACAACTCATCAAAGCCTGTCTTGTTATTCGGGATAGTAAACACCGGATAGAGATTATCGGCTTCTGATCCCAGGATGCAGCAATCATGCTTATCCTTTGCAACATCGATACCAACGTAGATCATACATGTGATCCTCCTTAAAAGTATTTGACGCTGTATTGGATCCACAGGGCTCTCTGCCGATGTAACCTCGTTCTACATAAACCGTCATGCGGTATCTAACTGATTAACATTGTGACAAAGAGGCTGTGGTTGGAGCCTTTTTGAAACCGTCTATGCGGTAGGAGGAACGAACCAATCCACAGCATCTTCAACAGCATATCCTATACCTATAGAGAAGGTAAAGAATGGATATGACTATATAATACGAGGAGGTGCGTCATGGCAACATTAAATGAAAGAAAAGTAGCGGTAGTAGGTTGTGGATTTGTCGGATCGGCATCAGCATTTGCACTTATGGAAAGCGGCTTGTTTTCTGAGATGGTGCTGATAGATGTGAACAAAGAAAAGGCAGAGGGTGAAGCTCTTGATATAAGTCACGGACTTCCTTTTGCAAAGCCTGTGCAGATATATGCGGGTGATTATAAAGATGCTGAGGATGCGGCGGTTGTCGTTGTGACTGCAGGTGCGGGTCAGAAGCCGGGCGAAACAAGACTTGATCTGGTAAAAAAGAATGTCGGAATCTTTAAATCCATCATTCCCGAGATTGCAAAATATAACACGGAAGGAATCCTTCTTATTGTTGCTAATCCTGTAGACATACTTACATATGCGGCGGCAAAACTCAGTGGATTTCCTGAGAACAGAGTATTCGGTTCAGGTACCGTGCTTGATACCGCAAGGCTTAAATATCTTCTCGGAGAACATCTTAAGATTGACAGCAGATCTGTTCATGCCTGCATTATAGGCGAACACGGAGACAGCGAGATCGCGGCTTGGAGCAGTGCGAACGTATCGGGAATCCCGCTCAATGATTTCTGTGAGATGAGAGGTCATTTCGAACATGAGAAATCAATGAAAGAGATCGCCGAGAATGTAAAGAACAGTGCATATAAGATCATCGAGAAAAAGGGCGCAACATACTACGGAATTGCAATGAGTGTAAGACGTATATGTGAAGCCATTGTAAGAGATGAAAAGTCAATCCTTCCCGTATCAAGTATTCAACACGGCGAGTTCGGAATAGATGATGTTGCACTCAGTATGCCTGCAATTGTAGGAAGGAGCGGTGTTGAGGGTGCAGTGCCGATCAGGTTAAGTGACGGCGAAAGAGAAGCGCTTAAGGCATCGGCAGATACACTTAAGGTAGTTCTTAAGGGAGTACTATAATCCATAAACAGGATAAAAATGATACTATTTCTCATTAACCCCTAAAACACTTCTGATTCATTGACATGTAAAATGTGCTATAATAAAATATGCGGTGTTAGCATCTGCTAACACTTGAGTAAATCATGTGAATTCCTCTTTTGATTAGCCGGACTTATGAATCGGCTACTAGCGTACTGGCAAGATGACAATTAGATAAATTACTTGCGAAATAATCCATGTACTGCGTTGTCGTCAATCGTCGATGCTCGCATCGACGATGGTCTCCGCCTTGTACATGAATTATTTCACTTCGTAATTGATCAAAAGTCAACGTGCCAGTACGCTGAAGGGGAATTCTGTGTTTAAAATCTGAAAGGAGTAAGCAAAACAATGGGAAAGCTTGCAATTGAAAAAGTAATCGGAAGAGAAATTTTGGATTCAAGAGGAAATCCTACAGTAGAGGCAGAGGTTACTCTTGCAGACGGAACAGTGGCAACCGGAACTGCTCCGAGTGGTGCATCAACAGGTGAATTTGAGGCACTTGAACTCAGAGACGGAGATAAGTCACGTTATCTCGGAAAAGGAGTTACAAAGGCTGTAGATAATATAAATAATGTGATCAACGATGCGGTTAAAGGTATCGATGCTTCTGATACATATGCTGTAGATGCGGCAATGATCAAGGCAGACGGAACAAAGGATAAGTCTAAGCTCGGCGCAAATGCAATTCTTGCGGTTTCTATCGCAACAGCAAGAGCAGCAGCTAAGTCACTTGATATTCCTCTTTACAGATTCCTTGGCGGTGTATCAGGAAACAGACTTCCTGTGCCTATGATGAACATCCTTAACGGTGGTGCACATGCAGACAGCGCTGTTGATACACAGGAATTCATGATCATGCCTGTAGGTGCTCCTTCATTCAAAGAAGCTCTTCGCTGGTGCGCAGAGGTATTCCACAGCCTCAAGAAACTCATCAAAGATATGGGCGATGTAACAGCAGTAGGTGATGAGGGTGGTTTTGCTCCCAATCAGCTTAAGAGCGACGAGGATGCTATCGAGAAGATTCTTGAGGCTATCAAGGCAGCAGGCTTTGAGCCCGGAAAAGACTTCATGATCGCTATGGACGCCGCTTCATCAGAGTGGAAGAGTGAAAAAGGAAAAGGCTTCTACAAGCAGCCCAAGTCAGGTAAAGAGTTCACATCGGATGAGCTTATCGCTCACTGGGAGAGCCTCGTAGATAAGTATCCTATCATCTCAATCGAAGACGGACTTGATGAAGAAGACTGGGAAGGCTGGCAGAAGATGACAGCTAAGATCGGTAACAAGGTTCAGCTTGTAGGTGACGATCTCTTTGTTACAAACACAGAGCGACTTTCAAAGGGTATCTCTCTCGGAGCAGGTAACTCAATCCTTATCAAGCTCAATCAGATTGGTTCAGTATCTGAGACACTTGAAGCAATCAAGATGGCTCACAACGCAGGTTATACAGCAATTTCTTCACACCGTTCAGGTGAGACTGCAGATACAACAATCGCAGACCTTGCTGTAGCGCTCAATACATGTCAGATCAAGACAGGTGCACCCAGCCGATCAGAGCGTGTTGCCAAGTACAACCAGCTCCTTCGTATTGAAGAGCAGCTCGGTGAAAGCGCCGTATATCCTCAGATGGATGCTTTCCACGTAAAGAAGTAATTTCTAAATAATAAAATATATCAAATAAAGTCTCATGGTGGCAGATGATTCGGGCTATCATGAGACTATTTATGTAAAAAGTTCTGAGAAGTTGGAGGAGTAAGTTTATGAAATTAAAGACAAAAGATATGATCTACGCAGGAGCATTCGCAGCACTTTATGTTGTTGCGGTTTTGATAGTAATGATGCTGGTTGGAACAATTCCGATCATTTACATCGCGTGTCCTTTATTGCTCGGTATTTTTTGCGGTACCATTTATCTTTTGAGCGTTCTTAAAGTAAGAAAATTCGGAGCTGCACTTCTGATGGCTGTATTGTTTGCATGCATAGCAACAGGCTTTGATCCAATCGCATTTTCTGTCTGCATTGTAAGCGCACTGATAGCTGAGATATGCATGGCTCTCGGAAAGTACAAGTCAAAGAAAATGTATGTGGTCTCATACGTCTTTTTCAACTTTATAACTGCGTCTAACTTTTTCAGAATTCTTGTTGCCAAAGATGCATATATAGCAGGTGTTCGTTCAATGATCGGAGATGACTTTGCAGATGGAATGAGCAGGCTCGTAACACCCTGGTGGGCGTGGATCATGATTGTTGGATTTGCGGTTGCCGGAGGAATTATAGGCGGACTTTTCGGATCGAAGATTGTAAAAAAACACTTTGAAAAAGCAGGAATTGTCTAAGGGGATAATCAATGTTTACCGGGAACAATACTTCAATAATAAAAGCAGATCCAAGAACAAAACTGTTGATACTTGTTATTTCTATGATCATACCGCTTAAGTGCGTGACGGTATTTCCGTCGCTTGTTTTTGCGGCGCTTCTTTGTGTGATGTTGTTTTTGGAAGGCGAAAAATATTTATCCGTAATATGTTTTTGTATATCAATTATAATAATGTGTCTGTATGCAGGTGCTGTAAAAGGAGGCTTTGGCTCGGTTCTTAATATGATCTGCATGTCCGTCATGGTACTTATCAGATTCTTTTGCCCGATAACAATGGCACTTTTGCTGTTCACAAAGACGACCGACATGTCGCACCTAATTTCATCTTTTCAAAAGATGCATCTTCCGATGGTCTTTGTTATTCCTTTCGTAGTTCTTATCAGATTTATTCCGACCATATTTGATGAGTGGGACGGAATAAAGAAAGCCATGCTCTTTAGAGGAATAGAATTTAAGCTAAAGAGCTTTATTACAAAGCCCGCGCAGATAATCGAGTATACCATGGTTCCGCTTCTTTTTTGTTCGGTCGAACTTATGGATGAACTCGCATCGTCGGCCATGGCAAGAGGACTCGACAGTAACAGGAAAAGAAGCTCATATGTCGAAGCAAGGCTTAGGGTTACCGACTACGCGATAATCCTGATCTTTGCAGGCTTCCTGGCATATATGTTTTTCATTTACCAGCAATGAGTAAGAGGTGAAAATGATTAAGATAGAAGACGTTTCATTTAGATACGCCGGCGAAAGTAAAGGCGGAAATGGAATCAAAAATATAAATCTTACGATTAAAAAAGGCGAATTCGTAGTTCTATGCGGAAAGAGCGGATGCGGTAAGACAACGCTTACGAGAGTGATAAACGGACTGATACCGCATTTTTATGAGGGCGAGATGGAAGGATGCGCATATATAGATGGTGCAAATGTGACCGGGCAGCCACTTTCCGATATCTCCACGCTTGTCGGTTCAGTTTTTCAAAATCCGAAGAGCCAGTTTTTTCATGTAGATACAACAGGAGAGCTCTTGTTTGGATGTGAGAATCACAATATGTCAAAAGAGCTGATGGAAGAGCGTCTCAATGAAACTGCGGATGTTCTTAAGATAAGACCGCTTCTTAACAGAAATATCTTTGAACTGTCGGGCGGAGAAAAACAGCAGATAGCCTGTGGCTCTGTATATGCTTCGGATCCCGAGGTATTTGTCATGGATGAACCTACATCCAACCTCGACAGAAAAGCGATTAACAGGCTTCATCAGATACTTTCCAAACTAAAGTCCGAAGGAAAGACAATTGTGGTGTCCGAACATCGTTTGTATTTCTTAACGGATCTTGCGGACAGATTTATCTATATAAACGAAGGAAGAGTAGAAGGTGAATTCACGGCAGATGAATTTAAAAAGCTGTCAAATAGAGCGCTGTCCGAAATGGGACTTAGAACAACAGATCTTTCTACCGTTACGGGTAGACCGCTTGAGGTGAAGGCTTCAAAGCCTGTAATAACGATAAGCGATCTTTCGTGTCAGAGAGATAATTCCAACATCCTCGATGTGGATGATCTTAAGCTTCCGTCTAAAAGTGTTGTGGCTTTCATAGGAGACAACGGAACAGGAAAAAGTACACTTGCTGAGGCGCTCTGCGGAGTTCTCGGTTCAATGGGTACTGTGAGTATAGATGGCAGGGTTTTGGATGACAAGCAAAGAGCGAAGTCCTGTTTCATGGTCATGCAGGATGTAAACAGACAGCTCTTTTGCGAATCTGTAATGGAAGAACTTAAGCTTAACAGTGATGTCAGCGATGAGCGTGCACTTTCCGTTCTTAAAAAACTTGGAATAGACGCCCTTAAGGACAGGCATCCTTCTTCACTGTCGGGAGGACAAAAGCAAAGAGTTGCAATAGCTTCTGCACTCTGTTCCGGCAAGAAGATTATATTTTATGATGAACCCACAAGTGGTCTTGATTATGTAGGAATGGAGAGCTTTTCGAAGCTTGTAAGAGATACGGAGTCCGATGTTGAAACATCGATAATAATCACTCATGATCTTGAGCTTATTTTAAACTGTTGTACTCATGTGGTTCACATGGAACAAGGAAGACTCGTGTCGGTTTATCCTTTGGACGAAGCAGGTATCAATAAAGTCAGATACTACTTCACGACAGAAAGTGAAGAGGCTCATACAAGCAAAAGAGAATCAGGCTCTGCGATGAGCAGGATCATAAACAGAATGGGAGCATATAAAAAACATTTTTACGGCGCCATAGTCTGCATGATACTTGGTGTTGCGGCAGGTATAGTTCCTTATGCGATGCTTTATAAGATAACGGATAAATTTCTGTCAAAAGACATTTTTACCTTTAAGGACGTCTGCATTCCTATAATCGTTATCTTTTTGGGGAATGTCCTTAATATGCTCCTCTATACCCAAGGCCTGTCATTGTCACATATAGCGGCATTTAATACGCTCAAGGCAATAAGGATAAAGCTAAAGGATAAACTAAATAAACAGTCTCTCGGAACAATAAGACAGATCGGCACAGGCGCTCTTAAAAAGGTATTTACCGATGACATTGAAGAAATAGAGGTAATTCTTGCACATGCAATTCCTGAAGGAATATCCAATCTTTTGGTTTCTCTTGGAATCATTGTTTTCATGTTCAGAGTAAACTTCCAGCTTGCTCTTGTGGCATTTATCGTAGTGCCGTTGGGACTTCTTTGCATGAAGCGGATGTATGATGACGGCGTTGAGAGAATGGGCGGATATTTTGCCGCTGCAAAGCGAATGAACAATTCCATTGTCGAGTACATCAACGGAATGGAAGTTATCAAGGTATTTAATTACCAGAGTGAATCTTACAAGAGCTATGAATCGAGCGTACTTAATTATCGGAACTTAAGCCTTACCTGGTATAAAGTATGTTGGCCATGGATTGCGCTATACATGAGCCTTCTTCCCAATATGCTCTTGTTCGCGCTTCCCGCAGGAACAATCATGGTAATGTCAGGCGGCGCGACGCTTAACGATTTTATTCTTATCATTTGTCTGTCACTTGCAATCGGACCGAATCTCTTAAGAGCTCTTTCTTTTGCATCATATGTGACTCAGATTAATTACAAGATCCAGGCGCTTGAAAGAGTGCTTGACAGAACGGAATTGTGTGAAGGCTGCGAGAGTTTTTCGGGAGATGAAAAGCTTGATATTGAGCTTAAGAATGTACATTTTTCATACAAGGACAACGAGGTTCTTAAGGATATTAGTTTTGTTGCAAAAGCGGGAGAAATGACAGCGGTTGTCGGAGAGTCAGGAAGCGGAAAGTCGACTATAGCAAGACTTCTTGCGCATCAGTATGATACCGACGGCGGAAGTATAACCTTTGGCGGGAAAAAGATTACCAATCTAAGCTTATCGGAACTTAATTCCAAGATATCTTTTGTGTCGCAGGATGTATTTCTTTTTAACAGAAGTATTATGGAAAACATAAGAATCGGAAATCCCGAAGCCACGGATGAGATGGTCTTTGAAGCTGCGGGGAAAGCTGCGTGCGATGAGTTCATAAAAAAGCTTCCCGAAGGATATAATTCCAAAGCAGGTGATGCAGGAAAAAGGCTCTCAGGAGGTGAGAGGCAGAGAATAGCGCTTGCCAGAGCAATCCTTAAAGATGCACCGATCGTAATACTTGATGAGGCAACTTCTTCTGTTGATATTGAAAACGAAGATAAGATCAACAAGGCGATAGATGAGATCATAAAAGGAAAAACAGTCATCGTCATAGCACATAAACTTAGTGCGATGAGAAATGTCGATAAATTCGTGCTTATCAAAAACGGAAAAGTTGTAGCCGAGGGCAATAAAGCCGAGATCATGAAGAATGAGTACTTCAAACAACTCTATAAACTTTCCAAGGACGCGGAAGATTGGATGGTCAATAACTCGGGAGAAGTTAAGGAGGAAGAAGCAATATGATAAAGCAGATAAGAAGAATCATACGCCTTGCGGGAAAATATAAGACAAGGATAAGGCTTGCATATCTTTTTTCCTTACTTCGCGCAATATGTACATACGGCCCATATTCACTCTCGGTATACATAATAAAGCTTTTGTATGAAAACAAGATGACTATGGAAAAAGTCGGAATGTTGATCGCTGTTATGGCAGCGTTGTTTGTCGGACAAGTTTTCTTTTCGTACATGTCGGACAGACTTCAGTCTACTGCCGGATATTTGCTTTTTTCCGACCTTAGGATAAGCTTGGGAGAAAAGCTCCGTCACATGCCAATGGGATTTTTTACCGACGGAAATATCGGAAAGATCAGTACCGTTCTTGCGGTGGACATGGGCTTTATCGAGACAAATTGCATGAACACGATTTCCTCGTTTGTTGGTGATATCTGTTCTGAAATTTTGGTCATATCGTTTATGACTTTTCTTCATCCTTTACTTGGGGCGTTTACTCTTTTAATGAGTCTTGTGATCGTGCTTATAGGTAATATTTCCATGAGACATGAGCAAGCGGAGGCAGACGGAAAACAGGAACTTAACGAGGAGCTATCAAGTCACGTTCTTGAATACATTGAAGGAATGGGCGTAATAAAGTCCTACAACATGGTTGATCGTGAATCTACCGATATCGAGAATGCATTTGAGAAGATGAAGGATGAATGCATAGCATTTGAAAAAAAGGTCACTCCGAGCCTTAGGATCATGGAGTTTGCAAACGCTGTCGGAGTTCTTTTGCTTATTTCTTTGTGTATAAGACTGTTTGGTATCGGCGAGATAGAAAGATTCAGAGCGCTTGCCGTTTGCATGTTTTCTTTCGGTGTTTTCAGACCGATCAAGGAAGTGTATCTTCAGGTTACAAGGTTTGCTGTTATGAACAGCAGCCTTAACCGAATGGAAGAGATTTTTGATCTTGAAGTTTTGGATGAAAAAGATATTGCGACAATCCCCAAAAAAGCTCCCGTTGGTGTTCCGGAGATTGAATTTAGAGAAGTATCTTTTGCCTATGAAAAAGAGAGCGTGCTGGAAAACGTTTCCTTCAAGGTAGAAAAGAATACCATGGCTGCACTTGTCGGACCTTCGGGTGGCGGAAAAAGTACCGTTGCGAGCCTTCTTACAAGATTTTGGGATGTAAACGGCGGAAAGATAATGATACGAGGTGTCGATATAAGGGATGTGCCTCTGGAAAATCTTATGGATAACATAAGCGTGGTGTTCCAAAAGGTTTATCTTTTCAAGGATTCCATCTATAACAACATAAGAATGGGAAGACCCGACGCCACCCGCGAGGAAATCATCGAGTGCGCAAGGAAAGCAAGATGCATGGATTTCATAGATAAGCTTCCCTACGGGATTGATACGGTAATCGGTGAAGGCGGCGCGAGTCTATCCGGCGGCGAGGCACAGAGAATTTCTATCGCCCGTTGTATCCTAAAGGATTCACCTATAGTAATCCTCGATGAGGCGACAGCCAGCGTCGATGCCGACAACGAAGCGTATATCCAAGAGGCAATCGATGAGCTCTGCCTTGGAAAGACACTCCTTGTAATCGCACACAGACTCAACACAATAAAAAATGCCGATGCCGTATTCAAAGTGGAGAATAAGACAGTGGCATAAAGATTTAGAAGACGTGAAGCATATCTATCGCTCACGTCTTTCTCTATATAGAGAGAAACGCCGAGCTTTGAAAAGCTCGTTTTTTGTATTTGCTGCCCTTTTCATAGACAGCCCGGCCGCAAAGGTATATATTCGGAAATGCGTTGTATTCGTACGAGGCGATGTTTTTCAAGATTCATAAATGAAGCGAGCTCGACTGCTTCGAACAACGCTGAGAGGAGAGCTCGCTTCATTTATGAATCTTAGAAAAACACAACGAAGACGTACACAACGCATTTCCGAATATATACCTTGCGGCCGGGCGTAAGGAAAGGCAGCTACACAAATTGCTTATGCCTGCGCAAGCTGTCTTCCGAGGTCTTCAAGGGCTGAAATGGTATCTGCATCGGGTGCTCCGTTAGCCATTACTCCTTCGCCGCCAACGATAGTTGCGCCTGCAGATGTAAGTCTGTCCTGCCAGTCACGCATCCATTGGCCGTCTCCCCAGCCGTATGAACCAAAGAGCGCAATCTTCTTGCCGCTTGCAAAACCTTCATAATCAGCCATGAAAGGCTCAACTGTTGTCTCTTCGAGAACTTCTGCTCCCATAGCGGGGCAACCGAATGCGATAACAGTATCTTTTGCTGCATCAGCTGCGCTGATAGCGTCAAATGTTGTTACCTCAGCTTCGCCGCCTGCACTTGTGATTCCGTTTGCCACTGCATCGGCCATTGCCTGAGTATTTCCTGTTCCACTCCAAAAAACTACTTTAACTTTACTCATAAAAATGATCATCCTTTCTGAGCAATTTCGCGAGTCATGCTCTTGAAAAATACGTTAGCAAATGCTAACATAAATATCAATAAAAAAACATGATAATATTTTTCAATATTTTACTGATTGAGAAAGTGCCATAAACATGCAGGAAAAGAGAGTATTCTGCATATGCGTTAGGTGCAGCTAACACAACGTATGATGCCAATTATCAAATTAGAAAAAATGATTTGGAGGAGTAATGGGAGATCAATTACTTATAAGTCTTTGTTCACCGACTTTGGCGGGGCTCAAAACAGGAAATCTTTTTACTGTCGATATCGATGACAGGGAGAGTTTTAACAAAGAAGTGAGAGACTTTAATTACAGGTTTGCGAAGAAAGGACTGCGAATGATACCCGTAAAGTATTACGAAAAGCGAGTCCTCGTCTATGTTTACAGACCTGATTTTTTAAAAAGAGATTTTGCGAATAAAGAAGTATGCAAAGTCCTCAAAGAAAAGGGCTACTCATACAGTAACGCAGATCTGTGCGTTGCGGAACTTGCAAAGCATTTAAGACAGGATTCAAAGTTTCCGCATGAGATAGGTCTTTTCCTTGGATATCCCGTGACAGATGTTTTGGGATTCATGAAAAGCCCTGATGAGGGCGTGAAATACACAGGTTTCTGGAAAGTTTACGGCGACACCAAGTCAGCGCTTGAGACATTTGATAAATACAAGAAGGTTACAGAAATCTACAGCACAGCGCACAGAAACGGAGTACCTTTGGAGCAACTTACTGTTGTCTGCTGAGAAAACTTATCAATACCAAAATCTGAACTGTATTGACTTTACAGTTATATGAGGTAGTATTAAAAATCGTAGATGATAATAATTGAATTATTAATAATTTGATTATTATCATCTACGATTTTTTATTATTCTGTTAGCAATGCCTAACGATAAAAACAGGAGGGAGCAATGTTTAAAAAGGTTTTGGAGTACACGGGGAAGTATAAGAAATATACTTTTCTGGCAATGTTCTTGTTGTTCGTAGGACTGGCATTTAATGTCTTACAGTTCGTAGCTATTTATAAAATGATAGATGGCGCGACAGGAGGAGAGACGAGTATTTCATTTTATGCGAAATGGTCAACTGTCATGCTGATATGCGGTCTTGTATACGTGGGATTTTATATTTACGGATTGGAAAGATCCCATTTCAGTGCCTATAACACACTTAAGAATCTGAGAATATCTCTTCAGAAAAAGATGGAAAATCTTCCGCTCGGAGAAATTCAGGAACTTGGTGTAGGTTCGCTTAAGAAAGTATTTATTGATGATATTGATAACATGGAGCTTCTCATTGCACATGCACTTCCGGAAGGATTTTCAAATCTGATTGTACCGCTTCTTGTAATTATCATCATGTTTTTTGTTGATTGGAAACTTGCGCTTCTTTCGCTTGCGTCTCTTCCAATCGGTATGGTTGCTATGTTTGCAATGTATGGTGCGGGAACAAGCAAGATGGGAGATTATTATGCATCTGCTCAGAAAATGAATGATACCATTGTTGAGTATGTAAACGGTATGGAAGTCGTAAAGATCTTTGGACGTGACGGCGACAGCTACAAGAGATTTTCCGGTGATGTCATGAGTTACAGAGATTTTACTCTTGCATGGTACAAGATCTGCTGGCCATGGATGGCTTTGTACGGAAGTTTTCTTCCCTGCGTGGCTCTTTTGACACTTCCTATCGGAGGATATTTTGTATATACGGGAAGTTCAACGCTTTCAAACTTCCTGCTTGTTATGTGCATGACTTTCTCTATAGGACCTACTATTTTAAGAGCGCTTACATTTATGAGTGTTCTGCCACAGCTTAACTATAAGATCACATCCTTGGAGAATATCCTTTCGGCTGAGCCTCTTAAGCAGGGAACAAAGTCCTTTGAGGGAAAAGACCATTCGATTGAATTTAAGAATGTAAAATTCTCTTATGACAAAAAAGTGGATGTAATAGAAGATGTAAGCCTTACAATTCCGGAAAATACCGTAACGGCGCTTGTAGGTGAGTCGGGAAGCGGAAAGTCAACCCTGGCAAAGATTCTTGTTCATTTCTATGATGTTACCGGAGGAAGCGTAAAGATAGGCGGACAGGATATTACAGATATGACATTGGAAGCTTTGAACCGTGAGATCTCTTTTGTTTCACAGGAACAGTTCCTTTTCAACATGAGTATTATTGAGAACATCAGGCTCGGCAAACCGGGAGCTTCCGATGAAGAAGTAATAGAAGCTGCAAATAAAGCACAGTGTGCTGAGTTCCTTAAAAGACTTGATAACGGAATATATTCTATGGCAGGTGCCGCAGGAAAAATGCTGTCGGGCGGAGAGAGGCAGAGAATCGCACTTGCGAGAGCTATCTTAAAGAATGCGCCTATTATTGTTCTTGACGAAGCTACTGCATTTATGGATCCGGAAAATGAGGAAAAGATGAATAATGCAATAGCAGAGCTTATTTCTGACAAGACGGTAATCGTAATTGCTCACAGATTATATTCAATCAAGAATTCAGACAAGATTGTGGTTATGAAAAGCGGCAAGATACAGGCAGAAGGAACACATGATGAACTTCTTAAGAATTCTGAGATGTATGCAAATCTTTGGGAGTTGTCTGAAGGAGCAAAAGAATGGTCGGCTGCAGATAAAGGCAGCAAGGTCACAGTGAAGGAGGCATTTGCATGATCGGGGCAATAAAAAGAATTATAGATTGTTCGGGAAAATATAAGGGAAGGATACAGATTGCATTTATATTTTCATTTTTGAAATCAATTCTTCAGAATGCGGTAATTGTATTGACGGTTCTGATGGTTGATGAATTCTTTAAGGGTACGCTTGTGCCCGGAAGTTTTGTAAAATATGGATTTATGCTACTTGGATGTGTTATTGCGCAGGCTCTTTTTATCCATCTTTCAGACAGACTTCAGTCGGCTGCGGGATTCATGCTCATGGCTGATATGAGAATAAAGCTTGGTGAGCATTTAAGAAAGCTTCCGATGGGATATTTTACAGCAGGAAACATCGGTAAGATCAGCTCGGTTCTTTCAACAGATATGGTATTTATTGAGGAAAACTCAATGATGACACTTGCGGATACTATGAGCTATCTTTTCTCAGCTGCAATCTTTACAGTATTCATGCTTGTTTTTAATCCGGCGCTCGGCGCAGTTGCACTTATAGGATCATTGGTTTTGGTTCTGGTCGGTGAAGTGAAATACAGAAGAGGAATAACTCTTTCAGGTGAAAGACAGGAGCAGAGCGAAAGACTTACAAAAGCAGTTCTTGATTACATCGAAGGAATCGGAATCACCAAGACTTACAATCTTCTCGGAGATAAGTCAAAAGAAATGAGTGACAATTTCGAGAAGTCTTGTAAGGAGAGTTTAAGATTTGAAGGCAAGATGATTCCTTTGGGAATTGCCATAAATATCATTTTTGAGATCTGTTCTGTAGCGCTTGGTTTTGTGGCTTCAATCCTATTTTTAAACGGAACAATAGATATAACAGCATTTCTTGGAGTAACTCTTTTCATGCTTAATGTATTTATTCCCTTGAGAGTTGCGTATATGGAGTCTGAGAAGCTTACGATCATGGATAAGTGCCTTGACAGGATTGAAGAAGTTATGAATGAGCAGGAACTCTCTGATTCGGGAAATAAGAAGATCGGCGGTGCAAAAGAAGGCGTGCCTGCAGTTGAGTTTAAGAATGTAAAGTTCTCGTATGATGCAAAAGAAACTATAAGCAATGTTTCATTCAAAGTTAATGAGGGTGAGACAATCGCACTTGTAGGACCTTCCGGAAGCGGAAAGAGTACACTTGCCAATCTGATGGCAAGATTCTGGGATATAAATGCGGGCGATATCCTGATCAACGGAACAAGCATAAAAGAAGTACCGCTTAAGAACCTTCTTGAACAGATCAGTATGGTGTTTCAGAATGTATATCTTTTCAAAGATACCATTTACAACAATATCATCATGGGAAGACCTGATGCGACAAGAGAAGAGGTTGTTGAGGCAGCCAAGAAGGCAAGATGTTATGACTTTATCATGAGCCTCCCCGATGGATTTGAAACTATGGTTGGTGAAGGTGGAGCATCGCTTTCGGGAGGTGAGAAGCAGAGGATATCAATTGCAAGATGTATCCTTAAGGATTCTCCTATCGTTATCCTTGATGAAGCAACAGCCAGCATAGATGCGGATAATGAAGCTGCTATCCAGCAGGCAATCTCAGAGCTTTGCAAAGGAAAGACACTTATCATAATCGCACACAGACTTAAGACCATTAAAGACTCTGATTGCATCCTTGTTGTCAACAATGGTAAAATTGTTGAAAAAGGAAAACACGACGCGCTTATGGAAAAAGACGGAATTTATAAGAACTTTGTACAGATCAAGAATTCCGATTCCGGATGGTGCAAAAGAAAGATTGGCTGATTATGGCAGTTAGAGATACCAGCATAGATCCGAGATTATTGGAAAGTGCAAGGAAACATTTTAGGGAAAAAGGGTTTCTCGGTGCACAGCTTTCCGATATATGTAAGGATGCAGGAGTTACCACAGGAGCAATTTACAATAGATATAAAGGAAAAGAAGGCTTGTTTGAAGCAGTTGTAAAAGACACGGTCGACAGTATGAACAGCATCTTGGAGGAAGCAAAGACTGTTGATCCAAATAAGCTTTCAGATAAGGAACTTATAGGAGTTTGGGATAATACCGAGGAGAACACAAGACTTTGGAATAAGCGGCTCATGGATATGAAAGACGGACTGGAACTGGTTCTTAAGTGTTCAGAGGGGACTAAGTACAGTCATTTTCACGAACAGTGGCTTGAGAAAATGTCTGATATAGACTATGACTACTTAAAAGCATTGCAGGACAGGGAACTTGCAGATAAGAAAATTTCTCGCAAGGAGCTTCACGTGCTTGTCTCGGCATTGTGGAAGTTGTACACGGAACCGATTGTTCATGGTATGTCTGATAAAGAGATTGAACATCACTGCAAAGTGGTCGGAGATCTGTTCAACTGGTCCAAGGCGGTTGGAATCAAAAAATAATGTGATAAAATGAGGGAGAAAGCGTTTGCTTTCTTCCTCATTTATTGAGCAGAACACTTAACTTAACGAGGTATTTTTATGTTTCAGATTATTTTGATTCCGTTTTTGGGAACTGCGCTCGGAGCTGCGACAGTATTCTTTTTTAAAAAAGCAATAGGAGAAAAGATGCAGCGTGCTCTTACCGGATTTGCATCAGGTGTGATGGTTGCGGCTTCTTTTTTTAGTTTGTTATTGCCGGCGCTTGATCAAACGGCAGATATGGGAAAAATGGGATTTGTTCCCGTATCCATAGGATTCGGCATAGGAATGTTATTTCTTCTTGTGCTTGATGTTGTGACTCCCCATATGCATCTGGATAAACTTGAAGAAGGCCCAAGGAGCGGACTAAAGAGAACAACTAAACTTGTCCTTGCCGTAACTCTGCACAATATTCCCGAAGGAATGGCAGTTGGAATAGTTTGTGCGGGATGGATGTATGGAAACAGTGCCATTACTTATGCGGGAGCACTTGCTTTGGCACTGGGTATTGCAATACAGAACTTTCCTGAGGGAGCGATAGTTTCAATGCCGCTTCTTGGTGAGGGAGTGCCAAAAGGGAAAACTTTCCTGTATGGCGTACTGTCGGGAATAGTTGAGCCAATCGGAGCAATTCTGGTAATAGTCGCATCCGGAGTACTTATTCCAATGATGCCGTATCTTCTCAGTTTTGCGGCGGGAGCGATGATCTATGTTGTAGTTGAGGAATTGATTCCTGAGATGTCTGAAGGTGAACACTCCAATATAGGAACGGTATGTTTTGCGGCAGGGTTCATTCTTATGATGGCACTTGATGTAGGGCTTGGTTGATACAGGTTTTGGTGGAACGATGAATAACAGCAGATACATGAATTCAGTATATTCTGATATGAACGATAGCTTACCCAAGGCATTTTTTATGGATATTCCCAAAGAAATCGGCAACGGGAAAATTAAAAGTACGTATACCGGGCAAGGAATAGTTCTTACTGATTGGAAGATGAATTATCTCTCTGATGCGAATGTTGAAGGCGTCAATAGCGATAAGTATATTCAGCTTATGTTTTGCCTTAGTGGAGAAGCATTTTGGGAAGTCGAGGGTGACAGCAGGACGTATGAGATAAAAAAAGGCGAGATGCGTCTTTGGCCCGGTAGCGGGAAAAATGAATATATGTGTTATAAGAAAAATACGGACTTCGTATTTAGAACAATAAAACTTCCGCTTGAATATTATAATCGCATTATTGAGGGATATCTTGATGAAGATAAGGAGAATATATTAAGTAGAGGCATATTGGAAAATAAATCCAATATGCCTCTGACGCCATATGTTGATTTTATTTTGGAACAGCTGGACGGATTTAAGGAGTATCAAGGATTTCTGAGTGATATGTATCTTGATGGTAAGATTTTAGAACTTCTTACGGTTTATCTTAAGGTTGTTTTTGATGAGGGGCATATGGATAAAAGATATTCCGATATTTCAAAGACCGATCGGGGCGCTCTTATCGAAGCAAAGAAAATAATAGATTCGTGCGAAGACAGGATTCCTACGTGCAAAGAACTTGCATCGGCAGTTAACTTAAGTGTTTCAAAATTTTCCAAGATTTTTTCAAAAGTATATGATAAACCGGTTCATTCTTACATAGTTGAAAAGAGACTTGAAAATGCTGCATATATGCTGATTAAAACGGATATGAGCATTGGAGAGATCGCATTTAAAAGCGGATATTCGAAACCGAGCAATTTCTCCGCGGCATTTAAGAAAAGATACGGTGTTCTTCCAAAGGAATACAGAACCGATTTTGGGTATAATTAAACCGTTTTTGGGTTTTTATTTGATCATGGCGAATTGTATAATTCTTCTCGTGGTTAGCTATTGCTAACGTAATAAGAGTCTTACATGGGAGGAATTAGGGTATGAAAAATACTAAGCTTATCGGAAAGGATCTTATCCTTACGGGAGCACTTACAGCACTTATGTTTATTATCTACATGATCATCAGTATTGTTATGAGTCTTGCGGGACCTGTTACCAACGTTTTCTATCCGCCCGCTGTTTCAGTTGTAAATGGTATTGTTATGATGCTTCTTTTGGCAAAGGTGCCAAAGTATGGAGCACTTTCAATTGCAGGAGTTATACAGGGACTTCTTTCATTCCTTGTAGGCGCATTCTGGACTGTAGGAACAGGCCTTATTGTCGGAGCTTTATTAGCTGATTTCCTTATTATCGGAAAAAGAGAGATCACAACAGGAAAGATGATCGCTGCATATTCGGTATTTAGCGGAATTTTCACATTCGGGGCCATTGCACCCATGAATATTCTGAGAGATGCATTCATGCAGACAACACTCAGAAATGGTCTTTCACAGGAGTATGTTGACGGCCTTATCAATATGACACAGTGGCCTATGCTCACAGTTATTATTATTGCAGGCTTCATCGGAGGACTTGTCGGAGGCTTCATCGGACTTAAGGTGCTTAAAAAGCACTTTGTAAAGGCAGGACTTGTGCAGGCAGCATAAGTATTAAAATTCCAAAAAAGAATGTAATTTTCCAAGATATATTGAAAAAGGCTGATGCTTTAAGGGCTCAGCCTTTTTGCTCATAAATAAAGAATATCTTTTTACGGAGTATTTATTATGAATCAATCTATAAGAGAAAAAATACTTGCGGTATCTTTTCATGGAACTGCGAGACTTGATCCCAGACTAAAGCTTTTATTGCTGATAATACTCGGATGTGTCAGCTTTTTTATAAATGGAGATATACCTGTATTACTGCTGATGTTGTCGGTTACGTTATTTGTAATGGCAGGCAGTGATCCCGGTTGGGGAATAAAGATGTTAATAACTTATCTGGTCATCTCATATCTGAATACGTGTCTCAGATATCTGACGATTCCGGTGCTCAGCCTTATGATAAGTATCTTCGGAGTTACGGTGCTTAAGATGATTCCCATCATTACTTTGGGAAGATGGGTGATAAAAAGTACGTATATGGATGAACTTACGGTGTCGTTCGAAAGAGCAGGTATGCCGCTTACGGTGATCATTCCTT
Organism: Butyrivibrio hungatei; assembly: GCF_900101605.1. Lineage (GTDB taxonomy): Bacteria > Bacillota > Clostridia > Lachnospirales > Lachnospiraceae > Butyrivibrio > Butyrivibrio hungatei_B. The sequence continues at coordinate 90,337 of NZ_FMUR01000013.1, forward strand.
TTGTTGTTATGTTTAGGTATATACCTACTCTTGCAATAGAGTATAGGATGATCAGGAATACCATGAGGATACGGGGGGTGAGCGATACGGTGTTAAAAGTATTAACTCACCCGTTTGCGACCGTCGAATACATACTGATACCGCTACTTATGAGATGCCTTAAGGTTTCAGATGAACTTGCGGCTTCAGGTACCACAAGGGGAATGGAAAGAGAGAATAAGCGCCATGCACTTCTTAAGATAAAATTTGGTGCTAAAGAATATGTTATTCTTGCATGTACGCTTTGCCTGGTCATTGCTCTTTTTGTGGCAGACAGGTCTGAGATAGGCCAATACATATTATGGAGACAGGGATGATTAGATTTGCAGATTTTTCCTTCTGCTATGAAGGAATGAATGAAGATACATTGAAGAATATAAATATGGAGATAAAAGACGGTGAGTTTCTCTTGCTCACGGGAAGAAGCGGCTGCGGAAAGTCAACCTTACTTCGTTCGTTAAACGGACTGATTCCACATTTTTATCCCGGGGAAACAAAAGGAGATCTTTTATACGGAGAAAAATCTTTGCTCAAGATGCTTCCTTCTGAGATTGCGGGAAAGGTAGGTACGGTGTTTCAGGATCCGCGCTCTCAGTTCTTTATGACCGATACGACAAGGGAGCTTGCTTTTGGCTGTGAGAATATGGGTTATGAGCGCGAAGAGATAATAAGCAGAGTTGAGAAAGCGGTGACCGATCTTGAGCTTGAACAGTATCTTAATCGAAGTATTTTTGCGCTATCAAGTGGTGAGAAGCAGCAGATAGCAATTGGCTCTGTATATGCACTTGCGCCAAAAGTATACATATTTGACGAACCTTCTGCAAATCTCGATCATGAGGCTACAAAGCGCCTTGCGGGAATAATGAAGAAGCTGAAAAGTGCAGGATATACGATAATTGTCGCAGATCACAGATTTTATTATTTAAGAGATCTTATTGATAGCGTCATATATATAGAAAATGGCAGTATAGTTGCAAGATACACGGGAAAAGAGTTTTGTGAGCTTGATAAAACGCTGAGGATTCATAAGGGACTAAGAACAGTTTATCCCGAAAAAGAAATCGATAATAAGCAGGATGATAAATTGGCTGTGAAATCGAGGCTTGGAGGACATAAGCTTAAGGTTGAAAATCTTTCTTTTGAATATGAAAAGAAGCAAAGGATACTTGATAATATTTCATTTGAAGCGTCTCCCGGAGATGTTATAGGTGTTATCGGACATAACGGAGCGGGGAAGACAACATTGATTTCCGTACTAACTGGAATATTAAAAGAGAAAGGCGGAAAGGTGTATTATGGTGGAAAGAAGCTTTCACCTGCAAACAGGCGCAGGTTATCTTATCTTGTAATGCAGGATGCCGATTATCAGCTCTTTACAACAAGTGTGGAAGAGGAACTTACGCTTGGAATATCAGATGTTGACAGTGACCTTGTTTCAGGTACGCTTGATAAGCTTGCACTTTCAGAATATAAAGATAAACATCCGGCAGCTCTTTCGGGAGGGCAAAAACAGCGTGTTACTATCGGCGCATCTCTTATAAAAAACAGTGAAGTGCTTTATTTTGATGAACCGACAAGCGGACTTGATTATGATTCTATGATAAGGGTAAGTGAACTTATAAAAGAGCTTTCAGGCGGCGGAGCCATTATTTTTCTTGTATCACATGACTTTGAGTTTATCACTCACACATGCACAAGGATGTTTGATCTGGATGCAGAGAAGATGCTTGATGTGAATAAGGGAAATTTGCAGATGCTTGCGAAGAAGTATTTTGCATAAAATATAAATATAAAAAGGAGCAGGTATGACAACAGTAATTACAGTAGGCCTTATAGGAGCGCTTCTTATGTTCTGCGGAGACATGACCTTATACTTTGATAAGGATGATTATGTGCAAGACGGAACAATAAATCCTATTATTGATATTATGAAAGAGCTTCCTCCAAAGCGTGTTATGCTTGGCGGCTTGATAGGGCCTGTAGCGGCGTTTCTTTATTGTATAGGCTTTTATCACATTGTACTGATTACGGATGAGGCATTTCATAATGCTGCGTTTGCGGCATTTTTGCTAAGTTGTTTCGGTATTATTGCAGGAGGTGCATATCACAGTCACTGTGCTTATCTTGGACTTCTTGGAGCAGATGAGCATCGAGACGGTTTAGATATAGCCATGAAGTATTTTCAGAAGCTTGCACTTATATTGTATGCAGGTGAAGGCTTGGGACTTCTGATTTTGATAGTTCTGATAGCTTTAGGAAAGACAGTGTTCCCGCAGTGGATGGCACTGATATCTCCCGGAGTTCTTTTTCTTTTAAAGCCATTATCAAGGAAACTCCCCAAGGGACTTCATATGGTCATATGCGGAGGGTATACTAATTTCATTTTTATTGTGTATTACGCTGTGGCTATCATGCAGACTTTGTTATAATCAAAGAGGAAAGTCATTTAGTTTAAACGCTAAATGGCTTTTTTTATCAAGTAGGGAAATAATCCTCATAGTTTTATTGACAGGGAGTTTGGTAAGTGATATAAAACGATAGTTAGTTCTTGCTAACTGAAAGGGGAGTAAAATGTATGGAAAAAAAATTTGAAATCAAAGATCTTATTACAGTAGGAGTATTTTCGGCTCTTTACTTTGTAGTCATGTTTGCGGTAGCTTGTTTTGGCTTTATTCCCATTTTTATGGTTTTCACGCCGTTTCTTTGCCCGCTTGTGGCAGGAATTCCGCTTATGCTTTATTTTTCAAAAATTAAGCATTTTGGAATGATAACTATCACCGGTACATTAATTGGAATTATCATGTTCGTTATCGGACATCCTTATCCGATCCTTCTTTTCTGTATAGGTGCAGGTCTTTTAACAGAAGTTATTTTAAAGATGGGGAACTATCAGAGCATTAAGCATTGTGTGGCAGGTTCGGCGGTTTTCAGCTTGTGGTTCCTTGGCATGGTTATAGCATTTTTCTTTAGTTTCCGTGAAGCTTATTTTGCCAGCATTGTTGACGGATATGGACAGGAATATGTTGAAGCTATGAAGAGTTACACTCCTACATGGGTATTCTTTGCAATGATTATTATGTGCCTTGTTGGTGGTGCAATCGGTGGACTCTTGGGAGCTAAGGTACTTAAAAAGCATTTTCGTAAGGCGGGTATGGCGTAATGGAATTTGGAGTATGTAGCGATAAGTCCAAAGCTTTTATAAGGTTGGATCCGCGAAGCAAACTGCTCCTTCTTATGGCGATATCTATTATTATGATAGGCGGAACCACAGTAGGGATAGAGGGGGTGCTGCGTATTATTTGTGCGGCAATCCCTTTCTTGTTGCTGCTGAGTATAAGGCAATACAAGGCGGCAACCATATATTTACTGCTTTTAGGAACGGCACTATTTTGTGAAAAGCAAGTGGCACCCTATACTCATGGGATGTGCAATATTATCCTCATGATGATTTGCGGTTTGATTACCAGATTTGTTGCCGGTTATATGATGGGGTGGTACACAGTTAAATCCACATCTGTAAGTGAATTTATAACGGCTATGGAGCACATGCATTGTCCTTCATTCATAAGCATTCCTATATCAGTTATGTTTCGCTATTTTCCAACTTTATCAGAAGAATACAAATCAATAAATGACGCGAAAAGGATGCGAGAGTTGGGGCACCCATTAAAGCAGCCTTTGACTTATGTTGAATACATATTAGTGCCACTTATGATGTCTACGGTCAGAATAGCAGACGAATTATCAGCGGCTTCATTGTCTAAAGGTCTTAGTGCAGGAGAAAAACGCACGCATATCTGCGAAATAGGTATAGGATCGATTGACATAGTGGCTATCATTGGCTCTATAACGATGTTTGTTTTATTTTTAGTTTATTAGGTGAGAAGATGATAGAATTCAAAAATGTTTCGTACTCGTACAATGTAGTTGATGCAGATGGCAATGCAGTTGATAAAGGTGGAGTTTCCAATATAAACCTTACCATAGCAGATGGAGAGTTTGTTGTTTTAACCGGTGGTTCGGGATGCGGCAAGACAACAATAACAAGAATGATAAACGGACTTATTCCCCAATACTACAAAGGTACTATGGACGGAACGGTAGAACTAGATGGCAAGGATATCTCTGAAACGCCGATATATGAAATAGCAAAACATGTCGGCAGTGTATTTCAGAATCCACGATCTCAGTTCTTTAATGTAAATACCACTGATGAGATTGCTTTTGCATCAGAAAATCAGAGGAGAGTTCCGTTGGAGATAAAAAGCTCAATAAGAGAAACTGCATCTTCAATGTCTATAGAAAGATTGTTAAACAGAAATATATTTGAGCTTTCCGGAGGCGAAAAGCAAATAATTGCTTGTGCAGGGATTAACGTGCTATCACCGGATATAGTTGTTCTTGATGAGCCCTCTTCTAATTTGGATTTTTATGCCATAGAAAGGCTAAAGGAAATTCTGCAGGACTGGAAGGCTCAGGGCAAAACGATTATTGTTGCCGAGCATAGACTTTTCTTCTTGAGAGAGTTGGCTGACAGATTGCTGATAATGCAAAATGGAGAAATTATCCATGAACTGAATAAAGAAAGGATTTCTACCATTAGCAGTGCTGAGACTGAAAAGCTTGGAATCAGACCATTGAGGCTGGACGATCTGCAGACAGATTTCCAGCATAGAGAGCAATCAGATATAACAATAACTCTTGAGAATTTTTGCTTTTCATATAGTGATGGTGAACACGGTATAGACATACCTGAATTAGAGGTGCCTTCCAATAGCGTTATTGCAGTCATTGGGCATAATGGCGCGGGAAAGAGCACCCTCGTAAGAAATATTTGTGGCCTTGAAAAGAAGTTCAAAGGCGTAATGCGATATGGCAAGAAGACCTTGAAAAATAAAGAGAGGTTGCATAACTGCTATATGATTATGCAGGATGTAAATCATCAGTTATTTACAGAAAGCGTAAAAGATGAAGCGGTGCTTAGCATAACAGACGCCTCTCTTAGTGAGGAAGAAAAAGAAAAAAAAGCACTTGATATTTTGTCTCAGCTTGATTTGTATGAATATGCTGACATTCATCCTATGGCTCTTTCCGGAGGGCAGAAGCAAAGAGTGGCTATCGCTTCCGGTTTAGCCTCCGAAAAAGGGGTCATGATATTCGATGAGCCAACAAGCGGACTTGATCTTTCTCACATGAAACAGGTATCAGACGAATTGATCAAGCTGCGAAAATTGGGCAAAACAGTTTTTGTTGTAACTCACGATTTGGAGCTGATACTGTCTTGTTGCGACAGAGTGGTTCATCTGGAAAAAGGGGCAGTTATGGAAAACTATGATATATGTGAGAGTAACATTTTAAAGCTTAAAGCTTTTTTTGGAAAAGAAGCTATGTAAAGCATGTGCCTGATCCAGCGTGACTGGTCGGGCATATCTTTTTACTGAAAAGTGGAGGAATTACTGCAACATAAAGTTAGTTTAAGCTAACTAAAGGTGAGAGGGAAATAATTTTATGAAAAATGTTGGAGTTCTGGGAGCAGCCGGAAGTGTTGGAAGGTACGCCCTAAAGTATCTTACAGATACAGAAAAATATAATGTTTTTGCTTTTGGGCATAAAGAAGAAAAGATTAAGGGCGACAGCTTCTTCAATAATCTTTCAAAGGTGAAATGGACCTTTGGAGATATGCAAAAAAAAGAAAATCTGATGGAGTTTATAAACGGCAAGGATGTTATTTTAAATGCCATGTTTTGTCCGGAAGATATAAGGATATTTATTTCCGAAATCTGTGAGACAAAAGGAATTCCTTGCGTGGATACAGGAATTCCATCCTGTGAATTAACTAAACTTCCGAAGAAAACTCTTTATATATATGGGGCAGGTGCTCTTCCCGGATTATCAGCGGTGATAGGAGTATATGCAGCCGGAAACTTCAAAGAAATAAATGAATATGCTCACATCACATCAATGGACGGCCTTTTTTCAAGGGGCGCAGCGTACGATTATCTGGAAGGTGTGAGCAAAGATGTTCTGGAAAAGAAAGCACCTACAGAAATACGTAAAGACGTTACAATCCCCTTTATCGGCAATAATGATCTGCGACAGTATCAGGATTCGGAAACGGAGGTAGTGGCTCGTGTCACAGGATGTAAAGGTTGCCGTCATTACATTGCTTTTGGGAATACAAATATGCAAAAGGCTGTGGAGCATTCTGTTTTGACTTTTCCTGATAAGCCAAAAGAAGCAGTGGAACAGCTGATGTTACAAAGTCAGCTTAACTATAGCCGTTCAAAAGAGCATATGGCATTCCTGATTGAGGTAAACGGTTGCGACATAAATGACGAGAATAAAGTCCGATCAACAGTTGTGAAATTTACTTCCTCACCGGCTTTAACGGGAATTTCAGCCGGGATAGTGACAGAACTTGTTGCTAAAGAAAAGATTATTAAAGGGGCTTTTTGTTTTTCACAGTTTCCGGCAACAAATCTATATGAAAAATATATTGATGATATTGTGGATAGACTGCGTAGTTCGCCGGAAATGTTAATGTTCGAAGAATTTGACCTTAGACTTGATGACTTAAATACAGAAATGACTGGAGAGATATGATTGTGAAAAATAAGATTAAAGCAATTGTTTGCGGAACGACCTTTGGGCAATTCTATTGCGAGGCATTAACCTTGTTATCAGATGAAATAGAATTTGTTGGAATTTTATCTACAGGCAGTGAACGTTCAAAAAGATGCGCAGCTAATTATGGGGTTAATTCCTACACTTCTATAGACGAGCTGGAAGATGATATTCAGTTGGCCTGCGTTGCAGTTAGATCAGGTGTTCTGGGAGGAAATGGCACCGAACTGGCAGAAGCTTTGCTGGAGCGGGGGATAAATGTAATCCAGGAACAACCGGTGCATTACAAAGATGCGGAACGATGCATACGTGCAGCAAAGAAAAACAAAGTCTTATATCGTATAGGAGACCTGTACGAGTTCTTACCAAATATAAAGTGCTTCATAGAAAGTGCGAAGGCAATATGCAGTATATCAAAGCCAATCTATCTAGATATAGGCGGAGCATCCCAAGTGACTTATCCGCTTGTTAGAATTCTTTCTGAGGCTCTACCGTCGATGAGACCATTTGAAATTAAGCAGGTGGGTAGAGATTCTCATCCTTTCGATGCAGTATCGGCGTCAATCGGAGGAGTGACTGCTTTAATGCAGATTCAAAACGAAGTAGCTCCGGATGATCCCGACAATTTCATGCATTATCTTCATCGTATAACAATTATCACTGAACAAGGCAGGCTTTGTCTTGAAGATACCACCGGTGGGGTTATGTGGTATGGGAAGATGTTTGTTCCTGTTCACGACGCAAATACAACAATTCATGCTGATTCATCCACAGATACAAGCATGTCCTTGCCTCAACATATCCGCTTATATGAATCAAAAGAGAATAGTTTTTTTGAAGTGTTTAAAGCGCAGTGGATACCTGCTATAGCTGAGGATATTAGCTGTATGTTGAAGCTTTGCAGAGAAGAAAACAAGGCTGAAGCAGGAAGCTACTATACCAAAACGGTGTATTCGGCAAAGGTGTGGCAACAGTTGACAGCGGAGCTGGGATTTCCTGAGCTTATACAGGCAAGTAATAACGAGGAATCTGATGTTACCAAAACAATAAAAGATTTGCAGAAAAAATACATAGGAGAGAGTTTGTGATATGACAGAAAATTACAGTAAAGCATTGAGTTTGATTGAAAAACTGGAAAATAAAGGCGTATCTCTCTGGAAAGAGGATGAAAAAATAAAATTCAAAGCAAATACAGGAGCTATACAGCCGGAAGATATTGCGCAGTTGAAGGAGTTAAAGAGTGAGCTGTTGGAATTATTAGATCCTGACAATAGAAAGATTACTCTTTCAGAAAATAAAGCAGACAGGTACAAACCATTCGTGCTTACAGATGTACAGCAATCCTACCTTATGGGAAGAAGTAATCTGTTTGATTACGGCGGACTTTCATGTCATATTTACCTTCAACTGAATTATGAAAAATTGGATGTGAATGAAGTAGAGAGAGTATGGAACTATCTCATAGACCGTCATGAGATGCTTAGAGCTGTGATGCATGAAGAGGGGTATCAGCAGATACTTGAAAAGGCTCCGCATTTTGCTGTTAAGGATTATAAGAACACCCCTGCCGAACAGGTGATGGAAGAAATGGGACATCAGCAGTTTGAAGTGGGCAGCTGGCCATATTTTGCAGTGGGAGTATCAAACTATGATGACAGTGCGATAATGCATTTTTCAATTGAATTCATTATTGCTGACTGGACCAGTATTTGGATGCTACTCCATCAATTTGAAGAATTATATTTCGGTAAAGTGGATGAAATACCTGAAGTTAAGGTGAGCTTCAGAGACTATGTTTTAGCTGAAAGAGAAATGAAAGAAAGTGCAGCCTGTGAAAGGGATAAGCACTATTGGTTAAATAAATTAGAAGATTTCCCAACCTGTCCGCAGATAGATACAGAGCCATATTCTGCAAACAAAGAAGCACGATTCGATAGAAAGTTTTTGCAGCTTACACCGGAACTTTGGGAAAATGTTAAAAATTTTGCTTATAAATTCAATGTCACTCCCACAGCTCTTGTATTAATGGCTTATGCCCATACATTAAGCTGCTTCAGCGAAAACAAGAGATTTGCAATTAATCTTACTATGCTAAACAGACAACCTCTTCATGAGGATATTGGTAAGGTTATTGGAGATTTCACGTCACTTACACTTTTGGATATTGATTTAGATAATAATGAAACATTTATTGAAAATGTAAAGCGTGCCAACATGCAGCTGTTCGAGGATATGGATCACAATTTGTATTCCGGAGTTGCATTTATGCGTGAGCTTGCAAACAGAAAAGGAAGCGCAGCTGCGACAATGCCTTATGTGTTTACAAGTGCTGTGGGACTATTGTCCTCTATGGACGATGCAACTGTAAAGGGAATGGTTTCAGGAATTGGTATCAGTCAAACTCCACAGGTATTTATTGATTGTCAGGTTATGGATGGAAATTTCGGCATGCAGGTCAACTGGGATGTGCGAAGAGGTGTGTTCAAGGATGGTGTTATTGATGACATGTTTACATTATTCAGTGAATTTCTTCAGGCCATGGCAAATGGTGTAGAACCGGAGATTGCAGCAAAGCAGACATATCCAAAGTATCAGAAATCTATATTTTTAAATGCTAACGATACAGCTTTGAAACTACCTAAGCATCTTCTCCATGACAAAGTTCTGGAAGCGGCCGAGAAATACCCAGATAAAATTGCAGTTGTGGCCGGAGAAAATAAATATACCTATTCTGAGCTTATTGAAATAGCAGGAAAAATTTTTGGTGGCTTAATGGAAAACGGTGTAAAGGCAGGAGACACTGTGGGAATAGCTGCCAAGAAATCTGTTTACCAGCCTGCAGCTGCTATAGCAATACTTGCTGCAGGGGCTGTTTATGTGCCTATATCAACGGAACAGGGCGCTAATCGAATTGGCCGAATTATAGAACGTGCGGGCATTAGTACGGTTATCACTTTAACTGATGATGAGACAGAATATCCTGATGGAATTAAAAAAATATTTGTGGATGCAGAGGGAAATAGTGTAGAGCTTCCTAAAACAAATTCAATTGATGCAAGTAGTTTGGCTTATATTATTTTTACATCCGGTTCCACAGGTGAGCCTAAGGGGGTTGCGATATCTCACGGCGCAGCGGTAAATACCATCGAGGACATAATTCGTAAATACGATATTAATGAAAATGATAGCACTATAGGCGTATCGCAATTGAGTTTTGATTTGTCTGTGTTTGACATATTCGGATTGCTTTCAGTTGGCGGCACAGTGGTATATCCGGAGGATAGTAGGAAAAAAGAACCTGAGTATCTTGCTAAGATTATTGAACGAGAGGGGGTTACAGTTTGGAATAGTGTGCCATCACTTTTAAACATGGTGATGGTATATCTGGATTATGAGAACAATGTTCCGGATATTTCTTCTCTAAGATTAGTGATGCTATCAGGCGACTGGATACCGCTCTTCCTTCCGGATAGGCTGCATGGCTATTCAAAGGATGCCAGAGTTGTAAGCCTTGGCGGTGCAACTGAGGCAGCTATCTGGTCTATTTATCACGACTACGAAGGACCATCAGAAGGATTTGCAAGCATACCATACGGCCTTCCACTGGCTAATCAGCAGTTTAGAATTCTTGACAGTAGACTTAAGGATAGGCCTGTAGGTGTAAAGGGTGATATTTACATTTTAGGTGATGGGCTTGCTGACGGATATTACAACGATAAAGAAAAGACTGACCTTCAGTTTATAAAAGATCCTGAGACCGGAAGGATGATGTATAAGACCGGTGACATAGGAAAATATCACAAGAATGGTGAAATAGAATTCCTTGGACGTTCAGACTCCCAAATTAAGTTCAATGGACACAGAATTGAACTTGGAGAAATCGAGAGCGCAGTAAAGCGTTCAGGAACTGTTGAAAACTGCTCGGTAGTATATACAAGCAACGAAGGTGAACATGCCATGATTTGCTTTTATGAGCCGGCTTTCTCAGATGATAATCAGAAAGAAGAGTATATCAATGAGCAGAAAGAGCTTTCCAAAGATATCGAGGAATATGCGCGCCCTGATATAGAGGGAGTTGATACAGCAGGCATAGAGTCTTTGATGAATAAGGAGAACCGGCTTCTTTATATTGCTATGTCTAATGCTATTAATGAAGTGCTGGGTGATGGGTTTACTGAGGGAAGTTTAAAAGAATCTGACAGGATACTGGATAAGCATAAATGGCTGGTTTCTTACTGGATAGATTTGCTTCAAAAGGAAGGATATTTAAAGCCTGATGGCAATAAATATTCCTTCACTGAAAAATGCTGCATAGAAATCTCAAAAGAGAAAATGCAGGCGGAGTGGCAGGAGCTTGGCAGGAACTGGTTGGCAGAGATGGGTACGTCTGAATTCTTGGAATATATTTCTAATTCGGCCCTTTCGTTAACTGGCTTGTTGTCAGGAGAGATTGATCCTATAAAACTTCTTTATCCGGATGGAAAAACAGATGTTGTTGAAGATATGTATATCAACAACAAGATATCAGTTTATTTAAATAGCTGCATCTGCGGCTTTGTGAATAACTATTCTAATCTGGGACGACCACTGAGAATTCTTGAGATTGGCGCCGGTACATGTGCAACTGCACTTCGTGTCACAAAGACTCTTGAGGGTAAAGATTTTACATATTATGTGACGGACATTAACAGCCACTTCATTCCATTGGCTCAGGGTAAGTTTAATGGTGTTCCAAATATGAGATTCTCTGTTTTAAATATTGATAAAGACATTGCAGAGCAGGGATTTGAAGAAAACTATTTCGATATTGTTATTGCAGTTGGAGTTTTGGAAAATGCAAAGGATATATGCTACAGCTTAAAACAGATTAGAAGATTGGTACGTCCGGGTGGATATTTCCTCTTCACGGAGCCGGTGCGAGAGGAAGCTTGGATATTGGCATCTCAGGGATTTTTAATGACAGAGCCTCAGGATGACTTGCGTAAAGATAAAGCGTTTATCGATTCCAAGCAATGGCAGGAATTGCTGGATGAGGCAGATTCTGAAACTTCTTCTTTAGTACTGCCTAAAGAAAATGACAGTTTAGGCGTGTTTGGGCTTGAACTTTATATAAAGCAGTTTAAGACAGAGAGGCAGAACATAAGTGGAGGAGATATCACTTCACTTATAAGGGATAATCTGGCTTCATACATGATACCGACCAGCTACATTATGTTGGATAGTATGCCGGTTACGGCTAATGGCAAGATTGATGGTAAAGCTTTGAAGGCAATTGCAGAAAAAAGAGCTACTGTTTCTGCAGTAGCCGGTGATGATAATACAGATGCATTGTCTGCAGAAATGAATGATCTACAGAAGGAACTTGTTGAAATCTTAGGCGGATTGGGAATGAAAGGATTAGGGCTTAGAGATAGTTTCTATGACCATGGCGCGGATTCTCTTATTCTTGCACAGGCAACAGGTGCAATTCGAGAAAAAATTTTAAAAGACATCCCATTTGATACGGTGCTCAGATTTATGTTAAATCATCCTAATATTCAGGAGCTTTCTGAGTTTGTGGCAGAAAAACGTGGAGACATTCAGGAGCAGACACAAAGCGATACTCTTAAATCAAAACACATAGGAGCAGCTCAGTTGTACAAGGCGGGAGAAGGTCCACTTCATGTAATCTTCCATGCGGCCTTTGGAACAATGAATTCACTGAAATATATTGTGGAAAATCTGGTAAACCGGAACAAGGGAGACGTACTGACTATAGCTCTTGGCGATGCGGACAGATACTATCAGATGGATCGAGAGACTGCGGTGCAGCAGCTGGCAGATGATTATAGCCAAATAATCTTGGAGACCGGGGCTGAACAGATTCAGCTTATTGGATATTGCTTTGGTGGTTGGCTTGCAACTCAGTGTGCAAACAGACTCGTAGAGCAAGGCAAGGAGATAGTAGATGTAATCCTTATTGATTCACAGACAGTACCTTGGATCATAGAAGACCGTTTGATGATAGAGTTAATGTTCCTTCCAAACTTTGGAATAACTCTGGAGGATTTGGGTGTGTTCGAAGATTGCAGAGAAGTTAACTTAGAGAAAATGTTTGTTGATGTTATAAAAGAATTTGGAAAGATTCCGGATAATTTGAGCGATAACTTACAATCAATGCCGGATTATGCAGAGTTTGGCAAGGGCATGAATAGACTTGGAGAAATTTCTATGGAAGACCGTTTTAAGCTTTATGCAAAGCGCGGTTCGGAAAAGACAGGAGAGCAACTGGAGCCATCTATGTTGGAAGGAGTATTTAAAGCATACTGTCAAACAATAAGGTGCTGCAATGGCGAGATGGATTCCTACTTTGGAGACATACGTTTCTTGAATGCGAAGGACAATTCAAGCATGTTCTATAGCAAGGATAAGAATATTGATTATTGGACTGATCTTTGTATAGGCGATATAGAGATTACGGATATTGATGGTGATCATTATAGCTGCGTTGAAAATCCGGACTTTGCTTTAAGCGTATCCAAATTAATAACTGATTACTAAAAAATATTCATGTTTACATTAAGGAAGGACCTTATATTATGCCAAACGATAAAGAGTTGATGAAAAAAGCACTTCTTGAGATCAGACAGTTAAAAGCTCAACTCAAGGAAGCAAAGGGAAATGAACCGGCAGCCATCATTGGAATGGCGTGCCGATTTCCCGGTGGTGTACGTAACACCAATGATTTTTGGAATCTTCTTAAAGATGGAAAAAGCGGGATTTGTGCTATACCGGATAATCGCTGGAATGAATACGGTAAGGAGAAGTTTGATGATAACCCATATCTGAATAAAGGTGGTTTTCTGGAAGATATTGAAGAGTTTGACAACAGACTGTTTAAAATACTTCCTGATGAGGCTGCTTACCTTGATCCTCAGCAGCGAATTCTTCTGGAGGTATGTTGGGAAGCTTTTGAGAATGCCGGATATTCGCCGGAAATGTTAAAAAACAAACGAGTGGGCGTGTTTGTAGGTGTTGTACAAAATGATTTTGGTTATGAAAACATGCTTAGAAACGAAGAAAACATGAACATAACCGGAATAGATCATTCTTTTATTTCCGGAAGGATTTCCTATTTTTTCGGTTTGCGTGGTCCATCTATTTCAATAGACACCGCTTGTTCTTCTTCATCTGTAGCCATAGATACTGCCTTGAAGTACTTAAAGGATAACGATTGTGACATGGCACTTGTATGTGGAGTCAACATTATGTTTTCTCCGGAGATTACTCAAAAGGTTGCAGGACTTGGAATACTATCAAAAAAAGGCGAAGTAAGGGCATTTGACAAGGATGCAGATGGAACAGTTCGCGGTGAAGGTGCCGCTGCCATTATTTTAAAAATGCTGTCTGACGCCAAACAAGATGATGATAATATTCACAGTATTATTATTGGCTCAGAATTAAATCAAGACGGGGAAAGTACCAGCCTTACCGCTCCAAATGGTATTGCGCAGGAAGAATTGTTGCGTAGGGCTTGGGACAAGGCCGGGATAGATTCAGATGATATAGGCTATATTGAAACTCATGGAACAGGAACAGCCATTGGAGATCCAATTGAGATACAGGCAATATCAAGCCGGCTGTCTGATTCCAGAAAAAAGCCTGTGTATATCGGTTCGGTAAAAACTAATATTGGACATCTTGAAGGAGCAGCAGGCATAGCCGGTTTAATAAAAGTTTCTCTAATGTTGGAGAATAAAAAGCTTCCAAAAAGCTTGAACTATGATACTCCATCAGAATATGTCAATTGGTCTGCTATTCCGGTAAAAGTAGCAGATAAACTTATGGACTGGAAAACTGAGAACGGCAAACCCAGAATTGCCGGTGTCAGTTCCTTCGGTCTTTCCGGTACGAACTCACATATTGTACTAAAAGAGTATGAGGATAATAAGCAGGAAGGTAAATCTATGGAGACTTATCCATTTGTGCTTACTTCCGTTGATAAAAAGGGATTAGAAAGACAGGCAGAAGCTCTTAAGGCTTACTTGGAAACAAATGATGAATGTAATCTTACAGATTTGTCCTACTCATACAATATTACAAGAGATAGCTTACCGGAGAGAGGGTTAATTATAGGAGAAAGTAAGGATGAGTTAATCTCAAAACTCTCAAAGCGAATTTCAAGTAATCGTGTGAATAAAAAAAGAAGAGCGGTGTATGTTTTTACAGGCCAAGGCTCTCAGTACAAAGGCATGTGTGAGCAGTATTACAAGGGCAACGAGACATTCCGCCGTAGCTTTGATCATTGTGCTGACCTATTTAAAAAGTATATTGATAGGGACTTGAGAGATATTGTTTTTTCTGAGGATTACGATTTGAATCAGACAGAGAATGCTCAGCCGGCAATATTTGCAGTGGAATACTCACTTGTTCAGATGCTTAAGGTTTATGGAATAAAGCCGGAAGTGGTAATCGGACATAGTATAGGCGAGTATGCAGCAGCATGTACAGCAGGGGTATTTTCAGTTGAAGATGCAGTAAAGCTTGTTGCAGCTCGTGGACGATTTATGCAGGAGTTATCTCCTGAGGGAAAAATGTTGGCAGTATTTGCTGATAGAGTTAAAGTGCAAAATGTGGTTTCTGAAATCCCCGGACTTTATATATCAACCTCAAATTCACCTATGCAAACTGTTGTTGCAGGTACTAATGATGCAGTAGAAAAGGCAGATGAAATTTTTAAGAAAAAAGGAATACGTACAGTCTTCTTAAAAACAGAAAGACCATTCCACACTCCTTTCATGGATGCAGCAGCAAAAGAATTTGGAGAAGTGGCAAAAACTATCGACTACAGTAGGCCAACTGTAAAAATGATATCTACAGTTACAGCCGGATATGAAAGTGATTTATTTGCGGATGCTTCCTATTGGATGGAGCAGATTCTGTCGGAGGTTAAGTATTGCGACAGTATAAATACTGTAGGAAACCTTGAGGAGATTGTCTTTGTTGAAATTGGTGCATTGCCGGTTTTAAATGGACTTATTGCAGCAATCACGGGTGGCGAAGCTGACTGTGTTTGCATAGCTGATAAAAACATAGATAATTCACATGCAATAAAGACTGTTTGTGAACTATATCAGTATGGAATAAAGGTCGATTTCAAAAAATTATATAAGCCTTTCTCACCTGTTTTAAAAGATATTCCCAATTATGCCTTTGCACCTAACAGGATTCCATATATTCATACATTAAGAGGTGAAAGGGAATGCAATGGAACTTCATTAGATTTGAAGCTGCAGGTTGAAAATAACAGTGAAAATGACCTTGAAGTTAATGAAAAAAATGTAAAGACGATATTGTCTGAACTCCTTGGAACAGAGCCGGAGGAGCTTGATGAAAAGGCAGAGCTTGTAAGCCTTGGAATTGACTCAATAAGTGCAGTATCAGTTTTAAAAGCTCTTAATAAAACCTTTGGTACCAACCTGACTTTGAGCCGGCTTTTCAATGCGCATACACCGGGGGGAGTCATTGAGGCTGTGCTTCAAAACAGTAAGAACAACAATAAAAAGGGTGAGGAAGGTCCGGTTGTAGTTACCATAAATGAAGAAGATAGAAATAAAGAGTTCCCGTTAAATGAAGTTCAATACGCATATTGGGCCGGTAGAGACAATAATCGTGCAATGCTTTCAGGTTCGGCTTGCTGTGCTTATTTTGAAGCAGATGTAGACAATCTGGATGAGGCAAAATTTATCGAAGCACTGAAAAAGCTTGAGGCAAGACACGATATGCTTAGATGTCGTATTACAGAGGATGCGATTCAATACATAGAAAAAGAATGTACATCTTCGGTGGTAGTTGTGGATATTTCTGAAGAGAATATAAGTGAACTTGAAGAGATCCGAGAAGAGATGTTCCACAAAATACTGCCCCTTGGCGGCCCTCTATACGAGATAAGATTATCCAGATTATCCGGAGGCAGATATCGTATACATTTTCTCATCGATTTTATGATAGCTGATGCAATGAGTTTGTTTATTTTCAAGCGAGATTTAAACAAGCTATATCGGGGAGAAGAATTAGAGGATCTCACAATTACTTATAGAGACTACGAGTTGTTCTGTCGCAGGTCAAAAGAGATACAGCAAAAACAGATAGAGGACGAGGCCTTTTGGACTAAAAAAGCACAGGATTTTCCAAATGCACCTCAGTTGCCATACAACCGAAGTGTATTTATGGACAATTCCAATAGAAGATTCATTCGTAGACGAATGGATATTACTAAAGACAGATGGAAGAGTTTTTCTAAAAATGCAGCCAGGTTTGGCCTGACTCCTTCAGCGGCATTATTTGCTTTGTATTCTGAAGTTCTTTCTGCTTACGGTGGCGGAGGAAATTATGCAGTTATGCTGACTGTATTTAGACGTCACGATGTGGGTAAGGATACGGAGAATATGATAGGCGATTTTACTAAGCTTGCTCTGGTAGATATTACCAGAAAGCAGACTACCATAGCTGAAAACGCATTGGCGCTTCAGCAAAACATGATGGAAAACATTTCTCATTGTGAGTACTCTGCCGTAAAGTTTACCGACATGCTTAGAAAACAAACCGGAGAGTCTCGTTTATATCCGGTGATATTTACCAGTGCTGTTGGATTGGATGAAAATCTTCAGGAAGAGTCCGGCATTATGGATAGCTTGCGAAGCGTTGTTTCGTCAACACCACAGGTATGCTTGGATCATCAGGTGTTTTTTGAAAATGGTACCCTTGTTCTTTCCTGGGATTCCTTGGATGAGGCATTCTGCGAAGGGGTTGTGGATGCAATGTTTGAGGTGTATTGCGACCTGGTTAATAAAGCTATAGATGGTAAGGAATTTTTCAGCACAACACTTACTGATTTGCGCTCTAAAAAACAGAAGGAGGAGCAACATAAGGCTAATGGAACAAATTATGATTATGTGGGAAAGCTACTCCATGAGGGATTTATTGAGAATGTACAGCGCATTCCGGATAAGGCGGCGCTTATAAATGACGGCTGTACATATACCTATGCTCAATTAAATGAAAGAGCAAACAGTATCGCAAATGCGGTTATTGAAGCAGGGGCAACGCCGGGAGATAGAGTATTAATAGAACTGCCTAAGTCATTTGAACAGATTGCTGCTGTCCTTGGAGTACTAAAGGCAGGCTGTATATACGTTCCTCTTACTTATGGACAGCCGAAGATAAGAACAGAACGTGTTATAGAAAAGGCAAAGCCGTTTTGCATTATTACAGACCGGGATTACGAAAATTATAATCTAAAGAAGCTGGTTCCAGATGAAATAGCCGGAAATTGTAACAAAGATATTTATAGAGAAGTTAAAGCTTCTGATGGAGCATACATCATCTATACATCGGGTTCTACCGGGCAACCAAAGGGTGTTTTCATAACACATGAAGCAGCAATGAATACCATAGAGGATGTAAACAGAAAATATCGTATATGCGAAAGTGACAGTGCCATAGCTGTATCGTCATTGAGTTTTGACCTATCGGTATATGACATATTTGGTATGTTAACAGTCGGAGGAACTATTGTTATGCCGACTGAAGAGCAGCGTATTGATCCTAAGCAGCAATATGAGCTTGTGGTAGCCAATGATGTTACTGTATGGAATTCAGTACCGACAATTATGGATATTTTTGTCGATCATCTGCTTAAACGTGGACTTACCTGTAATATCAGAAAGGTAATTCTCTCAGGAGACTGGATACCAATGGAACTTCCGAATAAGCTTTCCAAGGCACTTCCAAATGGAAGGCTTACCAGCATGGGAGGAGCGACAGAGGCATCAATATGGTCTAACTATTTTGATGTTAATGAGCCACTTGTTGGCTGGACTTCTGTGCCCTATGGTTATCCTCTTGCAAATCAGAGATTTTATATTTTGGATGAGTTTGGAAGAAGGTGCCCCAATCATATTCCGGGAAAACTTCATATTGCAGGAGCAGGTCTGGCAAAGGGTTACTATAACGAGCCCGAGCTTACAAAGGCGGCATTTATAAATCATGAACTGACAGGAGAGCACTTGTACGATACAGGGGATTATGGTTGCTATCACAAGGGTGGATGCATTGAATTCCTTGGAAGAAAAGACGGTCAGGTGAAGATAAATGGATACAGAGTTGAGACAGCAGAGATAGAAGCTGCAGTAAAAAAATGCGGAATAAATGACCGAGCCGCTGCAGTTCCTGTGGGGAATAAGACAAAGCGCCTAGCTGTGTTTATAGAGACAGAGAATAAACCGGATAGTTCAAAAATAATAGAGCAGTTAAAGACATACTTACCTCATTATTTCATTCCGGAAGCTGTTGTAAACATCAGCAGTTTTCCATTGACAGCCAATGGTAAATTTGATCGCAAAAAGCTTGCAGACATATATGAGAATTTGGAACTGAAGAAAGTTAAAAAACATAGGAATACCGATAATGATTCTCCGGTTTTAAAGAAAATATGTGAAATTCTTGATATTGCTGATGTGAATCCGGGTGAAAGCTTCGGACACCTTGGAGTATCTTCTGTTGATATGATTCGACTTGCTGATGAACTTGAAAATGCCTATGGCATCAGACCATCTGTTAGTAAAATGCTTTCCTACAATGCTATTTCGGAGTTGGTGGAGTTCTTTGATGGTAAGGTACAACAAAATGACAATTTAAATCATGCTGAGAGTGTTATGCAGAAGGTTATCAGAATAGAAGATTCATTAAATGAAATCTCTCCATTGGAAAAATATGAAGAAAAGGGAATCACTTTGTATAGCGAAAATGGAGCATTGCGCTTTAAAGCTGAAAAGGGTGCAATGACTGATGAAATTCGTCAGGAACTTAAGCAAGATAAGCAGATGATTTTAGACTATCTTAAAGAGAAGGAAAAAAGGGATAAGCACAAAGAGGAATATATTAAGAAAAATGCTTATCCGCTTACTCCGATACAAAAAGCATATCTTCTTGGACGTTCAAATGATTACGAACTGGGCGGAACCAGTGCTCATTATTATGCGGAATTTATTTGGGATAAAGTGGATGCGGTAAAACTTGAAAATGCAGTTAATACTTTGATTGATAGTCATGATATTCTTCGTTCAATTGTTCTTGAGGATGGAAGACAGATGATTCTGGAAAAGGTGCCTATCTATAGAGTCGCTGATAGAAAGTTATCAGATGGTGACTTCAAAAACCTGAGAGATAACTGGAAAGACAAAATTTATGAGGTTGGCAAGTGGCCAATGTTTGATGTGTTTGTCAGCCGGCTTCAAGACGGTTCAAGGGTGGTTCATTTCAGTTTTGACTGTATGCTCTTAGACGGCTGGAGTGCCAATATGATGATTCGACAGATATACGAATTGTACAAGGGCAAAAGTATTGATGTTCCAAACTATAGTTTTTGCCGGTATGTGTGCAAAAAGGATGAATGGCAAAAGGATAAGGATTATGTAATTTCTGCTGAAAACTATTGGAAACAACGGGCTTCAAAGCTTTCACCCGCCCCTAAGCTGCCATACAACCTTCAGTTCAATCAGGTAAAACAGCCTCATTTTGATAGATTGCGTTATGAACTAAGCCGGGAGCAGACACAGAAACTTAATATCCACTTAAGAAATTATTCTTCAACGGCATCAGCTGTAGTTTGTACAGCATATATGCGTGCACTTAGTATGGCCTCAGGCTCTGAAAAGTTTTCACTAAATCTTACTGTGTATAACAGGTTGCCTCTCAATCAGGAAGTGAAGAAGCTGTTAGGTGATTTTACAAATGTAACTGTTGTTGAATACAAAAGAGACAATGAAGGCAGCTTTCTGGAAGAAATGAAGCAGGTAAAGACACGAATTCTTGAAGCAGTTGAGCATCGAACCTATAACGGTCTGGAAATTCTTAAAGCGATGTCAGACGGAGATCCCTTTAAAGCAGTTCTGCCGGTTGTATTCACCAGTGAGTTGTTCGGAAGTTTAGATGAAGAGGACACGTCAGAGATATTCAAGGAAACAAAGGAGCTGTTTGCAATAAGCCAAACCCCTCAGGTATCTCTGGATCACCAAGCTTTGGTCAGAGAAGGGAAGTTGGTTCTGATTTGGGATTATGTAAAGGAATTATTTAAAGCAGAGGTTATAAGTGAGATGTTTAATAAATACATTTTATTTATAGAAGAACTGGCGGATGCAGATTCCTGGGAAAAAATGTGAGGTGCGAATAATGTATAAACATAAAGTATGGTTTCCTTTTTCGGAGAAGTTAGAAACCAAACAGGATGGCGTGATGGTTTTTTGTTTCCACCACGCCGGTGGTTCGGCTGCTGTTTATAAAAAATGGACGGATATCAATGATAGAAATATAGCCTTTATTCCAATTGAACTTCCGGGTAAGGGTTGCCGAATAGACGAAGAACCTATCTGTGATATGAAAAAGCTTACAGATCAATTAGCCGAAGCAATAGATGAGTTTTCTGATGGAAGAAAAATAGTTTTTTATGGCCATAGTATGGGAGCTGCCATTGCTTTTAAAACAGCTCACACCATGCAGACCCACTGTGACACGAAGCCGGAGCTGTTGATAGTTTCGGGTAGACACTCTCCATGTATTAGCATAGTTGATCGCTATACAACAGATATGGATGACAGCATGCTTGTAAAAGAATTAGAGGTAATGGGAGGTACACCCAAGGAAATACTTGAGAATGAAGAACTAATGCAGTTTCTTATACCGAGAGTAAAGAACGACTATAAGCTTAATGAATCATTCGTCTATAACGGAGAGATAGTTGGTATTCCTATTGAAGCTTATGCCGGCTCAAAGGATTATGATGCCACTATTGAGATGATGGACGAGTGGGAAAATGTTACGACCATAGGAATGAAAAAAAAGGAGTTTGAAGGAGAACATTTCTTCCCTTTTGATCTTGGAAAAGAGTATGAGCTGGAACTCAAGGCTCACATATATCATCAGATTCAAGATTGACTTTAAAAAAAAGGGAGGAAAGGATTCTGTGGAAGAATTATTGGAGGATTAATAATGTCTAACAAGATAATTGAAAAAAATGGAGTAAATATTTCTCCAAGTTTAATTCATGAAGGATTTTTTGATATGGCATCACAATATCCTGAGCGCATTGCTGTGGCTCAGCGTCAAGCGGATGGTGGTGTGAAATGTTTTACATATAAAGAAATAGCTGAAAAGGCCATGCAGTATTCCGGCGCACTAATAGAAAGCAATACAAAGGGGATTGTTGCAGCAGCCCTTGATAAGGGTGCAGAATTTATAAGCGCTGTAATGGGAATTCTTTCTGCAGGATGTGCCTATTTGCCAATAAGTGCAACTGTACCTATGGAGCGCAGGAAGTTCATTTGTGAAAAGGCAGAGATCTCCACTGTTATTACAGATTGTGATAGCAAAGTTTTCTTTGAAGAAATGGGATTAAAGGTTATTACACCTGAAACCGTATTAGACGCAGATAAGGCACAAGCTATTGAAGTTGATCCGGAAAATGATGCATATATTATTTTTACCTCCGGAACAACCGGACAGCCCAAGGGGGTTGAAATACAGCATTTTGCCGCAAGCAACACGATTAAAGATATCAACAAAAGATTTAATGTAACTGAGGAGGACAGCGTATTCGCAGTTTCGGAGATAGATTTTGATCTTTCTGTTTATGACATTTTCGGCATTCTTTCTGTTGGTGGAAAGGTTGTTATCTGCGATAAGAATATGAAAAAGGAAGCTGAACAGTGGAAAGAGCTTATGAAGAAGGAACAGCCTACTGTTTGGAATTCTGTTCCAATGTTATTTGATATGCTCCTGTCTGCGGATTACAAGAATGAAGTGGTAGGAAAGCTACGATTAATTCTTCTTTCGGGAGATTGGATTTATCCATCATTGATTACCAGAATTCGTGAAAAAAATAAAACAGCCAGAATCATTGCGCTTGGCGGAGCAACTGAGGCTTCTATTTGGTCTAACTGCTATGAAGTGGGTCAGGAAATTGACAGCAGTTATAAATCTGTACCTTATGGAAAGGCTCTTACAAATCAAAAGTACAGAATTGTTTCTGAAAACAGAGTGATTGAAGGGGCTTTAGAGGAAGGAGAATTGCAGATAGGTGGTGTAGGTCTTGCCAAAGGCTATGTCAATTCTCCGGAGCTTACTGCAGAGAGATTTATTGAAGATCAGGGATGCCGCTGGTATAGAACCGGCGACAAAGGAAGATATTTAGAGGATGGCAATATTGAATTCCTTGGACGACTTGATAATCAGGTCAAGTTTGGTGGTTATCGTATTGAGTTGGATGAGATAACCAAGAGCCTTATAGCTCATGAGAGAGTTAGTGGGGCAGGAACTGTAATGATTCAGAAAAATGAAAAGCAAATGTTGGCCTCAGTAGTAACAGAGATAATTAACCAGGTGCAAGAGGAGCCAAAACAGATTGGGGCAACGTTTGATGCATCAGAGTTATTAAATAAACAGGCTGTTATAGCTACGGCTGCATTAATGGAGATTCTTGGTCTCAATAAATCACAAAGTCTACCAATTGAAGCAGATAAGCTCTTTAGCCAATTAGGTTTCGATTCTGAAAATAGAAGTGTTTTCGATTATTGGCTGACTGTGCTTGAAAAATATGGATATATCACAAATGCACATGGGAAAATAGCTTTAACGGACAAGAAGGCGGAATCTGTTTTAGAAGAGATGAAGGAAAACATTATCCTTTTATCAGATGTTATGAAGGGGGAGAAAACCGCTGCCGACATGATGGAAGATGAGTGGTTGTGTCCGGAAAAGGTTTCACTAAGAGAAAAGGGAATTATTGCCGGAGTAAATGAAATCGCAGAGAAAATAAATGAGCTCTATGAGGAAGAGAAAATAAATCTTCATGTAGCAGTTCTTGGCGTTAGAACAGGATTGGTAGCAGAGATGCTGGTAAATCTTACCGAGGATTCCGATATCGATTATACGTTTATAGATCAAACGGCTTTCTTTACTTCTCAGGCAAAACAAAGGCTAGGTGAAGCTCATAGTTATCATATTATTAAGGACATTGTCCCGGATGATTTAAGAAATGCTTTTGAAGTAGTGGTGGATATAAATGATATGCATACTCATCCGAATTATGAGCAGGCCGTATTTATAATCAGAGAATTGTTAAAGAATCATGGAAAGAGCTATATTGTAGATCTTAACCAGTTGCCACCGTTATCATTTCTTTCTGCAGCTCAAATGGAAAAGGGATTTATTAACTTTACTAAAGAAAATCGCCCCTGGGAGAACAATCCGGTTATGCCGGCTAAACAAGCAGCAGGATGTTTTTTGAGACAAGGTTTTTGTAATGTTAACTGGCATGGCTATGAGGACTCTGCATTTGTTATTTTGGAGGCTGAAAAGAGAAAAGACTCAGATGAAAGCCTTACAGCTAACGCACTTAAGTATTATTTGGGACAAAGACTTCCTGAATATATGATTCCGGAGAAAATTGTTTTTGCAAGCAGAATTCCTCTTACTAAAAATGGAAAGCCGGATCGACAGGCTCTTATTGATATGGTTAATACAGATGACCTTTCAGATCTGACACCACCATCAACAGAAACGGAAAAGAAGCTGGCAGCTATGTGGCAGGATATTCTTCATGTTGATGAGGTTGGAGTTGAGCAGAGCTTTTTCCGAGCAGGAGGAGATAGTCTTCTTGCAACTCATTTGCTTACAAAAGTACGTCAGGAATTTAATGTGGAATTTTCCTTGAAGGAAATGTATGGCGAGCCAACACTTGGGGCAATAGCGGCGCTAATTGATGAGAAGGCCTCAAATTCTGATGATGAAGATATGGAGTTTGGTGAGATATGACCAAGGAAAGGTAACTAACCATGATTTTATATGATTATGAAATAAAGAACCTTATTCAAATACTTTACCTCCGTGGAAAACATACACCTGATAAAACAGCCTATATCTATATACCGGAAGAAGGAGAAGCGCAGCAGTGTAGTTTCAAATCTTTATACGAAAATAGCGCTAGGATTGCCGGAGTTTTAAAAGCCGGTGGCATTAAAGCCGGTGACAGATGCATGATTATGTACAGGCAGGATATGGAACTCTTGTATGGGCTATATGGTTGTTTGATGGCCGGGGCAGTTGCAGTGCCTTTAGATATTTTTCATGAGGCAACCGATTTAAAGCGCTACGTTAATGTATATGAAAGTTGTGGGGCATCCGGAATTCTTACAAATGATAGTGCGGCTTCTAAAATGAAAGAAATTTCATCTGAACATTTTGGGGGTATTCCGGTATTCCATTATTCCATGACAAAAGAAGCACAATTATATTGCAACGAATTTGAAGAAGGGTTAGCTGTTCTTCAATATACATCCGGTTCTACAGGTGATCCCAAAGGTGTAATGATAACTCACAGTAATCTATTGGACAATCTTAAACAGATTGAAAGAAGGTTGTGTTTAAATGGTGAATCTACATGGGTGGGATGGTTGCCATATCATCATGACATGGGATTGATAATGGGACTTTTTACCGCTGTATACAGTGGAAGTAGAAATGTTTTTATGTCTCCGGAGCTATTTAAAAGTAATCCGGAGAAATGGATACATGCCATGAGTGATTACAGAGCCACTCACACAGTTGCACCTAATTTTTCTTATGAGTTGATCAGCAAAATTTTAAAAGAAATTTTTGAAAGAGGAAATCCGGACAATATTTCTTTTTCCTCATTGAAAAAACTCATAAGCGGTTCTGAGCCGGTACGCTTTAACACTCAAGTTGAACTTATGAATATTTGTGAAAAGTTTGGAATGAGAGCAGAAGCGATTAGAGCTGGATATGGTTTGGCAGAAGCTACGTTGATGTTGACTATGAACGAAGAGGATAAGGCGGCCGGATGGCTTGAAGTTGATAAAAATGCATTGTCAAAAAATAGAATTGTAGTGCTTAACAGTGGCAATTTTGCTGACTCGTTTAAGGTACGTGAAGTTGATAAAAATGGAACCTATCTGGTAGGAGTAGGAAGGCCGATTGATGATAACAGCATTATGATTCTTTCCCCGGAGCAAGAAGAATTGCCGCCAATGTCTATAGGCGAGGTTTGTATATGCGGACCATCTGTAGCTGCCGGTTATTGGAAGCGTTCTAAAGAAACGGCTGAAATATTTGTGCAAGGTAATAATGGAGAAGTAATTCTACATTCCGGTGACGCCGGATTTGTAGGCGAAGATGGTGAACTTTATATAACCGGAAGATATAAGGATAGCATTGTCATTCACGGAGTAAATTATTATCCGACAGATTTGGAAGCTTTATCAGCAAACAGTAATAATTTATTAAATTATGCTGCATGTGCTTTTTCAGCATCTTTCCGGGATGAGGACAGCATTGTATTAGTTCAGGAGATAAAGGGTAAAAAACTATCTGAGGAGACATTAAAAGACATAGCACAGGATATACGTAAGAATGTTTTTAGGGAATATAGTTTACAACCGCAGGAAATTATTTTAGTTGAAGAGAATTCTATTCCCAGAACCGATAGCGGAAAGATACAAAGAAAGACTACTAAGGATTTATTTTTAAATGGTGCTCTTAACGGAGTGCTTATTAAAAACCAATTAGATGTCACAGATTTAAGTGAGATTGATGTTAGGAAAAGTGAAGATATTAAGAACATCATTATTGATTTAATAGCTGACATGCTTAATATAGCACCATCGGAAATTGACTTAGACATGCCCTTTATGAAAATGGGACTGAATTCACAGATGAATGTAAATATAGTTGCCAAGTTGAATACAGTTCCAAGAGTGGAGCTACCGGTTGTAGATGTATTTAATCATAACACTGTAGAAAAACTTACTGAGTATATATATAATACCTGTTTCAATGAAAGTGATGAAGTAGATGATTTAGATGCATTAAGTGAAAAAGAGTTAGCGATGTTACTTGAACAAGAATTAGGATAGGAAGTGTGAGTCATGAATAATATTGATTATAGGCTTAGCCATATACATTTAAAGGTAAAAAGTACAAGAAATGCTGTTAAAAGATTGAAAGATGCAGGGTTTACCATTGAGTTTGGTCACAAGGGGCTTATTTCTCCAAACGCTTTTATTTTCTTTAATGACCATGCATTTATTGAAGTTTATATGATGAAGGGACCTGCAAATTTATCTCCGGTGTTTATGGACAAGAAGTTCGGAAAACAGATGGGAGACCGGTTTAGATTTTGGCGCGATGCGCCGGAGGGATTTACTGATTTTGCTTTTGAGCCATGTGACAGAAAGACAGCAGCCATTGAGAACATGGGAAAAGTAAGAGAGCAACTGTTAAATGAAGGATTTAATCTTTCTGAGAACATGATTTCCTCAAGACGTAATGTAAGGGATGAAAACGTTGGATTTGGTTTTTGTCCTTTAAGTCCTGCTGAATTACCGTTTCTGGTTACCGCATATTCAGTAGAACAGATTCCTGAGCATATTGAGCACAGCAATGGAATTGACAGTATCTATAGGATGGAGGTCACATGCTCAGACAGAGATTATCCGGCAATGGAGAGAATAGTAGGTAATGATAAGAAGGTCAAGCTGATAAGGGGTAGAGAGACAGCCATAACCAAGGTGGTGTTTCTCACCAAAAAAGATGACTTTACGCCGCCACCATTGCAGGGATTATTTGGTATGAACGTAGGATTTGTTAATGAGGAAGATATTAAAGGAGCAGAAGAAAATGAAGAAGCTTAGAAAAGAGACTTTATGTGTCCAGGCCGGATATGAGCCAAAGAATGGTGAGCCTCGTATAGTTCCGATTATACAGGGATCTACCTTCAAGTATGATTCAAGTGAAGAGATGGGGAAATTGTTTGATATGGAAAAATCCGGATATTTCTATTCTCGTATCCAGAATCCAACTTGCGATAATGTTGCGGCAAAGATATGCGCCCTTGAGGGCGGAAGTGCTGCAATATTAACAAGCTCCGGTCAAACAGCAACCTTCTTTTCTATATTTAATATATGTGGATGTGGTGATCATGTTATTGTATCCAGCATGATTTATGGTGGAACTTATAATTTATTCCATATGACAATGGGACGAATGGGAGTTGAGTTTACATTCTTAGATCCGGATTGCTCAGAGGAAGAATTGGATGCGGCTTTTAAGCCAAATACAAAGGCTGTTTTTGGAGAATCAGTATCTAACCCGGCGTTGGTAGTTTTGGATATTGAAAAATTTGCAAAGGCGGCCCATAAGCATGGGGTTCCACTTATTGTAGATAATTCATTTCCAACACCTTTGAATTGCAGACCTTTTGAATGGGGAGCAGATATAGTAGTGCATTCTACATCCAAGTATATGGATGGCCATGATTCCACAATCGGTGGATGTGTTATCGATTCAGGAAATTTCAATTGGGATGAGCATGCAGACAAGTACCCTTCACTTACAACTCCGGATCCTTCATACCATGGTGTGATTTATACAAAACACTTTGGCCGGGAAGGTGCATATATTTCAAAAATGACAGCTCAGATTATGAGAGATTTAGGTGCCGTACAAAGCCCGATGAATGCATATATTTTAAATTTAGGACTTGAATCGCTTGCGGTACGAATCGAGAGACATTGTAGCAACGCTATGAAGGTAGCATCCTTTATGAAGGACCATGACAAAATAAGTTGGGTAAATTATCCGGGACTTGAAGATAACAAGTACAGTAACCTTGTTAAAAAGTACATGCCTGATGGCACCTGCGGAGTAATCTCCTTTGGTGTTAAGGGTGGAAGAAAAGGTGCAGAGGAATTTATGAAACATTTGAATGTATCAATGATCTGTACCCATGCAGCAGATGCACACTCAATAATTCTCCATCCGGCATCATCAACTCACAGACAACTCAACGATGAAGAGTTGGTAGCTTCCGGAGTAACACCGGATTTGATTCGTATATGCGTAGGTATAGAAAATGTTAATGACATAATCGAAGATATTGATCAGGCACTTTCGTATATCTGATATATAGACAAAATGGAGGTCATTACATATTGTCTAGTACAAAAAAAGACAGCCGTCTATGACGGCCAATGTCATTAAGTTAAGATGACAGCCCAAAAGATCTCTATGTCAGAAATGACATAGGGGTCTTTTTTTCTTAAAAGGTATTGACAGATTATCGTAAATGTGTGGCCGCTTTCGCTACTGATGTTTTAAAGGTAGCGAAAGCGGCCCTTGTAATTAAGGAAAACTTGATTGCAAGGAGGTCACATATGAAACCAAAACACATTAAAAAGCTTTTATTATCTGAAATCACTACCACTACTCAAAACATGTTGGATTATGTTGTTAATCCCAAAGTAGATTTCACTAGGAATCGTAAGCTTCCATTCGAAAAAATAGTCAGAGCTATCATCGAGATGGAAAGCAAGAGTATAACCAATGAGATGATTGATATCTTCCATGATGTCAGTTCATTGCCATCTGCCTCGGCTTTTGTTCAGCAAAGACAAAAGATTAAGCCCGAATTTTTTAG
>NZ_FMUR01000014.1 GCF_900101605.1 Butyrivibrio hungatei
TCTTGTTTGGAGTAAAGACTTTGCCATCATACTTACCGATGTATTCTCGCTTATGGTCAGCGCACTGTTTTTCAGCGTTCCAAAAAGGCTTGTCGATATAAGCGTAACCGTTCTGACATCTGACTTTGCTGGTGATCCAAGGCTCATTGATTTTCAGTTCCATGGTAATTACCTCCTTGGTATAATTATACCAAGGATAAAGAGGAATCGCAAGCAAACTGGGCACTTTTGATACAATATTTTGTAGTTGCAAAGCCAGTAAGCACAAGGCTTTGCGATGATTAGTCAGATGAGTTTATACCGAATCCTTGGTATAAATTCACGGGAGCTTAGGGTCAAAGTAAGCGCAACGAGAGCGTTGCACTTACTTTGCAAATCTAGCATTATTTTACATAGTTCATTCATAAGAAAACCTCCTTGTGCTTAATTGGATATGACCGTATAATATCATTGGATTTAATATCAGTAAAATTGAAATAAATAATTATATAATTCAAAAATATTGAATGATTGGAAGTGTATGACATCAATAGTAATAAATGAAAAAGGACAAAGAATAATTCAGATTGAAACAATCATGTAATAGACATAAAAAAAGAAACGTAGTACCCCGCATAGGTATTAAACCGTACGGCACAAAACCACATTTCTATGATGCTACATTATAACGAAGTATCATATGTGTCAAGGAGTATATATTCTCGTAAATTATTTAATATGGAGATTGAGTATGACAATTACACAGTTAAGTACTTTTTTGAAAATATCAGAAATGAAAAGTTTTTCTGCGGCGGCAAGTAGCCTGGGGTATGCGCAATCTACTGTTACAACGCAGATTAAGCAGTTGGAGGATGAACTGGGATGTGTGTTGTTTGAGCGTCTCGGAAAAACTATTTCAATTACCTCATCGGGAGATCGACTAATAGCATATGCAGAGAAGATGCTTCAGTTAGAGAGAGAAATTCGTCTTGATGTAACAGATGAAAATAATCCTGCAGGCGTATTGAAATTGGGCGTGTCTGAGTCTCTTTGTGTAAGTAGATTCCCACGAATTTTGATGGAGTATACCAAGAATAATCCACGAACAGAAATTAGGATACAGTTTGTTACACATGATGATATTCCCGAGCTTCTTCAGAAGGGAGAGCTTGATATGGTATATACTCTAAACCCGCTAATTGAGGATGAAAGGGTTAAAATTCTGCATAAGAAACGGGAAAGTCTGGGCTTTTACGCATCACCAACAAATCCTGTTGCAGATAAAACTATTCGAGAAAAAGATCTAAAGAATGTTCCGCTTTTATTGACTGGGCATAACTGTAATTTTAGACATATGTTGATATCTGATCTTGATAGGCATGAAATCTCTCCGAACATAGTTCTGGAAACAAGCAGTAAAGAAATATTGAAACAATTTGCAATCAACGGATTAGGCGTAGCGTTTATACCGGATATTACTTCGGAAAATGAAATGAAAATAGGCAAACTCAAACGTCTTACATGGAAGGGAGCAGATTTTCCTGTGTATTCACAGGTTTTAATACATAAGGATAAAAAACAGAACAAAGCAATAAAAGCTTTGGCTGAAATTATTATGAGCGATACAGAGAATTATGGGGAATAGTAGTAGAAAAAGAAATGTTTTTGTAATAAGGGATGCTAATGGAAACAACATTGTTGTGATAAATGACATTATTTTCAAAGGGAAACGTGGAATAAAATGGGACGATGTAGAAGAATATCTGAGAAGTTATGTCGGAGATTTCTATACTATAGCCGATTCAAATGAAATAGTTTTTATTGGTCCTGATCTTCCGGATGAATATGCGCATTCCGAATATACAATTATTTTAAAGGGAGCTAATGAAAAAGCTAAAGCTAATGCAGCACAAGGCTTACCTGAACTTATTAATACAGCTACGAATGTGGCATTTACAGAAAATTCAAAAATAAAGCATCAAAAAGATGCATTGTATGGCTGGTATAAGTATGAATCAAGGTTTGCGTTACCGATATTTGGAAATGATGGTGAAGTTGAAAGATATAATGTGTATCATGCAGCTATGATTTTTAGGCATGCAAAGGATGGCAAAAAATATCTTTATGACATTATGAATATAAAAAAAGAAACGAGCAACCTTTTCCAATCCGAAGATTTTACTCAGTAAAAAACCCATTTCTTGATTCATATCTTAAAGAAGTTAGACTTAATTGTCAACATAAAAAGGAAGAGTCATATAAATATAGGCGGGTTTTGATTATAAAAAATAATTATTAGATGCGCGCAGTATGGAAAGAAATATTTTTGAAATCCCTGTAACAATAGTTACAATCGCGGTTCTAATGATAAGATCCTTAGTCATACCTTGGAAAGTGTTCATGTTATTCATAAATGGCCCTATAGATGATGGCTCCATTCCGAAAGGGATTGAGCCATTTGTGGTCTTTAAAAGAATAATCCACGTTGATAGAACGCTTCCCAAAAGAGTTAATGTTGAAATTAGCTTTGAAATCCGCGTAGGGCTCTTTTGTTTGCAAATAATTTTGACAAAAGCGGTATTAGCAATTATACTGTACTAACAGAACTAACACACACAATCAACATAGGAGTAATATCATGACGAAAAAATATTTATCGGCATCAATATTGTCGTGTATATGCATGACGGTAACGGGCTGCGGAGCAGGGGCTTCAAACGCAGCTGTAAGTCCGGCTGAATCAATCGGAAAAGAAGTGATCTCAGCAGATGCTTCTGCAGAATATACAACGCCGGAGGCTTCAACGGAAGATGCATCCCTGGTTCCTATAGATGAGTGGGAAGAGAACTGGAAAGAGATTATGGGCGAGGAAGAAGAGGTCGAAGCAGACTATGATGAATCGCAGTATGATGAGGAAATTGTAAAATCTAAGGTTGATGAAGTAATAAAGAACAGTAAATCAATTGCTGAAGAAATAGAGGGAATAGAAAAGATTGCAAATTACTATAACGGATATCATTTCGACGCAGATATCAGTCAGATGGAGATGAACGCTGTAAGCGGGGCTGAGCCGTATACATGGGAACTTGAACTTGACAGTCTTTTGAAAAGAGCTCTTGAAGAAGCCGATGCATCAAAAAAAGAAGAGATTCAGGCTGAACAGAAAAAATGGAAAGCTGACTTTGATCGTTGTTACGATGTCCTTGAATATGAGGAAGGCTCATGGGTGCCTATGCAAAATTGTGAATTGGATGCAAGATTTTTGAAGAATCGTTGTTATATGCTGGCAAAGACTCTTTCTGACATAAAAGGTGATAATTACGAATTGCCAAAAAGATATTTCATGGATAATGCATATGTGAGCGATAACGGTATGCTTGATATATCTGAAGGAATGGAAGGCGGTTCAATTGCGATAACAGTAGTTGTAGACGGAAAAGAAGTAGGGCAGCTTGCGTACGACCCGCTTATCAACGATACAACAATTGAGTTTAAGGCACAATCAGGTATTGAAGGTAAGATTACCTATGGATGGGATGGAGCTACGCTTAGTATTACCAAGTCGGTAAATAAGGTGATTCCTAAGGGAACGGAATTAAAGTTCCCCACCGCATTGTAAGAAAAAACCAACACACCTAAGGGAGAAAGGGAGAAAAAATGAAAAAGAGTAAATTGGTATGTATGGCAATTCCGCTTGTATCGATGTTTTTTGTCGGATGTACTCCGATCGATATGAGCAATCTTGGCATTGGTGAACAGCAAGAAGAGAGCACAGCGGAAGTATCCGAAGTGGAAACATCCGATGCTACGGGTGCATCATCGGAGGCGGATTCAGTAGCAGATACAACAGATAGCTCTGTTAATGACAGTGAATTCTACTACGAACAATTAAAAGAGAATGAAAAGAAAGAAGTAGACCTCGGAAATGATGGCAAGCAGGATACACTTCTTTTTGAGTTTAAAGATACAACCTGCAAGATGAAAATAAATGAGCAGGTTATAGATGTTGAGATTTATGCAGATGGCGATATTGTGTTCGGAGGCGCAGATGCGTTATTTGTCCATAAAACCGGCGCGGATTATCTTATATTGGAAAACTATGGAGATGCATACTACGGAACAGTAACGCTTTATAAGTGGGACAATGGTTCTATGAAAGAGCTCGATAAGCTTGATGATTATATGAGAGTAGATAGTAATTACGATGAGAAAACAGATTCTTCAACTTATTGCATTTATGCTGATAAGATAGTACTTGCAAAGAGATACGATATTTTTGGAAGCTGGATCGGCACTAAGAACTATACATATGGTGATGACGGATTTGCAACGGAAGAAAAGACTGAAAAGCTTCGGTCCATTATTACTGGATCTGACGGCGGTCTGATATTGAAAAAAGATGTTACATTTACAGATGAATCGGGAGATGCGCCTAAAACTGCCAAGGCCGGAGAAACAATTTATCCATGTGAAATAAAGCAGAACGTTATGGGATTTAATTCAAAGAGTGGTGAATTCTTGGGATATCTTCCATTTGAGCCTGATGAAAATGGAGTTTTTTATTCCAGTAACGGAGTGAACGAACAGGATCTGTTTGAAAACAATCTGCATGTAGGATAAAGTAAAGGAGGATCGAAATAATTAGTAAATACAAAAAGTTATTTGGTTTTGTTTTTGCAATTAGTATTTGTTTATCATCTTTAACTGCTTGCGGTGCTGCGAGTGAGCAAGAGTCTGCAGAGAATGAAACAAGTATTGAAGCCGGCTCTTATGATGCGGTACCTGAAAATACAGAAGATGAAAGCGGTCTTGATGATCAGGACGATTCGGATATGCAAATGGCGGGAGAATTGAAAGAAGGCGATGCGGCTCCTGATTTTACAGCAACGCTCGTTGACGGATCTGAGTTTAAAATGTCAGATCACAAGGATGATGTCGTTATCCTCAATTTCTTTGCATCATGGTGCGGCCCTTGCATGCGAGAGATGCCTGCTTTTGATATGCTTAAGAAAGATGAGTATTCAAATCTTTCGATTCTGTGTGTAAACTGTGAGGAAGACAAAACAACTGTCGATGCACTTGTGGAAAATCATGGATTCACGTTCCCGATTGCTTATGATGAAGACGGAACTATCGGGGCAAAATATCCCTCAGAAGGTATTCCTTACACTCTTATTATTAAAAACGGCGTTATAGAAAAGATATTCCTTGGAGCACAGGATGCTGATACTCAGTATAAAGAGTACAAGGGCGCAATTGATGCGTGCATGAACTGACGTGATAAGAAATGAGGGGCACATGAAAGTTGGAGAGCATTTAAAGAAGTTTTCAAGACGCTATGTGCAGCTGATTACAGCCGTTTTATATAACTGTAACGTGAAGGGCTTTGCGACCGGAACGATCTGGAAAGGTGGCAGCAAGGGAGTTTGCGTTCCGGGGCTGAATTGTTATTCCTGCCCCGGAGCGATTGCTTCGTGTCCGCTTGGGAGCTTTCAGACTGCTCTTGTCTCTTCGAGATATAAATTTCCCTACTACATCCTTGGAACGCTCTTGCTTATGGGATTATTTCTCGGAAGATTCATATGCGGCTTTTTGTGTCCGTTTGGGATGATTCAGGAATTTTTACACAAGATACCTACGCCCAAACTTAAAAAGAGTAAGACCACGCGAGGGCTTACCTGTATAAAATATGTTTTGCTTGTTCTATTTGCAGTCATGATTCCCATATTTTATTCAGCGCCCGGTTTTTGTAAATATATATGCCCTGCAGGCACGCTCGAGGCGGGGATTCCACTTACATTTATGCAAAAGAAATTGCGTTCTCTTATCGGAATTTTATTTGGCTGGAAAGTCGTGCTATTATTAACAATTATTACAATCTGCATATTTGCCTATCGCGGCTTTTGCAGGTTTATATGTCCGCTTGGTGCGATATATTCTTTTTTTCAACCGGTTTCATTCTTCGGAGTGCAGGTTGATGAAGCAAAATGCATTCATTGTGATGCGTGCGTAAGAAATTGTAAGATGGATGTAAAAAAAGTCTGTGACAGAGAGTGTATACAGTGCGGTGAGTGCATGCAGCACTGTCCCGTAGATGCAATATATATAGGTATACGAAGAATTGACAGGAAGAAGATGCCATTGCAGGCAGTTTTTATAGTGCTTGCGGTGATTCTTATTGTTGTCGGGCTAAACAGCAAAGGGTTCCATGATATAAAGAGCAAGGCGATCCGCTTGTGCTACGAATGTATGGGAATAGGATGAGTTTTTGGAGGAGAAATGAGAAAAGTAGGTCTAATGATAATAAAGTGATGGAGTTATTTAAGGGGATTAACTTTGTAAAATAAAATCAGCAGCCCAAGATTTACGGCTGCTGATTTTTAATATATATGAAAAAAATATCGTTGACTTATTGTGATGATAGCGCAAAGAAAGAACAGATCTTAAATTCGGTATCGTCGGAATCACAATCCTCGAACCATATATTTCCGTCATCAACGCAGGCCCCATGGCTGTCAAACCATATTTCATCCACAGACCATTTGCTGAGTGAATCGATATAAGATTTATCAAAGCCCGTATCTGAAGCATATTTAACAAAATCTTCTTTTGACTTTATAACTTTGCCGTTACGGTTCTTTACCGGATAGCAGATCATATCACCGATTGCATTCCAGTCTTCTGCAATTGTAAGATCTTTAATCTTCTTGGCATATTCACATACTTCGGAATAATTTGCTGCGGTAAATACCGAGCAATCAAAGTCGGATGCTTTGCTGCCTGAAGAATCGTCCGTACCTTCATCAATATTATCGTTATTTGCGCTTTCGGTGGAGTCCATAGGGGCTTCATCGGAAACAGGTGCAATATCTTTACTTGTATCATTTTGTGTTACATATTCCGAAGGATCTGCGACCTCGACCGTTTCCGGCTCGGAGCTGCTTCCGCAAGCCATACCGATCGCCGATAAAGAAATTGCTAAGCATAGTGCCAATACTCTCTTTTTCATGAGTAAGTTTCCTCCCTTTGACAACAGAAGTACTTTAACACAAAAAGTTACAAATGTAAACGATTTATGAAATATAAATATGCAGAACTTGATAAAAGACGGGAGATACTATGGCAAAACAGCGTGAAAACACACTATTCTGCCAATTCAAAGAAAAAGTTAAAAATGTTAAGAAAACTCTTCACTTTTTTACTGAAGTGTGGTAAAGTATTCTCATGAGGCCGTTATAATATATACATCAACCAACAAAGAAAAGAAAAGGAGAGAACAGAAAAGAAATGCAGATGAAAGATATTCTTAAAGTAGTTGCATCATGTACATTCATTGCATGTCTGACACTCTACGGTGACTTGGGGACTGTTCCCGTGAATGCAAAGGAAACTATCCGCGTTGGTTCGCAAGGGGCTAAAACTATTGAAGACGCTATTGAGAAGGCGAATGAAGGGGATACGATTATTATTCCTAAAGGGGAATACAAGGAACAGATCAGTGTAGAGACTGACGGGATAACGATTGTAGGTGAAGATGGCGCAGTGCTTGAAGGAGCGAAGATTACTCCTACATCAAGTGATGATTCAATGATCTATGTATGCGCATCGGATGTAACTATTGAAAACCTTGAAATCAGAGGGTTTACATTAAACAAACCTTCGGGAAGCGTAGCTCCAAAGGGTATATGCGTAGATGAAGGCTCACAGAACGTTACAATTAAGGGATGTGAGATTCATGATATGGGATGTAAGTATTCAAAACATTCAGATGATTATAATGCACATGGTATTCTTGTAGACGGAAGTCTTAAGGAACCTACTAAAAACATTACTATCACAGATTGTGAGGTGTACGGCCTGCGCCTTGGAAACAGTGAAGCAGTTGTAGTTAACGGAAATGTTGAAGGATTTGAGATTTCAAATAACAAAGTACATGACTGTGACAACATCGGTATTGATGCAATTGGCTTTGAGAAGTCGACAAAGGATGACAGAGATAGGGCGAGAGCCGGAAAAATCTTTAATAATGTGGTTTATAATATTTCCTCAAAAGAAAATGTCACATATGACGACGCTTGTGCAGACGGTATATATGTAGACGGAGGAAAAGACATAGATGTTTATGATAACTATGTCGAAAACTGTGATCTTGGTATTGAGATAGCAACAGAGCACAAGGGTGTTGTGGTTGATAATATCAGAGTAAATAACAACACAATTGTAAACAGTGGCTTGGCAGGAATAAGCATTGGCGGTTATGACGCAAAGAAGACCGGCGCTGCAAAGAACTGCGTGATCACAAATAATACAATATACAATACGAAGGGTGCATGCTTCCTTGTCCAGTTCGCATGTGATTCTTCAAATAAGTTCCAGAAGAACCTTCTTATTGCAGAGAATAAGGCTGATGCGTACGAAGAGGCTTGTAAGGATAAGAGTCGTGGAAATGATGTTTCAGACAACCTTTCAAACCAGGAATTCAAAGGTGCTAAAGAAGT
Source organism: Butyrivibrio hungatei (assembly GCF_900101605.1). GTDB lineage: Bacteria > Bacillota > Clostridia > Lachnospirales > Lachnospiraceae > Butyrivibrio > Butyrivibrio hungatei_B. The sequence goes on from NZ_FMUR01000014.1 coordinate 8,478, forward strand.
AAAAGTCGAGTTCGGCTCTGCAGACAGAGAAGAAGGAAAAGCAACAGTAGTAACATACAGTGACCTTTCAGGTTACGGATCCGCAAAAACAGTAGTTAAAAATAAATAAATCGTTTATAATAATATTACCCCCGCTTTAAATCAGCGGGGGTATTTTGTGCAAAAATATATGATTCTTCCGATATTTTAACCATATGGTGATTATGGTAAAATATATAGCAATGATTTTAAATGCTATATATATAGCGGAGGAGATGGAAAAGTGAAAGATTTTCTGAAGAAAAAAGACATTGAAATTTCTCTGAAGCGTTACGGTATTGACGCTCTGGGAGCTATGGCACAGGGACTTTTTTGTTCGCTGCTCATAGGAACGATCATCAATACATTTGGTAAACAGTTTAATATTCCGTTCCTTATGCAGACTGTAGCGACAGTTTCAGATACGGAATATACTGTGGGCGGGCTTGCATCTGCAATGAGCGGTCCGGCGATGGCGGTGGCAATAGGATATGCGCTTCATTGCCCGCCACTTGTTCTTTTTTCAATGATAACGGTAGGATTTGCCGCAAATGCACTTGGCGGAGCGGGCGGTCCTCTTGCAGTTTTGTTTGTTGCAATACTTGCGGCAGAGTTTGGTAAAGCAGTTTCAAAAGAGACAAAGGTGGATATCCTGGTAACACCTCTTGTGACAATAGGTGTCGGAGTTTTCTTCTCGTGGCTCATAGCTCCTGCTTTGGGAAAAGCTGCAATGGCATTCGGAAATCTTATCATGTGGGCAACGGAACTTCAGCCGTTCCTCATGGGAATACTTGTATCCGTAACGGTAGGAATCGCACTTACACTTCCTATTTCTTCGGCAGCCATATGTGCGGCGCTCGGTCTTACAGGACTTGCGGGCGGCGCGGCTGTAGCGGGATGTTGTGCTCAGATGGTCGGCTTTGCCGTGATCTCTTTTAAAGAGAATAAATGGGGCGGACTAGTTTCACAGGGTATCGGAACATCAATGCTCCAGATGGGTAATATCATCAAAAATCCGAGAGTATGGATCGCACCGATTGTAACATCGGCTATCACAGGGCCTCTTGCGACATGTCTGTTCAAGCTTAAGATGAATGGAGCACCTGTTTCGTCGGGAATGGGTACATGCGGATTTGTCGGACAGATCGGAGTATATACGGGATGGGTTCAGGATGTTGCAGACGGCGCAAAAGCTGCAATAACCGGATTTGACTGGGCCGGACTGATACTGATCTCATTCGTGCTTCCCGCAGTTATCGCACCTGTCGTTCATGCGGGAGTTGTTAAGCTCGGATGGGTGAAAGAGGGAGATTTGAAGCTTTAATAAGCGGAGATTCCTATGGTGAAAATTTATATATATTTGGCGGTGGGAATTGCGATAATCGCAGTTGCGGTTTTCATCGTAAGCTATATTAAGAAATACAGGATGAAGCCACTTCCGATGGATGAAATGGAAGGGCATGATTTTGAGTATTATTGCGCCGATCTTCTTAAAACAAATGGATTTTCCGAAGCAACTGTGACAAAAGGAAGCGGAGATTTCGGTGCCGACATTCTTGCCGAAAAAGATGGGATAACCTATGCGGTTCAGTGCAAGTGCTATGACAAACCGATTGGAGTTAAAGCGGTTCAGGAGATATATGCGGGCAGAGATTACTACGGCAGGATGGTCGGAGTGGTTATGACCAATCAGTATTTCACGCAGCCTGCAGTGGAACTTGCGCAGAAACTTAACATTATGTTGTGGGACAGAGGGTATCTCGACAGTATGGATAAAACATAATGAAGATAGAAATATTTGATGATTTTGATCTGAAAAAAATAGCAGACAGCGGGCAGTGCTTCAGGTTTAACGAGCATGGTGACGGATATGAAGTTACGGCTTCTTCAAGACACCTTTTTATCAAAAAAAGCGGTGAGTTTGAGTATGAGCTTGATTGCAGTCCCGATGAATATGAGAATTTCTGGAAGAATTATTTTGACTTGGGTCTTGATTACAGAGAGATCCGGGGCAGAATAGACAAGGATGAAGATGATTATTTGTACCGCGCCGCGGAATTTGGTAAGGGAATCAGGATTTTGAGACAAGATCCGTGGGAGATGCTCATTTCTTTTATCATATCGCAGAGAAAAAATATTCCGGCGATAAAAGCTTCGATTGAAAAGCTATGCGCGGCGGTATCAAGGAAAATCGGGACAGACAGTGAAGGGAGAGCGGTCTATGCTTTTCCTACACCTGAAGAACTGGCGGGTTTGTCAGATGAAAAACTTGCTTCCTGCAGCCTCGGCTACAGGGATAAATACGTAAGGCAGGCTGCGCTTGATGTTGCAAGCGGCGCGGTAAGCCTTGATAAATGGGGTGACGCCTCTGATGAGGAACTGATGACCGGACTTTTGGGGTTGTTCGGCGTTGGGGTTAAAGTGGCAAACTGTGAGATATTATTTGGGTATCACAGACTTGACGCTTTTCCAAAAGATGTTTGGATAAACAGGGTTCTTGAGCTTAAGTATCCAAACGGGTTTAATTTTGATAAATATGCTCCGTATAACGGGATAATGCAGCAGTATCTGTTCTATTATTCCAGAAACGACGGGCTTATTTAATAAAGGGTTACAAAAATACAATAAAAGGAGAAGGAGTTATGAGTGACGCAAAAAAGGTAATTGCCGAAGGCAGTACATTTCTGGGCATAGAGTTTGGCTCTACCAGAATCAAGGCAGTTCTTACGGACAAGGAGTACAATTCTCTTGCATCGGGTTCATTCAGCTGGGAGAACAAACTGGTTGACGGAATCTGGACGTATGGACTTGATGACATCAAAGAAGGTGTGAGAGCGTGCTACAAAGGCCTCAAAGAGGACGTAAAGAACAAATACGGCGAGGACCTTACAACAGTTGGAGCTATGGGAGTTTCAGCCATGATGCACGGCTACATGGCTTTCGATAAGGACGGAAATCTTCTTGTTCCGTTCAGAACCTGGAGAAATACCATAACCGAAGAGGCTTCTGAGAAACTTACGGAGGCTCTTGGATTCCACATTCCGCAGAGATGGAGTATCGCACACCTTTATCAGGCAATTCTTAACAAGGAAGAGCATGTGGGAAAGGTTGCTTTCTTTACAACACTTGCAGGTTACATTCATCTCTTACTTACAGGAGAGAAGGTTCTTGGCGTCGGTGATGCTTCGGGTATGTTCCCGATAGATTCCAAGACCTGCGATTATAATGCGGAAATGCTTGATACTTTTGACGCTCTTCCTGAGGTAAAGAGTGCGGGGATCAAGATTCGTGACATCCTTCCCAAGGCGCTCTGTGCAGGCGAGCGAGCAGGTTCGCTTACAAAAGAAGGAGCTCTTTTCCTTGATCCGGAAGGAACGCTTAAAGAAGGCGTGCCTGTATGTCCTCCTGAAGGAGATGCGGGAACAGGTATGGTTGCGACAAATTCTGTTGCAAAGAGAACGGGAAATATTTCTGCGGGAACATCTGTATTTTCAATGGTTGTACTTGAGCATGACCTTTCAAAGGCATATCCCGAGCTTGATATAGTTACAACACCGTCAGGCGAGCAGGTTGCCATGGTTCATTGCAACAACTGTACATCCGATCTGAACGCGTGGGTATCTCTTTTCAGAGAGTTTGCAAAAACATTCGGACAGGATATCAGCGACGACGAGCTCTACGGAGGACTTTACAGAAAAGCGATGGAGGGAGATTCCGATTGCGGAGGGCTTCTTGCATACAACTATTTCTCAGGCGAAAGTATTACGGGATTTAACGAAGGAAGACCTCTTTTTGTCAGAAAACCCGATGATAAATTTAATCTTTCAAATTTCATGAGAACACATCTTTATACAGCACTCGGCGCGCTTAAACTTGGAAATGACATTCTTATAAAAGAGGAAAAAGTTAAAGTTGATTTCTTCTTTGGACAGGGTGGATTCTTCAAAGTAAGGGGAGTTGGTGACAAAGTTATGGCTGCCGCTCTCGGAACTACTATAAAGCTTATGGAGACTGCGGGTGAAGGCGGCCCTTGGGGACAGGCTATACTTGCGGGATACATGATGCAGAAACAGGACGGCGAGAGTCTTGAGAAGTATCTTAGCGATAAAGTATTCACCAATGTAAGTGTGGAGACATGCGAGCCTGAAGAAAAAGACGTTAAGGGCTTTGATGAATTCATCAAGAATTATTCGGCGGGACTTGCTGTAGAGAAGGCAGCGGTTGAGGCGCTCAGATAAAAGTATAAATGGCGGGGTATAGAAATGTTAGAAGAACTTAAAAAGAAAGTATATGAAGCAAATATGCTTCTTCCTAAGTATGGACTTGTTCTGTTTACGTGGGGAAATGTCAGTGCGATTGACAGAGAAAAAGGGCTCTTTGTAATAAAGCCCAGCGGAGTCGAGTACGACAAGATGACTCCGGATGACATGGTGGTTATGGATCTTGACGGAAACAAGGTTGAGGGAAAACTTTCACCTTCGTCGGACACACCTACACATCTTGAGCTTTACAAGGCTTTTGAAGAGATAGGCGGCGTGGTGCATACACATTCATCTTATGCTACGAGCTGGGCACAGGCCGGAAGAGGAATTCCCTGCTACGGAACAACGCATGCAGACTATTTCTACGGAGAGATTCCCTGTGTAAGAGCACTTACCAAGGAAGAGATTGAGGCAGATTACGAGAAAAATACGGGAATTGCGATAGCAGAGGAATTTAAGCGCCTCGGCATTGACCCTATGGCGGTTCCGGGAGTTCTTTGCCAGAATCACGGAGTGTTTACATGGGGAAAAGATGCGGCTAATGCGGTTCACAATGCGGCTGTTGAAGAGGAAGTTGCGAAGATGGCATTTAGGAGTGAGATCTTGAATCCTAAAATAGATGTTATTTCGTCAGACCTTCAAGATAAGCATTATTTTAGAAAACATGGTGCAAATGCCTATTATGGGCAGAAAACGGAAGAATGATAAAACTTAGACAAACTGTGATGTAGACTAACTTTGCGGCATGTGATAAATTGAAAATACAGTTTGTCTTTGAATATTACGGAAAGGAAATAATTCAATATGGCTATGACCAATCAGGAACTACAAAAAACGGCTAATGAAGTCAGAAAAAGTATAATAACGGCACTTCACGCAGCCGGAGCAGGACATCCGGGCGGATCTTTATCTTCAACAGATATTTTTACATATCTGTATTTCGAGGAAATGAATGTGGATCCCAAGAACGTTTCAGATCCCGACAGAGATCGTTTTGTTCTTTCAAAGGGACATTGCGCACCGGGACTTTATTCAGTAATGGCAGAGAAAGGTTATTTCCCTAAAGAGGAACTGACAACGCTTCGTAAGCTCGGTTCAAGACTTCAGGGACATCCTAGCATGCAGTACCTTCCGGGACTTGATATGTCAAGCGGATCACTCGGACAGGGTATCTCGGCAGCTTGCGGAATGGCTCTTTCTGCTAAGCTTGATAAAAAAGATTTCAGAGTATATACACTTCTTGGTGACGGTGAGCTTCAGGAAGGTCAGGTATGGGAAGCTGCTATGTTTGCAGGATTCCGCAAACTTGACAATCTGGTTGTTATAGTTGACAACAACGGTCTTCAGATTGACGGACCTGTAGATAAGGTATGTTCACCTTATCCTATCGACAAGAAATTTGAAGCATTTAATTTCCACGTTATCAATATAGACGGACATAACTTTGATGAGATCAAGGCAGCTTTCGAAGAGGCTAAGAAGACAAAGGGTATGCCCACAGCGATCATAGCGCACACTGTTAAAGGAAAAGGCGTTTCATTCATGGAGAACCAGGCCGGATGGCACGGAAAAGCTCCTAACGACGACGAGTTCAAACAGGCTATGGAAGAATTGGAAAGGATAGGTGCGGCACTATGAGCGAAGTAAAGAAGATTGCAACAAGAGAAAGTTATGGTAATGCTCTTGCGGAGCTTGGTGATGAGTTTCCAAATCTTGTAGTTTTGGATGCGGATCTTGCAGCATCAACCAAGACTGCTGTTTTTCAGAAGAAATTTCCTGAGAGACATATAGATTGCGGTATCGCAGAGTGTAACATGATGGGAATCGCAGCAGGACTTGCGACAACAGGAAAAATTCCTTTTGTAAGTTCTTTTGCAATGTTTGCTGCAGGACGTGCATTTGAGCAGGTACGTAACTCAGTGGGATATCCCCATCTTAATGTAAAGATTGGCGGAACACACGCCGGAATCACAGTAGGTGAGGACGGAGCCAGCCATCAGTGTAATGAGGATTTTGCTCTTATGAGCGTTATCCCCGGAATGGTTGTTATGTGTCCCGCAGATGATATTGAAGCAAAGGCTTGCGTTCGCGCAGCTCTTGAGCACGAAGGACCTGTTTACATCAGATTCGGACGTGCGGCATGCAGTATCATTAACGACAGACCTGACTACAAATTTGAGATCGGTAAAGGTTCTGTGATCAAAGAAGGTACAGACGTAACTATTATTGCAACCGGTATCTGCGTTGATTCAGCTATAGGAGCGGCTGAGAAGCTTGCTGCAGACGGAATCTCCGCTGAGGTTATCAATATCTGTACAATCAAACCTCTTGATAAAGAGCTTGTTATCGCTTCGGCAAAGAAGACAGGAAAGGTTGTAACCGTTGAAGAGCATTCCGTTATCGGCGGACTCGGAAGCGCAGTAAGCGATGCTCTTTCAGAGAGTGCACCTACACCTGTTAAGAAGCTTGGAATGCAGGATAAGTATGGTGAGTCGGGAACAGCAGGTGAACTTGTACACAAGTATGGTCTTGATGCAGATGGAGTATATGCTTCAGTAAAGGAATTTCTTAAATAATGAATATATTGAGTTCTTCAATTCTGTCAGCAGATTTTACACGACTGGGATCGCAGATCGAAGAAGTCGATAAGGCTGGCACCCACTACATACATATTGATGTCATGGATGGAATGTTTGTTCCTTCTATCTCTTACGGAATGCCTATAGTTAAGAGTATAAGAGGGATAACCGATAAGCTTTTTGACGTACATTTGATGATAATCGACCCGATACGTTACATAAAGGATTTTGTGGATGTAGGGGCGGATTCCATAACTTTCCATCAGGAGGCTACCGATAATCCTGCGGCAGTCATTGACGAGATACATAAATACGGAAAAAAAGCCGGTATAGCAATTAAGCCGGGGACACCTATTGAAGCTGTTTTTCCGTATCTTGAAAAAGTTGAGATGGTGCTTGTCATGACGGTTGAGCCGGGATTTGGCGGACAGAAGCTGATTCCTGAAACTCTTGATAAGGTCAGGATGCTAAGAAAGCTCATTGATGAAAGAAAACTTGATGTTGATATTCAAGTAGACGGTGGAGTTTACATCGATAATGTAGAGGAAATATTGGAGGCTGGTGCGAATGTGATAGTATCCGGTTCAGGTATTTTTAAAGGCGATATTTCTGAAAATATTATTAAATTTAGGAATAAATTATCGGAATAACAGACTACACATTGACAAGAAAACATAAATAAAATACAATTTCAGTATAAGCTGCAAGTGGCTCATGTGCATAGCGCATGAGCCTTTTTTTCCAAAAATACCGTGTGTTGTGTCATGGTGTGGAGGCGTTATGAGGAAATATACTTCGTTAGCTGTTGCTGTTCTTTTGTGTATAACAATGTTAATGGGTTGTAGCTGTGCATCGCCATCGCAAAGAGCAGAAAAATCTGTTCAAAGACTTACCATTGGATTTGTAAAATCAGTAGATGAGGAAGAAATACTAAGTAAAAGTGATGAGATAAAAAAATTATTTAAAAGCGAGATGATAAAACAGGGCTATTATGTCAGAGATGTAGAGATAGAAGTTGGTTCATCGTATGAGATGATAGGCCGAAAACTTGCAATCGGAGAAGTTGATATAGGTTTTGTTCCGGGAGCAACGTATGTATTATATGAGGAGTATTGCGATGTTATTCTGACGGCGCTTAGAAAAGGCCTGTCGATTGAAAGTGATGAGCCGAGAGTGTGGAATGATAATACACCCACTTCGCCGACGGACAAAACGGTAACATATTACAGAGCATTGATATTGGCGGGGCCATCGGTAAGAGGTCAGGCCATGGCGGAAAAAGTAAATAACGGTGAGCCTCTTACATGGGAAGAACTCAACATGTTAAGATGGGGCGTAATGAACTCCACATCACCCGCCGGATATTTATATCCATCTCTTTGGTTAAAAGAGAAATATAATAAGAAAATCACAAATCTTAAATATGTGACGGAATTAGATACCTACAGTACGGCTTTTGAGGGCCTTGCGTCGGAATCACTGGATGTTATATGCATATATGCGGATGCAAGACGGGATTTTGAAGACAAATGGAGGGCGGAATACGGAAGACCTTTTAATATCTGGGACGAGACTGCTGTAATAGGTGTTACAAGCGGAATTTATAATGACACGGTCTGCGTTAGCAGGACAACGCAGGTAATGAATGAATCGCTTAAAGAAGCCATAAAAAATACATTTATTAATATCGGCAACACAGAGGAAGGAAAGGAAGCGCTGTCTTTTTACAAACATGAAGGATACGTGGAAGCGGATCCTGAAGATTACGAACCTATAAGAGCGGCCAGAGAAGTTAATAATTTGAAATAATAAGGATGTGACGCCACAGACACGGAAAGGTATAAGTGTCTGTGGCGTTAATTGACATTTGGGAGGCGAAAAGGCATACTATATTTGTTAAATTAAGAGAGGTAAGAAGGCATAGAATGTATAAAAGACTTGAGAGGAACGATCCGTGTTGGTGCGGAAGCGGAAAAAAATATAAAGCGTGTCACGCTGCATTTGATGACAAGCTTATTCAACTTGAACATAAAGGTTTCAGAATCCCGACAAGAGACCTGCTTAAGACAGAAAAAGATATTGAAGGAATCAAAAAGAGTGCGGTTATAAATATGGCTGTGCTCGATGAAATCGGTGATAAGATACGTGCGGGAATGACAACTCAGGAAATTGACGACATTGTATATAACACGACAATAAAAATGGGAGGAATCCCGGCTGATCTTAATTACGAGGGATTTCCCAAGAGTGTATGCACTTCGATAAATGAAGAGGTCTGCCATGGAATCCCGTCTGAAGATGTGATCTTACAGGACGGAGATATCATAAACGTTGACTGTTCGACAATTCTTGACGGATATTTTTCTGATTCTTCACGAATGTTCTGTATAGGAAATGTATCCCCGGAAAAGAAGAGACTTGTAGATGTGACCAAAGAGTGTCTTGAAGTGGGACTTAAAGCGGTAATCCCATGGACACCTATTGGAGACATGGGACATGCTGTGCATCAGCACGCTCTCGATAACGGATATACTGTCGTAAAAGAGATAGGCGGACACGGCTGCGGAAAAGAATTTCACGAAGAACCTTTTGTAAGCTATGTCAGCAGACCTGGAACCGGTATGATAATGGTTCCGGGAATGGTATTTACAATAGAACCTATGGTAAACATGGGAACAGATGAAATCTTTTGCGATGAAGAAAACGGTTGGACAGTTTACACAGCAGATTTAAAGCCTTCGGCACAGTGGGAAGTGGAACTTCTTGTGACCGAGACCGGGTATGAGCTACTCTGTTGGTAATATATCAGGAAGGAATGAATGGAATGCAGAATAAGGGAAAATATTATATAACTACAGCGATTGCGTATACATCAGGTAAGCCTCATATCGGAAACAGCTATGAGATCGTTCTTGCAGATGCTATAGCAAGATATAAGAGAAGAGACGGATTCGATGTCCATTTTCAGACAGGATCCGATGAACATGGTCAGAAAATAGAGACAAGAGCAATTGAAGCAGGATGCAGTTCTCCAAAAGAGTTTGTTGACGGAGTATCAGATACCATCAAAGGACTTTGGAACCTTATGGATACATCCTATGACAGATTTATCCGCACAACGGATGAGGACCACGTTAAGCAGGTTCAGAAGATCTTTAAGAGATTCTACAATCAGGGAGATATCTACAAGGGATCTTACAAGGGAATGTACTGTACAGAGTGTGAAGCGTTCTATACAGAGGGACAGCTTGTTGACGGAAAGTGCCCCGAGTGCGGAGGTCCGGTTCATCCCGCAGAAGAAGAGGCATATTTCTTCAAGATGAGCAAATATGCGGATAAACTTATTGATTATATAAACACACATCCTGAGTTTATTCAGCCTGTTTCCAGAAAGAATGAGATGATGAATAACTTCCTTCTTCCGGGACTTCAGGATCTGTGCGTATCAAGAACATCGTTTAAGTGGGGAATCCCTGTAGACTTTGACGATAAGCATGTAGTATATGTATGGCTCGATGCGCTTACAAACTATATAACAGGTATAGGATACGATGCTGAGGGCAACAGCTCGGAAGAGTACAAGAAATGGTGGCCTGCAGATCTTCATCTTATCGGAAAAGATATTATTCGTTTCCATACAATCTATTGGCCCATTTTCCTTATGGCGCTCGGAGAGCCTCTTCCTAAGCAGGTTTTCGGACATCCATGGCTTTTGCAGGGCGGAGAGAAGATGAGTAAGTCTAAAGGAAACGTTATTTATGCTGATGACCTTGTAAGCTTATTCGGAGTAGATCCTGTAAGATATTTCGTGCTTCATGAAATGCCTTTTGAGAATGACGGTGTTATCACATGGGATCTTCTCGTTGAGAGATTTAATTCAGATCTTGCAAATACACTCGGAAACCTTGTTAACCGTACTATCGCAATGAGTAACAAGTATCTCGGCGGAGTATTGGAAGATAAGGGTGTAAAAGAGGCTGTTGACGACGATCTTAAGGCAGTTGTCACAGGCTGCTATGAAAAAGTTGAAGCGAAGATGGACGAGCTTCGTGTTGCTGATGCACTCACAGAGATATTCACACTCTTTAAGAGATGCAACAAATATATAGATGAGACTGAGCCATGGATCCTTGGAAAAGATGAGAGCAAGAAAGACAGACTTTCAACTGTTCTGTATAACCTTGTAGAGTCTATTTCAATAGGTGCGGCTCTTCTTGATCCGTTTATGCCTGAGACAGCCGTTAAGATCAGAGAACAGATCAATGCGGCAGAGAGAGATTTTGATACTCTCGGCAAGTTTGGATTATACAAGAGCGGAACTAAGGTAGTGGAAAATCCTGAAATGCTCTTTGCACGTAAGGATCTCAAAGATGTCCTTGAAAAAGCTGCAGAGATAACAAAGAAGCAGAAGGCTGAATATGAAGAAGCCCAGAGGAAGGCTGCCGAGAATCTCGCAAAGGCAGGGCTTGCTCCGCTTCCCGCAAAGACAAGCGATGAAGCTGAAGAAGCAGTTATAGATATTCCCGCAAAGGAAGAAATATCATATGAGCAGTTTGGTGCTATGCAGTTCCAGGTTGGTGAGATCATAAAGTGTGAGGCGGTTGCAAAATCCAAAAAGCTTCTGTGCTCTCAGGTTAAGATCGGAAGCCAGGTGAAGCAGATCGTATCAGGTATCAGAAAGTATTATTCACCGGAAGAAATGGTAGGAAAGAAGGTAATGGTTCTTGTGAACTTAAAGCCTGCAAAACTTGCCGGTGTTGTTTCTGAAGGAATGCTTCTTTGTGCGGAAGATGCAGAGGGCAATCTTGCTCTTATGACTCCCGAAAAATCAATGCCTTCCGGAGCTGAAATCTGTTGATAATTTATATGCAATTCGTGTTATCATATATTATATAGGAGTTAAATAATCGGAAATGCGTATATACACATGATACGCATTTTGATTATATAACCCGAACAAATATGTGTTGGGAGGGATTTCTTATGGTACGTAAAGAGGAACTGACTTACAAATCACGAGACAGGCAGACCATGCTTAACGCAGTAAGATGGATTCCCGATGGACAGCCGATTGCAATTCTCCAGGTTATTCATGGGATGCAGGAATACATCGACCGCTATGACGAATTTGCACGTTTTATGGCAGAAAACGGCATAATGGTCATTGGAAATGATAATCTGGGACATGGTAAGTCGGTCACTCCGCCAGGCAGTATCTACGGATATTTTTGCAAGAATGATCCCGCAACGGTATTGGTGCGCGATGCGCATAGATTAAAAAAGATGACACAGGAAGAATTTCCGGGAGTACCGGTATTTATCCTCGGTCACAGCTTTGGCTCATTTATAGCCAGAGAATATATGACACGATACGGAACAGGAATAAAAGGTGCGATAATTCAGGGAACAGCGTATACGACAAGAGGTACGCTCGGAGCGATGAATTTCTGGATATCTATTTTGCAGTTCTTTTTCGGCGAGAAGCATCGTTCGAAGATGATCAACGATATGGCATTCAAGGGATATCTGAGGAAAATCGAGAAGCCCGCAACACCTTTTGACTGGTTATCACATAACGAAGAGAGTATAAAAAAATATATCGCTGATCCGGCATGTAACTTTATCTTTACACTGAATGGATTTAAGACTATGGCGGAACTCTTAAAGAGAATACAGGATGAGGACAGGATGGAGGATATTCCAAAGAATCTGCCCGTTCTTATAACAGGCGGAAGCGAAGATCCTGTGTGCAGTTACGGAGAGGCTCTTAAGAGACTGTTTGATATATACAGGCTTCAGTTACAGATGAAGAATGTTGATATAAAGATTTATGATGGATTCCGCCATGAGCTTCAACAGGAGATCGGAAGAGAAAAAGTATTTGCTGACCAGTTGGATTGGATCAAGAAAGTGTTGAGCGGTGATAATTGATACATCAAGAGTAGTCGTAAGATGTGCTTATAATTCTGATTGGGATGGGGCGATGAAACTTGCGTGGAAAACATTTGCCAGGTTCGACGCCCCTGATTATTCAGCAGAGGGTATAAGTAATTTTCGTAATTTTGTGACGGATAAAAATCTTCACAAAATGTTTGTGGCAGGGCATTATCAGCTGTTTGTGGCGGCATATGACAATAAATGCCTCGGAATGCTCACGATAAGGGAAAGATCACATATATCATTGTTGTTTGTTGATGGGGACTACCATTACAATGGGATTGGTAGTGCCCTTATTAAATTTGTTTCTGATTATGTTTTGACTGAAGAGGGAATAGACAAACTTACAGTCAATGCATCACCGTATGCGATCGATTTTTATCACAGACTGGGATTTAGAGACACGCATAAAGAAATGGTTGCCGACGGAATAAAATTCACACCGATGGAATTGAGGTTATGACGAATGGGAAAATTTTTTAGTTTAGACAGCCCTTTTGTGGCTGGACTTACAAGACTTGCCGATGTAATGTGGCTCAATGTATTAACGCTGATATTTGCGGTTCCGCTGATCATAGAACAGGTTTTGATCTTGGGACCGGCTGTTTCTCCACTTATGACTGAAGGAGGCCAGTTTAGCTATGATATTTTTGTCGCAGCCGTGATGTGGGCCTGGATAATAGGAATCCCGTTATCTGCAATATGCGGTCCCGCCTGCACTGCCATGCATTACGTTGTCCTTAAGATGGTAAGAGAAGAAGACAGCTATGTGACTAAGTCGTTCTTTAAGTCTTTCAAGGAAAACTTTAGACAGGGAATAATTCTCCAGGTGATAAAGTTTTTTGTAGGCGGAATGCTTATTCTTGATTTCCTTATTCTCAGAAGCAGAGGCGGATTGTACAGATATGTAGTATTTGCGATGTTCGTCTTTTTGTACATGGTGGGACTATATATTTTCCCGCTTCTTTCAAAATTTGAAAATACTGTGGTAAAGACGGTAAAGAACGCATTTATATTGACGATAGTAGCACTTCCCAGATCGCTAGGTATGGCATTTGTTTCATTGCTTCCGCTTTTGCTTGCATACTTCTTTGACATGAAATTCATTCCTATATATGTGCTTGTGGGAATAGCAGGCCCCGCATACCTCTGCGCAATGCTCTACAATCCTACTTTCAAGAGATTTGAGCCACAAGAGGATGAGGTTTCCGAAGAAGAGGAGATGAACGCGGCTATCAGGAAGCTTGATGATCTTGATGAAGAGAAAAAAGGTGAATAATTAGCAAGTTGCATATAGATAGTTGAGATTATTCGTCAACATTACGGAATTGGAAAAGCATTTTTGAGTCAATTAGCACATTGGCTAATGAATAATAAAATATTTGTGAAATTAGTGAATAGTAAATAAAGCTTGTCAAAGATATACTGAATTCTATCATAAGCTATGTGATGAGTTAGGAGGAAATAAAGGTTATGGCAAGTTTATCACTTGAAAATGTTTGCAAAGTATATCCCAACAAATTTGAGGCTGTTAAGAATTTCAACCTTCAGATTGAGGATAAAGAATTCATTATTTTCGTAGGACCTTCAGGATGCGGAAAGTCAACAACTCTTCGTATGATTGCAGGACTTGAGGATATCACATCAGGTACTCTTAAGATCGGTGACAGAGTAGTTAATGATGTTGAGCCCAAGGACAGAGATATTGCGATGGTATTCCAGAACTACGCTCTGTATCCTCACATGACAGTATTTGATAACATGGCATTCGGACTTAAGCTCAGAAAGGTTCCGAAGCCTGAAATAGAGAAGATGGTTAAAGAGGCAGCTAAGATCCTCGATCTTGAAAAGCTTCTCGATCGTAAGCCCAAGGCTCTTTCCGGTGGACAGAGACAGCGTGTTGCTATGGGACGTGCTATCGTTCGTAATCCTAAGGTATTCCTTATGGACGAGCCTCTTTCAAACCTTGATGCTAAGCTTCGTGTACAGATGAGAACTGAGATTGCTAAGCTTCACCAGAGACTTGGCACAACAATCATCTACGTTACACATGACCAGACAGAGGCTATGACTCTTGGTACAAGAATCGTAGTTATGAAGGACGGTCTTATCCAGCAGGTTGATACACCTCAGAACCTCTATGAGAAGCCCGCTAACCTCTTTGTTGCAGGATTCATGGGATCACCTCAGATGAACTTCATCGATGCTGAAGTTGTTGTTTCAGGTGACACAGCAAGCCTCAGAGTAGCAGATCAGCTTATCGAGCTTCCTCCTGCAAAGGCTAAGAAGGTTATCGAGGGTGGTTACGCAGGAAAGACTGTAACATTCGGTATCCGTCCTGAGGATGTTGATGATTCAGAAGTAGTTGTTAGCACATCTAAGGCTGTATTTGAGTCAACAATCAACGTATACGAGCTTCTTGGTGCAGAAGTTTATCTGTACTTCGATCTTGATCAGTTCCCTATTACTGCAAGAGTTGATGCTCGTACAACAGCAAGACCCGGCGACAAGGTTAAGTTCGCATTTGATGTTGAGAAGATTCACATCTTCGATAAAGAGACAGAAGAGACAATCACAAACTAATATTGAGTTTAGTCTATTGAGGAGCCATGCAAACGCATGGCTCCTTTTGTGATATACTTAAGGTAGTTTCTTTTGAAAGGAGAAAGCATGATTTCAACACAGACCATAAAAGGAAGTATAAGTGAACTCGGAGCCATAACCAAAGTAGAATTATGTGTTATGGATTTAGGCGGAGAGGTTGTGGCATCTACAAGTGAACTTGGATTTTCAGATATTTCCATAATTACAAGTTTTGCAGCGTCTCCTGTTGATTCGCAGGTTATAGGCGATATACATCTTTTTAAGGTTATGGACGAGGGAGATCCGTTGTATATTCTGCTTTCAAAAGGCGACAATGAGCAGGCATACATGGTAGGAAAGATTGCAGTGAGTCAGCTTCAGGCGCTTGTTCTTGCATATAAAGAAAGATTTGATCGGAATAATTTTTTCCAGAATCTGCTTCTTGATAATATGCTGATGATTGATGTTTACAACAGGGCAAGAAAACTTAAGATTGAAGTGACTGCGCCAAGAACCATAATTCTTGTTGAAACGGGACGAACAAAAGATAATGGCGCAAGAGAACTTTTGACAAGTATGTTTTCGCCAACGTCCGGTGACTATGTAACAGCGGTAGATGAGAACAGTATTATCATCGTAAAGTCACTCGGGAAAAATGAGTCATATGATGATATTAACCAAGTGGCCACGACAATTGTGGATATGATGAGTACAGAAGCTCTTTTAAATGTGAGAGTGGCGTACGGAACCATAGTTGAAGAAATCAGAGACCTCAGCAAATCGTTCAAAGAAGCAAAGATGGCACTTGAAGTCGGAAGGATATTCAATGCTGAGTGCAGGGCGAACGGATACAATACACTTGGAATCGGAAGACTTATCTATCAGCTTCCGGAGAGCCTTTGCAGGATGTTTATCGATGAGATCTTTGAGGATAAGGAAATTCCGAGCAATCTTGATGAAGAGACTTTGAATACGATAGCAAAGTTTTTTGAAAATAACCTCAATGTGTCGGAAACTTCGAGACAGCTCTTTGTACATAGGAACACGCTTGTGTACAGAATTGAGAAGCTTGAAAAGAGCTGTGGACTTGATGTCAGGAAATTTGATGATGCGCTTACTTTTAAGATCGCGCTTATGGTTCTTAATTACATGAAATATCTTAAAGAAAGAGAATGATATTACAGAAAAGCGGTCCTGTGAGGGATACATGCACGTTGACTTCCGACGTAGCGCAGGCGACCTTACAACACATGAAAGGTTCTGCTTAGTGCTGCTTCGTTCCCGACCTGACACGGTTCGCAGATTTTCATTGCATAAGACCCACGCTTGTACAGAAGGACT
The DNA here is from genome assembly GCF_900101605.1 of Butyrivibrio hungatei. Taxonomy (GTDB): domain Bacteria; phylum Bacillota; class Clostridia; order Lachnospirales; family Lachnospiraceae; genus Butyrivibrio; species Butyrivibrio hungatei_B. The sequence goes on from NZ_FMUR01000014.1 coordinate 25,198, forward strand.
GCTACATGCACCCTTCACAAGACCGCTCTGATTACTATACTTTTTTTTGACCGTAATGTCAATTTGTTATTGTTGGATGAGGTCCTTAAGAGTGAAGCTGTCAATATACTTGTTTACAACATCATCGAGACCTTTCCAGAAGTTTATAGAGTTACATGAATCGGAACGGGGGCAGGTCACTCCGTTCTCGTAGGCGACACATTCGACAGGAGTCAGAGTTCCTTCAACGGTTCTAAGAACTGTACCGACATTATATTCTTCGGGGCTCTTGGAGAGACGGTATCCGCCATTGCTTCCGCGCATACTGGTGAGGTAGCCTGCTTTGTTTAAAGTAGACACAATCTGTTCCAGATATTTTATCGGTATGTTTTGTCTCTGAGAAATGTCTTTAAGCGCAATGAAACTGCCATTTCCAAAGCTGGCGAGATCGATCATTACTCTCAAAGCGTATCTTCCCTTTGTGGATATTCGCATAAAAAACCCCTTTTTACAGATAATTTGGTATAATATAGTGATGTAGATGTCAAAAGTGAATCTTGACATCATGTAATATTGTAATGATTATGATAACAAAAATAAAAAACAATTACTACCATTTTAGTAGGAAATCATTGTTATCACAGGGAAGTAAGAAAGAAGTACATTTATGAAAATGCAGCCAAAGTCCGCAGGTGTGAATAAGGAAAATTACACTGAGGATGAGCTTAAAGATATCAAGTATATGAAAGCTGCCATAGGTCAGGCGAAAAAAGCATATGCTCTTGGAGAAGTTCCGATAGGATGCGTTATTGTTTATGAAGATAAGATAATCGGACGTGGATATAACAGGCGCAACACAGATAAAACGCCGCTTGCGCATGCGGAAATAACAGCTATACGCAAGGCGGGGAAGGTGATAAAGGACTGGAGGCTTGAGGGATGTAAGCTGTATGTTACTTTGGAGCCGTGCCAGATGTGTGCAGGCGCCATAGTGCAGGCTAGAATCCCCGAAGTCATAATGGCAGCGGAGAATCCCAAGGCGGGATGCGCCGGTTCGGTCATGGATATTTTGAACAATCCGGATTTCAACCATCAGGTTGTTGTGAAAAAAGGCGTATTGGAAGATGAATGCAGTAAACTGCTGAAAGATTTTTTTATAGAGCTGAGAGCAAGAAACAAAGCTGAGAAAGAGCAGAAAGGGAATCTTTAAGTGAAAAGGAAGATACTCGCGCTGGTTATGGCAGCGGTAATGACAATTAGCACAGTAGGCTGTGGAAACAGTAAAAGAGTGGTTTCGGATTTTCAATACCGTAACATAGATGTTTCAGGGCCGCCGGTTACAATTACTTATCTGACGATAGGCGACAAACCTATAAACGGAATGACTGAGAAGGTGCTGGACAAGCTTAATGAGCTTCTTTTAAAGAAGGTAAATGCGAAGCTGGATATCTATTATATCGGCTGGAACGATTATTTGGAGAACTACAACAAGACGCTTAGTTTGGGAAATGTAAACGTAGACCTCATTGCTGCGGGAGGCGACTGGCTTGATGCATGGCCCAACGCTGCAAAAGGATATTTTTTGCCCCTTTCCGAAGATATGTTAAGAACATATTGTCCGCAGACATACAAATATGTATCATCCATGGATTGGGATTGTTGCACATATGACGGGAAGATATATTTTATCCCGGAAAATGAGTACACTCAGTGGATAAACTATGGTTTTGTTTACAGACTGGATGATGTAAAAAATGTAGAAAAAGCCAAGAGTAATGACCTCGGAAGAGATTTCAACATCGGTGAGATACAGGACTGGGACACTCTTGATGAATTTTTTACATTGTACAGAGAGCAGAATCCGGAGAAGCTTTTCTGGGATGCTGACGGAAAAGAAACAAAGCAGGCTCTCGGATATATTATGTCCGAAAGTAACTATATTCCCATCTACGAACTTAGCGAATATGGAGTATGGGGCATTTTTAAGAATGCTCAGAGCCAGATAGTTTCGCCGTACATGTCGGGAAATTATCTTTATAACTATGCCAAGATCATGAAGAAATGGAATGAGCTTGGTGTATGGAGAAGTGATTTCAAGGATTACAAGGATAATTACGAGGCTTTCTATAACGGAGACACATCGGTTGTTCTTGCAACGACGGAAGACTATTACACAACGATAAAACCGAATATGGAAATCTATCAGCCGGAGGCAAAGCTTAAGTTCTTCTGGTTTGGAAAAGAGAACCTGGTAAAGACAAGTATTTTGCACGGAGCAATGGCAATCTCATCAAAGTCCAAGAACCCGGAAAGAGCTCTTATGGTGTACGACATATTGAGGAATGATGTGGAGTGCTACAGGCTTATAAGATACGGAATTGAAGGTGTGCAGTATCAGATAAATCAAAAAGACATGCTTGAGAGACCAAACGGATATAACGATGAAAAAGATGGAATAACAACCAACTTCTGGTGGGGAAGAAGGGATTCCTATGAAAAAGCCGATTCAAACTACGCCTGGGATGATTATAACGAACTCAAGGCAGAGTATAACAAGATTGCTATAGATTATCCTTGGGACAGATATCGATTTATGACGACCAACATAAACAATACGATCGAAGAAGTGACCAAGGTGTGTGATAAGTATATTCCCGAGATCACATACGGCAGGTATGAAGGTACGCCGGAGGCTGAAGTCAATGAATTCAGAACGGCGCTTAAGGCTGCGGGAGTGGATGAAGTAAAAACATATTTGCAGAATATTTATGATGCCGATAAAGCGAAGAACGGACATTAATAAATATCATACAAAGAAGATGAAAACTATGATAAAATAACGCCTGTAAAAACGGGTAGGAGGAACGGTAATGGTAACAACACTTGAACATGGGTGTTATCTTATAAACGGTAACACATTAGTGCCTGATGATGCAGAGGCGGCAGCGGTTCTTGCATCTAACGGTGTATCGGAAGATGCGGCAAAGAGTGCAAAAGAGAATACAATAGCATACGGAATACTTAAGGAGCATAATACTTCCGGAAACATGGAAAAATTATGCGTTAAGTTTGATAAACTCACTTCACACGACATAACATATGTCGGAATCATTCAGACAGCAAGGGCATCGGGACTTGAGAAATTCCCTATTCCCTACGTGCTTACAAACTGTCACAATTCACTTTGCGCAGTAGGCGGAACAATTAACGAAGACGACCATGTATTTGGTCTTACAGCGGCTCAGAAGTATGGCGGAATCTATGTACCCCCTCATCAGGCGGTTATCCACCAGTTTGCAAGAGAGATGCTTGCAGCAGGCGGAAGCATGATTCTTGGATCTGATTCACATACAAGATACGGAGCTCTCGGAACAATGGCTATCGGAGAGGGCGGACCTGAGCTTGTTAAGCAGCTTCTCGGACAGACATACGATGTTGATATGCCGGGAGTTGTAGCAATTTACCTTGAGGGAGAGCCTAAGAAGGGCGTAGGACCTCAGGACGTTGCACTTGCCATCATCGGAGAAGTATTCGGAAACGGATATGTAAAGAACAAGGTTATGGAATTCGTTGGACCGGGTGTTGAGAAGCTCAGCGCAGATTTCAGGATCGGTGTTGACGTTATGACCACCGAGACAACATGTCTTTCATCAATCTGGCAGACCGATGATACTATCAAAGAGTTCTATGAGATTCATGGAAGAGTAGGTGATTACAAAGAGTTAAAGCCCGGAAAGGTTGCATATTACGATGGTCTTGTTAAGGTAGACCTCAGCTCTATCAATCCTATGATCGCTATGCCTTTCCATCCCAGTAATGTATATGAGATCGCAGAAGTTAACCGCAATGCTGCGGATATTCTTGCAGATGTTGAAAAGAGAGCAAGAGTCAGCTTTGGTGACAGCATAGAGTATTCACTTCAGGATAAGATCAAAGACGGAAAGTTTATTGTTGAGCAGGGAATTATCGCCGGATGTGCGGGCGGTGGATTTGAAAATATCTGCGCAGCTGCAGATATCCTTAAAGGCCACTTCATCGGAAATGACAGATTTACACTCAGTGTATATCCCGCTTCAACACCTATTTTTATGGAAGTTGTTAAGAATGGCGCAGCTGCAACAATTCTTGAGACAGGCGCAATCCTTAAGACTGCATTCTGCGGACCTTGCTTCGGTGCCGGCGATACACCCGCAAACAATGCGTTCAGTATCAGGCATTCAACAAGAAACTTCCCTAATCGTGAAGGTTCTAAGGTTCAGAATGGACAGGTTGCTTCGGTTGCACTTATGGATGCAAGATCTATTGCCGCAACTGCAGCTAATCAGGGCGTTCTTACACCTGCAACAGAGTTTGACGGAGAGCTCAAGAAATACAAATATCACTTTGACAGTGAGATTTATAAGAACCGTGTATTTGATTCACACGGAGTTGCGGATCCTTCGGTTGAGCTTCAGCTCGGACCCAATATCAAGGATTGGCCTAAGATGTCAGAGCTTCCTGAGAATATGGTGCTCAGAGTTGTATCAGAGATCCATGATCCTGTAACAACAACTGACGAACTTATCCCTTCAGGAGAGACTTCATCATACAGATCAAATCCTCTCGGACTTGCCGAGTTTACTTTATCAAGAAAAGATCCTGCATATGTAGGACTTGCCAAAGAGATGCGTGCTGCACAGGATGCTCTTGTAGAGGGCAAAGATCCTATCGCTGCATGGGGCGAGCTCAAGGGCGTAATGGAAGTGATCGGTAAGAAGTTCAGCGGAGTTAACAATGACAATGTTGGATTCGGATCGACTATTTTCGCCGTAAAGCCGGGTGACGGTTCTGCCAGAGAGCAGGCTGCATCATGCCAGAAGGTACTTGGCGGATGGGCAAACATCGCAAATGAATATGCAACAAAGAGATATCGTTCAAACCTTATTAACTGGGGTATGCTTCCTTTTGTTATTGAAGAGGGTGAACTTCCTTTCAAGAACAAAGACTACATCTTCCTTCCGGGAATCAGAGATGCGGTTAAGAATAAGGATGAAGTTATTAAGGCATATGCTGTTGCAGGGGACAGCATAACTGAGTTTGAACTTAAACTTGGAAATCTTACCGACGATGAAAGACAGATAATCCTTGACGGTTGCCTTATAAACTACAACAGAGTTAAATAAAAGGGACTGGTATTTGTATGTTTTCTGTTATGGGGCGGAAAAACAGAATAATTGCGACAGTATTGTTACTGTCGCTTATTGGAAGCGTCGCAGGCTGCGGCGCTTCTTCTGCTGAAAAACAGATTGATACAACCAAAGCAAACGCGGAAGAGTTTGAGACAACAGCGAGCGGAGAGTATGCTGTCCCGAATCAGATACCGAGCGTACTAGCAGATCAGATCGGCTACAATACTGAGTCTGTCAAAACAGTTATCTTGCATGGCAAGAAGCTTCCCAAGACATTTTGTATAAAAGAGCTGGGAACAAAAGAGGAAAAATACACAGGCGATGTTGTAAAGTCTGTTTATAATGATGACACGAAAGAATATACGGGCATAGGATATTTCACCGACCTAAAGGAAGCGGGAAATTATTATGTATCCGCAGATATAATCGGGGAATCATATTCTTTTGCCATATCGGAAGATGCGCATGCAGATGTATTTAACGAGGCGTGCAAAAAATATTATATCAACAGGTGCGGAACTTCATTGTCCGAAGATTATGCGGGAGAAAATGCGCACAGTGCCTGTCACACGACTCCGGCGCATTTGCAAGATCATCCGGAAACAGAGATAGATGTTACGGGCGGGTGGCATATGGACGAGCAGGCTGACAGGGATACAACGGTCGGATGCAAAGTTGCGGAGAATCTGCTTCTTGCTTTTGAGATGAATGAAGCTGCGTTTACGGATGAAGCGGGAATTCCCGAGAGCGGAAACGAAATACCCGATATTCTGGATGAAGTCAGATATGAAGTTGAATGGCTTTTAAAAATGCAGGATGCAAAGACCGGCGGAGAGTATGGGGCGGCGCTTACCGACAGTTCGGGCGGAGGAGATGTGATGACATATCCTGTTATCGTCACACCTGTCTCGATGGATGCCACTATAAACTTTGCATCGGTACTTGCAAAGTTCAGTTATATCTATCAGAAATATGACGGCGAGTTTGCCACCACGTGTCTTAAGGCGGCAGACAGAGCTTGGAGCTGTTATTTCAATAACCAGAAAGCGCAGGATAATACAACGGTATTTAAGGCTGCGGCAGAATTATACAGAGCAACGGGAAGTTTGGGCTATGAGACGGTTCTTGAGGAATATTTCGCCGAGTCTGAATTTGACCGGATTTTTAATGAAGATGAGAATATACTGATCGGTTCGGTGGTCTATCTTTCTACAAGTCAGAAAGTTGATGTGAGTAGATGCGAGTATTTAATGAAACTACTTATGGTGCGCTCTGAGCGTATTGCGCAAAAAGCAACGCAATCGGCGTATCTGGTAACAAAGACTGATGTAAAATCCTTTAATGAGCTGTTGGAGGATATGAGATGTCTTACTATAACCGATCATATAATATATAACCATGAGTACACTACGATAATAGAGAATCATGCGCATTTTCTGATGGGGATGAATCCGGGAGCAGTAAATTATGTAACGGATACAACGGAAAGAACGTATGCGGATGAAGCCGGAATCGGAATCCTAAACGACCCTCAGGCTGACGCACTTTTAGTATTTATGCTTAGTGTACTAGTGTGCTGACACGATGACAATTCAGCACACCAGAATGAAAGGAAGAGAAAAAGCACATTAATTTACCAGAGCATTTTTTGCAATGTTTTTGCAAACTGTAGGATTTGCATGGGTAATGTCATGGTGCTATAGTAAACCAAATGAATGTAAATATTAATGGACTAAATATAAACTACATAGACGAAGGAACGGGACCGTTACTTGTTATGCTTCACGGATGGGGCTCCAACATCGATCTTTTTGCGGGGGTTATTAATTTTGCGAAAAGAGGATATCATGTTGTTGCAATGGATATGCCCGGATTCGGAAAGAGCGATGAGCCCAAGGAACCGATGAGCGTCGAAGATTTTATGAATTTTGTGATCGACTTTATCAAGGTTCTTTATCCCGATGACAAAGAGGTAATCTTCTTAGGACATTCCATGGGCGGAAGGATAATTATTAAACTTGCCTCGGGAATAAATGAAGGAAAGCTTTCTCCGAGATTTACCATTCCAAAGATCATACTTACAGATTCTGCCGGAGTTATTCCCGTAAAGACTAAAGCTCAGTTAAAGAGATCGAAGAGATACAAATTCTATAAGAATTTCATTACAAAAAGCGGTCTTTTAAAGCTTGATCCAAAGGCGCTTGATAAACTTCAGAAGAAATTTGGAAGTGCAGACTACGCTGCAGCATCACCGGTTATGAGAAAGAGTCTTGTAATGGCTGTAAATGAAGATATGGTACCAAGTATGCCTTCCGTTACTCAGCCGGTTCTTTTGATATGGGGTGATAAGGATACGGCTACGCCGCTATCTGACGGCCAAAAGATGGAAGAACTTATGCCGGATGCGGGACTTGCAGTCATAGAGGGAGCAGGTCACTATTCATTTCTTGATAATCTCTATGTATACAATAAGATTCTTGGAAGTTTTCTCGGAATCAAAAATTAAGGAGAAGGATATTTGGGAGCAATGCTTATAATATTTTTTACAGTATACCTTTGCGCTGCAGTATTGGGGCTTCGTTACTACACTCATATGCTTCAGCTGTCAAGCTATCAGTTTCAGGGGTATTTTAGATTTTTAAAGACTACGGTGACCAAATACGGACTGCACGCCGGTGCTGCCGCAGCCATTTTCGGAGCGGGATTCTTTGAGTATGCGCAAGCAGTTGAAGAGACTGATATGAACAAGCCTGCGATAGGTCTTTTTGTTCTGGCGATTGTTTTTCTTGTGCTTATGGCAGTTATGTATATTCCTAGGAAAGCGAAGAAAAAGTTTGTAGTTACCAAGAGGGTTCAGAGACTTTTTGTGACATACACCGTTTTGTTTGTGATAACGGTTCTTGTAGCTGTACTTTGCGTTGCGCTTGGGGCTGACTGGAGTGCCGGAAAACATGCGATCGCAGCAGCATTTATCGCGGCATATATAGGTTTTTTACCTCTTATTGTTGCTCTTTCAAATCTTATAAATAAACCTGTTGAGAACAGGATAAATCAGTGGTTTATCGATGATGCGAAGAGAATTCTCAAAGAGCATCAGGGACTTCGCATAATCGGTGTAACGGGAAGCTATGGCAAAACGAGTGTAAAGTATTATCTGACAACACTTCTTTCTGAGAAATACAGAGTTCTCATGACTCCGGAGAGTTACAACACTCCGATGGGTATTGTAAGAACTATCAGAGAGAAGATGGTTCCCACTCATGAGATATTTGTCTGCGAGATGGGAGCAAGGCATCTGCATGATATAAAAGAAATAACGGATATTGTTCATCCCGATGATGGTATACTTACATCGATAGGATATCAGCATCTCGAGACATTCCATTCACTTGAGAATATTGTCAGCACCAAGTATGAACTTCTTGATGCTGTTGATGAAAAAGAAAAAGAAGAAGGAAATGCAGGAAAGGGAAAGCATCTTAAGTTTGCAAACGGTGACAATGAGATCATAAGAGCAAACATGAAATATAAGGATGCTATAACCTATGGTGTTTCCGATGACTGCGATTACAGAGTTTCCGATATTTCCGTTACGGGCGCGGGAACAACATTTAATGTGACAACACCCGATGGCGAGACGGCTGAGTTTAATACGAAGCTGGTCGGAAGACATAATGTTGAGAACATTGCAGGTGCGATCGCTGTCGCTGCCAGTTTCGGAGTTCCGATGAACAAGCTTAAAATGGCGGTAAGGAGGATACAGCCTGTTCCGCATAGACTTGAGCTTGTAAGACACGGCGCTGTTGCAATCCTTGATGATGCATATAATTCCAATCCAAACGGAGCAAAAGTTGCGCTTGAAACACTGGCTCTTTTTGATAACTCAGTCAAGATACTTGTCACTCCCGGAATGGTAGAACTTGGGGAAAAAGAGGACGAGTACAACGAAGAGTTCGGAAGACAGGCCGCAAATGTGTGTGACTATATCATACTTGTTGGTGAGAAGCAGACTCAGGCAATCAAGAAAGGTGCGCTTGAAGCGGGATTTGCCAAGGACAAGCTTTTTGTAAAGAACGGCCTTACGGAAGCTACACAGCTTATGTACGAGCTTGAAGCGGGAAGAGAAAAAGTAATACTTCTTGAAAACGATCTTCCCGATAACTATACATGATCAAATTTAGAAATAATGAAAGAGGGATACGGATACTATGAAACTTAAAGTTGCGGTTTTATTCGGCGGAAAAAGTACGGAGCATGAGATTTCAATCATCTCGGCAATTCAGGCAATAGGATTTATCAATAAGGAAAAATATGATGTAGTGCCTGTTTATATTACAAAGAACAATGACTTCTATGTTGGCGATGATATCGGAAAAATAGAAGAATATACACATATCAATCAGCTCCTTGCAAAGAGCACACAGGTTGTATGGGTAAAAGAAAATGACAAGGTTAATCTTGTAAGATATCCAATGAAAAAGTTTGGTAACAACGTTATGACTCAGGTTGACGTTGCATTTCCTATAGTTCACGGAACAAACGTAGAGGACGGAACACTTCAGGGATTCCTTGCTACTCTCGGTCTTCCCGTTGTAGGATGCGATGTTCTTTCATCTGCTGTTGGAATGAACAAGTATGTTATGAAAACTGTGCTTAAGGACAATGATATTCCGGTTCTTGATTGCAAATGCTATACATGGAAGGATTATGAAGATGTCGATGCACTTGTTGCAAAGATAGAGAAGACATTTGATTATCCCGTTATCATCAAGCCTCTTAATCTTGGTTCAAGTATCGGAATCAAGAAGGCGTCAGACAGAGCATCTCTTCTTGAAGCTCTTGACCTTGGATTTGAGTTCTCCAAGAAGATTCTTGTTGAGCACGCTATTTCCAAGCTTAAAGAGATAAACTGCTCAGTTCTCGGAGATTATGAGTCTGCGGAAGCTTCTGAGTGCGAAGAGCCTATCAACTCTGATGAGATTCTCAGTTTCGAAGATAAGTATATCGGTGGCGGATCAAAGGGCTCCGCAAAGGGTGCAAAGACAGGCGGAAGCAAGGGAATGGCTTCTCTTAAGAGAAAGATCCCTGCAGATATTTCCGATGAGATGCGTGACAAGATCAGAAAGATGGCAGTTGATGCGTTTATTGCCCTTGGCTGTTCGGGAGTTTCAAGAATCGATTTTATGATCGATATGGAGACAAACAATGTATATTTCAATGAGATCAATACTATTCCGGGATCGCTTTCATTCTACCTTTGGGAGCCTCTTGGAATGAAATATGAGCACCTTTTGGACAATATGATTCAGCTTGCGCTTAAGGCTGACAGAGAGAACCACAAAGTAGTTTACTCTTTTGATACAAACGTACTTGAGGGAGTAAAGCTTGGCGGCGGATCAAAAGGCAGCAAAGGATAAGGCTTCATTGGGGGCACAGCGGCATATATCTGAAAATGCTTGTGTTCGTCTGCGCGCTGATTTTTATTAATTTCAAAAACACAGGAATGCTTCCTTTCGACGTTGCTCAGAGAAGTCAGCATTCCTGTGTTTTTTCAATTGTAAAAATTATACGCTCGTACGAGAACTGCGCATTTCCGGATGTATATGCCGCTGTGCCCTTAGCCGAATCTTCTCGCCAAGAAGTTGCACTTTTTTACAGCGGTAGTTTTTCATTCTTTAAGTAAGTATCTTCGATAATTTTCTTTACGTAACCGTCTATATTTCTTTGATCCTCTTTGCTGAGTTCACTGATTGCGATAGGTTTGCAGTATTCGATCACTACGTGAGTGGGTTTGATGAAAGGAATGTGGTTCTCGAATATGTCACGTGAATGATTGATTACCATGGGAACGATGGGGCAGCCGGATTTCTGCGCAATCTTGAAGCTTCCTTTGTGGAAGTCGAGCATTGGCGCGTCGGTGCTGTTTCGTGTTCCTTCAGGGAAAATACATATTGAGATACCGTTTTTTACTTTATCAATTGCGGAAAGAACCATTTCAAGGCCTTTTCTGATATCAGATCTGTCAAGGAAGAGACAGTCAAGGAACATCATCCAATAGCCGAGGATCGGAATCTTTTTGATGACATCTTTTGAGATATATCCTGTAGGTCTGGGAACTCTGGGATAAGTAACGACGATATCGAAATAGCTTCTGTGGTTTCCGACATACAAAACCGACTTATCTTTGGGAACATTTTCTTCGCCGATAACGGTGGTTTTTACGCCGCATATCAGCATGACAACGTTAAAAGCAAAGCCTACAATCTTAAGTGAAGCTGTTTTAACAGCGTAGGGATTGAACTTTTTTATTATCAAAAGAACGAGCTGGATCGGGATGCTCACAATAAGGAATATCACGATAAAGAGTATTGTAGCGATAAAACGTATCATAAAATGTAAAACCTCATTTCTAAAATAATTCTCAGATTCAAAACATATTTTACCATATAATTTAATGCCATTATTATTTATTTTGTCGTATAATGGGGCAGGGTAATAAAGTAAGTACCAATAAACAGGGAGAAATTTAATGCTTATAATTAAGAACGGCTATCTGATAGAGCCTGAATCGGGCTTTGAAGGATATAAAGATATAGTGATAGATGGTGCAAAAATTGTGGATATTGTGGATAAGGGTTGTGGAAAAGTGGAAAATCTTTTGCATGATTCCGCAAATCAAGTGATAGATGTGGATGGAAAGATAGTAACCGCGGGGCTTGTGGATGGACATGTTCACTTTAGAGATCCCGGCTTTACATACAAAGAAGATATCGAGACGGGAGCGAGAGCTTCTGCGAGAGGCGGATTTACTTCCGTTGTAATGATGGGAAATACGAATCCACATATGGATAATGTTGAAACAATAAAGTATGTGCTTGAAAAGGGCGCAAAGACCGGAATAAACGTATATACCTGCGCAAATGTTACTATGAATATGGAGGGAAAAGAGCAGGTTGATATGGAAAAACTCCTGGATGCGGGAGCGGTTCTTTTTACAGATGACGGAAAACCCATTACGGATGAAAAGATAATGGAGGCTGTGTGCAGGAAAGCTGCGGCGCTTGATAAGGTTGTAAGTCTCCATGAGGAGGATCCGAAGTTTATAACAGATAACGGCATAAATGCGGGAGCCGTTGCCGAGAAGCTTGGAATCAAGGGATCTCCCAGAGAAGCCGAGATTTCCATGGTTAAAAGAGATATAGATATTGCTGAGAGGACCGGGGCAAAGATAACGGTTCAGCATATAAGTGCCGCTGAATCGGTTGACCTTATAAGGCAGGCCAAAAAGCGAGGCGTAAAGGTATATGCCGAGGCAACACCGCATCACTTCACGCTCACAGAGGATGCTGTTCTTAAGCACAAAACACTGGCGAAGATGAATCCGCCGCTCAGACTTGAGTCTGACAGGCTTGCGATAATAGAAGGGCTTAAGGATGGAACGATAGAGATGATCGCTACAGATCATGCTCCTCATTCCAAAGAAGAAAAAGAGAAGCCTATAAAGGAGGCTCCAAGCGGAATAACAGGAATAGAGACATCTCTTTTGCTGGGTATAAGAGAACTTGTGAATAAAGGATATATGACACTTCCTGAGTTATTAAAGCGCATGACAATCTGCCCTGCCGGGATCTACGGCCTTAATGCTGGCAGCGTGAAGGTTGGCGGCAATGCAGATCTTGTGATATTTGACAACAAGACGGAATGGGTGTTTGATAAGACCTATTCAAAGGCAACAAATACACCGTTTTTGGGAGAGAAATTTCCGGCGCGTGTTTTATATACCATATGCTGTGGAAAAGTGGTATACGAAGCTGAGTAATAAAGGAATGAAAGAATGAAGAAAAGTTTTATTGTAGCATTGATGATGACTACATTTTTGACAGGATGTCAAACTGAAGCGAGTGCGATAAACGGTAGCAAAGCGAGTGACAGAATAGCTGAAGATGCCGTTGATATAATCGGATCGGACGGAAGCTCGGATCTTAGCAGTGAGATCGGCATGGCCGCTGAAGAAGATGCTTCCGATGACGCTGACGAACAGAAATATGGATCGTACGAGCAATTTATCGATGATATAAGATATTGTGTCGAAAAAGGTGATCTGAAAGGACTTGATGTATCTTCAAATGCTTATAATTCATATATGAGTGAGGTTGAAGATCTTAGATACGGATATGTCATAGAGGATCTGGACGGTGACGGAGTAAAGGAACTGATCATTGGTGCCAATAAATGTATAAAGGATACCGATATTTCCGGAAAAGACAGATATCATACACTTATTTTTGATATCTTTACTTTACAGGAAAGTGTAATGGTACATGTTCTAAAAACTGAGGATGATGAAATATATTATTTTGGAACAGACGGAACGATAATCAAGGAAGACAGCAGAGCTGCTATGATGCCTTCAAAATCAATATTGGAGGTTGTCACTTTTTACAGATACAATGAGGATAATCTTGAAATTGTCGAGGGAATCCGCGATGAATATATCGTAAATTCAGATAGGATAAGATATTTTTATTCCGATGAAAATCCTTATTGGGATACGTCAAATCAGATTTCCTACGAAAAATGGAAAGAGATTGTCGATAATCATGGAAATCAATATGTAAAATTTACAGATTTTTCAGAACCCAGAAGAACGGGAAGAAAAGCAAAGGTATATGTTCACGAGGTTGAGGAAGATTATCGGGATTCAAGGATGCAGTATAAGTGGAGAGACTATATTGTATTTTACAGTGACAATTCCGGAATATATAATGTCGGAAACGGCGAGAATCAATGGTTTGTATGGAATGAAGAGCGTATACAGTATGATAACGATCCCTCAAGAGCGGTAAAATATTTTGTTGAAGGCGATGTCCTTAAGCTTGGGGATGAAGAATATATTTTAGAGCAGTAATTTTTTTGCAAATAGATAGATGAGGAGAGTTCTTAATGGCTAAAAAAATGAAAAAAGAAGCTAAGGTTCTAAGTCAGAAGCTTCTTGCGGACGGAATATATGATATGTGGCTTGAAACGCCCTTTGCAGGTGATGTTAGGCCCGGTCAGTTTGTGGGAGTATATCCTGCAAATAAATCAACGTTACTTCCGAGACCAATCAGTATATGCGAGGTTGATACGGACAGATCTGCAATTCGTCTCGTATACAGGGTTGTAGGATCGGGAACTGCAGAGTTCGCGCTTTGCAAGGAAGGTGATCAAATCAATATCCTCGGACCTTTGGGAAATGGCTTTCCGATTGATGTTGCCAAGGGAAAGAAGGTAGTTGTAATGGGCGGAGGAATCGGTGTTCCGCCGCTTCTTGAGACAGCAAAGAGGCTTTCCGGCGAAGATGTCAGCGCAGTTATGGGATATAGAAACAGTGAGACGTTTTTGTCTGATGAATTTGCAAAGTATGCAAAGATGTACATAGCAACCGAAGACGGCAGTGTAGGAACAAAGGGAAATGTCATTGATGCAATGAAAGCAGAAAAGATAGAGTGCGATGTTATTTTTGCATGCGGTCCCATGCCTATGCTCAGGGCGATAAAGGCATATGCTTCCGAGGTTGGCGCCAAGGCATATCTTTCTCTTGAAGAAAGAATGGCTTGTGGAGTGGGAGCGTGCCTTGGATGTATAACCAAGACTAAAGAGATAGACGATCATTCTCGTGTTCACAATGCGAGAATTTGTACCGACGGCCCGGTTTTTGATGCTGACGATTTGGAGATGTGATATGAATACAACAGTTGAAATAGCAGGAGTGAAATTTAAGAATCCCGTAATGACAGCTTCGGGAACATTCGGTTCGGGAATGGAATACTCGGACTTTGTAGATTTAAATAAGCTTGGCGCAGTTGTGACCAAGGGAGTTGCAAATGTGCCGTGGCCCGGAAATCCGGTTCCGAGAGTTACGGAAGTATACGGTGGTATGCTTAATGCGATAGGTCTTCAGAACCCCGGAATTGATGTGTTTGCAAAACGTGATCTAGAGTTTTTGAAAAAATATGACACTAAGGTCATTGTAAATGTATGCGGAAAGTCCGTAGAAGATTATCTGGAAGTTGTAGAGAGACTTGGCGATGAAGAGCGTGTAGATATGCTTGAGATCAACGTTTCATGTCCTAACGTTAAGGAAGGAGCCATTGCTTTCGGTCAGAATAAAGATGCGCTTTATGACATAACAGAGAAGATCAAGAAGGTGGCAAAGCAGCCGATAATCATGAAGCTCAGCCCCAATGTCACCAGTATCTCTGAAATGGCAAAGGCTGCAGAAGCTGCGGGAGCGGATGCGATCTCTCTGATAAATACCATAACAGGAATGAAGATTGATATTTACAAGAGAAAGTTTGCTCTTGCAAATAAGACCGGAGGAATGTCCGGCCCGGCGATCAAGCCTGTTGCCGTAAGAATGGTATATGAGGCGTCTCATGCGGTTGACATTCCGGTCATCGGAATGGGCGGAATCGCAAATGCCGAGGACGCAATCGAGTTTATCATGGCAGGTGCCACAGCAGTTGCGGTGGGAGCAATGAACTTCCACAATCCTTACACGACTGAAAAAGTTGTGGATGGTATCGAAGAGTATATGAAGAAATATGGTGTTGAAGACATTAACGATATTAGGAAAATAGTGTAGATAAAAGAATGATTCATCAGAAGTGTGATTGATGAATCATTCTTTTTAATTTAATAGCAATCACTCAATCTGAGAATGAAAAAAACTAGGAATTTACACAAAAAACACTTGATTAATTGGAGAGGAAATTTCTCCGAAATTCCTATTAGATTAAAAACGCTCCGCTATGGATGCGAAGCTTATAGAATGGTAGATAATTGCTTTGCAATGCCGCTTGTATGCAAACATTTAGCGAGCAAAATGATTTTATATAGTGAGATGAAAAGTTTGACAACAAAAAAAATATATATTATATTACTGACTGAACTTAGTCAGTAAAAAGGAAAGGGAATTTATGAGAGTATCTAAAGAACCAGAGGAAAGAAAAAAAGAAATAATTGAAACTGCCATGAAGTTGTTTGCAAAAAGGGGATACAAGCATACACAGATAAAAGATATTGTTGGGAGTATTGGAGTTGCACAGGGATTATTCTATTACTATTTTAAATCTAAAGAAGAAGTAATGGAGGCAGTGGCCGAAGAGTATGCAAAAAAAATATTGTATTCTGTAGAGGTGACAATAAATTCTAGAGATACAGTTCTTGAGAAATTGGATGAAGTAGCAAAATCATTTATTATGATGTCGCAAGATCAAGAAGAGATATTTATAGAAATACAGAATGCTGATGATGGGATAATACATGAGAAAGTATTTAAGTACTTAATTGAAAAACTCATACCTAAGATTGTTGAAATAGTAAAAATAGGCAATGAATCCGGGGAGTGTAATTGCAAGAATCCTGAACTATATACTCAAATATTATTATATGGCGTATCAGAAAAATTAAATAAAGTATCTTCCGAAAAAAAAATGGAAATATTTATTAGTAATCTTAGTGCATTAAAAAACTTCGTAATAAAAATATATGGCATCAGGGAGGAACAGAAAAGATAAAGGAGAGAGTTTTAGAGGAGTTACCTGAAATACAGGAGCAAAGGATATGTACTTCGCATGAGGGAGGTGCATTAATTAATGCAGCAGTTCCAATATCATTGGATATTGGGATAAAAAATAAGTTAATCACTACGGGGAAGAAAGCAATAATTTATGCTGCAGAAAACACACAATGGCAGCACGCTGTTTTGTATATTGAGTGGTAGAAGAAGGGAGGACTAATATGGCGGCATTATCATTTAGTCATGTAGTAAAGGAATATAAGGTAGGAAAAGGCAAAGTAAGAGCATTAGACGATGCTACGTTCGATATAGATGCAGGAAAAGTAACGGTTATATTGGGACCAAGTGGTTCGGGGAAAAGTACTACTCTTAATCTAATTGGAGGGATGGATAGATTAAGTAGTGGAACTATTACTGTAAATGGTAAGGATATTTCGAATATTTCAGAGAAGGCTTTAACAGATTACAGAAGAAGAAAAATTGGTTTTGTATTTCAATTCTATAATCTTATACCATCGTTAAATGCAATCGAAAATATTAGTATAGTTGAAAAAATGACAGATGATGCGCTGAATCCAGCGCAGATGTTAAAGGACGTTGGACTTGAAAACAGAGCAAAGCATTTTCCTTCAGAATTATCGGGAGGCGAGCTACAAAGACTTTCGATTGCGAGAGCACTTTGCAAAAATCCAGATATTTTGCTATGTGATGAGCCGACAGGAGCATTAGATAGTGCAACGGGGAGAACAGTTCTTGAATTATTAGTAGATATGGCAAGAAACTATAATAAGACGGTAGTGATAGTGACACACAATGCTTCGATTGCATTGTGTGCGGACAAAGTTATCCACCTTAAAGATGGAAAAATTGAAAGAATAGAGATGAATGATAATCCGTTAAGAGTCGGTGAGGTTAACTGGTAATGAGAAAACTAATAAAAAAGATGTTTCGTGATTTGTGGCAATTGAAATCTCAATTTGTATCAATATTTCTGATGTGCATGCTGGGAATGTTGATTTATTCAGGAATTGAGGGCGTATGGAATGGAATGCAGATTCAAAAAGATAATTATTTTTCAGAGACAAATGTTGCAGATATTTGGGTAAATGCTTTAAAAATTAATACAGATGAAGCGGATGACATTAAAGAAATAGATGGAATAGCTACTATCCAACTGAGCGCAGTAATGGACGCGTATTTAGATAAAGAGACAGAAGAAAATATTCGACTTATTGCCAATGATACAAACGAAATATCTATTCCTATGATACAGGAAGGCAGCGATTACAACTGCAAAAGTAGTGGAATATGGTTGGACTATGACTATGCTAATGCAAAGAATCTAAAGGCGGGAGATAGAATAAAAATCTTTTATGATGATATAGAAACAGAACTTACTGTTCAAGGGCTGGTTTATGGCGTGGATTTTATTAGCTATACAGGTACAACTACAGCAATGATTCCTAACCATGAAAGATATACATATGGATTTGTTTCGTTTGATACGTTGAAAAAATTAAACGATAATGTTGAATATAATCAATTGAAAATAAAATTAGCAGATGAAGCAGATAGTTCAGCTATAAAAGGGAAAATAAAAACAATACTGAGGCAAAAATATTTTAGTTGCATTACAAGGGAGGAAAATACAAATATTTCATCCTATGTAAATAAAATTGGACAGATTAGAAAAATGTCAATTATGTTTTCCGTTATTTTTTTTCTGTTATCTCTTTTGACAATCAGAACAACAATGAAAAGAGTTGTGCAGAAGCAAAGAACTCAAATAGGAATAATGAAAGCATTAGGATTTTATTCTATACAAATTAAAGTTCATTACGCTTTATATGGATTAGTAGTTAGTATAACGGGAACAATAATAGGTTATTTAATTGCACCGTATACAATAACACCGGCTTTATTGGATTTGCAAAAAGATTTTTATAGCTTACCGAATTGGAATGGCGAAAATTCTATATTTTCAATCTATTTAATCGTGTTAATGGTTTTAATTTGCAGTGCAACGGCATGGTTATCAAGTAGTAAAATTGTAAGGGAAATGCCGGCAGATTCATTGAGAAACGAAGTGTTGGAAAGTAGTAAAAAAACATTTTTTGAAAAGATACCTGCATTTTGGGATAGTCTTAGTTTTGAGTGGAGATGGGTAATAAGAGATGCGGGCAAGAAAAAAATTAGAACGATAATAGGAATAATAGGTGTATTGGGAAGCATGGTGCTTCTAATGTCAAGCTTTGGAGTACAAGACACAGTTACAGAGATTAATAACAGAATATATGGTAGAGAATATTCCTATTATGAGAAATTAAAGTTAAATAATGCGAGCGATGAGACAATAAGTTCTATAAACGAAAAGCTTAGTGATGATTGCCAATGGATATACGAAGGAATGGTTGAAAGTCAAAGTTCAGAAAAAATTGTTACAGAGAATTTTTTTGTAATTGACAGGGGATATTATTGGACATTGTTTGATACTGAAAATAAGATAATTGATTTGCCGACAGACGGGATTGTTGTATCAAAGAAGGTTGCAACTGACTTAAGTGTGGCTGAAAATTCGTATATAAGCATTCTGTATAATGGGGATAATATTTGTATGAAGGTGGATCAGATAGTTGATATAAATTCTCCACAGGGAATATTTGTGAGTAAAGAGAGTTGGATAAATGCAGGAAATACTTTTTGCCCGAACACATTATTGGCTGGTGATAACTTAAATCTTGAAGATGTTAAGGAAATGGATGCTATAACTGAGACAGTTAGTCTGGAAAGTCAATATGATGATGCCGGTAGCATAATGTTAAGTGTAAAAGGTGTAATATTGATGCTTCTTGCAGCGGCAGTTCTTTTAAGTGTGGTTATACTATATAATTTGGGCCTATTAAATTATACGGAAAAGTACAGAGAGTATGCGACGCTTAGAGTTCTTGGCGCATACAATAAAGAAATTAAGGATTTAATATTTAAGAATAGTATATTGACTATAGTAATTGGATGGTTAATAGGGACGGTAGCGGGATGGATGTTTTTGACGGTGTATGTGCGGACTGTGTCAACATCATCAATAGTGTACTCGCCATATTTAAAGATTAGTTCATATGTGTTGAGCACCATAATTGCATTGGGGTGTTCATTCGTTGTTAATGTAATTGTTTCTAAAAAGGCTGTACATATAGATATGGTGGAATCACTTAAATCGGTTGAATAAAAAAACTGGGGTATTAAATATCACCCTTTGTTACCAGATAAGTAGAGTTTATTCGTAAGATTGTGTA
Source organism: Butyrivibrio hungatei (assembly GCF_900101605.1). Taxonomy (GTDB): domain Bacteria; phylum Bacillota; class Clostridia; order Lachnospirales; family Lachnospiraceae; genus Butyrivibrio; species Butyrivibrio hungatei_B. Next base: position 45,201 of record NZ_FMUR01000014.1, read on the forward strand.
AATAGTTCTTTTATCCATATATAATCAATCCTTTAACGTTTTTTTATATTGTAATGTTAGAATAAAAAACGAACAGACAAGGGGACGCAGGGAAGCGGTCTGTAAAGGAAAGATTATGATTATAAAGAAGATATTGGAAGCGTTATTATATGCAATAGGTGCGTTGATCGCATTGGTTTTTCTTATTATTTTCATATGCACGGTCAGTCCGTGGGCACATGATATGCTTAGCGGTGTTGCGACAGATGTTGCGGTGATGAGGATACAGCAGGCGGCGGAACTTGAGAACAGCGCGGAGGCTGCGATTCAGGAAGCTGAGGAAGCAAGCACCGATGCATCGGAAGAGCCAAGATCTGAAGCGAAAATCTATGAAGAGCATATGAACAGCATGAAAAAAGGACTTCACTTAGACGAGTGATCATCTAAGTGACAGTCCTTTTCTGTTACTAGCAACGTATTATTCTGTCAATGTCTTGCCGGTTAATTCATCAAAGCCTTTCATAACTGCATCGAAGGTGTTTTTTGAAATTTCCGGAAGCTCACCGCCCCAGGTTTTCTCTGCCTGAGCATAACCCTTCTCAAAAGCAGCTCTCATTTTTTCAAGCTTTTCAGGATCGTTTCCGGCCAGTGTGGTGGCAAAATCGAGGATTCTTTCGGAGGTCTGTTTTACACCCCAGTAACCGTCCTCGGCAATGTCAGCCTCTGCCTGAGCCTTAGTTGCTGCATCCACTGTGAAATCCCCTTTTGCAAGGAATTTCCACATCGAGTCTTCATCGTTGTCAGAATTGGCGATGCCGTAGGCCTTGGCCTGCTTGCCCATCATCTTCTGAACAATGTTCAAAAGTTGCTGTTGGCGCATTGCTACATCTGCCTGCATCTGTTTGATGATCTTGGTTCGATCGGTTTCTTTGGAAGATACGTTCTGTGTATCTTTTTCCTCAGATTTCTCGAACACTGCTGCAGCTTGAGTTTTTTCCTTTACTTCATCGTTTTTGTTTTTCTCGTCAACAGACGGACTGACTGATGAAGCATAGGTGGTTGCGATGTTGTTAGTAACCTCGGTAATTCCGTTTACGCCCATATCGAACTCCTTTTCTGCGACAGGGTACTAAATACCGCGCTGAAACGAAACTATGGTTTACCTAATCTCCTTATCGACATTTTAATAAAAAACTTTAGTGAAATATCGAAAATTTTTAAATTTTTTATTTTTTCCTTGAGTTTGATCCTTCGGAGTGAGAAGATGAAGAAAAATAATTTCGGAGTATATAATTATGAAGCTTGAGAGAAAAGCATATGCAAAGATCAATCTCGGACTTGATGTTACGGGAGTTCGTGAGGACGGATATCATATTGTAAAGATGATAATGCAGAATGTGGATCTGTACGATACGCTTACATTTGAGGATAATGACAGCGGCGATATCATTTTGACCGCATCTACGGATAAGATCGAAACTGATGAAAGGAACCTTATCTGCAAGGTGGCCGGGCAGCTTAAGGACAAATATAATGTGAAAAAAGGTGTTACCATGCACCTTGTAAAGAGAATCCCTGTAGCTGCGGGAATGGCAGGTGGAAGTACAGACGGTGCGGCAGCATACCTGGCTTTGAATGAGTTATGGGGACTTAACCTCAGTAAAAAAGAGCTTTGTGAGCTTGCTGTGTCTCTGGGTGCCGATATCCCGTATTGTATAATCGGCGGAACGGCGCTTGCAGAGGGAATCGGTGAGGAACTGACAACTATAAGCGACATGACGGATTGTTATCTTGTTATCGCAAAGCCTGCGATAGATGTTTCAACAGGCTGGGTTTATAAAGAGCTGGACAGCAGGGAAGTGATAACACATCCGGATATAGACGGAATCAAGGCTGCAATAGAAGCAGGTAATCTTAAGAAGATGTGCTCTCTTATAGGAAATGTTCTTGAAGATGTCACTGCATCCAAATACAAAGAGGTAGGGCAGATTGAAGAGATACTCAGAAATGAGGGCGCTGTAGGTGCATTCATGACAGGAAGCGGTCCCACAGTATTTGGCGTATTCGACAAAAAAGAAGCGGCAGAAGCGGGTTATAAGGCAGTTGTTGAAAGTAAGCTTGCGCCGGAAGCTTTTTTGTCCGCACCCATTAATCCCGGTAAAGAGGACTGAGATAGTAAAATGAAGAAAAAAGTTGATATAAATGTGACAGGAATCCATATCAGAGACGGAAACGAAGAAGAGCGGATCGATACAAGCTCAAGGGGAATCTATGAGGCATTGACGGATGGGGCTGTGCGGATAGAGTACGAAGAAGTGCAGGATATGGGCGGTCAGAGAATAAAGGTGGCCAACAAGGTCACTGTACCTGCCGATTTAAAGTGCGTAGAGATCGTGCGCACAGGCGCTATGAATTCGAAGATGGTATTTGGCGCCGAAGAATATGTCATGGATTACAAGACACCATACGGATCGATGCAGATGGAAGTTATCACCAAGAGCCTTGATTTTAAGAATGAAGAAAACGGTGTGATCGGTGAAATTTCTGCGGAATACATAATTAAATCCGGAGATGAGGTTTTATCCGACTCTAAAATGATAATAGAAATAAAAGCAAGATAAGGCAAAAAAAGAGCTCTCACATCGCGTGATATATTATCATCGCTTGTGAGAGCTTTATATTTTGAGCAAATATTATTTAACCATCTTGGCGCCGGCTTTTTCCTGAGCCTTAGCAACAAGGTTCTTAAAGAAGCCTTTCTTTTTCTCGGGAGTAACAGTCTTACCGCGAAGGCCTTTAACTTCTGTTACGTAGATACCGCTGACAGAAGCCTTAACTTCCTTCTTGACGGGAACTGAATCGAAAATCTTTTCATCACAGATAAGGCTCATAACCCTGTTTCCGACTCTTACCTTAAGGATTGGAAGCTTGGATCTGCGAAGAAGCTTGGGAGTCTGATCGATAACGGCCTGTGGAAGACCTGCTTCGGTTATCTTCATTCTCTTTTTGTCAATGATAAGCATGGACATGCTCTGCTTCATGGAGTCGAGCTGAACTTGCTGCTCTTCCTGTTTCTTCTGGGCTTTTCTGCCGATTATAATAAGTGCAATGATTATTGCAGCTAAAATTACTGCTATTACGATAAATACAATTAAACCGGTACTCAATCTATTATCCTCCGAAAATGAATATACTATATCATAGCAAAAAGTATTGTAGCATTCTTTAGGAAGATAGGCAAATAAATACTTTAATCATTTTGGAAGGTGTGGTAGTATAAGAAATATTGTTTTGATATGTAATGGTAAGATACTATATTCATGAGAATGGTAGCCGTGAATATATCAAATTTTTTTAAGGAGAAAGCATTATGAAAAAGAATCTTTCTGTATTGTTGGTTGTGGCAATGGCAATAACATCCCTTACAGCATGCGGCTCAAAGTCTGAAGAGGCTGCAAGCGATGCGGCATCAGGCGGTTCATCTACAGAGGCTGCTGCAACAGCGGGATCTAATGACATTGCATCTTTGCAGAATCTGGACAAACTTGAAGTTAAGGCTCTTGATGAAATAAATCCTTCGGATTACATCACATTGGGTGAGTATAAAGGCTTGACTGTTGAGGTTGCTCCTGCATCTGTTACCGATGAGGATGTTGACGGATATATCAATAATCTTATTGAAGCCAATCCAGCCAAAACAGAGATTACGGACAGACCTATACAGAAAGGTGATATTGCAAATATTGATTATGAAGGAAAATATGCCGACACCGGAGTTGCTTTTGAAGGCGGAACGGCTCAGGGATTCGATCTTGATATCGGTTCAGGCATGTTTATCCCCGGATTTGAGGACGGACTTGTCGGAGTAAATCTTGGTGACACTGTAGACCTTGACCTTACTTTCCCTGAAGAATACGGTTCAAAAGATCTTGCAGGTAAGAAGGTAGTATTTACGGTTAAAGTTAACAAAATCAGTGAAAAGTCTAAAGAGCCTACAGATGAGTGGGCAGCCGGTCTTGGAATGGAAGGCGTAACAAATCTTGAGCAGCTTAAGGAAACATCAAAAAAGCAGCTCACAGAGGAAGCTGAGGCTACACATAAGGCAGATGTTGAGTCAGCGGTAATTGATAAAGTTATTGAGATTTCAGAGTATAAAGATTTTCCTCAGGAAGTTTTGAATTATTACCTTATTCAGGAAAATCAGCAGCTCGAGAATTATGCTCAGATGTATACTGCATACGGACAGCCTACCACTGCAAGTGATATTGTTCGTATGATGATGCAGAATACTGCTCCGGATCAGTCAGATCCCGATGCTTTTTTAAAGAATATGGTAAATGAGGTTGCTCAGCAGTTTATAACATTCGCAGCAATTGCAAAGAATGAAAACTTGGCAATCTCTGACGAAGATGTTGAGAATTATCTGAAAGAAGCTTTTGATGCAGGAAGTACGGGATACAGCTCACTTGATGAACTTAAGGGTGACGTTGATTCCAAAACCATTAAGGAAGGTCTTATGGCAGATAAGGTTGTGGGATTCCTTGTGGATAATGCAAATGTGGTTGAGCCTGCTAATTGATAGACCGTTTTGCTTGATGGGAAATATTTTTTATTGGAGGATGTCATGGAACTTACAGATATAAAATCGTTATTTACGGAACAAGATAAATATGTCGGACAGAAAGTGACAGTCGGAGGATGGATCAGAAGTATCCGTGATTCTAAGGCTATTGGATTTATCGTATTGAATGACGGAACATTTTTTAAACCGCTTCAGATTGTATATTCGGATGCACTTTCAAATTTTGCACAGATCAGTAAGCTCAACGTAGGAGCTGCTGTCATCGCAACAGGAACAATCGTTGCAACACCCGGAGCAAAGCAGCCTTTCGAGATGCAGGCTGAGGAAGTTGAGATTGAGGGAACTTCTACTTCTGATTATCCTCTTCAGAAGAAGAGACACACTCTTGAGTTCCTCAGAACAATTCCTCATCTTCGTCCAAGAACAAATACTTTTGAGGCAGTTTTCAAGGTTCGTTCAGTTGCTGCATATGCAATTCATTCTTTCTTTCAGGAGAGAAATTTCGTATATGTTCACACTCCTCTTATTACAGGAAGCGACGCTGAAGGTGCCGGAGAGATGTTCCAGGTAACAACTCTCGATCTTAACAATGTTCCCAAGACTGAGGACGGAGCTGTTGATTTTTCAAAGGATTTCTTTGGAAAGCCGGTTAACCTTACTGTTAGCGGACAGCTTAATGTTGAGACCTATGCTTTTGCATTTAAGAACGTATATACATTCGGACCTACATTCCGTGCGGAGAATTCAAATACGACAAGACATGCCGCTGAGTTCTGGATGATCGAGCCTGAGATGTGTTTTGCAGATCTTAAGGATGACTGTGATACAGCAGAAGCTATGCTTAAGTATGTTATCAACTATGTTCTTGAGCATTGTCCCGAAGAGATGGCATTCTTTAACGAGTTCATCGACAAAGGACTTATCGACAGACTTAACAACGTTGTAGGTAACGAGTTTGGTCGTATCACATACACAGAAGCTATTGATATTCTTTCAAAGAACAATGATAAGTTTGATTACAAGGTATCATGGGGATGCGATCTTCAGACAGAGCATGAGAGATATCTCACTGAAGAAGTATTCAAGAAGCCTGTATTTGTAACAGATTATCCTAAGGATATCAAGGCATTCTACATGAAGCTCAATCCCGATGGAAAGACTGTTGCGGCAGCAGATTGTCTTGTTCCCGGAATCGGTGAAATCATCGGCGGAAGCCAGAGAGAAGATGATCTTGAGATCCTCGAGAAGCGTATGGATGAGCTTGGAATGAAGAAGGACGATTATCAGTTCTATCTTGATCTCAGAAAGTACGGAAGTGTAAGACATGCAGGCTTTGGTCTTGGATTTGAGCGCTGCGTAATGTATCTCACAGGTATGGGAAATATCAGAGACGTTGAGTCATTCCCGAGAACAGTCGGAAATTGTGAGCTTTGATTTTGCAGAATCAAGCAATTTCTTGGTGTTACGTGTTATAATTATATAGAGTTACTGAATAATGAGGGACAAGGAGGATGAAATGAGAAAAGATTACTTTTTTTCTGCGATAGCTCTTTCCTTAGTCCTTAGTATGCTGGTGGTGGACCCTGTAAGGGCTACCACCAGTACTGATTTACAGCAAAAACAGAATAAGCTGGAGCAGGAAGAACAGGCATTAAAGAATCAGAAAAAAGAGCTTGAGAAGAAAAAGAATGAGAATCAGAAAAATCTCAATAACGCCAACGGCAAAGTAAATTCGATCGCCGCAGACCAGGGAAAGACAAAAGCAGCCATGGATGAAACTTCAAACGAAATTGTTTCCATGATGGCTGATATAGATCTTATTAAAGAAGAAATTGAGAGAACTGAAGAACAGATAAAAGTTAAAACAGCTGAGTACGAGGATGCGAAGCAAAAAGAAGATACCTTGTATGAAGCAATGCTTAAGAGAATAAAGTATTTATATGAGCAGGGAGAATCATCTTATATACAGATTCTTTTGACTGCGGCTGACTACTCTGATGCACTTAATAAAGCCCAGTATATTGAGCAGATTTATGAATATGACAGGGAAAAGCTTAAAGAGTATGTAGAAGCGAAGACGGCTGCCGATAAGGCAAAGACACAGCTCGAAGAGGAGAAGGGGCAGCTTGAAACTTCCAAATTTGAGATGGAAGAAGAGCAGCATCAGATGGAAGAAGTCCTAAAAGAGTATAAGGCCAAATATTCTGATTACGAGGTAAAGCTTGCTAAAGCCAAACAGGATGCTGCGTTATATACGGCACAGATCAAGAGCCAGCAGGCTGATATGGCGGCTCTTCAGAAACAGATCGCATCCAAGCAGAATGAGGTCAATGAGACCAAGAAAGCAGCACAGGCTGCGCGTGAAGCAGAGGAAGCGGAGAGAAAACGGCAGGCTGCCGAAGCGGCTGAGAAATCAAAATCAGAGAGCGGAGGAAACGCGGGAGAGTCCTCGCCATCAGGTGGCTCGAAAAACTCTTCGCCTCCACCGGCACCTTCGGGAGGCGGTTCAGGCTCTAATATTGCAAGCTATGCTTGCCAGTTTGTCGGAAATCCATATGTCTCCGGCGGAACAAGTCTTACAAACGGCGCAGATTGTTCGGGATTTGTATATTCCGTTTACAAGGCGTTTGGAATATCTGTTCCCAGAACATCATGGGAGCAGGGAAACTACGGAACGGAAGTGTCATATTCGGATGCACAACCGGGAGATGTTATCTACTACGGTGGGCATGTCGGAATATATATAGGCGGAGGACAGATTGTTCACGCAAGTACGCAGAAGACGGGAATTAAGTATAGTTCAGCGATGTACAGACCGATTATCTGTGTCAGAAGATTTGTGTGATGTGCCAATTGTTAGCCTTTATACCATAGTGTATAATCGAGCATAATTATTGTTGTAAAATTTTTTTCGGGAGGAACCATGACTGCAGAAGAGAAAGTAATAGTTCTTGATTTCGGCGGACAGTACAATCAGCTTGTAGCTCGTCGTGTCAGGGAATGTAATGTCTATTGTGAGATTTATTCATATCGCACTCCGATAGAGCAGATAAAGGCGATGGAGCCTAAGGGAATTATTTTGACCGGAGGCCCCAACTCATGTTATGAGGATGGAGCACCAACTTATACTAAGGAATTGTTCGAGCTTGGTATTCCTGTTTTGGGACTTTGTTACGGAGCGCAGCTCATGATGCACGTGCTCGGAGGTAAGGTTGAGAAAGCGCCTGTAAGAGAGTACGGTAAGACACAGACATTTATTGACGGATCTAAGGATAAGTTGTTTGCAGGTGTTGAGGATGACACTATCGTATGGATGAGTCACTTCGACTATATCAGCAAAGTTGCACCGGGATTTGAAATAATTGCACATACAGCGGATTGTCCCGTTGCTGCAGCAGCTTGTGAAGAGAAGAAGCTGTACGCTATCCAATTCCATCCCGAAGTATTACATACAGTCAAAGGAAAAGAGATTCTCCACAACTTCGTAAGAAATATCTGCGAGACTGCAGGTACATGGAGAATGGATTCTTTCGTAGAGAATACAATTAAAGATATCAAGGCTAAGGTTGGAGACGGCAAGGTGCTTCTTGCTCTTTCAGGTGGTGTTGATTCATCTGTTCTTGCAGCACTCCTTGCTAAAGCAATCGGTAAGCAGCTTACATGCGTATTCGTAGATCACGGTCTTCTTCGTAAGAATGAAGGTGATGAGGTTGAAGGCGTATTCGGTGAGAAAGGTAACTTCGACATCAACTTTATCCGCGTGAATGCGGCAGACAGATATTACGCAAAGCTTGCAGGCGTAGAAGAGCCTGAGCGCAAGCGTAAGATTATTGGTGAAGAGTTTATCCGTGTGTTCGAGGAAGAGGCCAAGAAGATCGGCGCAGTTGACTTCCTTGCACAGGGAACAATATATCCTGACGTTGTAGAATCGGGACTTGGCGGTGAGTCAGCCGTTATCAAGTCACATCACAATGTAGGAGGACTTCCTGATTTCGTTGATTTTAAGGAAATCATTGAGCCCCTTAAGACATTGTTTAAGGACGAGGTTCGTAAGGCAGGACTTGAGCTCGGACTTCCCGAGTATCTTGTATTCCGTCAGCCTTTCCCGGGCCCCGGACTTGGTATCCGTATCATCGGCGAAGTTACAGCCGATAAGGTTCGCATTGTGCAGGATGCTGACTACATCTACAGAGAAGAAATTGCGGCTGCGGGACTTGAGAAGCTTCCGGATCAGTACTTCGCGGCACTTTCAAATATGCGCTCCGTAGGCGTTATGGGTGATGAGAGAACTTATGATTATGCAATCGTTCTCCGCGCCGTTGAGACCGTAGACTTTATGACAGCCGAGGCTTCCGAGATTCCTTTCGAAGTCCTCCAGAAAGTCATGAGCAGAATCATCAACGAGGTTAAGGGCGTTAACCGCGTAATGTATGACCTCACTTCTAAGCCGCCGGGAACAGTGGAGCTGGAGTGACGGTGAAATTATCGCAACTGATGGTGGTTCTATAGTAAATGGCAGATATATTTGATGTTTACTATAGTTACAACAGTGAAATTTTTTGTGCTGGCCCTGCTGTTTTAAAGCAGGGCAGCAATTCTATTGAATTCTTTATATTCCGATGCCTTTTCGACAGCATCTCACGCTGTGAAGCATCGGAAAATCATGATTATTTCAATCTCGATGCTTATCGCCCGGAGTTTTGGGGGAACGGAGCATCACAAATCCATGAATTAGTCCCAAAAGATGCCTTTTGCGTTTTTCACGCTTGTCGACCTTTCGGCTTTCTACGGGCTTTTAGGCTTTCTAAGTTTCTAAGGGCTTTCGGAAACGGCTTTCCGGAAGCCGGCGGCATCAAAAATCTAAGAATATGTTAGAATTGATGCTTTTGGACATGGTACTTCATTTATGTGTAGCATCGAAATAATTGTAATCATCTGAAATTGATGCTCATCACCTAGAAGATTCCTTCTATAGAGCATCACAAATCTTAATATGCACCATTCTCGATGCTTATTCTCAAGTTCAAGAATGCGTCAACCAAACCAATTTGAATCGACTTCGTCGATGAGGCTTAGTTGACTCCTGAATCAGGCTTATTACCCTACCTATCACTCTGCAGATACCACCACTGCTATTACCAAATAAAATTTATAAAACAAATCAAGAAAGGATTTTCAAATGAAACAATGCAGAAACAATAATTTACTTCGGAACACATCATTATATGATGAGGCAACCAGACGATATAAGGAGATTTCAGAGCGTCAACTTGTAGCTGAAAGAGAACTACAGAAGGCATCGCCCGGTATTATTCATGTTGTGAAGAGTGGAAATAGGATTCAGTTTTATCTTCGAGCAAACAAATCTGACAAAAGCGGCAAGTATATTCACAAATCAGATACTTACACCATACAATTATTTCTTCAGAAGTCATATCAGGAGAAAGTCTTGAAATTACTGAGGATTGAAGGAAAGAACCTTGAATTGTTACTGAAGAAATCTGATAATATTACAGAAAAGATAAAAAGACTCTACTCCGATCTACCGGCGCAAATAAAGTGCTACATTAAACCCATTGATATGTCAGATGAAGATTATGCTTCAAAATGGCAGAGTATGCCATATGTCGGAAAAGAAATCCCTGATTATGTCCCGATGTATGAAACCACTAAAGGTGAACGAGTGCGCTCCAAGTCAGAATTGACCATTGCTAACCTGTTGGCAGAGAAGGAAATTCCATATAAGTATGAATGTCCGAAGACTCTTCCAAATGGGAAGATTTTTTATCCTGACTTTACTGTATTGAATGTGAAGACGCGGAAAGAAATTTATTGGGAGCACAGAGGAATGATGGATGACAGAGAATATGCCAGACAGGCGGTGTTTAAAATAAAGTCTTTGATGAAAAATGGGATTATTCTTGGTGACAATCTGATTATTACAGAGGAAACTACAACAAATCCTTTGGGGACGGATGAAATTGAGAGCATTATTAACAAGTGTTTTTTGTAAAGTAGATGTGGAAAAGATTGATAGAGATTAGTGTGATGTCCTGTTGGCAATTTGATAAATTACTTGTGAAGTAATCGAGCTCGACGGAACCCTTCCGGTTAAAAAGAATGTCGAAATAATCAAGGAAAGATTGGAAAATGCTTGATGAAGATAGAGGAATACATAAACTGTATAAAAAAGATGCATTCCATCCGGAGCCACTTGCGCTGCCATTGTTATTTTAAAGCAGGGCAACAATTATATTGAATTCTTTGTATTCCGATGCCTTTTCGACAGCAACTACGCTGTGAAGCATCGGAAAATCTTGATCGTTTCAATCTCGATGCTTATCGCCCGGAGTTTTTGGGGAAACATAGCATCATAAATCCATGAATTAGGCAAAAAAGATGCCTTAAAAAGCAAATGAGGAAGATGATGAAAGTTACAAGTATGTCCCAAAATCGATTGTGATTTGGGAGAAAGAAATATATAATTGGGAGTAGAATTATTCTCCCAACAATGATAAATATCTCCCAAAACAGATGCAAAATTGGGCGATAATAGTATTCCTTGGGAGAAAGGAGTATTAGCCGATGAGACAATTTGATTATTCTTATCTTGCAGATAGAACTTGGGACAATGAGATAATATCTTATATTTCAAAGATTCATGAGTATAAGGGAAAGCAGGAATTGTACTTACGGCAAAAGCCGGTTGAGCTTAATAGGCTTATTGAAATTGCTAAGATACAGAGCACCGAAGCATCAAATAGGATCGAAGGTATTATTACAACGAATGCCAGATTGAAACAGCTTATGGCAGATAAAACAGCACCAAAGAATAGGGATGAGGAAGAAATACTTGGTTATCGTAATGTGCTGAATCTTGTTCATGAAAACTATGATGTTATACCGGTACGCAGTAATTTTATTCTTCAAATGCACAGAGATTTGTTGAAGTATACGAATCTGAATTATGGTGGACAGTTTAAAACGACACCTAATGAAATTGACATGATACTCGAAACAGGTGAGAAAGTAGTTTTGTTTAAGCCGCTTGAGCCATACGAGACGCCATCGGCAATAGATGCTATTTGTGAAAAATACCAAGAGGCATTAGATAAAGAGTTGGTAGATGAGCTTATTCTTATACCATGTTTCTTACTTGATTTTTTGTGCATTCATCCGTTTAATGACGGTAATGGTCGTATGAGCAGATTGATGACATTATTATTGCTTTATCGTAGTGGATACATGGTTGGGCAGTATATCAGTATTGAAAAAGCAATTGCTGATACCAAAGAGGCATACTATGATGCACTTCAAAAGGCGGATCAAGGATGGCATGAAGGAACTAACGATTCGAAACCATTTATCAAATATATGCTCAGCATCATCCTTTCTTGTTATAAGGAATTTGAAGCAAGAGTATCTATTGCCCATGCGTCCGGAGCTAAGAGCACGTCATATGATGTTGTTAAGGCATATGTCAGCGAACGTATAGGTAAGTTTTCAAAACAAGAAGTCCTTGTTGGGTGCCCTAGTTTGGGAAGTTCTTCTGTAGAGTCAGCGCTGAAGAAACTTGTTGAAGAAGGAACTTTAGTGAGAATTGGAGCGGGGCGCAAGACGCTTTATGCGCGAGCAGATGCCATCACTGAGTAAATTTAAGAGAATCGTAAAATTATGACTTCTCAAATGAAATTACAGAAATCCGCCTTGCTGTGTTAGTTAAGTTTCAAAATAACATGATGAAAAAAGTATGTAAAAAATTTTATTGGGTGTGAAGGCTATGAACGAAGAACAGTACTTATCGAGAATAAGTCAACTTGAAAATGAAATTGAATATTTGCACGGACTTCTTGATAATGCTGGGATTTCATACAAACGGGAGGCAAAAGAGTTAGATGATTTGTCACCGGACAGGAATCTGGCTTTTGAAGAAAATCAAGGTGCCCGTATTCTTCCGGTTACTATTACCAAGCAGCATATCCAGTATTACTATCATTTGTTCAAGGGTAGGAATGATGTATATAGCAAAAGATCCGGAAATGCTAACAAGAAAACCGGAAAGCACGGTTATTACACGCAATGCTGGAATTTTTGGAAAGACGGAATTTGTCCTAAAAAGAATATTTCTCAGTTCAATTGTGGAGAATGCCACCATGGAGCGGCGCAGACGGTTGAGGATGTCGTGGGATCTGCTAAGGCAAAGTATGTTTATGGATTAACTGCAACGCCAAAACGTGAGGATGGACTTGAAAAGAAGGTATTTATGCAGTTTGGTCCTATCAGATTCCGTTATACAGCCAAAGAGAGAGCAGAAAAACAGGGCATTGATCATTTTGTTTATCCAAGATTTACAAGGCTGGTTAGTGCGTCTGATCTCAAGGTTACAGAAGCAAACAGAGCGGTTATTGAATGTGATTCCAGAAACGAACAGATTATTATAGATGTTGAAAAATGTGTTCAAAACGGCAGAACCCCACTTGTTTTGACAAAGTATAAGGAACACGCGGAGCTTTTGTATCAGAGATTGCAAGGGAAAGCGGACCATGTCTATCTTTTACAAGGTGGAGGCAGTAGAAAAGCAAAGGACGAAATGAGATTGCAAATGCGGGCTGTTCCGGATGAGGAATCAGTTGTCTTGGTTGCGATTGATAAGTATATCGGCGAGGGTTTCAATTTCCCGAGACTTGATACAATGATGCTTACTATGCCTGCGGCAGCAGAAGGAAATATCGAACAGTTTGCCGGACGTCTTCATAGAGACTATGACACAAAGACGGAAGTGATAATTTACGATTATGTAGATGCCCATATTCGTGTCCTTGAAAAAATGTATCATAAACGCCTAAGAACATATAATAAAATAGGCTACGAAATATGTAATAATGTCATTGTAGAAAAACAAAATGCAAATGCAATCTTTGATATAGATACATATGAAAACGTGTATGAGAGAGATTTGCTGGAGGCGAATAAAGATGTGATTATTTCCAGTCCGGGACTAAATCGGGCTAAGGTAAATGCATTTGTAAAGCTTATAAAGCAAAGGCAAGAAAATGGGGTGAAGATCACTGTTGTTACACTTGATCCCGAAGGATATCCGGAAGAGAAAATTGAAGATACAAAGGCGCTCGTGCAGATATTAGAAAACTGTGGCATAAAGGTTAGACTCCAGGATCATATGCATGAACATTTTGCCATCGTAGATGATGAAATAGTATGGTACGGAAGCATGAATTTTCTTTCACGGGCAAAGGCTGATGACAATCTGATGCGAGTTAAGAGTAGGGATGCTGCACAAGAATTATTAGAAATGACATTTGGTTAATGGTGGAGAGTTGATATAATCCATTTTGAGACAATTAACGAATGAAAAGGTTAAAGATAGTGTCAGCAAGATTAGTTGCGAAGTAATCGAGCTCGACGGAACCCTTCCGGTTAAAAAGAATGTCGAAATAATCAAGGAAAGATTGGAAAATGCTTGATGAAGATAGAGGAATACATAAAATTATATAAAAAAGATTCATTCCATCCGGAGCCATTTGTGCTGTCCCTGCTGTTTTAAAGCAGGGCAACAATTCTATTGAATTCTTTATATTATGATGCTTTTTCGCCATCATCTCACGCTGTGAAGCATCGGAAAATCATGGTTATTTCAATCTCGATGCTTATCGCCCGGAGTTTTGGGAATTGGAGCATCATAAATCCATGAATTAGGCAAAAAAGATGCCTTAAAGAAGCAGAGAACGCTATTTTGATCATTGAATCTATATGCGAAACTTGCGGCGCCGGAATAGGAGTTCTTATGTAATTACCGCGAAACCAAATATGTACGTTGATATGGCTATCGCTATTGGAAAAAAGAACTGTAGTGTACAAATCTAAGAAAGGTAATACTATGAAAAGCCTATGCCTGAAAAGACACCTGTTTCATTTGTGCTATTAGATAACACTCATATGACAGAGCACGGTGTTCAATACTTTTGCGCAAGGTCTAAAGAGTTTGTTTTGATCACGACTAACAAGACTCATCCTGCATTTAATATTAAGGCGGATAATCTTCATATCATTTATCAAGAAAACTTATCTCTTGAAGACGCTTTGATTGAACTGAAGAAAAATCACGGATGCGAACGAATCACAATTCAAAGTGGGGGAACAGTAAACGGAATGTTCCTTCGTGAAAAACTTTTTGATTATGTGGATATCGTCGTTGCTCCGGTGTTGATTGGTGGAAAAGAGACATCAACTCTTGTGGATGGTGCCGCACTGACAAAGGAAAATGAGCTTGATAAACTGGGAGTGTTAAGCCTGATAGGATGCGATGTGCTGGAAAATTCATATATTAGGCTTAGATATAAGGTGGTTTCATGAGGTGACGTCGCAATAAGGGTTATATAATAAGATTACATCCGGGCAGAAAGAGTGTTAGAAATGAGAACCAAACATGTTGTAGTCCTTCCATATGATGAGAAATGGAAGCAGGATTTTGTGGATATAAAAAATGAGATTGATGAAGCACTGGGAATTTGTGCATTAGCAGTTGAGCATGTTGGAAGCACTTCTGTTGAGGGCTTGGCATCAAAGCCGATTATCGACATTGATGTAGTGGTAAAACCGGGAGACGTAGAATATGCAATCGGTGCACTAAAAAGCATCGGTTATATTCATGAAGGTAATCTTGGAATCGAAGGACGCGAGGCCTTTTCCTATGAGGGAAAAGAGCATTTGCTAACACATCATTTGTATGTTTGTCCCGAAGATTCCACAGAGTTGAAAAGACATCTTGCATTCAGAGATTATTTGAGAACACATCAGGCTGAAAGAGAAAAATATGGAAATATCAAACTGGAGGCTGCAAAGCTTTATCCGGAAGATATTGATAAATATATTGAATATAAATCACCGATTATTGAAGAGATATATGCAGATGTCATGAGATTGGAGAAAAATAATGGTTAGAGAAGCGGAGCTAAGCGATTTGGAAGCTAAGCCTATGACATTGGAGGTTCTCACATATGGACGAGCAGAGGATAAACATAAAACTAAAGCCTGTAGTAAAGGAAGATATTGAAACAGTCTGGAAGATGCAAGTGGAAGCATTCGCAGATCTTTTGGAAAAGTATCATGACTATGATATGAGTCCCGCAGCTGAAAGCATAGATAAAGTATCAGCAAGATTTGAACAGCCGTGGACTACATATTTTTTCATTATTGCAGATGATGAAAAGGTCGGGGGAATCCGTGTTGTGGATAAGAAAGATGGTAGTAGAAAAAGAATCTCACCTATCTGGATTATGAAGCAGTACCGAAATAAAGGCTATGCAAAGCAGGCAATTCAGGAGGCAGAGCGGTTATACGGACACGACCACTGGTGTCTGGATACAATATTACAGGAAAAAGGCAATCTTTATCTGTACGAGAAGCTTGGGTATCATCGGACAGGCAGAATCGACAAGATTAATGACAGAATGGATATCGTATATTACGAAAAAGACTGAAGGAGATTTTTTATGGAATACAGAGACGTGCAGAAGATGGCAAATAAATTATCATAGTTTCAGGAGTGGCTATATGAGAGTTGGAATTTCGGCTTGTTCCGATGGGCAATTTATAGAATGGAAAAAACAGAATGAAGAACTAAAAGCTTTTATTGGTGAACTGGGGATAGAAGCTGTGTTTGCAGAGCATATTTATGCGAAGAA
Source organism: Butyrivibrio hungatei (assembly GCF_900101605.1). Classification (GTDB taxonomy): domain Bacteria; phylum Bacillota; class Clostridia; order Lachnospirales; family Lachnospiraceae; genus Butyrivibrio; species Butyrivibrio hungatei_B. Next base: position 61,464 of record NZ_FMUR01000014.1, read on the forward strand.
AGATTCTTTTAGCGGAACGGATAAAGAACGGGCAGAAGATTTGATGAGTTTTTACAAAGATGATTCAATTGAGGCAATTTATGACATTTCAGGCGGAGACTTGGCAAACGGTATCTTGAAGTATTTGGACTGGGATCTTATCGCTAACACCGACAAGACTTTTTGGGGATACAGCGATCTTACAACCATAATCAATGCAATTTTTACAAAGACAGGAAAAACTTCCGTTTTATATCAGGTAAAAAATACGGTTTATGCTGAAGCAGAACTACAGAGAAAACGCTTTGCAGACTATGTTTCCGAGAAGAATAACGATCTGTTCGATGTTAAATATTCTTTTCTTCAAGGGGAAAAGATGAACGGCGTTGTCGTGGGAGGAAATATAAGATGTTTCCTAAAACTAGCCGGAACAGAGTACTGGCCGGATATGACGGGAAAGGTTCTGTTATTGGAGGCATATAGCGGTGAAATCAGCCAAATTGCTACGCTTTTTTCGCAGCTTGAGCAGATGGGGGTATTTGATCAGGTGGCAGGTATTTTACTTGGGACATTTACTAAGTTTGAGAAGTCGGGAGCGACACAAAGCGTATTTGACCTGTTGAAGGAGCATATTCCGGAAACTTTGCCAGTGGCTCAAACATCGGAAATAGGTCATGGTGCTGACTCAAAGGCAATTGTTATTGGCGAGAATATTGGATTGAAAAGATAGGTAAATTATGAGTGCCTAAGTAATGAAGATCAAAATATATATTTCCTTCTTATGATCAAATGCGATGTTATAGCAAAGAGCATTGGCGTTCCGGAAATGAAAATGATATGTATGAAATCAAATCGTACGTAACAGGAAAACCAAATAATTATGAAAGAGGAAACCTTATAGGGGGTCTCGGGAGATAAATGAAAGTAATTATAATACGGCATGGAACGGTGGACTATGAATGGGAAAGAGCGTACAGTTCAGGCGAGTTTGACAGAGCCTGTGATCGGTATGATAAGGCACCGATAATTCGGATGTCTTATGATATTCCTTTTATAAATGCTCAGCAGATATACGTTAGCGCATTACCCAGAACTCAAGACACTGCAAAAGAAATATTTGGAAATAAAGATTTTATATGCACTGAACTTATAAATGAAGTTCCGCTTGGTTCGAGTTTTAATTGCAAGATTAAGTTGCCGTTGTGGTTTTGGAATATAACGGGACGACTCCAATGGTTCCTAAATATTAAAAGGCAAGTTGAAAGTCGAAAAGAAACGAGATCAAGGGTAAGAAAATTTGTCGAGCTGTTAAATGCCGCAGGTTGTGACAGCGCGGTAGTTACGCATGGGTTTTATATGCATACGTTGGTAAAAGAAATGCAGAAGGCAGGATTTAGAATCACTAAGTCCATGAGAAACTATAAAAATGGTGACTATGTAGTTGCTGAAAAATATGTGGCGCGCAGATGGAAATTTTAAGGTGTATCTGCGCGCCATCGTTTGTGAAAAGTCTGCAAAGTTCATCAAAAAATCTATTCATTCGACCTTACATCGCTGTAGCTCAGATACAAGATAGAGATCATGATAAACACCAAAATAAATATCACAGACGAGAGTGCAAATGCGCCGATATTCGCAGCTCCCAATTCCCGCTGATTCATGGCGAGGTCGAATAAAGAAAACGGTGTCAGGTAAGGCATATCTTTTGCGATACACGATAGACCTGCGAAACCGCCAAGGAATGCGACGATTATAGGAAGGACAAAGTTCCTTATAACAAGTGAAACAAGAACTTGGAAGGCGCATATAACCCATGAACTTAGAATGCCCATGCCAAGCCACATAAGGAGCCCTGAGGGCAAGCCGCCTTCAATGTGTATCAGCGAGCCGGCAATAAGGTACAAGGCAACAACCCAGATCAGCGAAACAGATGTGATAAAGCAAGTGGCCGCGTATTTGCCGAGTACTATCATTGCAGGCCTTTGGTGAGTCATTAAAAGGTTCATATTTGTTCCGCTGTGTTCAACCCGCCAGATGCACCCCGTAAATATTCCGATGATCACAGGCATGAAGAAATAGCACAAAAAAAGCGTGTGCTGAGTCCACAATGAGTACCATCCCTCTTTCAAGATGCTCAGATTACCGAGATAGTTTACGGTTCCGATCGCAGCCGAAATGGCAGGAACTATGAAAAAAGCAATCCATGCAGGCGAACCCTTAAGTTTCAGGATTTCAACAGGGCGTCTGTGAAGTTCTATTTTCTTTGTCTTTCGCGTGCTCTTTATCTTTTCCGCTTCTTCAACACCGGATTTCCTGAGCAGTACAAGTGTGATACAGGTTAAAAGAACTATCCAAAAGGTACAGATAAATACCGAGGTTAAGTCCGGATTATTCAGAAAATAATGAGTTTCTCTCGTGTCGCGGTCCCAGTCCATTGTGATAAAGCCCGATGTCACAAAAGTTGCCCACGGAATGAATTTCTGGATAATCGATTCCGGAAGGAACAATGAGAAAAACGCAGTGAAACTTCCAAGAATTCCCACTGAAATACTAAGAGCCTGATTCCTGTAAAAAAACGACAAAAGCAGGTGTATGCTTAGCAGAGTCATGCAGGTTATATAAGTGATCAGCCCGTGTATAAGCAGATATTTAAGCGGGAAGTCGCTGTCAAAACCTAGAATTCCGCAGCAGAGTATGATCGAGCCACATTGCATTGCGACCAGGATAAGTGTGCATATCGCTCCATAAAGATATTTTGTGAAAAAAATCTTTTGCGGTGTGGAGAAGGTGTATAAGCATTTCAGCATCTCGCCCTTGTGCTCAATGTCCATTAGCCTGGAAGCAAATCCAGCGATCGCTACCGGGAAAAACACGCAGTTTATGATGGGAATATTATAAAAGAGGAGCATCCATCCGGCGGAAGTAGCTTCTTTTCCATGGAAATTTCCGTATAAAAATGCCATCTCGGCAACAATCACCGCAATGAATAACAGCAGATTACAGCGGCGTTTATGTTTTTTTAGTTCTATAAAAAAATTACCTATAATGCCCATTTTTTAAGCTCCTTTTGTCATTTCGAGGAAAATTTCTTCAAGAGAAGCGTCTCCGATTTCCAGTTCAGATAATAGTCCCTGATAGATTATCTTTCCTTTATTTATAATTCCCACATAGTCGGCAATCTGTTCAACTTCAGAGAGAAGGTGACTTGAGATGATGACAGTTGAACCATACTTTTCGGGAATGCTCATTATCAGATTTCTAATCTCATTTATGCCCGCAGGATCAAGGCCGTTTGTCGGCTCATCAAGGATGATCAGCTCGGGCTTTCCCATAAGAGCCATCGCGATTCCAAGCCTCTGTTTCATTCCGAGAGAATAGTTTTTTACCTTGTCATCTTTTCTGTCAAAGAGACTGACTGTGTTAAGCGCTTCTTTGATGTCATCTGCGCCGAGTTTTTTGTACCTTGCGATTATCTCAAGATTTTCCTGACCGGTGAGATGTCCGTAGAATCCGGGACTTTCTATGAGACTTCCGGTACGCATATTTATATCAAACCTGCTCTTTGGAGACATCTTTTGACCAAGGACTTCGATGTTCCCGCCGTCCGGCTGTATGAGCCCCAGAAGGAGCTTCATTGTGGTGGTCTTACCCGCGCCGTTGGGCCCAAGAAACCCGTATATACATCCTTTTGGAATCGCCAGATTTACGTCTTTTACTCTGAATCTGCGTCCTCCCTTTTTGCATAGATCGTAAGTTTCGATTATATATTTCTTCATGATTTATCCTCCGCATATTGTTGATAAGTACAGTATAAAAAGGCAAGATTACCTGAACATGACAGCTACATTACGATTACCTTACGCATGGGGTGCGGTTATTTCATTGCGAAAGATATGTGTGTATACTGATTATTGAAAAGAAAAAGAGGGAAAGACTATGGTTTTAACAGATTGCAGCATCCTTCTCGTGGACGATGAGAAGCAAATATCGGAGATTAATGAAAGACTCCTGTCAGAGGACGGATTTAAAAATATATTGCGCGCTTCAACCGGAAAAGAAGCAGATGAAATTATAGGGAAAAATCAGGTCGATCTGGTCGTGCTTGACATAATGATGCCGGATATCAGCGGCCTTATGCTCTATGAGCAGTGGAAAAAAAGAGGACTTAATATTCCTGTGATCTTTCTTTCTGCAAGGGATGAGGAAACAAGCAGATTAAAGGGATTGGGACTTGGTGCGGACGATTACGTGACAAAGCCTTATACGCCTGAGGAGCTGCTTCTTAGGATAAAAGCAATTTTGCGAAGGACTTATCACCTGACGGAGAACAAAGTTGTCGACCTTGGGGCGGTAAGAGTGGATCTTTCATCGGGAATCGTGATAAGACCTGACGGTGAGACGGAGCTGACCGCAAAAGAGTTTCAGCTCTTTTCCAAACTATATGATAACCGGGGGAAGATTGTGTCGCTGAATGTGCTGATGGACACGCTTTGGCCGGACGGAAGCTATGGCCTTGAGAATTCATTGATAGTCCATGTCAGAAGACTTAGGGAAAAAATTGAGGAGAATCCGTCGACTCCCGAGTATTTGCAGACAGTCCGCGGACTTGGATACAGGCTTAACATAAGAGGAAGAAAGTAATGAAAAAATTATCCGGATACATCTTTTCCATGATGCTGGTTCTTGTGTCGCTTATCGTGATAGACATTCTGGTCATGTTCTTTATATGTGTGCAAAAACAGAAAGAATATCTTGATACATATCACATAGAAAAAATATCTGAGAAGATCGTTAATGAAGGCGGTAAATACAATGTGGATCAATCCGTGTATGACCGTTTGGACAGGACAGATTCTTTTGCCATGATAATCGATGAATCGGGGAGCGTTATCTGGAATTATAATAAACCGGCGGAGATTCCCGAATCTTATGGGATAAAAGAGGTGGCTTCTTTTTCACATTGGTATCTGAATGATTATCCTGTGTATAACTGGGCGCGGGACGATGGAATTCTTGTGGTCGGCCATCCCAAGGGAAGTATATGGAAGTATGTTGTGGAAGCAAATATGGAGACCATGGAGAGCTTGATAAGATTCGGTCCATATATGTTTGTTGCAAATATGCTTATCCTGCTGTTGTTGCCGATTCTGATAACGCGTAAGTGGATGCTTGCAAGAGAGAAAGCAAGGACAGAGTGGATTGCCGGAGTTTCGCATGATATAAGGACTCCGCTCAGCATAGTTATGAGTTCTGTGGAAAAAGGCAGCGTTGAGGAAAAGCAATGTTTCAAGATAAGAGACCTGATAGGGAATCTTAACACCGAGAACAAGCTGGAGTCGGGAACCGGCAAGTGGAGTAATGAAAAGATAAATCTCACATCGCTTCTTAGGGATATATTGTGCGATTATATAAATACTTATGAGGATTACTCTTTTGACCTGCAAGTGGATGAGCCGCTCGAAAACTACAGTATTCAGGCGGATGTTATGCTGATCAGGCGTATGATCGAGAACCTCATTACCAACTCTATCGTTCATAATGAAAAAGGATGCGAGATAAAGGTTGCGCTATCCGCCGGCGGCAAGGATAACTCTAAAACTAAAACTAAACTTGTTGTATGTGACAACGGGCATGGCGCATCGGAGCAGAAGATCAAGGCATTTAACAAAAGAATAAAGAATGCCTACCTTCCCGAACACGGCCTTGGAATCCGCGTTGTGAAGCAGGTTGCGAGAAAATATGGCTTCGCTGTGCGGTTTTCTGCGAAGGAACATGAGTATTTTAGGTGTGAGATAGAATTGTAAACAACTGCTATAAAATATTAAATAACGATAAAGAATATTACAACGATTCGTGCTGATGCCCAAAACGTGCTAAAATATTTACGAAAACTTGATTATTTCGTTTTTTTATGTTGCATTTTTTTAGGGTGACGAAATTATGCTTTTTTTCCAAGGTCGAATCTTGCGATTTTCTATATATGTTTATGATATGCCAAGAGATGGAGAATGTATGACATTTGTTCCATCTTTTGGCATTTTGCGTTTTTTGGAGGTATAGGGGTTGAAGATTACTTTACAAAAAACAGGTCATAATAGATTACTAAGTGTGTTTACCGTTTTTTGCGGAATTCTAATGAATGTGGTGATGTCATTTTTTACCCGCATGTACGGTCTTCCGGTTTATCTTGATACTGTCGGAACTATGTTTGTATCGCTGATCGGAGGAATTTTCCCCGGAATAGTGACTGCGGTACTGACAAATGCGGCCAGCACCATATTCAACAAAGAAGCAATTTATTTCGGATTTATAAGCGCACTTGTAGCAATCTATACGGCGTGGTTTAACAGAGAAAAAAAGTTTGATCATATAAAAAAAATACTCATATTTGTATTTGTGGTCGGAATAGGAAGCGGTGCCCTCGGTGCGGTTATTCAGTGGGGAGCCATGGGAAGGCCGCAGACTCAGTCAATCGATGCCTTGGTTGAGGCTTTTACAATACAATTTGGAGTCGGAGACTTCTGGTCCTATTTTATTATCAATCTTTTGCTGAATATTCTGGATAAGGGCGTATCAATTTTTGCGGCGCTTCTTTTGGTGCATTTTATTCCCAAAAGAACATGCATAAATATAAGAAACAGCGGATGGAAGCAGAAACCGTTATCGATAAATGAAGTAAAAAGAATAGGTTCACTTAGTTTGTCCTCTTTAAACTCTCTGAGGATCAGGATTACAGTGATGCTTCTTGGGTGTTCATTTGCACTTACCGCAATAATGGGAATCGTTGGTATAACATTATACTTTAAAAACGCAAAAGTGGAGAAGGCAGAAATTGCGCTGAATGCGGCAAAATTTGCATCCGAAGTCGTCGATCCCAATATCATAGACGAATGTATTGCCAAAGGAATATATGCGGATGCGTACGGTGAGACTGAGAGCGCACTTAGAAGGATCAAAGAAGGAATCACCGGAGTAGATCGTATTTATATAAATCAGCTCAGCAGTGACGGTTGGTATATCGTATTTGATATAGTTCCCGAAGGTGTCAAAAAACATATCCCGGGAGAAAAAGAGAAATTTGATGAGAATATGCAACCGTATGTCGGATCGCTGTTTAAAGGAGAAGTGGTCGCGCCTGTTGAAATTTCATCCGTTTCAGGTTGGTTTATAGCTGCATATTATCCAATAATTGACAAAAACGGAATCTGCATGGGATATGCGGCAGCGGAAACGTCGCTTGCGTTTGTTTCAGACTACATGCGTGATTTTATGTTGCGCGTGTTGTTCATAATGACATCTTTTTTTATCCTGATAATCGCGTTTGGTTTGTGGAGTACCGGAATGGGTATGGTATATCCGATAAACAGCATAGAGAAGAGCGTTGAGAATTTTATCAAGGCAGGGGACGATCAGGTTGAACTCGATGAAGCTGTAAGACAGATGAGAGCAATTGATATTCAGACCGGAGATGAGATTGAGAAGATGTACAGGATAATTTGTGACATGGCGCTAAATCAGACGGAGAAGATTCGAAGTGTAAGAAGATTTTCCGAGGCAACGCTGAAGATGCAGGACGGACTAATTATCACAATGGCAGACCTTGTAGAGAACAGGGATTCCGATACCGGCGCGCATGTTCAGAAAACTTCCGAATATGTAAAGATCATTGTCGAGGGGCTTGAAAAGAAAGGATATTATCCCGAAAAGATCAGTGCAAAGTTTAAGTCCGATGTTGTAAGAAGCGCACCGCTTCACGATGTCGGTAAGATCAACATATCCGATAAGATCCTCAATAAACCCGGTAAGCTTACGCCTGAAGAGTTCGAAATAATGAAGACTCACACAACGGCCGGAAGAGAGATTATCGAGAAGGCAATAAATACTGTAAAAGGTGAGGTATACCTAAAAGAGGCAAGGAATATGGCTGCATACCACCATGAACGCTGGGATGGAAAAGGCTATCCCGAAGGACTTCACGGAGAAGTTATACCACTTTCTGCAAGGATCATGGCCGTTGCAGATGTTTTTGATGCGCTCTCTTCACCGCGTGTTTATAAGGAGGCATTTCCGCTGGATGAAGCTCTGGCTATCATAAGCGAGGGTGCGGGAACTCAGTTTGATCCCAAGTGTGTAGAGGTATTTATGGATGCACTTCCTGAGATAAAGGTAATCCTTAATAAGTATAATCAGAAGGTTTGATGGAGGTTGCCTGTGAAGAATGGATTCAAAAAAATTGCATTCATGGCTATAGTGGCAGGCTGCATGATGATACTGATGCATATAAGCGTATATGCCAAGTATGACACGGTAGTCGGCACACATTCTTACTATGGCGGAGGATATGCGGTAACCGGACAGATTCCGGACATCTCATATTCTTATGAAATATATGATGCATCGAATGGGCTTCCGACTTCCGATGCAATGTTTCTCATGGGTGCAAGTGACGGATATATATGGATTGGCGGCTATAGTGGAGTTGTTCGCTATGACGGTTCGACTTTTGACAGGATCGATGAGCCTTCTTACCTTACCAGTTCAAGAGCTTTTTTTGAAGACAGCAGGGGAAGAATCTGGGTTGGAACAAACGATAACGGTGTAGTGGTGCTTGACGGGGCAGACAGCATGTATTTTTCATATAAAGAAGGCCTTACGTCATCATCCGTCAGAATTTTTGAAGAAGATGACAATGGGAATATTTTTATCGGAACAACCGCAGGATTATGCTATGTCGATCAGACCGATACGCTTCGCGTTCTTCAGGATGAAAGAATAACTGAAGAGCGTATCCTTAAGCTGGATAAGGACTCTGACGGAAGAATATACGGACAGACTTCAAACGGTATAGTTTTTGCGATAGATGATTGTGAGATTACTGAATTGTATGAAAGCATAGACCTCGGGCTTGAAAAGATAACGACAATCCTCGTCGATCCGTATGACAAAGGAAAAGTATATTACGGAACTGAGGGAAACGTTTTATATTATGGAAAATTCGGTGATTCAATCAATAATCTGGACAGGATATCGCTGGATCCGCTTAGTAATGTGCATTGGCTCAATTATGACTGCAACAGAGTCTGGGTGTCATCTACAAGTATGATAGGTTACATTGACACGGACTATACGTTTAAAGAACTTACCAATGTACCTTTTGACAGTGGAATCGAGATGGTAACGGCCGATTATCAGGGTAACCTCTGGGTGGCTTCATCAACGCTTGGTGTCATGAAAGTTGTTGCCAATAATTTCATCGACATTACACACGCTGCGGGAATGTTTACCGGAGTGACCAATGCTGTTGCCCTTCATAACGGGGATGTTTATATCGGCACTGAGACAGGTCTTGATATCATTGGAAAAGACAACGTTCCGATAGAAAATGAGCTGTCTGTGTATATAGGAGATGCAAGAGTCAGGTGTGTCACAGAGGATAATGACGGAAATGTTTGGGTTTCCACATATACGCATGACCTCGGACTTGTATGCTATAAGCCGGATGGCGAGATAATTTCATTTACTTCATATGACGGGATGCCAAGCAATCAGATAAGGTGTGTGACTGTCGGAAAAGATGGAAGTTTGCTTGTAGGTACGAACGGGGGACTTGCCGTTATAAAAGATTTCGAGATTGTTCGTACGGTAGGTGCCGATGCCGGTATCAAGAACACAGTTTTTTTGACAGTGACGGAAACAGATGAAGGCGCGATTCTTGCAGGTACTGACGGAGACGGAATTTATGCGATCGAAGATGATGATATCAAAAAAATCGGCAGAAACAACGGTCTGACGAGTGATGTTGTCATGAGGATCATAAAAGATGAAAAGAGAGATATATCCTGGATCGTTACTTCCAATTCCATTGAATATATGAAAAACGGTCTGGTCACACAGATTACATCTTTCCCTTATAACAACAATTACGACATGTACTTTGATGACAATGATAATGCATGGATATTGTCATCTTACGGTGTTTATGTGGTAAATGCAGATGATATGGAAAAAGATGCCATATCCGATTATAAGATATACACATTAGCCAACGGACTTCCGTATGCGATAACAAGCAATTCTTTCGGATATAAGGATCAGTACGGCAATCTTTACATGGCCGGAAGAAACGGAGTGACCAAAGTAAATATAAACAAGTACTACAGCGGCGATCTTGAAGTATTGATGGATGTAAAGTCCATATATTGTGACAACGTGAAAGTTGAGCAGGACGAAGAAGGAGTTTATCAGATACCTGCTTCGGACGGACGTGTGCAGATAACGGCATCGGTAATGGATTATTCCATGATGAATCCCGATGTGCGCCTGTATCTTGAAGACGGCCCCGATGGAGGAGTTATTACTTCAAGAAGTAAACTGTCCGCACTTGAATATACAGGACTTCCGTATGGAAACTATAAATTTCATATTCAGATATTAAGCAGCGGAGGAGGGGAGGTCATTCAGGATGAGGTGTTCAGCATAAGAAAGGCTCCGAGGCTTTTTGAACTGGTGGTAATAAGGCTCATACTTGTAATACTTGTGGCATCATTGGCAGGTTTTATCGTATGGCAGGTAATGAGGCTTACCGTAATTAGGACTCAGTATGAAGAGATAAAAAAGTCAAAGGAAGAGGCAGAGAGCGCGAATACGGCAAAGTCAAGATTCCTTGCCAATATATCCCATGAGATCAGGACACCTATCAATACAATCATGGGAATGAATGAAATGATAATGCGAGAAGATCCGACAAATGTACCAAAAGGTTATTTTATGTCGGTCATGAACTATGCTTTTGATATAAGAAATGCATCGGAATCGCTGCTTGGTCTTATTAATGACCTTCTTGACATATCCAAGATAGAGTCGGGAAAAATGCATCTTGTCGAGCGCGAATATGATACGCAGGAGCTATTTAGATCTATTGTATCGATGATAAGGATCAAGGCTACGGAAAAAGCGCTAAGCTTTGATGTGGTCATTGATGAGATTCTTCCTAAGAGAATGTACGGAGATGCGGAAAAGATTAAGCAGGTTGTGCTTAATCTCCTTACCAATGCCGTTAAATATACTTCGGTCGGAGGCTTTTCGCTGAATGTGTCGATGGAAGAGCGCAATGATAAAGAGGCGGTTATCCGCATTTCGGTAAAAGATACGGGAATGGGAATAAAAAAGGAAGATATGGACAGGCTCTTTACCGCATATGAAAGACTTGATGAAGAACAAAACAGCGGTATACAAGGTACCGGCCTTGGACTTGATATTTCAAGAAAGTTTGCGGAGCTTATGGGGGGAAATATCTTTTGCGACAGCATATATGGAGAAGGCTCTGAGTTTATCTTCATATTATCGCAGAAGATCGTAGACGCCACACCGCTTGGCATATTTATCGAGCATGATCAAAGCAAGGCAAGTGGTCCTTACGTTCCTAAGTTTATCGCGCCTGATGCAGATGTGCTGGTTGTTGATGATAATCCTATGAACCTTAGTGTTATAAAAGGTCTTTTGAAAGCAACCAAGGTATTTGTGACAACTTCCGAAAGCGGTGCGGATGCCATAGATAAGGTAAAAGACGGCGATTTTGATGTGGTTCTTTTGGATCACATGATGCCGGGGCTTGACGGAATAGAGACGCTTGCTAAGATCAGGGAGATAAAGCCCGATCTTCCGGTATATGCACTTACTGCGAATTCGGTCTCGGGTGAGGAATTTTATAAGTCGAAGGGATTTAACGGATATCTTGCAAAACCGGTTGATATAGAGACTTTGGAAAGCACTCTTATGAAGCACATCGCCGAGAACAAGATGGAGAAATCGGAGAGTGTGGATCAGACTGAGGAACTTACGGAACTTCCGGCCGAGATGCTTTGGATATATGAAGTAGAAGGTATTTCGGTTCAGGAAGGAATAAAGAATTCGGGAGGAATATCGAGTTATCTTTTCGGACTGGATCTTTTCCTGGATACGATCGATGAGAATTCAAGAATAATAAATGATGCGTATGAAGAAGGAAATATAAGGCTGTTTACGATCAAGGTCCATGCTCTTAAGAGCTCCGCGAGGATCATAGGAGCGCTCGGACTTGCGGGACTTGCGGAAAAGATGGAAGAGGCCGGCAATAACAATGATATTGTCTATATAGACGGTAATAAAGAAAAGCTCATGAATGAGTATGTATCTTTCAAGGAAAAACTTGGAAGAATAAAGGAGACAACTGTTACAGATGCTTCGAAAGAGCCGGTTCCCGAGGCGGAGCTGAAAGATGCATACGGAGCGCTGGCCGATCTGATACCTCAGATGGACTATGATTCTGTTGAAATGATTTTGGAAAGTATAATGAAGTATTCACTTCCCGATAAGGATGCTGAGTTCTTTAAAGAGCTTAGCAGGTTGTTCAAGCTGTTTGATTGGGACGGAATGGAAAAACTGATCAATGCTACTAAATAAAGGAGCAAAATGGGAAAAATTTTATCAGGCAAAAAAATCATATTCACCGGAGAAAAAGAGACATTTATTCTGCGAGCCATCATCGAGAAGGTGCAGGCTTTGGGGCTTGAATGCAACTTTGTCCCGTTCACCGTTGATGCACTTAATGCTTCGGGAGATGACATACCGCTATATATTCTCTACATGGATGAAGAGGTGAATCCCAGAGAAGATGCACTGCATTTTTTGACCGATACCATGGAAGAGAACGGAAGCAAACTGATCCTTATAGGCGAGCAGATAGACCTTAACAATACATCAAAGCATTTGAGCGGCGATCTTTTGTATAAGACGTTTTCAAGACCGGTCAACAATGATGAATTCATTAAGGCAATAAGGGATTATTTTGATAAAACCGAATCGGGAGAGTACAGAAAGAGCATACTTATCGTGGATGACGATCCTCAGTATCTTTCTCTTGTAAGGCAGTGGCTGAAAGATACATACAGAGTATTCATGGCTAATTCGGGGCTTCAAGCCATCAAGTATCTTGGAAAAAGCAAAGTCGATCTGATACTCCTCGATCATGAGATGCCGGTAACAAGCGGGCCGCAGGTTCTGGAGATGCTAAGGAGCGATCCGGAGACGTCTTCCATACCCGTCATTTTCCTTACGGGAAAAAGCGATAAGGAAAGTGTGATGGCTGTTGTCGAGCTAAGGCCTGAGGGATATTTTTTGAAGAATATAAAGAAAGAGGATCTTTTGGAAAAGCTTAAAGAGTTTTTTGTTCTGCATGGAGTATAGTACAAGGAGCAGGTGGAAATGTTTGAGTTTATAGAGACTTATCAATTGGATATTATGCTGGGACTTTCCTCTGCGTGTATGGCATTTGCATTTTTGCTGTTTTTTACGCAGTTCCTGGATAAAAAAAGAAGAGTGATAATCTTTACTGTAGAGTCATCTGCGGCAATTCTTATTTTCTTTGATCGTTTGTCGTATATCTATTCCGGGAATACGACAATGACGGGATATATTATGGTCAGGCTCAGTAATTTCCTTGTATTTGCGATGACTCCGGTGGTTATATTGGGACTGAATCTTTACATAGTCGATCTGCTGAGGGTTGAGGCAAATCAAAAAACTATGCTCAAAAGACTTAGATTTGTGAATGTTGCGGCGATTGTACAGATAATTTTTGTAGTAATCGCGCATTTTACCGGATGGATCTATTACATTGATGAAAGAAATATATATAACAGAGGATCACTGTTTTTGCTGTGTTATATTATGCCTGTGATGTGCCCGCTTATACAGTTCACGGTTATAATGGAGTTTCAAAAGGCTATAAGCAGATTGGCACGCGTTTCTATCGTGCTCTGCATCTTTACACCTGTTATAGCGGGAATTATTCAGATATTTGCGTTTGGGATATCTATTGTTGATATCTTTATGGTCATGGTTGCGATATTCTTGTATGTATTTAGCTACATCGATGTAAATCGGGCAGTCATACGGTCGCACAAGATTGAAGTGGGCGAGCTGAAAGACGGCGAGCAGCGCATGAAGCGCCTGTTTGAGCAGACAACATCAGCTCTTGTAAAGGCAATAGAAAATAAAGACGAATATGCACAGGGACATTCCAAGAGAGTCGCCGATCTTGCCAAAGAGATCGCCATGCGCTCGGGCATGGAGGAGCAGAAGTGTGAAGCTGTGTATTATGCCGCACTTCTTCATGATATCGGTATGGTCGGTATCCCGGATAATATTATCGAGAAGCAGAACAACCTTACTGAGGAAGAGCAAAAGATACTTAAGAGAAAGCCGATAATAAGCGGAGAGATCTTATCTGATATTAAGGAATATCCATCTCTTAGAGACGGAGTTCTTTACAGCAATGAAAGGTATGACGGAAGCGGTTATCCCGAAGGACTGAAGGGCGAGGAAATACCTGATATTGCAAGAATCATTGCTGTTGCGGATGCGTATGTCTCCATGACTTCCAACAGAAGATATCGCGAACCGCTTCCTTATATCATGGTAAGGCAGGAATTTGTCGAGATGTCGGGAACGCAGTTCGATCCTGTCTATTCAAAGATAATGCTCCATATAATGGATAGAGAAAACTCGAGCAAAAAAGATGACAGGGTTATGGAATCGGAGATTACCTGCAAGGCATACAAAGAGCAGGTTACGCTTGGAGTTCACATAACCGATGTTGTTAAAAAGATATATTTTGACTGCGACATGCTTGAACTGAAGGAGGGTGAGTACTCGTCGCCTTCAATTGTTTTGTTTGATTCCTATGACAAGCGTTTTCATAGGAGTATAAAAGCAATAAATGCATACAGATATATTGAGTACGGAGAAATCTGGCCGGACGGACATTATGTTTCCACGGTAGCCAGAAACATGAAAATTGAGACTGTCGAGATTCCGGAAAGGAAGAAAAAGAGAAAGGTTATAAAGAAGGATAAGAAAAAAGGGCAGTATGAGATAGTCATGGCAAAATATGACGATCACATATCGCTTGAGATGAAGCACAAGAATCACAAGGTGAAGGCAATCATCTCCCTTCCCGATAATACCAAAGAAGCATATCTCGGTCTTACCGGTGAAAACTGCTATATCAAAAATATATCCGTTGTCGAGACTGACAAAAAGGTTGGCGAGGGCGATATAGAGCGAATTTCGGATATCATAAGATATACGGATCGTATCGAGTCGGATCTTCCGAATATTCAGATTGACAGAACCAGGTCTGTATCAACGGAGGGAATCGAGCTTGAAGATGAAGTAAGACTTTACTTCCATTCCATGAGTCTTCCGTCAGCCAATCTTGTGTGGCATTGTCCGTATATAGTACTCTTTTACTCGGCGGATGGAAAAATCGGCGGCGAAGGATATCTCGAATACGCAATGATAAAGATAAACGGCGAAGTGTCGGGTGATGATGAAGTTGCGGAAAACAAGGTATTTATGAAGAAAAAAGACGATTTCAAGGGATGGGATAAGTGGAAAGAGACGACAAAAGAAGGCATAGACTGCTATGTGCTATTTGAAAGACATGGAAATAAGATCACAACAGTAACTGAGAATCTTGGCATCTCAATAGAAAATACGACCACTTTCCATGATGAATATAAAGAAGTTTACGTGGCGCTTACGGGAGATGAAGTCGCAATTACGGATATTCGTATTATGAAATGACAGGATATGCACATTATTTGACAGAATGTTCATAAAAATTTAGATGAACAAGAGAGGTCAGGATGATAAAATTACTTGGATATTGAAATATAACAACATGTGACAAGAAGTACCAATGAAAGAACAGATTCAAACAAACAGATTAAAAGAAATAGATATATACAAGACTATAGCGATCGTCATGGTTGTCTGTGGTCATGTGGCTTCAAATACAGTAGGAGTATTTTCGGGATTTATCAGCTTTGTGCATATGCCGATTTTCTACTTTGTAAGCGGCTTTTTTCTTTATAAGGAACTTAAGAAATATTCGGAAAAAGAGCTTGTGAAAAAGAAATTTTTCCGATTGGTCATTCCGTATATTGTGTGGTCTTGCGTTGCATTTTCGGCAAACGCTGTAGTTTTGATAGCGGGAAAGGGCATGGATATAGGAGCTCTTTTGGATGACGCCGTACAGGTCTTTATATATGCAAGAAGCGTGTGGTTTTTCATCCAGCTCTTTTTTGCACATATGCTTTTTATACTTATCCACAAAGTTGTGGATAAAAAGGCGCTCAGAGTGGTTATAAATTTGGTTGTATGGGCACTTTTGATTGTCTTTTGTACCACTACAATTTTCTGTATGTGGAAAATAAAATGGCTGTACGGGTTCTTGCTTTTGGGATATATATGCAGCGAATATGATGTGCTTTCGAAGATAGGCGAGGTTAAGCAGGTCAAGCGTGGCGTGATTTTTCTCTTTTGCCTCGTTGGATGGATAGCAGCTACTGTGTTGTCTTTCGGAGTATATTCAACAGATCTTGTCTATGGCTTTGACGATATGCCGTTTTCGCTTAATACGCTTGGAATTGAGCTCTCTGTCTGGGCGTGCGGACTTACGGGAATGGCGACGATTTATTTTGTCAGCTGTGTAATTGCCAAATTCAGATTTTTTGATATACTGTATCGGATGGGAAGCTATACTTTGGATATATACGTGGGTCATATGCTTCTTTTGTTTGTAATAAAAAAGATACCTATGCCTAAGGAACTTGTATTTGTATTATCGTTTATTATTGCGTTTTTCTTTATTTGTGTGCCGTTATACATATTGGCAAAATATTTTTTGAGAAAAATAAAACTATACAGAATGGTCACATAATTGCCGAAATATATGGGAGTTCAGAATAGTAAGATAAGCGAATAACGGTAGGGGAGCCGGCTTATTGGTTAAAGGAAAGGGTGTAATTATGTTTAGGACAGAAAAAAAGAAGTATATCATTACCATGCTTCTTATATCGGTAGCTTGTGTATTTTTGTTTGCGGGATGCCAAAGCGGTGGTGCGGAAGACCTGTATCTAAGCAAGGTCAGCTATGTTGTATGCCCCGTGGACGGACAGGATATCGATATGTACGTAGTGTCATCGGATTGCTCGGTGATACATTATATGATAAAAGAGACTGAGAATCTTGAGATCAAGGAGCTCTTTGAAGGGAAATTGCCTGAAGGCGGTTTTTCAAGTGAAAGGCAGCAGATAACCGAGCAGGATTGGGAGAAGCTTCAGAGCATAGTAAATGAGACGGAGTTTATTTACTTACCCGCCGAAGTGTCCGATCCCGAGCAGGCGGCAGATTCAGGCAGCAGCTATATCGAGATTAAGACGGATATGATAAAGCATCTTGCAGGCGGACATAATGCAGGATTTGGCAGAGATAAGGCGAATAAGAAATACAGGAGTGTCGTTGAAGTGTTGGATGCAGCACTTAACAAATGATGCAATAAGTTGTAAATACATAAAGGATTCTAGGGAAGCTTTGTGAAAAGAGCTTCCCTTTTTTGCGTGTGTCTTTATAAAATGCGGAAAAATGCACATAAAAATGCGATTAATAATTGACGTTTTATGCATTTTTCATATAAGATGGTATCAACACTAAATTTAGCATAATTAAATAAGGAGGAGAACATCTTATGGAGCAGAAGACAATGAAGGGATTTGCAATGCTTAAGATCGGTGAGGTCGGATGGATTACAAAAGACGTTCCGAAGTGTGGACCGCTCGATGCAATCTGCAAACCGCTTGCCATTGCAATATGTACTTCAGATGTACATACAGTATGGGAAGGTGCTGTTGGTGATCGTCATAACATGATCCTTGGACATGAAGGTTGTGCGGAAGTTGTGGAAGTAGGTGAACTTGTTAAGGACTTTAAGCCCGGTGACAGAGTTCTGGTGCCCGCTATCACACCCGATTGGAGTTCGCTTGAGGCTCAGGCCGGATTTTCCATGCACTCAGGCGGAATGCTTGCAGGATGGAAGTTCTCCAACTTTAAAGATGGTTTGGATTCAGAGTTTTTCCACGTTAATGACGCGGACGGAAACCTTGCACATTTGCCTGAAAACATCAATATAGTAGATGCGTGCATGCTTTCAGACATGGTTCCAACAGGATTCCATGGGGTAGAGCTTGCTGATGTTCAGTTTGGTGACACGGTTCTTGTTATCGGTATCGGACCTGTCGGACTTATGAGTGTAGCCGGGGCGTCACTACGAGGTGCGTCAAGGATCATTGCGGTAGGTACACGTCCTAAATGTGTGGAAGCAGCCAAGAAGTACGGGGCAACCGACTTTATCAATTATAAAAACGGATCGATCGAAGATCAGGTTATGGAACTTACATCAGGAAAAGGTGTAGACAGAGTAGTAATCGCGGGCGGTAATGTTGATACTTTCGAATCGGCAGTTAAATCGGTTAAGCCGGGTGGACTTATCGGTAACGTTAACTATCTCGGAAGCGGCGATTATATCAGCATTCCCAGAACCGACTGGGGTGTTGGAATGGGACACAAGCAGATCCGTGGAGGACTTATGCCGGGTGGAAGACTTCGTATGGAGAAACTAGGGGCATTGGTATCTTCAGGAAGACTCGATGTAAGCCCGCTTGCAACACATATATTTGAAGGATGGGATCACATTCCCGAAGCATTGCAGCTTATGAAAGATAAGCCGGCAGACCTTATCAAACCTGTTGTAAAGCTGGTAAAAGAATGATAAATAGAGTCACAGAAATGTGCGGATGAATGATATTTTAAAAGTGGGTTTGAATTGAAAGTAATAAATGGCAGTCGCAGATTTTTTAAAAATTTGCGACTGCTCTTGCTATCCATGTATTAAGAAGGAGAATACGCCAAAATATCGGCGATGATCATATGAGAGTACTGATAGTGACAGGTTTTTTGGGAGCCGGAAAAACTACATTTATAAAAGAATTATTGAAACATACTAAGCGCTACACCGCGGTATTGGAAAATGAATTTGGAGATATAAATCTGGACAGCCGCGAAATATCGGCTTCTGCAGATAATAAGGACATGCAGGTTCTGGAGTTTATGGAGGGATGCGTTTGCTGTAGCAAGAAGGATTCTTTTTTATACTCAATCCTTACTGTATCAACGGGAATCGCACCCGAGTATCTGATCGTAGAACCGTCGGGTGTTGCAAAACTAAGCAGTATTCTTGCGGGACTTGAGAAAGTCCGTTATGAGAAGATTATTCCCGTAAGTCCTATTGTAATAGTGGCTGCGAAGTCTTTTTTTGCAAATATTCGTGAGTACGGGAATCTTATGGAAGATCAGATCGCAAATGCGGGACATGTTATTTTTTCCAAGACAGAGGGAATGAGCGCCGATGAGCTGGAGGAAGTCAAGGAGAAGATAAGAGAGATCAATCCCGGCGCGAAGATTACAGAATCCTATCAGGACGGTAAGAGCGAGGACTGGTGGACTGAGGTTATGTCGGACGAGGAAGCGCATGTAGTTGTCGGCGGAATCTGCCATGGTGTTGCCGGTGGTAACGGTTATGGGGCCGGATTGGCAGATGATAATGGTTATGGTTTCGGAGCAGACAATGGGGATAACATTGCTCAGCCTGCTTTTGAACAGATGACATTTGATCTTATGGAATTTAATTCTGTCGGTGCACTTGCTGTTTTTTGTGAAGACCTTCTAAGTAAGAGCTACGGCGATATAGCCCGTGCCAAAGGCGTTGTAAAAGTTTGCGATGAAGCGCTCCGCTTTGATATAGCCGATAATTCTTATGTTATCACAGGAGGAGAAGAACCCTTCCAATCAGTATTTATCGGCCCAAGCATAGATCGGGAAAAATTGCTTCTTAATGCTGGCGGGTATAAGCTAAACAAAAAGATATCGAAGCGAAATGTGGCAAAAGCCCAAGAAGAGGGCTATACAAAGATAAGAGGGGTTAGATGAACATTTAAATCATAGAAATTTTTTTAATCATGTCACTCTACGAATTTAAAATTTCACTCTACGTTTATTTTACGATCAAGATTGAAAAATATCCGGATTTATCAGGAATTGCATCCAATCCGGAATAGATTTTTTCATCCTGCATTCCGCAGTTTTCGATAAGATATGCAGTTTTTTCGCAGCTTTGTATCTGAGACTTAAGTTCTTTAAGCTTGCTTCCGGCTTTCATTATTATCAAAGTGCCGTCAAATGGCTTGTATTCGCCGGATGTTATGAGTACAGCATCGTCGCCTTCTGCAATAGACAGGCCTGTTTTGGCGGCTGCGGCACAAAAGGAAGGAATTCCGTTTATAACTTGAGTTTCATAACCGGCTTTTTTTACCATCTCGGAAATATATGAAAAAGTTGAATATAAACAGGGATCTCCCAAAGTCAGGAAAGCAACATCTTTTCCTGTTGCCAATTCTGCAATGATAGTTTCTGCGGCACTCTTATGCGCATCTGACAGATTCTCTTTATTCATCGGGAAATTAAGAGAAAGTATCTCCTTAGAAGTTAAGAAAGGACACGCTTGCGCCGCTATAGCATAAGCGACTCCCGGCTTATTATTCTTTGAAGGACATGCTATAACTTCAGCTTTTTCCATTATCTTAACCGCTTTAAGCGTGAGCAGCTCCGGATCTCCGGGACCTACTCCGACTGCGTACAATATTCCGCTCATGATTCCTCCCATTATCTATATCAGTGTCTCCTACTACATTACCCTTTGATATTATAATCATTCAAAAACAACTACACTAGGGCTCGCATGCACTTCATCCGGAGCAGTCGCACCAACAATATATGTGTCATTGTATATGACATTGTTCTTCTCCTTAATCAAATACCGGGTAAGCCTATCAGCGGACTACTGCTACTTCACTCTACGAGACTACTTCAAAATTTGACACAGATAAGATTTGTGAAAAGAAACGGTTTATCTGTGATTTTATGGCATGAAATGCGTTGAAACACAGATAATAGCAGCATGAGGGCTTAATTTATCTGTGAAATCATGGCAAATTATAGGAAAAAAGGCGAAAATTCACAGATAACACTGGCATAAATCACTTTTTTATCTGTGGCCTAAATAAAATAGTCATTTTGCTGTCTATAATTAAAATATAAGTCACTCCCATATATTTGCAATGATTAAGCGTAAATATATAGTAATAAAAAGGCACAACCTCCGCCTGAAACTTCCCCCGGCCATACGGCTTGACATTTTTGCAAACAATGAACTAAACTTGAGGAAGTTTTAGGAGAAGTAGCATGAATTATAATGGCGCAGCTGAGAAACAAAATAATTTGCGCAGAGTGATAGCGGTATTTGTAGCGGTAGCACTCAGTTTTACCATGCTCTTTTCTACAATATATATAGTTAAGGAACAGCACCATGAGTGTCATGGCGCGGAGTGTCCCATATGTCACAATATTGCAAGGTGTGAGCGGTTCCTTAATCAGATTTCTACAGGTATTATACATCTCGCTATAAGTGTAGTTGCGGTAATGATCGTCTCGATTATTTTGCCTAAAGGAAATGAGAATATTTCTCACCCTACACTTGTAAGCTTCAAGGTACGTCTCGATAATTGAAGCAGCCTCTTTTATGTAGCGCTGTATGCTGCTACAAGATCTTTTTTTATCCAAGAATAAATAATGAATAAGAAAGAGGAATATTATGAAGAAATATATTTCAGTATTGGTTGCAGCCGTAATGGCAAGCAGCATTATTTGCGCATGCGGAAATGGAAATGCACAGGATGCATCAGCCGCAGGAACATCATCTGCAGGATCGTCTGCAGGAAACGCTTCGGAAGCGGTATCTGAGGCAGCAGGAGACAGTGATATCAGCATTGTGACAACTATTTTCCCTGAGTATGACTGGGTTAAGAATATTGCAGGAGAGAATCCCGCAAATGCAGAGATAACAATGCTTCTTGACAGTGGTGTGGATCTTCACAGCTACCAGCCTACAGCAGAAGATATCGCTAAGATCTCAAACTGCGATATGTTTGTATATGTTGGCGGAGAGTCAGATGAATGGGTAGATGATGCACTTAAGGAAGCAACAAATAAGGATATGGTAGTTATCAATCTTCTTGACGTACTTGGCGATGATATCAAGGAAGAAGAGGTCGTTGAAGGCATGGAGGCCGAGGACGAACATGAAGAGGGCGAAGAACATGAGGAAGGCGAAGAAGTAGAATACGACGAGCACGTATGGCTTTCACTTAAGAATGCGGAAAAACTTTGCAGTGCTTTAAAAGACGGAATGGTTTCTGTCGATGAAGCCAACAAAGATGTTTACGAGAAGAATACAAATGACTACATCGCAAAGCTTGAAGCTCTTGACGCAGAATACGAGAATGCGGTTAAGTCAGGCAGCAAAAAGACAATTCTTTTTGCAGACCGTTTCCCGTTCCGTTACCTTGTTGATGATTACGGACTTGATTATTATGCAGCATTTGTAGGTTGCTCAGCAGAGACTGAAGCAAGTTTTGAAACAATAACATTCCTTTCAAAGAAAGTGGACGAACTCGGACTTGGCTCAATCCTTACCATCGAAGGCAAGGATAAGAAGATTGCCGATACTGTAAAGCAGAGTACAGCTAAAAAAAACCAGAACATCCTTACAATGGATTCTTTGCAGTCGACAACTTCCGATGATGTGGCAAAGGGAGTAACTTATATTTCTGTAATGGAAGGAAATCTTGAAGTGCTTAAGGAAGCGCTCAAATAAGGCAGGAGGTATTATAATGTCGTTCATTTCCGCACAGAATTTGTCGCTTGGATACGATAGGACTGTGGTTGTTGATAATTTGAATTTCAAAGTTGAAAAAGGAAACTATCTGTGCATTGTCGGAGAAAACGGTTCGGGTAAGACGACTCTTATGAAGACAATGCTGGGATTGCAGGCACCTGTTGGGGGACAGATTCTGTTCGGCGATGGGCTAAAAAAGAATGAGATCGGCTATCTGCCTCAGCAGACGGTTGTTCAAAGGGATTTTCCGGCATCCGTATTTGAGATTGTTCTTTCGGGATGTCAGTCTCGTATGGGACTAAGGCCTTTTTACACGGAAAAAGAGAGGAAACTTGCCCGTGAGAATATGGAGAGGATGGGAATAAGCGACCTGAAAAAAAGATGTTACAGGGAATTATCCGGTGGGCAGCAGCAAAGAGTTCTTCTGGCAAGGGCTCTTTGTGCCACCACCAAGGTGCTGCTTCTGGATGAACCTGTTTCCGGACTTGATCCCAAAGTTACATATGAGATGTATGAACTTATAAAAGAACTGAATGACGGCGGAGTTACGATAATTATGGTATCGCATGACATAGCCGCTTCCGTAAAGTATGCAAGTCACATACTTCATATCGGGAAAACTTTGTTTTTTGGCACCAAAGAAGAGTATGTATCGAGTAATGCCTCTGAGTTATTCATGAAAAATATGGAAGGAGGCGAGCTTGCATGATAGAAAAGTTAGTGGAATATTTTCAATATCCGTTTGTTGTTTATGCATTTATTGTCGGAACACTTATAGCATTGTCGTCGTCGCTTCTCGGAGTGACACTTGTTCTTAAGAGATATTCATTTATAGGTGACGGACTTTCGCATGTGGCTTTTGGTGCGATGGCAATCGCAAGTGTGCTAAAGATTGCAAATCAGACAGCCATTATATTGCCGATAACTGTTGTTTGTGCTGTTTTTCTTTTAAGAAACGGGAATAACGCAAAGATAAAGGGAGATGCCGCGATAGCGATGATCTCAGTAGGAGCGCTGGCGTTCGGTTATCTTATCATAAATAAATTTTCTACTTCGGCGAATCTCTCGGGAGATGTGTGCAGCACATTGTTTGGCTCGATGTCGATACTTACGCTTACGATGTCGGAAGTAATGGTATGCGTGGTGTTGTCGATCATTGTTGTGGCATTGTTTCTTTTTATGTACAACAAGATATTTGCGGTTACTTTTGATGAGGACTTTGCAAAGGCCACAGGTGTAAAAGCGGATGCATATAATTTCATCATTGCAGTTATGATTGCGGTGATAATAGTGCTTTCGATGAACCTTGTAGGTTCGCTTCTCATATCGGCACTTGTGATATTCCCTGCGCTTTCAGCGATGAGTATCTTAAAGAATTTCAGGAGTGTAACGATATTTTCGGCTATCTCATCAGTTATATGTGCAATAGCCGGAATGCTTATATCGATGCTTGCCGGAACGCCGGTCGGATCTACTATTGTAGCGGTTGATGTTTTTGTTTTTGCAGTGGCATATTTTATCGGAAAAGGAACAGGAGGAAAAGCATGATGAAAAAAATGAGATATATAGCGGCATTGACATTGGTCGTGCTTATTACTTCGGGATGTGCGGATGATTCTGACGTGGCGAGATCAAAGCCGGGGAACGGCGCCAAAACTATAGACGATTTGATAGCGGAGCAGAATGCGGCAAGTGATATGTCATCTTTGATCGCAGAGTACGGCGAATATGAAGAAGAGGATGAAGATGCTTCTTATGATGATATCCTGGGCGCTTCAGACAGTTCTGCGGCTGCATCAAGTTTTCATACCGCAGAGGAGATTGATGTAGAAGGCGATTATGTCGATCTTACCAAGCAGTCTTCGACAATGATATATACAACCGTTTACAACATGATGTATTATCCGGAGAATTTTGTCGGAAAAACTATCAAGATGACAGGAAATTATTCCGAATACATTGCCGAGGATACGGGTAAGCGCTACTTTGCGTGCATCATAAAAGATGCAACGGCGTGTTGCTCGCAGGGTGTTGAATTTGAGCTTACAGAGGATTACAAATATCCCGATAACTACCCTAAAGAAGCAGATCCGATAACGGTCGAAGGAGTTTTTGATCTGTACAAAGAAGGGGAGTATCAGTATTGTACACTCAGAAATGCCAAACTGTGTGAATCATAATCTGGCATCTATTCCAAGCTTTTCGTGCATGATCTTTTTGTTTTCATACATGCGTTTGTCTGCAAGAAGATAGACTTCGTGCGAACTTTTTTCGGGGCATTCGTGGCTGTATGCGTAACCAGCTGCGACACTTCTTGTATATATCGGATAGATTGCATTCATAACATCGAGGGCGCTGTTCATTCGACCTATCAGATCATCGATATCGAGTGAACCGGCGTCTTTTATTATTACAAGAAATTCGTCTCCGCCAATTCTGGCGCACATTCCGTGTTCTTCAAAAGTTCCTGTGAGTATCTTTGAGAAATCCAAAATATATTTATCACCTTCGGGGTGGCCCAGCTTGTCATTTACAGGTTTTAGTCCGTTTAAGTCGATACTGAGGATGCAGTAATCGTTTTTTGATTTATCGAGCTCTTTCATTGTTCTGTCCGCGCTTGCTCTGTTGGGGAGATCTGTCAGTCCGTCTGCGTAGGCAAGGTGGACAAGCGATTCACGTTCTTTTTTTCGGGCAAAAGATTTGGTGATGTACAGCAGGTAATATGCCAGCTGCGACATGGCAAAGATAATCGCGCCAAGGCCTATTATCGGGAATGTTGCTGTCTGAGCGGGCAAAATACGAGTTGTTGTCAGTGTATAACCTATAAGGTGGATGAAGCCCGAAGTGGATAGTACGAACATTCCGACCATCTGCATATCTTCGATAAAGAGGGCTTTCTTTTTTATTATTGTTCTGATAAAGCAATAGACTATCAGACCGTAGATTATAAGTGCGTTTATGTCAAACAATATCAGGGTGCGTTTCATGTGAATGGAAAACGTATAGTATAACACCTGCTGAAAAATCGGTATTATCAAGCTTGCGATAAATAAAACTATGATTGTCTTTTTTAGCTTTATTTCTTTCATAAAGTATAGGATTATGTAGCACAGCGGAACAAAGAGACAAAGTGTCATATATTCGAGTTCCGTCTCAATATCATTGTTTATAAACAATGACAGCATGTTTGAATAAGACATGAGATATAATCCTATGTTTATACATAGGATTGATGCAAAAAGCTGTATTTTTAATTCCGGCAGGTACGTAACAAACAGAAGACTCAGTGTCAGCAGGAAAAGACCAAATATAATGAGAAACATTCCGATAAGAATCACAAATTGGTTATTGCTGATGATGAATGTCAAAAGATCCGGATAATTCCCGAAATATACCGGATCAAAGAATGAAAAGGCGTCTTTTTCGGATGCTGTAAGTCTAAAAGATAAATAGCTGCGCCTATAGTGTCTGGGCAGAGTTATAAAGTGATATCTTCTTCCGACAAACTTGTTGTTTTCATATTTGGCCGTTCCGTATTCATATATGAGTTCTCCGTCAAGGTAGCATTTGATCGTGGAATAATTTGTTCTAAATACAATGGCGGGAAGCGGAATATCCCCAATAAACGGCATGTTAAGCGACATGATGACAGTGTCACCACGTTTTGGGGTAGTTGAAAAAAGGCTGTTGATCTCTGTTAGTTTTACATGAGGATATTCTTCATTTCCTACTCTTACGGTCCAGTTTGAGTTGAACTGAACGGAAGGATAGTCATGAGTCATATCGAGAAACCAAAAGCATGCAAGGAATATTACGAGGGCAGTAAGACTGCTGAGCACAATGATCGGTAAAATTCGTTTACGCATTACTTGGGCTCACCTCCTTGCTTACCTGGCTTTTCATAAGGTCACTGTATAATCTGCCGAGTGATTCGTTGTGATGTTTCTTTTTCATTGAATACATTCTCTTATCTGCAAGAAGATAAACAAGCTGTGCAGAGGGATTGTTAAGCGAAGGATCCAGACTTTCCGCATATCCCCAGGAGGCAGAGTAATGTATTGTACTGTTCTTTCCGTTTCTGTAATTCATAAGTTCCGATAGAATTGCGAGATCGGTGTCTCTTCTTGAAGCATCAATATAGGGAAGCACAACAATGAATTCATCGCCGCCCATTCTTCCGACAAGCGAAGCATCTATGAAACTGCTCTTTAACATGGTTGCAAAGCCGCTAAGCAAGGTATCGCCTGCAGAATGCCCATAGTTATCGTTTGTATATTTCAGATAATCGAGATCGATACTGATTATTGTGTAGCGGCCTTTTGTGTTTGCAAGTGAAAGTTCGCACTTGGCCCTGTTTGAAAGCCTGGTCAGAGAGTCTGTGTATGCAAGACCTTCAAGCTGGCTTTGAACTGTTGATTCGTTGATATATTCAATACAATGATAGAAGTAGTTGATCAAAAGGCAGAGCATGAAGAAAAAGGAGCCTATCGTCATGAAGCTTATTGTTGCATTGACTTCGCCCATCTTAAGGTATTTAAGGACATTAAACTTGATGATATCTATCATTGAACAGCCGAGCAAAAGGATGAATCCGACAATGAGCAGATCTGTGGAATATATCCTTGTATCAAATTCTTTTCTGCTTTTGGCTCTTGATATAATCGTAATTACAATGGAGCCGATGATAGAGAGACCTTCCACAATGGCAAGTATGTGGAGGCACAGGATAAATCTGCATATGTGGATAATGTTTAAAACATGGAAAGCTGAGGTTACGATCATGAAGCCTACATCAACAATCAAAAAGATCTTGCAAAGCAGCAGGTGTTTGGTCTGTTTGGAGGACATGACAAAGCCTGCGTTAACGGCAGGAATGGAGAAAAGAGAGAAATATTCCAAAAAGTTGGCTATGCTTGCGTGATCTGTGAAGAACCAGAATATATCGTTGTAACACAAAATATAAATGCCCATTGAAAGCGAAGTGAGGGCACTGAAGATAATACTGTAGTCATGGAAATCCGAGAAAGTAAGGATTGGAGCCAGTATTAACAATATGAAACCAAAAATGCAAAGAAAGGCTCCTATTATAAGGGAGAGTCTGTTTTTTTGGAGAAGATAGGTTGATATGTCGCTGAATGTGCCGAAGTATATGTTTGAAAAGCCTGAGAAGGCCTCATCTTCACAGGATACCATCACGATTTTTAATTTTTTTCCGGAGTAGCCTGTAGGGAGAGAAATAAAGTTCTGCATCTTGGGAACCATTTTTTTATCATCGGCAATAAGATGACCATATGTATAGATAAGGTCATTGTCTACATATACATCAACTGTGGCAAGAATGGAACGGAATTGGATTGATGCGGGATAAATCTCGGAGTTAGGGAGAGTGCTTTCCAAAATAACAATTTCTTTATTGTTTACCATGCCAAGATTTGCATCTTGAAGAGAATCTACAGTATAAGTCTTTTTTCCATGCGAAATAGTCCAGCCGGAGTCCAACTGAACAATATCTTTTTTTGGAGGGGTATTAAGTTTCGCAGATCCAAGAAATAAGATGGAAGAAGCCATTATGACTATAGCCAATATGCCCAAAATGGCTGCTTGCATCTTTGCATAGTTTTTCAAAAAAAGCCTCCTTTGACCTTATATCTAGTATAGCTCAAAGAAGGCTTTATTTACATAAAACAGTTAATAAAGAAATGATAAAAAATAAATATACAAATTATATCAGAAGTGACCGTGACTGCCTCCGTGAGAGTGACCGGAACTTGATGTGTGAAAAGAACTTCCACCTCCCGAATGGCTTCTTGAACCGTTATTTTCGGATTTTCTTGTTCTTGAGACATGGCTTGTAAGGAATGTATCGGTGTGGATATTCATATGAATTCCGTCATGGGTGCGGTATTCCGAGGCGCTGTTGTTGATATGAACGGTGTTTAGCTTGGCTGCCATAACAGCGATAGGTATGATCGCGGTAGCAAGTCCTATTATGATGCTCAGAAAGATGTGACTCTTAGGATCATAGTTGCTTTCGGAATCATATGCAGTTCTTGAGCTGCTTTCGATATCATACGGAGTTCCTGCATGAAACTGATCAAGGTACCGGTCGGCTGTATCAATATAAACTTCGAATGCGCCGTAATAATTGCCATCCTTTAGATAGGGCAGCATTTCATCTGTCATTTCTTCCTGCCCGTAGTCGGTGAAAGCAGGGATTCCGTCACCGGCTGTGCTTATTGCCCATTCCCTTGTCTCCATTGAAAGGACAAACAGAATTCCCGTGTCGTTAAAATCAGCGCCGAAGCCGTTGTAATCAAAGTAATCGTCAGCAAAAGCTTCGATGCTTCCGGGGTGTGAATTGACGGTGAGGATGACTACGTTGCAGCGCTGTTTTTCGCTGATCTCGTTAAGCCTACCCAGTATTTCAGCCTGTTCGGATGAGCTTAAAAGTTCTGCTTCATCAAGAAGTCTTTCTTTTTGTCTTGTAGCGGGAACCGTGTAATCGTCCCAAAGAGGCGATTGGTCTGCGTAAGTCATAAGGCTTGTAAAAAGAAAGATGAAAATCGCGGAGATAAGCCCCAATATATGTATATGTTTATTTGTTGAAAGTATTTTTTTCATAATGTTTTATTGTAATAACCCTTTGGTATAGCGAAGTTACATAAAAAAGAACAGTGCAATATAAGCAATCGCAGTGAATCCAAGTGCGAACGGTATATAGTATTTCAAGGCCTGTGTGAAGCTGAAAGGAAGCTTTCCCACAAATTTACCGGTCTGTCCGTTCATGGCAAAAAGATAGTTTTTGTCGTTCCAGCTTGTGTTAAGTATATACACCGGATAAAGGGCATATTTGTGAGAGGATTTAACCGTATTGCACGAAACATTCACAGGCGTTAACGAGTCATATCCCGAAATTGTCTGCCGGAAGTCAAAAGTAGTCGTATTTTCCATTCGCGACAGTGCTCTTGAGATTGATTCATCGGAACTGACATTGTATTTGTTTGCCAGAAATCCTGCGAGATAGCCCATGTTAAATGAGATCATCTTGCTTCTGTCAAACGGTTCAAGGGAATCCATGAGATCGTCGGGCATTTCCTTTGAAGCATCAACGGGCACCTGATTGAAACTTTCGGTACCTTCACGAAGCACGCTGTAATACTTGGTCTCGGTGTAATAGTATTTTGAATCTGACCACCTTCTATGCTTTGTTGCTTTATATTCGCCGCTGAAATGTTCGGTGGCATCGTAGAGCCAGAAAGGCACATAAATTCCACGTATCTCATCTATGTGATTCTGCTCTGCAAAGACTGGCGGTATAAGTTTTCTTGCAGCCACATAGCTTTTGTAGGTGCTAACGGCGTCCTCTTTGGTCTTTGCAAAAGGAATTATGTAGTCCGGTTTAAATTCGCCGGTAAATTTCTCTTTTACAACAACGTTATTGCTACAGAAGGGACACTTTGTGGATCCGAGTGAGTCTGTTGTGATGATCTCTCCGCCGCATGATCCGCACGTATAGATAAAAAGCGGTTCGCTTTCCACGCCGTTTTCGGATGTGCTTTCCGCGGCAATCCCGGTGCTGTTTGAGTTGTGGTTTGCCACATAGTCTTTTACATCAAATTCAGAATCACAATACGGGCATTTCAGCTTCTGGGTTTTGGGATTAAATTCCATAGCCCCGCCACAGGCGGGGCATTCGTATTCTTGTAAAGCCATATTATCCTCGATAGATTAGCGTCTCGGTGAACCGCAACTTGTGCAGAAGTTTCCGTCGTTTACTGTTCCGCAAGAACATGTCCATGTTGCTGCGGGCTTTTTGGAACCGCAGTTTGGACAAAAGTTACCTGTATTCACAGAACCGCAGGAACACGTCCATGATTCTGCGGCAGCTTGGTTCTGTACGGGCTGAGCTTGTTGTGCTTGCTGTTGCTGCGCTCCCATAGCAAAGAGCTGGTTTGCGTTCAACCCGCCTGCCTGCTGAGCCATGTTCATTCCCGCGAATGCCATCATAGGGCCTGCTGCGGTGTTTTTTGCTGCATCTTGCATAGCCTGTGCCTGTGCACTTGCGATAGTGGCGGCGGCCATGTTGGGATTTCTTAGTGCGCCTGCGCGCTGAAGCTCTTTTATAGTCTTTTCATCTTCTTCGTTTGCGATTACAGAGCTTACGCCAAAGCTTGTAATGGTGATTCCGTAGAATCCTGCCCATTTATCTGAAAGAACTTCGTTGAGAGCGTTTGCAATCTCGGTTGTGTGACCGGGAAGCGCGCTGTATCTTATGCCCATCTCGGAGATCTTTGCAAATGCGGGCTGAAGAGCTGTGAGAAGCTCACTCTTAAGCTGCGAATCAATTTTTTCCTTGGTGAAAGATCCCTCCACGTTTCCGCAGATGTTCTTGTAGAAAAGAACGGGATCAACAACTCTGTAACTGTATTCGCCGTGACATTTGATGCTTACATCCATATCAAGGCCGATATTTGTGTCAACTACGCGGAATGGAACGGGATTGACCGTGCCGTATTTGTTTCCGAGGATTTCTTTTGTATTTATGAAATATACGCGCTGGTCTTTGGGAGCAACTCCTCCGAATCCAACTCTTTTTCCGAATTCCTTGAAACTGTTTACGATAGATTCGCTTAAGTTTCCGTAAAAGATTGAAGATTCGGTTGAAACGTCGTATACGAATTCGCCTGCCTCGGCGCAGATCTCGGTAATCTGTCCCTGATCAACAAGGATCATGCACTGACCTTCGTTGATAGCGATGATTGATCCGTCTGAGATCACGTTGTCGGATCCTTTTTTATTTGAGCCTCTTCCGGCCTTTTTTTCACCTTTTGTAAGTAATGTGTCGTTTGATAATGAAGGACAGTAAAAATACTCTCTCCACTGATCGGCGAGTACGCTGCCTCCGGCTGCCATTGCTGCTTGAATAAGCCCCATAACTGTCTCCTTTCATAACTAAAATTCAGAGTATATTGTGGAAAACCTCTGTTTATTTTAGATTTTTTGTGAGTTTACAAGTAATATTTTCGCACATTTAATCTTAAAAAACTATAATATCGGGAAAATAATGGTATGATACTCTAAAGTAGAAAAAAACAGTTTGCGCGGTGGTAAGAGTGAAGAAAATCAGGATCGGCATTGAATACAAAAATAATAATGTTACTCTTGAAACCCTTAAAGGAAAGCAGTTAAAAGGGCTTCTTGCGGATGCGGGTTTTGAGGCATCTTATCCGTGCGGCGGAGTGGGCAGATGCGGGAAGTGCAAAGTGCGATTCACGGAGGGCGCGCCTTATCCGAATACACTCGATAAGAGTTTTTTAAGTGAAAAAGAAATTGCGCAGGGCGTAAGACTTTTGTGCAGGTGCAGTCTTGAAACGGATTGCAAGGTGTGTATAGATGGCGTGGAATCTTCCGAAGAGGATATTGTTGCAGAGACCGCAAAGAGCTCTTTTTCCGAGAAAAAATATGACAGATACGGGATCGCTGTTGATATCGGTACGACTACGATCGCTGCGGCGCTTGTGGGAGTGTCGCTTGACGGGGAAAAAGAAATAATAGATACGGCAGGCGGTATAAATCATCAGAGGCGTGTCGGCGCGGATGTTATATCGAGGATTGCGTATGCGTCCGGCTTAGGTAGTGTGGGAAACAAGGAAAAGCTTGATGAACTCAGAGAGTTGGTGCTTGATGATATTTCAGCATTGATTGAAAAACTTGGTAAAAGAGCTTCAGGAGACTTGGCCGCGATAGTTGTTACGGGAAATACCACGATGCTTCATATTTTCAGAGGCCTTGATATCGAGGGACTCGGAAAATATCCGTATAAGCCGGTTGATAATTGCGTATATGAAACTGAGATGTTTGGGACAAAGCTTGTGACAATGCCGGGAATATCTGCATTTGTCGGAGCGGACATTGTTTCGGGAATATACTATTCAGATATTATAAATAAAAAGAATAGAAAAGAACTGCTCTTGGATCTTGGAACCAACGGGGAGATGGCCTTTTTTGACGGAAAGAATCTTAAGGTGACTTCGACCGCGGCAGGCCCCGTATTTGAAGGCGGCGGAATATCCTGCGGAACTGCGTCCGTGCCCGGCGCGATATGCAGGGTTTATATAGATGGTAGCCGCGACAACGGCTTTTTTACGAAAATAAGTACCATAGGTGGTAGAGCACCCATAGGACTGTGCGGAACGGGCATAATGGAGGCGGTTTCTGAGCTTGTACGAAATGGGATTGCCGATAAGAGCGGGCTTCTTGCAGATGAGTTTTTTGACGAGGGCTTTGCCCTTACGGACGACGCTGAACTGACTGTGACTCAGCAGGATATAAGAATGATCCAGCTTGCAAAGGGCGCGGTCTACACAGGACTTAAAGAACTTGTAGGAGATGATGCTCCTGACAAGGTGTATGTTGCAGGCGGATTTGGAACGAATCTTAATTATGATAGGATAAGGTATATCAGGCTTTTTCCCGACAGCTTTGCAGGAAAAGCCGAGAGTATCGGGAACAGTGCACTAAAAGGCGCAGTGAAATTGCTTTCTGAGATTATTACCGGAAGAAAAGAGGAAGCTTTATCTAATCTGAATAAGATAAGTGAATGTGCAACGGAGGTTGTGCTCGCCAATAAAGAAGACTTTGACGATTCTTTTGTTGATGCGATGAATTTCTGATATTATGGGATTGAAATTAATGTGTAAGATTTCCGGAGGATTAAATTATGTTAGACGATAGATGGGTTTTTTATGATGATGTTAAGCCTGAGGATCAGGGTAATGGCGTAGTGAGAAGGGTTCTTGCGTACAGCAAAGACCTGATGTGCGTTGAGAATACTTTTGAGGAAGGTGCTATAGGAGCCCTTCATCACCATCCGCATACGCAGATTACTTATGTTGTGAGCGGAAAGTTTGAATTTGAGATTGATGGGATAAAAAAGATTGTCAAAGCCGGAGATACCATGCTTAAGACAGACAGCGTCGAGCACGGCTGCGTTTGCCTTGAAAAAGGTGTTCTTCTTGATATCTTTAATCCCATGAGAGAGGATTTCGTATGATCTGTGATACTTGTGCCAATTATGTATATGATGAAGACTGGGAATGTTATACATGTATGGTAAATATGGATGAAGACGATTATTATAGGCTTATGTCCGGAAACAACAAGGACTGTCCGTATTATCAGGACAATGATGAATACAAAGTGGTAAGACATCAGATGTGAGGTGGGTTATGGAAGGACCAAAGATTACAAAAGAAAAAGTTAAAACAGTCCTTGATAAAGGATTTATCAGGGTTTTCGACCTTCAGTATGAAGAGGGCAGACATTATTTTGATGCGACAAGAAGGCCACTTGAGGAGCTTGTTTCTGTCAAGAATGAGGAAGAATTTGCGAAGATGGTTCCCGATGCGGTCAGCTGCGTTGTGATAATTGAAGACGGCGATGAGCCAAAGCTTCTTCTTTCATATGAATACAGATACCCTGTCGGACGATTCCTGCTTGGAGTTCCCGCTGGGCTTGTGGATCCGGAAGATAAGAGTGCCAAGTCTCCCGTGATCACGACAGCGATAAGGGAAATCCATGAGGAAACAGGAATAGTTGTTGATGAGACCAAAGATGAAATATTTGTTATCAATCCTCTTTTGTTCAGTACGCCCGGAATGACGGATGAGAGCAATGCGCTTGTCGGAGTTGTTCTAAAAGGCCATGATCTGTCGGCTCTTACACAGTCGGGAGCAGAAGGACAGGAGTGCTTTGACGGATTTGTTCTTGTTGATAAAGCTAAGGCAAAAGAGTTGTTAAAGAATGGGCTGGACGACAGAGGACACTACTATTCGGTGTATACATGGTCTGCACTTATGTATTTTTTGAGCGATATGTGGAAGAAATGAAGATAACGACTTTTTAACAGAATAAATTTTATTAAAATACCGATTATAGGCGATTTCGTCTGTAGTCGGTATTATTTTTCGTAGATTATTACAATTACATATTGACGTAATGGTAACAAGAATGGTAACATGAATATACTTGAAATGTTAATTATCAAGTAAAATATATTTATCAATTTAGAAACAGGCTATCAGACACTTTATTCGAGGCATGCGATAGAGGGGGATTGGATAGCAGGAGGTAATAGAGATGGGTGTGTGCGAATATTGTGGAAAAGAACTTGCGGATGGAGAACTTTGTACATGCGCGCAAGCACAGAATAAACGTGAAGCCAATAATGAGATAAGAAAAGTTTTTGATCTGATGGATAAAGGTGAATTTGGCGAGGAGGAGCGTAAGGTTAAACCCAGAAGAAAATCTACCCGCGCAAAAAAGACAGAAACATTTGCTGAAGAGATGGAGTCAAATGAAACCGCATCAGAGGAAAAAGTTGAAAGGAAGGCTGTAAAAAAGACAAAAGTTAAGGCTGCGGTAAAGGAAGAGAAAGAGGAGACTAAGGAAGAAGTCGAAGTAAAAGAAAAGACAGAGGAAAAAGTTGAAGAAATCGCAGAGACCGTAGAGGCTGTAGAGGAAAAGGCTGAGGAGAAAGCACCTGTTAAGCCGGTGTTTAGCATGGTTTCCGATTTGGGAGTTAAGGAAGAAAAGAAGCAGGAGGAAGCAAAGGTTGAAACGCCTGAAAAGCCCGAAGCAAAGCGTAAGGCAAAAGCTCCTGAAATAGATTTTGTTGCGATTAAAGAGGATGCATCTGAGGCATTTGCAAGATTTGTCGATCTGTTCAGCAAGCCTGTAACAAATGGAGCAAGTTTTGCGGCAGGAAAGAATTTTACATCTGCGCTCATCTTTATGGTGGCTCAGATTTTGTTCTCATCAATTTTCGTTGCGGTTGTGATCTGTAAGATCAATAACGAGATGCAGGAACAGGTATTTCCTTTCATGGATCTGTCGGGATATACATTTTCAGCGGGAGGATCTTTTATCCTTGCTATGCTGTTCTCGGCACTTCTTGCGGTAGTGTTTGCGCTTCTTATGTACGCTGCCGGAAGAGCGATGAATATCGATATCGAGTTTAAGGAAGCTGTTGCGATCGCGGGTATCAAGTCCGCATTTATGATACCTTGTATAATACTTGCAATATTCTTTACTATGATCAAAGCAATGCTTGGAATCGGCATCTATCTTATCTTTGGAATAGTGGTGCTCTGTATGGTATTCGGTATTGTATTTGAGAAATATAAGAGAAACAAGAACGCTATGCTGTATCTTTACTCTGCAGTAATATTGATGTTCCTGATAATACTTTTTGTTATCTATTCAAATTCAGTTAAATTGTACATTCCCGATGCATTCCTTAAGTAGTCCGCATGAATGTATAGTGGGATATGTGCTTTTGCCATAATAAAAAATGAGAGACCTTGCAGTTTTTGCAAGGTCTCTCATTTTTGAATGGTTAAAAGATAATACTGCTTAAAACAGCATTTTTCAATTTTATATAGCGGAGTCGGAGGGATTCGAACCCTCGTGCCCAAAAAGGACAAACGCATTTCGAGTGCGCCTCATTACGACCACTTTGATACGACTCCGTAACGTTTTACATTATACTGATTCAACAGGGCTTCGTCAATCGGTATTAACTTGGCATTGAGAATATTATTTTGTATAATTAACGGTAGTATGCGATAAAAAATAGGAGGAGGCATATTCATTATGATGAGAATCGGGATGTTGACAAGCGGTGGTGACTGTCAGGCTTTGAATGCTGCTATGAGAGGTGTTGTGAAATGCATCGCCAATAGCGGAGAAGAAGTTGAGTTCTACGGTTTTTTGAATGGCTACAAAGGGCTTATTTACAGCGATTTTCGTATGCTCACTTCCAGAGATTTTTCGGGCATACTTACAAAAGGAGGTACAATACTCGGAAGTTCGAGAACTCCTTTTAAGACGATCAAGGATCCTGATGAGAACGGACTTGATAAAGTAGAGGCAATGAAGCAGAACTATTATAAGTTAAAGCTGGATTGTCTTGTGGTTCTCGGAGGAAACGGCTCTCAGAAGACTGCTAATCTTTTGAGTGAGGAAGGACTTAATATCGTGTCTCTTCCCAAAACTATTGACAACGATCTTTGGGGAACGGATATGACATTCGGTTTCCAGAGTGCTGTTGATATAGCGACCGGTGTTATCGACAATATCCACACGACGGCCGATTCACACGGAAGAGTATTTATCATTGAAGTAATGGGACACAAGGTCGGATGGCTTACGCTGAATGCGGGAATAGCCGGCGGAGCGGATGTTGTCCTTATACCTGAGATTCCTTATGATATAGACAAGGTATGCAACGCGATAAGAGCGCGTGATGAGCACGGTAGCAGATTTACGATCATCGCAGTTGCGGAAGGCGCGATTTCCAAGAAGGACGCCAAGCTTTCCAAGAAAGAATATAAAGAGAAGGTTGCCAATCGCAAATATCCTTCTGTTTCATATGAGATTGCAGAAGCAATCCAGAAAAAGACAGGGCATGAAGTAAGAGTTACCGTTCCCGGACATATGCAGAGAGGCGGAGCACCCGATCCGTATGACAGAGTGTTTGCTTCAAGGCTCGGAGCGGAAGCGGGTTGGCTTGTGCTTAAGAGGCAGTACGGATATATGGTGGCTTACAAGAACAGAGAAATAGTTAAAGTTCCGCTTAAAGATATAGCGGGCAAGCTTAAATCTGTTTCGCCTGATGCCGGAATAATCAAAGAGGCAAAGGCTTTGGGCGTTTGCTTCGGAGATTGAGCATTTAATAAAAGTTTTGTTTGGAGCAATTATTGTAGATGAGTTATGTTGCACTATATAGAAAGTTCAGACCTCCTGTTTTTGAAGATGTAAAGGGACAGGATCATATTGTAACCACGCTGAAGAATCAGATCAGATCTGACAGAGTCGGACATGCTTACCTGTTTTGCGGAACACGCGGAACAGGTAAGACTTCTGTTGCCAAGATTCTGGCAAAAGCCGTTAATTGTGAAAATCCGATAGACGGAAGCCCTTGCGGTGAGTGTGAGATGTGCAGGGAGATTGCTGCGGGAAACAGCATGAATGTGATCGAGATCGACGCCGCATCAAATAACGGTGTTGATAACGTAAGAGAGATCATTGATGAAGTTTCTTATTCGCCCACAAAGGGAAAACGCAAAGTATACATCATAGACGAGGTACACATGTTATCTACGGGCGCTTTTAATGCGCTTCTTAAGACACTTGAGGAACCTCCTTCATATGTTATGTTTATTTTGGCGACTACGGAAGTTCACAAGATTCCCATCACAATCCTTTCGAGGTGTCAGAGATATGATTTCCACAGGATAACTGTGGATAACATCGAGCAACGTCTTAAAGAAGTTGTGGATTCGGAAGGAATCACTGTTGAAGAGAGGGCGCTCAGATATATTGCAAAGACGGCGGACGGCTCAATGAGAGATTCGCTGAGTCTTTTGGATCAGTGCGTTGCGTTTAATTATGGCGAGGAGCTTACCTACGACAAGGTTCTTAATGTGCTCGGAGCGGTGGATACGGAAGTGTTTAGCAAGCTCTTTTCCGCAATATACAGTCAAAACGCGGATGAAGCGCTTAAGATATTGGCAGATGTTGTTGTCCAGGGAAGAGAGCTTTCGCAGTTTGTTAATGATTTTGTGTGGTATCTGCGTAATCTCATGCTTATCCAGGCTTCGGATCAGATGGAAGATGTTGTTGACATATCAACCGACAACCTCAAGGTCTTGAAGGAACAGGCTGAGGGTGTTGATGTAGATGTCCTTCTCAGATATATCAGGATTTTTTCAGAACTTTCTTCTCAGCTTAGATTTGCTACGCAGAAGAGAGTGCTGATAGAGATTACGCTTATCAAGATGTGTAAACCGCAGATGGAGCCGGGGCAGGATTCTCTTGAGGACAGGTTAAGGCTCCTTGAAAAGCATGATGAAGAGAACACAAAGCTTTTGAAGGGGATTCAGGGCGGACAGATAGCTGTTGCGGCAAGTTCTGTATCCGGAGCGGGAAATACCAATATTGTAAAAGAGAAAAAGGTACTGGATAAGGCGGTTCCCGATGATATAAAGAGAATAGTCACAAACTGGCCCAGAGTTATCGCGGGAATGGAGAATCCCATGAAAACATATCTGCAGAGGGCAAAGCTCAGTCTTGGAAACAATGACACATTGCAGATTGTTTTTGACAACAAGCAACTCGCCGATAAATATTCTTCGGGACAGTCGGCTGAGGATCTTCAAAATGTTCTTGATAATTCTATCGGCAAGCATGTGGCATTTGAGACACGCTACATTGAGCCGCAGCAGACTTTTGAAGAAAATTATGTAAACCTGCAAGCTATAAATTTTGATATAGTTATGGAAGATGATGAAAAGGAGAACTAGAAATGGCTAAAAGAGGTGGTTTCCCCGGAGGCGGAATGCCCGGAAACATGAGCAATCTTATGAAACAGGCGCAGAGAATGCAGCGCCAGATGGAGGAAAGTCAGAAGGAACTTGAGACAAAAGAGTTCACTGCAAAGTCCGGCGGCGGTGCTGTAGAGGCAACTGTTTTCGGAAACAAGACTTTGAAGAGCGTAGTTATATCACCTGATGCGGTCGATCCCGATGATGTCGAGATGCTTCAGGATATGATAGTTGCCGCAGTCAACGAGGCTATGAAGCAGGCTGATGAAGCAAGCGGAGCCATGATTGGCAAAATGACAGGCGGATTAGGCGGAGGATTTCCTTTCTGATGGATCTTTACAGCGGACATATTAATCGGCTGATAGATGAACTTGCTTCCCTGCCGGGAATAGGTGGAAAATCGGCGCAGAGGCTTGCTTTTTATATAATCAATCTTCCTAAGGACAGAGTAAAAAAGCTTGCCGATTCAATAACAAATGCGAGAGAAAATGTACACTACTGCAAAGTGTGCTGTACGCTTACCGATGAAGATATCTGCCCTATATGCGGCAATCAGAACAGAAATCATAAGATTATTATGGTTGTGGAAAATGCCAGAGATCTGGCTGCATATGAGAAAACCGGGAAGTACGAAGGGGTGTACCATGTTTTGCATGGTGCGATCTCTCCGATGTTGGGAATTGGTCCGGGGGATATAAGGCTGGCTGAGCTGATGCAGCGGCTTCAGACAGAAGATGTTGAGGAAGTTATTGTAGCGACCAATTCAAGTCTTGAAGGTGAAACAACAGCAATGTATATAAGTAAGCTTATAAAGCCGACGGGAATCAAGGTTACGAGAATAGCCAGCGGTGTTCCTGTGGGCGGCGACTTGGAATATATTGATGAAGTTACTTTGCTCAGGGCTTTGGAAGGTAGAACAGAACTGTAAGGTTCACAAATTATGGAGGTAATGTAAAAAATGGCAGTAAAAAAAGTGTTATTTGGAGAAACACCAAATAAGGAGCAGGTGTTTGAGTATCATATCTCAAACAAAAATAATGTTGAGGTTGTTGTGATCAACTTTGGCGTTACCATCAAGAATATTTTTGTACCCGATAAAGATGGGAAGCTTGTTGATGTGGTCCTTGGATACGATGATATCGCGGGATATCTCGAGAATTCATGCTTCCTTGGTTCAACAGTAGGACCTACAGCGAACAGAATCTGTGAAGCGAAGTACAAGATTGACGGAAAAGAGTTCTCTCTTCCTGTTAATGACGGACCCAACAATCTTCACACCGATATGGATAACGGATTCCACAAGAGAGTATGGGACGCCGTAGAAGGTGATGACTGCGTTAAGTTTACTCTTAAAGTTGCAGACGGCGATCTTGGATTTGCAGGAAACAGAGTTTTTGAGGTTACATATTCTCTTTCTGAGGACAACTCATTGTCTATTCATTACAATGCAACAAGTGATGCCAATACACTTATCAATATGACAAACCACGCATATTTTAACCTTGGCGGTCAGAATTCGGGATCTATCCTCGATCATACGCTCAAGCTCAATGCGTCACACTATACACCTGTAATTGATTCTGCAGCTATTCCTACAGGTGAGATAGCGGATGTTGCCGGAACTCCTTTTGATTTCCTTGCGGAAAAGACAATCGGAAAAGATATTGAGGCAGACAATGCTCAGCTCAAGGCTGTAGGTGGATACGATCACAACTATGTTGTCGATGATGCCGACGGATCCATTAAAGAGATCGCGGTTCTTTCATCGCCTAAAACAGGAATAACAATGAAATGCTTTACAGATCTTCCGGGAGTTCAGCTTTATGCCGGAAACTTCCTTAGCGGAGAAAACTGCAAGGGTGGAGTGAACTACAAGAGCAGAGAGGGTGTATGTCTTGAAACACAGTTTTACCCCAACTCTATCAATCAGGAAGGCTTCCCCAAGCCTGTTTTTGGCCCTGATAAAGTTTATGATACAACAACAATCTATCAGTTTGTATAAAGCAAAGATTTAGTGAATCATTGATGAAATCGGTGATCCGGCGGAAAAACTGATATTATGGAGGTTTGTCTTGGCGGAAGTACGTGATTTTAGTGCATATGCCGGTAAATTGAATAGCAAAAAAAAGAGCGGTGCATCCGGCAGGCAGACCTCTTACAAGGAAAAGATCAGGAGCCACAAACTCAAAGTTTTTATAAGGGCGGTGGTTATTGCCGTATCGTGCACGGTTCTTGTCTCGGTTGTTTATATAAGCTGGCGTGACAAGGTATATTCTGAGGCTATAACTGTAAAAGGAGTGCCGATATCCATTGAAGATGACACAAGGATTGTAAGCCTCGGCGGACATATGGTGAGGTGCAGTAAAGATGGAGTGAGCTGCTATGATTCGGCAGGAAAAGCACTATGGACACAGCCCTATCAGATGCAGAATCCCAAAGCCAGAACGTGTATGAATTCTATAGCTATAGGCGATGACAACGGCCATGAAATTTATGTATGCGATATTAATGGGCTGCTTGGAAAAGTAGATACCAATATGCCTGTAAGAGATTTTTGTGTATCATCGCAGGGCGTTGTTGCTGCAGTTCTCGATGGAGAAGATGTTGCATGGATATATCTTTACAGCGCCCAGGGAGAAGAACTTGCAAGATTCAAAACGACAATGAAGGGATACGGATACCCTCAGAAAATAAGTTTATCTCCGAACGGACAGCTTCTGTGCGTGTCTTATCTTGGTCCAGAAAACGGAAGAGTAATGACAAAAGTTGCTTTTTATAATTTTGGAGATGTCGGAAAAAATGTTTCTGAGCACCTTGTCAGCTCATATAACTATGATAACTCGGTTGCACCGTTCGTTCAGTTTATGAGCGCCGATAAGGCTTTTTCTGTTTCGACCGATAAGATCATGTTTTATTCGGGCGCGCAGAAACCTGAGAAACAGGCAGAAGAAGTGATAGAAGATGATGAGATAAGGTCGGTTAGATACAACGATTCATACGTGGGCCTTGTGTTTGCCGAAGCTTCCGATAAGGGAGCATACAGGCTTCAGGTGTATAACACTGCGGGAAATCGCGTTCTTACTACATATTTTGACATAGACAGTGCAGAAATTGTTTTCAGCAACAAGCAGATCATTATCTATAATCAAAATGAATATCTGATAAAGGATATGAACGGAAGAATTAAGTATCAAGGGGAATTTGAAGAGCCTGTAAGGACAATGATACCCACAGGATCAAAGAGTAACTTTATTTTGGCAACAAGAGAAAGTATTGATACATTGGTGCTTAAGTGAAAATGATATCGTTGTGTTAAAAAGAAAGCACAGACAGAGGTTTTTATGAGCATAGATATTTCACAGATCGTGATCACAATCGCGGTGATCTGTATTATTTTATGGAGAATATCATATGGAGCAAATGTTGGCCTGGTTGCGGAAGCAGCAGGCTTAATTGCTGTTTTGGCAACATTTGCATCTGTGTATTTCATTATGGGTATAACAGAAAATGTCCTTGATAAGAGCTTTGGAGGAATAATTCCAAAGATAGGATATCTGATAGTGGCATTTGTTGTATACAGGGTTATGACCGGTATCGGAGAAAGCCTGAGAAAGATGAAGGAAGTTCCGGTGCTTGGGAGCTTTAATAGAATTCTCGGAGCCGTACTCGGAGTAATCGAAGCGATAGCGATTTTATATCTGGTTGAGTATATTACAGGTATAAAACTATTGACAGTGCTCCAAGCCGCATGGTTAGGGCTTTTTGGGAAAATTAAAGGGCTGTTTTAAAAAAGTTTTATAAAATAATAAAAAAATTTAAAAAAAAGTTATTGACACGGCTATAGGCCTGTGATATTCTAAGTAAGCTGTCGCTGAGGACAGCAACAACAAAGCACTTTGACAAGTAAACAGTAATGCAACCCTGAAAGATTCCAAAGAGAATAATTCAGAAAAATGTAAATTAACGGACAGAACGAAAAGCCAAGCTTAAGTTCTTAGCCGGATTAAACTTTTAAACGTGAGAGTTCGATCCTGGCTCAGGATGAACGCTGGCGGCGTGCCTAACACATGCAAGTCGAACGGAGAATTTACGCTGATGAAGCTTCGGCAGATTCTTGTAAATTCTTAGTGGCGGACGGGTGAGTAACGCGTGGGCAACCTGCCTCATACTGGGGGATAACAGCTGGAAACGACTGTTAATACCGCATAAGCG